>NZ_JBKIYF010000002.1:123109-964676 GCF_047085075.1 Halobacteriovorax sp. RT-2-3 | reverse complement strand
CGCTTGCGCCGAAGGTAGTGCCAGGGTCACTTGGTGTGAGACTAGGAAGATGCACCTTCTATATAAAAAGCCAGATCTTAGGATCTGGCTTTTTTTATTTGTGGCCATAAAATTCTTAATTCACTAATTCATGCTTAAATAAGGCTTTTCGGCCTTTTCTTTTGCCTTTACTATCATTTCATATACAATAGTAATATGAAGAAAAATATCCTTAAAACTCAACTAGTTACCCTGTTTATCTTAACATTATTTTCATTTGTTTCTTTTTACTTTGGAAATGATCTACCGGATAACTACTTTACGATTACATCTAATAATTCAGGAAATATTCTTAGCTATTATTTTTTCTCATTGGTTAAGTTTGGCTCTTACTTTAGTGGGCCTTGGATTTTGATTCCTTTCTTCGTTTTTGCTCTATGCCATACATTTATATATGACAGAAGAGAGTATATGGTGGATATCCTCAATTTTTTCCCATTACTTTTCTTTGCTGGAAGTATTTCATTTTTTCTATTTCAAGATGCTCTTGGAATTGGACTACAGTATATTTTCAAAAATTCATTTACTTCGCTTTGGTTAGGTATTTATAGCGGTGTCGCTTTTGGATTATTTCTTTTGGGTACTTTTAGAGGTGGATTTAAAGAGAGTATCATTAAAGTATTTAATTTTACTAAGGCCGCTCCTAAGAAAGTGGTTCAGGCCAAACAAGCTCTCATTGCTCCATTTGAGAAGAAGAAACCTGTTGCCCAAATTGAGCATGATAATAGTCTACGAAAAAGAATGGATAGCATTCTAAAAGACGATAATAAAGATAAGGATGAGACTAAGAAAGAGGGATCTTTATTTGCTTCTCTCAATAAAATTAAACCACAAAATATCTTAAAGTCTAAGACTGTTGTTGAAGAGAAAACTGACAATATTGAACAAGATGATGAGGATATTGAAGAAGCAGTAATTAAGCCACAAATTATGAGACCTTCATTTGATGAATCAAATACAGTCGTTCGTACAGCTCCTGATGTTGAAGAAGAAGATCCTAGTGAGGATGTTGATAGTAATACTCCTAGAGAGCCGCAAGTTAAGAAGATTCTTGTAACTGCTCCGCTTAATCGTATGGCAGATACTTCTAGTGATAACCAATATTTTAATATTGTTGATACTGCTACAGAGGCTACGATTGAGAAGGTTTCGAATGAGCCTGATAAGGCATATTTTGAGCAAATTATTACACTTCTTGAATCTAAGCTTACTGAGTTTAAGATTGAGGGTGAAATTGTTAACGTTTTAAAAGGTCCTGTTGTTGATACTTTTGAATTTAGACCAGGGGCCGGTGTTAAGGTTTCTAAGATTGCAGGACTAGCTGATGATTTATCCTTAGCACTCTATGGAGCACCTATTCGTGTTGTTCCTGCAATGATGGGGAAAGATACTGTCGGTGTTGAAGTCCCAAGAAATCCTCGTGATATCATATATTTAGATGAAGTTTTAAGTTCTAAAGAGTTCCAAAATGCTAAATATTCTCTGCCTATTGCGATGGGGAAGAATGCTTTTGGTGAATCTTTTGTTATCGATTTAGCTACTTGTCCACACATGCTTGTAGCAGGTGCTACAGGTGCAGGTAAGTCGGTATTTATTAATTCACTTCTTGTATCACTTCTTGTTAAGAAGTCTCCTAAGAAGATGAAATTAATTCTTATTGACCCTAAACAACTTGAAATGGCCCTGTATGCTAAACTTCCACACTTATTAATGCCTGTTGTAACTGATGCAAAAACTGCTTCAATTGCGCTTTTATGGGCATGTCAGGAAATGGATCGTCGTTACGGAATTCTTGCTGAATTTGGTGTTAGAAATATTTCTGGATTCAATGAAAAACTCAAGAGAGCAACTCCAGAAATGCTTGCTAAGATTCACCATCACTATGAAGATACAACGGCCGAAGATTACGAATTACCATATATCGTTATTATTGTAGACGAGTTTGCTGACCTGGTACTTACTAAGGCCGGTAAAGAAATTGAAAATAATATCGCACGTATTGCAGCTAAAGCACGTGCCGCAGGAATTCACTTAGTTCTAGCAACTCAAAGACCTTCTGTTGATGTTATTACTGGTGTTATCAAGTCTAACTTCCCAACTCGTGTTGCCTTTAGAGTATCTTCAAGAACTGACTCAAGTACTATTCTTGATAAAATTGGGGCTGAGAGACTTCTTGGGAAAGGGGATATGCTTTACAAACACGGTATTAATACTCAGCGTGTTCACTCTTCATATGTAGATGAAGTAGAAATCGAAGCCTTAACTCAAAAACTTGAAGCGCTTGAATCAGGATTCGATGAAAAAGCAATGGAATTTCTTGAGAATGGTGGTGAAGTTGAAACAGATGAATACTCTTATGGTTCACATATCACACCTGCATCTTCATCAAGTTCAGGTGATTCTCTTTATGATGAAGCTGTTAAAGTCGTAATGGAATCTCGCTCGGCGTCAGCTTCTATGCTGCAAAGAAGATTGAGAATTGGTTACAATAGAGCAGCAAATCTTATTGAAGAACTTGAAAAGCGCGGGGTAGTAGGACCAGCTCAGGGCGCTAAGCCGCGTCGCGTTCTTGTTGATGGAAGTTCACCAACTCTATAATTCAAAAGGCCCTTTCTTTCGGTAAGTTAGGGCCAATAATTCCTCTAAAAATATTACAAAAAAATATTGAATCCATAGTGTCATCGTGTTAAAAATGCACCATCGCAATATCGCGAAATAAACTACTGCTCGAAGGTTGGTCCGTTCGGTTCGAGTTAGTGTAATTAACCAACTTAGGAGTTCGTATGTCAGAATTAAACATTAATGATCTTTTAAAAGCAGGTGCACACTTTGGTCACCAGACTCACAAGTGGAACCCAAAAATGAAGCCATATGTATTTGGTGAGAGAAACGGTATCTACATTGTTGACCTTGCTAAAACAATTCCATTAGCAAAAAAAGCTTATGACTTCCTTAAGAAAACTTCTTCTGAAGGTAAGCCAATTCTTTTCGTAGCTACAAAAAGACAAGCTTCAGAAACTGTTAAGAATGCTGCTGCATCTTGTGGTGCATACTACGTAACTAACAGATGGCTAGGTGGGATGCTTACAAACTACAAAACAATCAACCTTTCAATCGATAAACTAAGAAAAGTTGAAAAGATGAAAGAAACAGGTGACTTCGAGTTACTAACTAAGAAAGAAAGAATCAAAGTTGGTAAAGAAGTTGAAAAGCTAGAGAAAAACCTTGGTGGTATCAAGGATATGAGAAAGCTTCCAGGTGCTCTTGTTGTTGTTGATCCAAACAATGAAAGAATTGCTGTAAAAGAAGCTAACAAGCTAGGTATTCCTGTTGTTGCAATCGTTGATACTAACTGTGATCCAGAAGGTGTTGACTACGTTGTTCCAGGTAACGACGATGCAATCAAATCGATCACTCTATTCTCTGATTACTTTGCAGGTGCAATTGCATCAAATGCTGGTAAATCTAAGTCTGCTGGTAACCAAGTTACTGATAAGGCACTAGAAGAAGAAATTCTTTCTAAGTATGAGAACGACATCGATTTAGCTGGTGAAGAAGAATAATTAATAAATAATTAGCGAGGTAAAAAATGGCTATTACGGCAAGTGCTGTTAAGGAATTAAGAGAAAAAACTGGTGCAGGAATGATGGACTGTAAAAAAGCTCTATCAGAGACTAACGGTGATGTGGAAGCGGCAATCGATTTCCTAAGAACTAAAGGTCTTGCAACTGCTGCTAAGAAAGCAAGCCGTGTTGCTGCTGAAGGTACTGTCGTATCTCTAGTAGAAGGGAACGCAGGTGTTATTCTTGAAGTTAACTGTGAAACTGACTTTGTTGCTAAAGGTGATGATTTCCAAGGTTTCGCTAATACAGTTGCTGCATGGACTCTTTCAAATAAGCCAGCTTCTATTGAAGAACTTAAAGAAGCTAAGAACTCTGAATCAACTGAACTTACTATGAAATGTGGTGAGAAAATCGACCTAAGAAGATTTGCTGCAGTTGAAACTACAGGTGTTCTTGGATCGTATAACCACGGTGGAAAAATCGGTGTTCTAGTTGATCTAGCTACTGATAAAGCTGATGCTCCAGAAGTTGCGGAACTTGCAAAAGATATCGCAATGCACGTTGCAGCTGCTGCACCTTCTTTCTTAACTGCTGATGATATCGATGAAGATTACAAAAAGCGTGAAGAAGAAGTTTACCGTGCTCAACTTAAAGAAGAAGGTAAACCTGAAAACATGATCGATCAGATCGTTAAAGGTAAACTTGGTAAGCTAGCAAAAGAAGTATGTCTTCTTGAGCAAGTTTTCATCAAGAACCCAGACTTTACTATCAAGAAGCTTGTTGCTGATGTAGCTGGTAAAGTTGGTGGTGACATTACTGTAACTGCTTTCCACAAAATCAATCTTGGAGAAGGGATTGAGAAGAAAGAAGACAACTTAGCGGAAGAAGTTGCTAAGATGACTCAACAGTAAAATTAATTACTAAATACGAGAAAGGGCTTTTTTAAGCCCTTTTTTTTTGCAATTACAGTGTAGTGTTATTGGGGATTTATGAAATATAAAAGAATTTTATTAAAACTTTCTGGTGAGGCCTTAGCTGGTGAAGCTGGTTATGGTGTAACTCACGATGTTCTTAACCAAATTTCAGAAGAGGTTAAAGAGCTAGTCGCAATGGGTGTTGAAGTTGCGATCGTTGTTGGTGGTGGTAATATTCACCGTGGTGTAGCAGGTGCTACAAGAGGTATGGACCGTACTTCTTCAGATCATATGGGTATGTTGGCGACTGTCATAAATGCGCTTGCTATGCAGGATTCTCTTGAGCAAAAAGGTGTATTTACGAGAGTAATGTCGGCTATTAATATGCAAGAAGTTTGTGAACCTTATATCAGACGTCGCGCAGAGAGACACCTTGAGAAGAAACGTGTTGTTATCTTTGCAGCAGGTACTGGTAATCCTTACTTCACAACAGATACAGCGGCAGCTTTAAGAGCAAATGAAATTGACGCACAGGTAATTTTTAAAGCAACAAAAGTTGACGGAATCTATGATAAAGATCCAATGAAATATGATGACGCAGTTAAGTTTGATCAATTAAAATATATCGACGTATTAAATAAAGGAATTAAAGTAATGGATTCTGCAGCTATCTCACTTTGTATGGATAATGAGATGGAAATTGTGGTATTTAATATGTTTGAAAAAGGTAATATTGCTAAGGCCGTAGCTGGTGAAAGCATTGGAACTAAAGTTATTAAATAATTTATAAGAGGTATATTATGATTAATGAAATTAAATCATCATTAGAAACTGGTATGTCAAAATCAATTGATTCTTTAAAGCATCAATTAACAAAAATCAGAACTGGTCGTGCATCAGCTTCTGTTTTAGATGGTATAACTGTTGATTACTATGGTTCTCCAACTCCTGTTAATCAAGTTGGACAAATTTCAACTCCAGAAGCAAGACTTCTTCAGATTCAACCATTTGATAAAACACTTATCAGTGAAATTGAAAAATCAATTATCAATGCTAACTTAGGTCTAAACCCATCAAACGATGGTAATCTAATTAGAATTGCTTTCCCTGCACTAACTGAGCAAACAAGAAAAGAGCAGGTAAAAGAAATTAAAAAAATTGGTGAAGATAGTAAGATTGCAATTCGTAACGTACGTCGTGATGGAAATGAACTTGTGAAAAAAGCTGAAAAAGCAAAAGAAATTTCTGAAGATGATTCTAAGAAATTTCAAACTGAAATTCAGACTGTAACTGATAAGTATACTAAACAAGTTGATGAAATCATTGCTGCTAAAGAGAAAGAGCTTCTTACTCTTTAATCTTTATTTGAATTAATGATGAACTTTCAAACTTCTAAATTAAAACATGTTGCAATTATAATGGATGGCAATGGGCGCTGGGCACAGAACCGCGCCCATCGTCGTGTATGGGGACATGTGCGTGGAAGTTCTGTTGTTAGTGATGTCGTAGAAAAAGCTGACGACATGGGGATTAAGGCCCTAACACTTTATGCATTCTCTACTGAGAATTGGGGCCGCCCACCTTCTGAAATTAGAACTCTTTTTCTTCTTTTAAAGAAGTTCCTTATTAAAGAAAGAACGAGAGTTTTAAAAAATAATATTAAATTTAATATTATTGGTGATATTTCAAAACTTCCTAAAGATACAATTGAAATTATTAATCGACTAAAAGAAGAGTCGAAAGATAATACAGGATTAAAATTAACTTTTGCTTTTGGCTATGGTGGACGTGCAGAAATTATAAGTGCGGTAAATAAGCTAATTGCTGAAGATATTGAAGTGACTGAGGAGAATATCTCTCAAGCTCTTCATGCCCCTGAGTTAGGTGATGTCGACCTAATGATTAGAACTGGGGGAGATCAAAGAATCTCAAACTTTCTATTATGGCAGATTGCATATGGTGAGCTGTATTTTACAGAAACAATGTGGCCAAATTTCACAAGTAAAGAATTTGAAAATATTATTTATGAAGTTGAAAAACGTGAAAGACGTTTTGGACAAGTTTCTGAGACTGAATCGCTTGCTGCTTCTAAAAATAAGATTAGAAAGAATATTAGATTAATAAATTAAACGGATTTAAAATGACAAATACTCAAAAAAGAGTCCTATCTGCCATTGTAATGATAGGTATCGTCGCATTAGCATATTCTATTGGAGTCATTGGTATTGAAGCATTACTTATCGTTGTAAGTGCTGCTTGCTTTTATGAATTTGCTAAAAACTTTCTGTCCCTTAAAGTTACAGGGATTTTCACACTGATTAATTTTGTTTTCTTACTTGGAATCCAATTCTGGGCGATGAACAATCCTCATGTTTTTGAAGGTTTTTTAATTCCTTCTATTGGCTGTCTTTTGAATCTTGTTCTAATTGGTTACTTGTTCGTTTCTCCTATGGAGTCGATGAATTTTGTTAATTTACTTAAACGAGTTACTATCTTGAGTATGGTGATGTTTTTGATCCCATTTCTTAATCTTCATTCACTTCTTAATCGAAGCAACTGGCAAGCTCTTGTAATTATTCTATTAGTTTTTAACTTTGGGATGGATACGGGCGCATGGTTCTTTGGTAAGAACTTCGGAAAAACGAAATTGTGGGCGGCCGTAAGCCCTAATAAAACAGTTGAGGGCCTAATTGGAGGTGCTGCAACATCAGGATTATTAGGAACTTTAGTTTGGTATTATTTAATAGGCGATTTTGCGGTAAAATATATACTGATCTTTTTTATTTTAGGTATTTTGAGTCAGGTCGGGGATTTGATTCAGTCTAAATTGAAAAGACAAATAGGTGTAAAGGATAGCTCGAATTTAATTCCTGGACACGGAGGAGTTTACGATCGAATCGATAGTCTTCTTTTTGTCATTCCGTTTTACACACTATTGTTGAGTTATAAAATTTTATAAGGGTTAGTATGTTAGAGAAAATAGTTATATTTATTTTATTTTTAGGGCCACTAGTATTTTTTCATGAATTAGGACACTTCTTATTTGCCAGACTTTTTGGAGTAAGAGTTGAAGTTTTTTCAATTGGCTTTGGTCCAAAATTATTTAGATGGAAAAAAGGTGATACAGAGTACGCAATCTCACTAATTCCACTTGGTGGTTACGTTAAGATGTTTGGGGATGACCCATTCAATAAAGATGGTATCTCTGAAGAAGAAAAGAAGTTCTCTTTTATTCATAAAAAGAAATGGCAAAGATTTTGGATCGTATTCGGTGGTCCACTTGCTAACTTCATCCTTGCTTTCTTTATTTTCTTTGCCCTTTTCCTGACAGGTGAAAAAGTTCCAGAAATTAAAATTGGAAATGTAGCGAAAGAAACTCGCTTTTATAAATTAGGTTTTAGAAGTGGTGATATTGTAAATAAAGTAAACGAGCATCTAGTTACTTCTCCTAGCGATATCGTTCTGGAGAGTGATGGGCATATTAGCTCACTAACAGTTGTTCGCCTTGGGAAGAAAGAAGTTGTGAAGGTTGATATGAAACCTGAGCAATTTTTTGAAGAGATGGTTAATTATCCACCTTTCTTACTACTTCCTATCGTCAAATCAGCAGATGGAAATCTGTTTATTGTTTCAAAAGGGAAGGGGCCAAATATTGATTACAGCCTAGAGGAATTAGCAGTTGAGGGTGGTCACTTAGATATTTATCCGATTAAGTCTATTGATAATGAAACTAGTCAGCCAATTTTCGATAAAGATGCTAAACCTGTTACTCACTTAGATGTAACAAATGGTCTTAAGCATGCCCTATTTACTAATAACTATTTCCCAATGGACTTAGTTGTTAAAAGTGTTCAAATGAAGTCTCCTGCAGATAAGGCAGGTCTTTTGGCCGGTGATATTATCACTACGGTCAATGGAAAAGAGGTTAATTCATTTGATGAACTTAGAGGTGAGATTCAGGAAAACGAAGGTCAAGCTTCACTGAAAGTTATCAGAAAAGGTGAGATTAAAGAATTTAATATCACACCTGATGTTAGAACTGAAAATGGAGTGACTGTTAAGCTAATCGGTGTTTACAGCAACGGTATTTATGCTGCCGGGAAGTATGTTACAACTGAACCGATGAATTTCTTTAAGGCAATTCCAAGAAGCTTTTATCGTACTTGGGATGGAGTTGTTAAAACATTTGAAGGCTTTAAAAAGCTAATCACGGCAGAGGTTTCTCTAAAGAATATTGGTGGGCCACTTACAATTGGAAAAGTTGCTTCTGATTCTTTTAATACTTCAATCTCTTATTTTTTCCAGTTGATGGCGCTGATCTCTATCAACCTTGGTGTTATTAATCTTTTCCCAATTCCAGTATTAGATGGTGGGCATATTGTTTTTCTTATTTTAGAAGCGATTAACGGTGGACCACTTTCAAGAAGAAAGTTAGAAATTGCTCAGCAATTTGGACTCTCGATCTTATTACTATTAATGATTGGTGCATTATTTAACGATTTTACGCGATTCTTCTAATGATTTACTTATTTATAGATACATCACATCTTCTGCACTTTGGAATTCTTGATGAGAACTTCTCTTGGATAGAAGATGTTGTTGTTGAAACTAAGAAGACCTCTGAGGTTCTTCATGAAAATATTCACGCTCTGCTTTCAAAGAACGGTTTTGATATAAGTCATATTAAAGGTCTTATCTCTATTGCTGGCCCAGGATCTTATACTGGAATGAGGGTCGGGGAAGGCCTTGCTCAAATTTTTGAGTTAGATGATATTGAAGTTTACTCTTTTTACAGTTCAGATATTCCAAGTATTCTTGGAGAGAATTCAACTCATTGGATGTTCCCTGCTTTTAAAAAAGAGTATTATATTCGTACAAATGATAATGAAAAGCTTCTGACACAAGAAGAATTTGAAGCGTTTTGCTCGGGTATTGTGGATAAGTCGCTTTTATATACTCATGGAGAAAATGAGCTTTCTGATCGCTGCGAAGGGGATACAAGAGAAGTTCTTCGTAAGAATCCTGCCTCAATCTTTGCTAAAGTTGTAAGTGAGAAAATGAGACAGAGGCCATACTATTTTCGACCTCTTCACGTCGAATTTAAAAAGTCTTAGTATGACATGTCAGTTGAATATTGATAAATTATTAAAGTGAAAATATTTTATCTATCAAAGTCCACAATCAACTTTATTATAGTAGTAGCATTTCTATTATTACTATTATTCGGCTTTTATTTATTCTTATTTTTCTTTGTTATTGTAGGATTATTTCTTTTCTTATTTAGAAGAAAATTGAGCTCATTCAAAGAAGACCAAGTTACAACTCGTGGCTCTATCTATGCGCCTGTAACAGGAAAGGTTATTGGTATTGATAAAATTTCTAATGACGTTTCAGAGTTATCAATAAGAATGGGACTATTGAGTGGATATGGGATATATTTACCAATTTCAGCGAGAGTAAATAACGTGATCTTCAAAGATAAAGACTTTGGAACAAAAGTTACGTTAGAAGACTCTAATGAGAGAAAGATTAGATTGTATTTTATAAATTCATTTTTTAAACGTGACCCAGAGTTAATTGTACTACCGGGAGACCTAGGAAGAAGGCAAGTTGATATTGGCTTTTATCCATTTGGTGCTACCGTCAAGATGCAAGTTGAAAACTCTGAACTCCTCGTGGCCGTTAATGAAAAGGTTAGGGGTGGAGAAACGATAGTAGGTCGCTACTTAGAAGAATAAAAGGAATTCAAATGACTAGATATGACGGACAACCACATAAACTAACTTTTTTCTTACCTAATATATTTACTGCTTTAAATATGGGCTGCGGTTTCGCATCAATTATCATGGCCATGAAGGGAATGTTTTATCCTGCATGTATGATTCTACTATTAGGTGCAATTTTTGATAGTGTTGATGGGAGAGTTGCACGTTTGACTGGTACTCAGTCTCAATTTGGTGAACAATTTGATTCAATTAGTGATGTCATCTCTTTTGGGATGGCGCCGGCTTTAATTATCTATTTTAAGTTCTTTCAAAACTTAGGTCGTCCGGGAATGGTGATTTCATTCTTATATCTACTTTGTGGTGCTCTAAGACTTGCAAGATTTAATGCTAATATTAATAAGGTTCCATCTAATTATTTCCAAGGTCTTCCAATTCCTGGAGGAGCACTTGCGATTATTGGATTTATAATGGTAACGCTGGAGTTTAACTTTGGTGAGTATCAAAGTTATTACGCTGCTGCATATGTAATTTTCTATTCCCTACTAATGATCTCAAATATTCCGTTTAATTCGTTTAAAAACTCGGATTACGTAAGAAAAAATCGCCGCAAGGTCCTTGCATTAATTCTTCTCATTCTAGTATTAATCCTTATTTACGAGCAACTAATGATTTTTGTGCTGATTACTGCCTATGTTGTTGGATGTTTAGTGTATAATATTTTTAATAAGGATACTAAAGTTGAACTATTCGACTGGGAAGAAAAAGATGAAGAAAGCGAGTCTTAAAAAACTCTTAATTTGTACATTATTAGTTGTTAGTGGGAAGAGTTTCTCTGTTGATTTTAATCAACCTCTACCTGGTGAGTTAGACTCATCAACTTCTCCTTATGAAAATGATAATGGTACAAGTGAAGAAGAAGATAAGAACTCATTTCCAAATGTTTTTGGTTCAACACCTCAGCAGTATACTGAAGAAGAGCTAAAAAATGCAGTAATGAACTCGCAAGATAAAGAGTGGCTAAAAACAGCTACTGATGAAGGTTCAATTCTGATAGACCCAAGTCCGAATTCATATGTTGAGTATAAAACAGAAGACTTATTAAGAGATATGTATCAGAAAGCTGATACTCAAATTGGCTTTACGTATATCTACGATACTTTTGACTACGCTGATAGCACGGGAACTTTTGAGTCGACTTTCCAAAGTGATGACTCAGCGGCTGACTCTGTTCAAGCAGGTTACTTAACATTTAACTATAGAAAATATTTTCAACGAAATATTGTCTCTACTTTCTTTCAAGGAAATCTTGGAGTTTCATTCAACTCTGGAAAAGGAAAGTTTGGAGACGGCTCTCTTTCTCGTACAACGTTTAACCTATGGCTATTTCCAATTGATTTAAACCTTGGGGCAAAATTAAATTTTGGAAAGAAAGTATCAATAACAGCACAAGGTGGAGCTGTGGTTGCTCCAATATGGCAAAACAGAGATGACCGTGAGCAAGGCGATGATGATAAAGATATTCGCCAAGTAGGTTATGGTTATAATGCTTCTGCTTCAATTGATTTTTCAATTTATAATATCTTCCCAAACTTTGGAATGGATCTTAAAAAGTTCAGTGATGTTAGTGATATGAGCATTAGCCTCATGGCCAAAACCATGGATATTTCAGGATTTAAAAGAGAAGACTTTAGCGTAAGTGGAATGTCTTTTGGGATAGGTTTCAACTTTGAGTATCTATAAAGTTACTTTTTCATACGATGGAACTAATTACTTTGGTTGGCAAAAACAAATTGGCCAACAAAGTATTCAAGGTGAGATCGAAAGAGTTTTAAAGCAAATTTCAAAATCGGATGAGTTACAAGTTGTAGGTTGCGGAAGAACAGATACAGGTGTTCACGCTGTCTATCAAGTTACTCGTATAACTCTTGCTATTGATATTGATCCAAAAGCCTTAATGCGTGCATTAAATAGTCAGTTACCAGAGGAAATTAGAGTTATTGACTCCGAGTTTGCCCCTGAAGATTTTCAACCAGTATTCAATTCAAAGAGTAAGACATATCGCTATGTATTTTCTCTTAAAAGAGAATCAAATCCGTTTTTGAAAAACTATGTGACCTATCTAGGAAAGCAACTAAGCCTCGATAAGTTAAATGAAGCTTGCCAGCTTTTTATTGGTGAGCATAACTTCGAAGGCTTTTCCACAAAAGGTACTCCCGTAAAGTCGACAATTAGAAGAGTGACTAGTTGCGCAATACAAGAGAGTCAAATGAGCTATGGTCCAGGCTTACAAGAAGATGTCCTGATCTTAGAAATCACAGGTAATGGGTTTCTAAAGCAGATGGTTCGTCTGATCGTTTCAAGTATTTGGTCGTACGCTCAAGGCAAGATTTCAAAAGAAGTTATTGTGAAACAATTGACTGAGCCAAGTACTGAAAAGGTCGCTCCGACCGCACCTCCACAGGGCCTATTTTTGGTTAAGGTTGAGTATTAGGCCAATTGAAACCCCTTATATTCATTGACTTTTTGCCATATTCTAGCTAATTTCGGCTATTCATAATGTTAATATTGTCGCATAGCGAAGTGAGGATTTATTCATGACTTATAAAGTAGAACAAGTTAATGACTGCACAAAAAAATTATCTTTTTCATTCGAAAACTTAGATCTAACTGAACAAATTACTGTTGCTCTTAAAGAGAAACAAAAATCAGTTTCAATCAAAGGTTTCAGAAAAGGTAAAGCGCCAATCGCTATGGTTGAGAAACTATACCGTCCACAGGTTGAAGGTGATGCTCTAAATCGTTTCGTTCAAAAGGAATTATTTGAAGCAATTAATAAAGAAGATCTTAAAGTAGTTGGATACCCTAACTTTGAAAATATGGATTACAAAGATGGAAAGTCTGTATCATTTGATGCAGTAGTTGAAATCTTCCCAACTGTTGAGCTTAAAGATTACTCAAAGCTTTCTTTCACAAAAGATGCTGTTGAAGTAACTGAAGAAGATGTTGAAAAAGTACGTAAGAACTACCTAGCTCCAAGAGCAGAAATGGTAGAAGCTGCTGAAGGTACAGCACTAGCTAATGGACTATTCGCAGTTATGAACTTCGAAGGTGAAAAAGCTGATGGTGAAAAACCAGAAAATATGAAAGGTGAAGAGTACCTTCTAGAGATCGGTTCTGGACAATTTATTCCAGGTTTCGAAGATCAAATGGTTGGTATGAAAGCAGGTGAAAAGAAAACTTTAGAAGTTACTTTTCCATCTGAGTACCACGTAGAAGAGCTTAAAGAAGCAAATGTTAAGTTCCACGTTGAACTTCTAGAAATTAAAGAAAGAAAACTTCCAGATTTTACTGACGAAGTAGCTAAAGAATTAGGATTTGAATCAGTTGAAGATTTCAAAGTAAAAACAAAAGAAAACCTAACTAAGCAAAATGAAAGACAAGCAGCTGAAAAGTTAAACCAAGAAATTCTTGAAAAACTAATCTCTGAAAATAGCTTTGATGTTCCAACTACTATGGTTGCTCAACAAAAAGAACACCTAAAGAACGACCTTGCTAACAACCTTAAGCAACAAGGTTTCACTGAAGATATGCTAGGTGAGTACTTTGAGAAGTGGGCAGGTGACTTAGATGAAAAAGCTCTTTTCCAAGTTAAGTCTGGTCTAATCCTTGATCACCTTGCAAGCAAGTTCGAAGTTGAATCAACAGATGCTGACTTTGATGCAAAAATCGAAGAAAGTGCAAGCCTTTCAGGTCTAACTGCTGACCAAGTAAAAGAATTCTACACAAGAGATGAGCGTATGAAAGCAAACCTTATGTATGCTATCCGTGAAGAAAAAACTTTTGCAAAACTTCACTCAGAATTAAAAATTAAATAATACCTTTGGGCCCGCTTTTAGCGGGCCTTTTAGTTCCGTCTTCAAATTTTTATAAATTCTAATATAATTAATCATATTTATTATAGGAGAGTTTATGAAATATCTTAGTTTCTTATTTGTTTTATCTACCTTAGTAAGTTGTGCTCAACTTGATTACAATATTCCAACTTCTCGTATGGATGGACCTGAGACAACAGGAGGACTAGGACAATTTGATGTCGCAATAGGGGTCGCTAGTGGTTATGATGTTGATCTAGCAGAAGGCTATGATTTTATAATTAGCGGAACAACAACTGATGAGTCTGTAAGTGGACCTGAGCCATTACTTACCTTCAAAGGGAATGTTGGACTCTTGCCAAGACTAGATATTGGCCTACAAACTTATCCTGATACTTCTGACCTATTAAAAGTAAAATATCAATTTATTGGTGGAGATAGAAAGACAGTTGGTTTAAAGATGTCTGTGCAAGGAGAGTTTGGTTTTGGTTATCATGAAGATGGATCTTTAAATACTGATTCAACGGTATATACAACAGATCTAAAGGCCAAGTCTCTAGGAGCTTCGTTAAATATTGGTTACCGTGTGAATCCATCGATGCTATTTTACTTAAATACAGTATTTATGGAATATAAAGTTGATGGAGTTCTTAAAGATGGTGCGACGGTTTCTTATGATGGACAACAGTCTCCAGAAGTTATCTTAGTTCTACCTGGAGTACGATTTGATTTCGATAGCGCGTATGTTCAAGTGGAGACAGGTTATTCATTTTTAAACTCTTCTTATGAAGATAGAAATTCTGATGATTTCACATATGGTCTAAGTTTAGGTTATACGTTTTAAATAAAGAAAAAGCCGCTGAGAGCGGCTTTTTTTATTCTTGAATTTCATTCATTTCATATATTACGTCGTATTTCTTACCAGTAAAATCTGTCTTCACAATATTTTCACCTTCACAGAAAAAATTTGATGCAGATGCCTTGAATCTTTTCTTTGTATTTGCATCCATTGCATTTAAAGCTAGGTCTACTTTACGACATTCCTTATTTCCTACAATTACTTTTGATACACTTTCAATGTCCATATAGCTTGAACAATAGTAATCAAGGTGAGGAGCATCTTTTTCAGAAGTTGTGCTGTTAAATCTAATACTATCTAAGTTAGATACACCTCTCATAAGAGTACGACCAAACTTACTAATATCTTCATTTTTATCGTGGAACTGTTTATAGTCACCTTCAATGACATTAGAATAGAACTTTCCAGTAGCATAACCAGCTTTAATAAACTTTTTACCACTTTTGATTTGCTCTTGTTTTGCAACTCTTAGCATTTCAAAACATTTGTTAAAACTATATCTTTCAGCTTCTTTTACAGAGCCACTCCCTCCACCGCTTAAGATAGACGCCAGTCCATTTCTTAAGTTATTTGACTGAGATGGTGATAGGTTTAAATTCGCAGTTAGGTTATCAAATAGATCTGCTTGGGCCGTAGCGCTTGTCAGTAAAATAGCTGTAAGTAGTAGTCGTTTCATAGGTATTCCTCTTCTCATTTAAAGTGTGATCACAGGAATATTAACGAAAAATGCTGCTCAAATGGTCAAATTTGGAAAATTTACTAGGGGTGTATAGATAATACTCAAGCCCCTAAGGGCTTGAAATTATTAATTATTTTTGAATTTGTGCCTTCATTAGGCGCTCGATTTGTACTCTGTGATCACAGACGATCCAGTCATTTCCAGCACCTCTACCCATTGGAGCATACTTGTCTTGGTCTATACGGCCTTGATCTAGAAGTTCGTCTTCAACATGAACTCTAACGACTTCACCTGTTACAAATGTTCCAGTTCCTGGCACATCACCGTAGCTTAAAGTATCTCTGAGTTTACATTCAAAATGGATTGGAGATTCTTTCATTCTCTTTGGTGTAACAACTTCAGAATCTAGCTCTGTCAGCTTTGCGAAATCAAATTCAGATTCACCATGAGGTAGTTCAGTTGAACATAGATTTACTTTTTCATAATTATGTTGAGTTACAAAATTTACGACAAATTCTTTTTGACGAAGAATATTTTTAAGAGTGTCTTTTTGTTCCCCATCGCTTGAACGAATCATTGGAGTGAAGCCGATGATCATTGGGTTTGCACTTACCACAGTAAAGAATGAGAAAGGTGCAATATTACTTGTACCATCTTCATTAACAGTTGAAACAACTGCGATTGGTCTTGGAACGACTGATCCTATTAGTAGTTTGTAGTTATCTTTAAAGTCTTGTTTTGTTGTATCAAAAATTGCCATAATTACATCCAGCTTTTCCAGTAGTCTTTGTTTTCATTTTCTTCAAACCATTTTGTTGGTTTTAAGGGATAGCGAGTATCAACCATAACAGCATACTCATCAGTATATAGTTTATCTTCACCAGCTTGAAAGGCCTTTGGGTGTGGCCCATGGTGAACACCTTGAGGGTGGAATGTTAAAGCACCTGCATCGATATTATCGCGAGAGAAGAAGTTTCCTTGGTGATAGAAAAGTACTTCGTCGAAATCAATATTTGAATGATAGAAAGGAACTTTTAAAACTTTATGTTTCTTATCCTCAAGAGGTCTTTCAACAAATGAGCAAACAACAAAGTTCTTTGCTACGAACGTTGTGTGTCCCGATGGAGGAACATGGTAGCGATGACTCATAATAGGGCAGATATCATAAATAGAAATCTTCCATGGGTAGACAGATCCCTTCCATCCTTTTGCAGTAAGTGGGTTAAATGGATAGGTGATTGTTGTAATCTCTCCAAGCCTTTTTACTCTAACTTTATACTCCGGCCAATCTTGATCAGAGCCCAGAGCTGCTTCTGGAGTGAACTTTGCTGTTTGGTCATAGAGAGCGTTAGGGCCTAGAAGTCCACGAGATGGTTCTTCAAATTCAGATCGAGATTCAACTTGAAAGAACTTGGCAGCTTGAGAGATTTTAATTGTATATGTTGTTCCACGAGGGATGACAATATAGTCACCTTTAACAAATGGAACATAACCATAGATTGTTTCAAGAGTACCGCTACCTTCGTGAACAAAGTAGAGCTCATCAAAGTCGGCATTTCTTAAGAAATAATCAAGTGACTTTGTTAAATGGCCAAGACTTAGTTCACAATCATTATTTGTTAGGATTGCACGAAAATCATCTTGTAGGTCTTTATGACTAAAAAGTGAAGGAAGATTTTTTGGTTTTAAATCACCCGAAATATCAGTCCAGTTAACTGGAGGTTGAGTATGATAGAGTTGACTTACACGACCAAAGAAACCATTACGTCCGTGTTCTTCTTCGTATAAACCTTCTGGAATATCAACATGAGCTTGCTTTGTGTATACACCACTTGCTTTAAAGCTTTCCATTTTATTATCCGTTGCCATTACTTAGTACCTCTTTTTGGTCCTATTTTATTAGTTAGCTTTCCAATACCTTCAACTTCAAGAGTGATTTCATCACCTGGTTTTAGCCAGCGATCGATCTCTAGACCACAACCAGTACCAACTGTTCCTGAACCGAAAAGATCCCCTGATAATACCCATTCATCTTGAGAGACGTGAGCTATCATTTGTGCCCAAGTATAGTGAGAATCACCAGAAAAACCTTCTGACCATTTTTCACCATTTACAGTTGCAGTCATTCTAAGATTTGGTTCTTTAAAATCAAACTCATCAAATGTTGTAATAACTGGTCCAATTACTGAACAGAAGTCTTTTCCTTTTGCAGGGCCTAGACGTACGGCCATTTCTTTCTTTTGAATATCACGAGCTGAAATATCATTTAGAATTGTGAATCCAAAAATGTGATCTTTTGCATCTTCTTCGCGAATATTGATACCATCTTTAGCAATGACCATTCCTAGCTCTAATTCGTAATCAAGAATGTTAGTGTAATGTGGCCATAAGACTTCTTGGTTGTGTCCAATAAATCCATGAGTCGGTCCTTTATAGTATGCAGGAATTTCATACCATGCTTCAGGAATTGCCTCGTTTCTTTTTTTGAATCCAGCCGCTACATGTTTTTCATGTGCATAGAAGTCGCGATAGTTAGGGATTTTATCTATTGGTGTTTTTAAATTAATTTCATCAGACTTAAATGCAATTGGAGTCCCATCTTTAAGAGTTAGATCTCCAACTTTTTCTAAGAATAAATATAGTCCGTAACATTCACCAAGAAAGTCGATAGGATCATCTTTTGTTTGAAGAATTTGTAAAAGGGAAGGAGGGCAAGTGTGATTTGCTCTTTGCCAAAAGTTAAAATATCCTTCTCTTTCATAGTCACATGCCCAAACGTTATTTGGATCAATAACTAGTCCATTATCTAATAAAATACCTAGTCTTGGTTCTGGACGATGAGTTCCATGATTTACATATTGGCAGATTTTCATGCTAAATCCTTTCTGAATCTTTTATTATATGCAGGAAGAATACGATCGAAAGCTTCATAGAAGTGATACATTTCATCCTTTGTTCCTATACTAATACGTACATATTCAGGCATTTCATTTGCAACTAGCTTTCTAATGATAACGCCTTCGTTTAAAAGTTCCTCAAACATGAAGTCACTAGCTTCACTACTTCCTGTTTTAAATGTAACAAAGTTTGTTACAGATTTAATTGGATTGAAGTCTCTATTAGTTAAGTATTCCATTAGTTCGTCATAACGCTTTCGATTATTTCTAAGCGTACGTTCAAGATGTGGACGATCTTCGAGAGCTCCAACGGCACCAAGTTGTCCGATAAGATTTGGCTCAAATGGAAGTTTTACTTTTGTTAAGTATCCAATAAGTTCCGGATGTCCAAAGCCATATCCAACTCGAATACCAGATAGGCCATAAGCTTTAGAAAAAGTTCTAAGAGTTAGAACATTATCATAGCGATAGTTCATAGAATCTGGATAATCATCTTGTTCTTGGGCAAATTCAAAATATGCTTCATCTAGAATAACAAGAACGTGAGAAGGAACGTACTTCATAAGGTAGTCGAACTCTTCTTTTGTAATATATGTACCTGTTGGATTATTTGGATTTGCAATATAGATAACTTTTGTCTTCTCAGTAATGTTATCTGCAAGAGCTTTTACATCAAAGCGATAATCTTTAGTAAGAGGAACTTTGTTAAGCTTTGCTCCAACACTTCGAGCTAGAATATAGAAACCAATGAACGTGTTGTCACAAGTTAAGACCTCATCTTCAGGCTTAAGAAATGCACGAGCAATATAGGCCATGATTCCTTCAGATCCATTTCCTAAGATAATATTCTCAAGTTTAAGATCATACATTTCAGCTAGCTTAGACTTTAGTGCATAAGCATGCATATCTGGATAGCGATGTAGGTCCCAAAGACCACGAGTCATTTCACGAATTGCAAAAGGTGATGGCCCTAGTGGGTTTTCATTTGAAGCTAGTTTTGAAACTTTTGTCAGTCCCTTTTCTCTAACTACTTCATCAATTGGTTTACCGGCCTGGTATACTTGTAGCTTTTTTAAGTACTCTGGTACGAGATCTTTATGATGCATCACTCTTCCTGTTTCATATTTTAGTTAAATTAAATTTGAGAAATTCTATCGTTTTTATGGCCGATTGAATAGTTTTGGTCGTTGCATCATGTATATAGGGCCGAGATGAATTAGACTTACTGTATTATGAGTAATTATCACTTTGGACAATTTACAACTGAACACCTCGAGCTTATTCAAGAGGGACTTAACTTATTTAATACTGGTCATTACTGGATGTGTCATGAGGTTGTCGAAGACCTGTGGATGGATGCAATGGGAGACAATGCGCGTTATGTGTATTGGGTTGTTATTCAACTGGCCACTGCACTATATCATCATGAGGATGACAATCTTAATGGAGCAAGTGGGATGGTCAATAAGGCCAAAGGTAAAATTGACTTCATTGAAAAAAATCATGTGGAGTCGGATATAATGGATAGATACTTAGACTGGCAAAATTTAAAAAGTATTGTGAAGGCCATTCCGCAAAAGCCTACTTTAAATGACTTTTCAAAGTTAAAAACTTTTAAATTTCCAGTTCAAAATTAAATGGAGTAGTAATGATTGGAAAACTTCCATATTTCTTTTTTCGTTCAATGAATATCTTAAAGGCAGATAAGAAAATTATTTTAATTGCACTTTGTCCGGTTCTAATTGGTTTCATCCTTTATTACTCTTTGGGACATTATGCCTTTAGCGAAGTTTCCGCTTGGGGGCATGGATATATAAATGAAAAGTACCCTGAGCAGGGTTGGGTGAGCACTGTATTTTCAGGAGTTCTCATTATTCTTTTAGGAGTAATTATTAACTGGACGTTCTTTATCGTTGTCTCAGTCATTGCTTCACCTTTTAATGATATGCTCAGTTCAAGAGTTGAGATGATTTATAAGCTTCAAAAAGAGAGCACTGATACTTTTACGCAAACGATGAAACGACTACCAAGTATTCTTATGAATGAATTAAAGAAGATTGGTGTTATTGTCGTTTTATCAATTATCAACATTGGTATAGGCTTCTTTTTTCCTCCAATCACATTTGTATTAGGGGGATTAATTCTCGCTATTTCATTTATTGATTATTCATGGTCAAGAAATAACCTAACTTTTGCAGAATGTGTTGGTGATATTAAGTCAGGCTTTCTACCTTATTTACTAGGTGGAGTTGGTTTTATGATTCTTATATCAATACCTTTACTAAACTTATTCTTTCTTCCTTTAGCTGTTGTGTTCTTCACAGTTATCTATTGTGAACTAAGAGTTAAGGAGATAGCTTCAAGTGAAGAAGTTCCTACTAAGGGTTAAGGGAGATGAAGCAGAAATAGCTTCAATCCTTCCTGTTGTAAATGCCATTATTAATGAGCACGAGGACAATCAAGTTGCAATTGTTTACACAGATGCAACTCAGATTGATGACTTCTGGTTACCTGAAAGGTGTTGGGCCTACTCAATTTCAAAGAAAGAAACTGAATCAATGTTTGCAGCACATAAGTTTGCAGCAAATTTACATGAAGTTTTTAATACTGATTACTATATTGATTATGTGAATGATATGTACTCTGCTGTTCTTGGCTTGGCCTTTAGGGCCAATGTAAAGATTGGTTTACAAGGTGGACCAAAGAGCTTTTTTTATCAAGTATCACTACCTGAATATAGCGGTGAATATTTAGATGAAAAGAAAATGAGTGCATTAAGGGCGGTAGAAGGAAACTTTAAGAATGCTAATATCGACCACGCTTTCACACATCAGAGAATTTCAAATATATTTATCTGTTATCCACATAAGTATGATGTTGAATTTGTTGAAAGAATGAATTTTCTTGCTGAATGTTTACCAACTTTAAAGCTTCATGGTTATATTCCAAGTGAATCAGTGGAAGGTTATGATGGGGTTAAGGTAAGTAAAAGAATTAGTTTATTTAGTGAATCACCAAATATACTTCGTCGTCGAATTGATGAATTTGATGCAGTTATAACCAAATCACTAGCAACAGCGCAAATGAGCCGTAACCGAGGACAATTGGCCTTACTCGTTGGAGACGAAGAGCTTACAATACCTGAATGGAAGCACATGCCGGAGACAATTGGTCGCCTATGTTTTAGTGGCTCTACACTGCTTTCTTATGGTATCAGTGAGTTAATTCAGCTTAAAACTTTTCCGGATTTAGAAGACTATATAGTTAATTATCAGTCACTTAGACTTGTTCCATAGACGTAAAAATGCCTTATTTGCGAGGCCGCTCGATTGTTGCTAAAATAAATCTATGGTGGCCGCAAAAGATCTTACATTTGCACCTTTTGAAATCGTTTCAGTAGAAGTGGAAGATATAAAGTCGTTGGCCCGAATCTATGTGGATTGTTTTTGGGAAAATTACAAAGGCATTCTGTCTAAAGACTATCTCTATTCATTAAAGTATTCTGATATACAACAAAATTGGGAAAGAAAAATTCCTCGTCGTCCAACAGAAGGGGGAACATTTGTTTTCCATGCTCCTGATGGAGATGTTGTAGGTTTTATTGATTATGGCCCTGCTCGAGAACATGAGCATGGTATACCTGGTGAAATCTATGATTTTTATATCTTAAAGAAATATCAAAAATCAGGCATGGGACAAAAACTTTTTGATGCTGTCATTAAAGATTTTAAAAACCGTGGATATGACTGCTTCTACTTATGTACCTTTAAAGATAATCCTTCTAAGGGCTTTTTTGTAAAGAATGGTGGCAAGGTTTTAAAGGAGTCTCCATTTGAGTTTAATGGAGAGATTTACCAAGAAGAATATTTTTACTTTGATCTATAAAAAAAGGCCCTCGTCGAGGGCCTTCTTATTATGCTTTGAATTGTTCGATTTGTTCTTTAAGTGAATTTAGCTTCTCTTCAAACTCACTTGCTTTTTGTCTTACCTCAACAACAACTTCTTCTGGTGCATTGGCCATGAATTTTTCGTTATTAAGTTTCTTACCAATTTTTTCAAATTCTTTTTGAGTCTTATCAAAGTCTTTTTCAAGACGTTTGATTTGAGCATCAAGATCAATGACTCCATCAAGTTTTAAAAAGATATCAGTGTGAGTCGTTGCCTTCATAATACACTTTTTAGGATTATCACTAGACTTAGCTGCTATTGTTACATCTTTTGCACGAGCAAGATCTTGTATTCCAGCCATATTGTCGGCAAAGTACGAAGATGCTTCTTCATCATCAGTTAAAAGTGCAACTTCAACTTCATCTTTAGGTTTGATATTGACTGATTGTCTTAGGAAGCGAATTCCTGAAACAACTTCAATAAACTTATTCATCTTAACTTGTTCACTAGGGTAGTTAAGAGCTGCATCGTATTCAGGATATTCAGCTGAGATTAGTAGATCTTCGCTATCTTCTTTTAAATAACCCCAAAGCTCTTCTGTAATGAAAGGAGTAATTGGGTGTAGAAGAGCAGTAATTTTTCTAAAACAGTATTTAAGAACAGTCGCTCTTTGAACTTTGGCAGCTTCGTCTTCACCGTTAAGTGTGTTTTTTGAAAGTTCGATAAACCAAGAACAGAATTTGTCGTATACGAATGAGTACACTTCAGAACAAGCGTCATCGTAGCGGAAAGCATCGAGAGACTCATTAACAATTTTAGTCGTATCGTTAAGCTCTGATAGAATCCATTTTTCTTGATCATCAAGATTTGTAGGAAGATCTTTTTCAGCAAGCTCTAAGAATGGTGAGATGAAACGGAAAGCATTCCAAATCTTATTAATGAAGTTTCTGTAACCAGCGATTCTTTCAGGGTCTAGGTTGATAGCACGGTTATAACCTGAACCAGCAGCTAGAGTAAAACGGAATGCGTCTGCGCCATATTGCTCTACCATCTCTAGAGGATCAATACCGTTACCAAGAGACTTACTCATCTTACGACCGAGCTTATCTCTTACGATTGCGTGAATATAAACCTTATCGAATGGAACTTGGTTAGAGAATTTAGTTCCCATCATCATCATTCTAGCAACCCAGAAGAAGATAATATCGAAACCTGTAATTAGAACAGAAGTCGGGTAGAACTTATCAAATCCTCTCTGCTCCATTCTTTCCTTATTTGGCCAACCTAGTGTCGACATTGGCCATAGTCCCGATGAGAACCAAGTATCAAGAACGTCAGGGTCTTGAGTGTATTCTTTTGCACTACACTTTGGACATGATTCTGGCTCTAGAGCTTCATCGGCCCATTGGTGCTCACAAGTTGTACAAGTAAATACTGGAATTCTGTGTCCCCATAGAAGTTGACGAGATACACACCAGTTCTTTGGTTCACGTAACCACGAGAAGTAAGTATTCTCCCATCCCTTCGGATAGAAACGAGTTGTATCATCTTCTACTTTTGCAACGGCTTCTGCGGCCATATCAGTTACGTTTACAAACCATTGTTTAGAGATCATTGGCTCAATAACAACACCAGATCTTTCACCGTGACCAACTTGGTGCACATGTTTTTCTTCTTTTACAAATAGTTCTAGTTCTTTTAATTTTTCAATAACACCCTTACGAGCTTTCTTACAAGGAAGTCCTTGCCACTCAAGACCGTGCTCATTAAGAGTACCGTCTAGGTTTAGGATATTAATGATTTCAAGATTGTGTCTCTTTCCAATTTCAAAGTCATTGAAGTCGTGCCCTGGAGTAACTTTAAGACAACCTGTTCCTTTTTCAATATCAACGTGCTCGTCACCAACGATTGGTACTTCACGGTTACATAGTGGAACGATTGCTTTCTTACCTATAAGGTGAGCAAATCTTTCATCATTTGGATTAACAGCAACGGCCGTATCTCCAAGTAGTGTTTCAGGTCTTGTTGTTGCAACTTCTAATTTAATATCACTATCTTTAACAGAGTAGAGGATGTGATAGAAGGCACCGTTAACTTCTTTGTGATCAACTTCTGCATCAGAAATAGCTGATTGAAGTTTTGGGTCCCAGTTAACAATATAGTCTGATTGATAAATTAGACCTTCATTATAAAGAGTTACGAAAGCGCGTCGTACGGCTTCGTTCGCTTCTGGGTCCATTGTAAACATTGAGTAATCCCAGTCACAACTTGCCCCCATAACTCTTTGTTGGTTAGCGATAACGCCACCGTATTGCTCTTTCCACTCCCAGATCTTCTTTAAGAAGTCTTCGCGAGAGTAGTCGTGCTTAGTTTTCTTTTCTTCATTCCAAATTAGCTCCTCAACTTTTGATTGAGTTGCAATACCGGCGTGATCCATACCTGGAAGGAAAAGAGTCTCATAACCTTTCATTCTTTTAAAACGAATTAGGGCGTCTTGAGTTGTGATATCAAGAGCGTGACCTGCGTGAAGAATTCCTGTGACGTTTGGAGGTGGCATGATGACGCAAAAAGACTCACCAGTCTTTCCTGCTTTAGGAGCAAAGTATTTCTCATTTTCCCATTTTTGGTACCACTTCTTCTCTACATCATTTGAGCTATATGTCTTAGGTAGCTCATCGAAATTTCTTGTCACAATTTCTTCCTTTTTTCGATTTAACTAATTGAAATTATATATCATAGGATACACGTTATTTCTTTTAAAAATAGATGGGTAAATAGTTGAAATCCCCAAAAAGTACACGTCAACTTTAAGCTTATTCCCAGTTTTCGACAGGCTCAGGAAGCTCTTGCGGGGCCTTGTAATCTGGGTCTTTGTCGGGCGCGTTATTGAAGAGAAGTTGATCAACTTGTCTTCTGGCCTTAATGAGATCAATGTCATTTATTGAAATATAAGAGATATCATTTTCTTTCTTATGTGAAGAGGCAGTTATGCTTAAGTTACGATTTAGTGAGTTTAAGATTTCTAGGTTTGTGTCTAGTAAAGTCGCGTTACGAAGTGAGCTAGGTTTTCTTAAAGTATCTATCCAGTATTGAAGGTAACTAATACGATTCATAAACTCTTTTAGTTCAGGAGAGATCTTTACATCACGATTTTTTATATAGTTGTTGTATTCTCTTAAATTTCTATTTGTTAATAACTCACCAATATCTTTTAAAATTTTATTTGAAATATATTTTGAAAATGGAAGTGTTGTTTCTATCGACTTTATATTTTGATCGATTTCGTTATAAAGTTTTTGAGAAATATTGATATGCTCATACTTCTTGCTAAGTCTCGTATTCAATATTGAATTTAAAATGATTAATTCGATAAAATCATTATCAATAGGTGAAGTAAGATTTTTACTAAATTCGACAATATATTCTTGATTGATTTTGCTATTGATATAAAGCTCTACTACTAAGTCTTTAAGTACTGGGCTTAGACTAGGTGAAAACTTAAGTTCTTGCTCAGTAGGAGCAGTGGCAAAAATAGTAAATGTGAACAAAAGGATGATTAGGTATTTCATAGTTTCGACTTTATCTCTTTATCAATACTAAATTTACCTTCCTTATTTCTTAGAAGATAAATTTTGTCTTTGTATGGGACGAGGATCGATTTATTATGTAGAACGATATTTGAAACATAATTCAAGTCTGTTCTTTGTCTTAATTTTTTATCTTCTAAATTGTAAGAAACGATTTCTCTTTGGTTGAAGAGATTCGAATTTTCGCTTTTTAAAGTCAGGATAAAGAATAACTCATTTTGCTGAATATTGAGATTGTATCCTGGTCCACTTTGAAGATTGATAAGGGGAGAGCGTTTCGTAAAATCAACTCGACCTTTTTCAATCTCAACGAGATCAATATATGGATTTTCGCCAAGAGATGATTCTAGAATGAAGACTTTCGAATCAGAGCTTTCTAAGCTTATAATTTTATCTGTTTTATCATATTGATGAAGGAGGTATTTCTTTTTAGAGCGATTATTGTAAATATTTATATTACTCTTAAGTTCTCGGTCCTTATCTGTGTAATAAATAAGACTATCATCAAAAATTTCTACTTCACTAAGGTGTAGAATATCCTTTGTCACTAGGGGGATCGAAAAACGATCAAGATTATTCTTTAGATTTACAATTTCTATAAAGAGACTTCCTTCATCCTCTCTAGTGTACGAAATATAATTACTCTTAGAGTGAAATTTAGGAAAGCTCCCTTTTCCAACAAAGTCGAGCTGATTCTTTTTAATATTATAAAAATAAATTTCGGCTTCTGTAATATAAGAGAAATCTTTAAAGTGGTTTTCTTTAACACTTATAATATAAAGTTCTTCGTTTGCTTTGATAACATCAAACTCGCTATCAGTTTTTTTCTCCAAAACGGTATTTGCGCGATTCTTTGCGGAGTATGCGATAGCATTCTTTCCCTTTAGATAGAATGTAATACCGTTTAAGTCATCATACTTTAAGTTATGAACATTTTGTCTTGTTGTTAGCTCTAGTAGAGCTGTTTTAGAAAGAACACTCGTTGCTAATAAAGAAGAAATTATAAGCTTATTTATTTTAGTAAAGGCCATATAACTCCCAATTCTTTAAAGGACTTAAAGTAGAGTAGCGTGATAGTGCGGTAAAAGCATTTGCCCATAAAACAGATCGTGGTGAGCTAATGTCATCGAGTGCACTTCTAAAGCTTAGGTAGGTATTGTTATTAATTTCTTTATAACCATCAATAATAAATGGCATAGGTGTACAAATACCAATTTTTCTAAGTTGGTAATGAGAAGGATAGATATCTTCAGCACACCCTTGGCCGTGGATAATTCCATTCTTCTTATTATCTAAAAAGAATTTTAATGACGTTAGTGAATTAATCTCTTGTTCTTTAATATTTAGAACAGAGAGAATTCGTGAATGAATGTCAGCATCAGAAGAGTTGTACTTCGTTTTAAAGTAATCGAATGAGAGTGATCCTTCACTCCATATCTCTAGTGCTTTACGGTTATCAATCATTACATTGTACTTACAACTCTGAGAACGGCATGCTAATTCTTGAGGAACAACCCAGCAACCAGCTTTATATTTTAAGCGAAGAGGATTAAATTGTTTTTTCGACACTTGCTCGCACTTTATTCTACTCGTGACAATTTTCGTTTGAAAAAGAGCATTGGCAACAACCATGTTTAAAGCATTGTAATTCTCTTTTGAATTACCTGGAATGAAAGGTAAGCATTTCTTCCCATCGTTAGAATTGTAACAAATACTAAGTGGCCACTTTTCTTCTTCTCCTGACTCTAAATAAAGTCCATAGATCTTTTCATAAGATGGGAAAACACAGTCTTTACTCTTTAGGTCGTTGGTCGCGAAATGTTTGATAACTCGCGCACCATTGATGATGGCGTAGTTTCCAATATTCCTTGGGCAATCATTGTAATTATTTTTTAGACGTGAAATTTTTAAAGTCTCAGAAATTTCATTACAACTTGGCATAGGGTAGAGAACACTTCCTGTCGCTGGTCCTTGAGTCATGCATCGGCTAGGTTCATTTCTTAAGAGCGAGATACACTTCAAATAATCTAGTTCTTCCATTTTGTCTTCTGGTGTTGTTTTACCCAAAATATTGCGACATCGAACTTCAATGTGATCAGTAGCTTTTTGCTTATTAATGATTAGAGACCAGAAGTCTTGCTTGGAATAATTTTTACAAAATAGTTCTTCACGACTTAGATTACTGCAAAAGTTTTTGAAGTATAAAATATCACGATCATTAATTTCATCAGTATATGTCTTAGATTGACGCCTTAGAGAATTGATATAACTTCTCTCAGAAATACTCAGTGAATTATCTCTCAATCTTTCACCAAGTTTACCTGCTAGCTCTATGGTGTAAGGAGCACTACAGATATGATCAATATTAATATTACTCTTCAGGTCTTTGTATTGATCGAGGCATTGCGTTTGATTACGAGGAAATTTTGGAGTCAACTTTGTGAATGTATCTTTTAAGAGACCTTTTTCAAAGAGGCGAGACTGCTTGAAGGATAGGCGACAATTACTCTTGTAGTAATGAGCAAGAAAGGCATCAATAGGAACTAGGGCCGTTGATGTCGAACTATCTGATGTTACACTCGCTTCAACATTAAGAAGTGGTTGGTTGTTAATTCTAATAAGACGATTTTTAAGGAGTGTATATATTGAACACTTATTAACATGAAATAATTCTTTATAGTCTTGTTCACTATAGAGAAGGATTGCATTTAACTGTCTCTTAGATAACTCGATTTTTTCTTCATCTTTGAAATTTTGTCTAAACGAAACTTTATCGCTTGGCGGATTTAGAATCTTCTCGTTAATTTCACTCTGAAAAGTTTTTAACTTTTCTTCAAATGTTTCTAATAAACTAGTTTGATTTTCTTGAGTGTTTTGGGCGAGTATTTGATTTTGAAAAAAGCTAGGCCCAGCTAGAACTGAGCCTAGTATAATTGATTTAATCGATAGTTTTTGCAAGGATTGAAGCAACGTCTTCAATCTCAAGGTTTTCAGTACCTGTTTTTTCGCTAATTCCACCCTTAAAGTTTATCATACAGAAAGAGCAGGCCGTAGCTAATTTATCAACTTTCTTTTCACCTACATGCTCAAGGCGTCCAGCAGCTAAATCAGTACCAGCTTCAACTTCGTACCACATATTACCACCACCCATTCCGCAGCATAGGGCAGTATCTTCTTTCTTATCCATTTCTTTGATCTCAACACCAGCTGCCTTTAGGATTTCTCTTGGAGCATTGTATTCACCGTGGTGGCGACCAAGGTAACATGGATCATGGAAAGTAAGATTTTCTTCAACTTTCTTTTCTGGTTTTAGTTTCCCAGAACGTAGTAGGTCAGCAAGAAGTTCAGTGTGGTGAACTGTAGTAAAGTCACCATCATCAAATTTAGCGTATTCCTTACCAATCGTATGTAGACAGTGTGGACAGTGAGTTACAACTTTATCAAAGTCGTATTGTCTCATATTTGCAATATTTTCAATCGCAATTTCAAAGAATGAGTACTCATCACCAAAGCGTCTGATTGGGTCACCATTACATTTTTCAGTTTTCCCCATAACAGCAAATGAAACACCTGCTTTCTTTAGAAGCTTAACTGTATCTTGAACAACCTTTTGGTTAGAAGCATCGTATGAACCAGCACAACCAACATAGTAAAGGTAATCAACTTTTTTACCAGCTTCGATTACTGGAACATCAAGACCGTCTGCCCATTTGAAACGATCATCTTGAGAGATTCCCCAAGGGTTTCCGTTGATTTGTACTTTTTGAACTGCCGTTGCAGCGTCAGCTGGAATCTCTCCAAGTGTAAGAGTTTTGTATCTCTTTGCACCCATGATGATATCCACGTGCTCAATATTTGCTGGACACTCTTCCATACAAGCACCACAAGTAGTACATGAGTCTAGTTCAATTGATGAGTATATTGAGTTTTCCCAGAAGTCAGCGTCAGTTTCACCTTTTGCTGCCGTTTCAAAAGCAAGATCACGTGCTTTTGTAATAATCTTTTTAGGATCCAGAGGTCTTTCTGCAAGGTTAGCAGGACATACTTGCGTACAACGTCCACACTCAACACAAGCTAGAAGGTCTAGTTTATTTTTAAGACTAAGTTCTGAAATTTTCCCAAGTCCGAAAGTCTCAGCAGTTTCATCTTCAAAGTTCATTGGCTCAAGTACGGCACCACGTCTTGGCGGAGTAACTAGGGCAGCAAATGGAAGTACAAAGATGTGAGAGAATTTAGTTGTTCCACATGCAGCTACAAATAGCATTGTATTTGCCATGTGAACCATCCACATTGCACGATATGAATATGCCCAAACCTGTTCTGAAAGAGGAATCTTAGTAAAGATTGAAGCTAGCGCCCAACCAACTGGTGACCACGTTGCTTCTCCAACAGGCATACCTGTACCCATGATTCTTACACCTTCAATTAGGTATCCAAGAACAACAAGGCAGATAAGCATAGCGTACATAAATAATTCTTGCTTTGGTCTCGTTGCTTGAAGGTAAGAAGGTCTATCAATATATCTTCTTTTGTAAGCAAGGCCAATACCTGCAAGAACCATTAATCCGGCCATGTCGGCCAGGAAAGAGATTACGATATAAACAGGTCCTTTGTAGATTTTAAAAGGAGTGTCAGCGTGAATTGCAACAAGGTCTGTAGCAATCCATAGAATAACAAATCCCCAAAAGATTAGACCGTGGAAAAGAGCTACGTTTCTAAAACGTGGTACTTTACCAGTAAGAAGCATTGTTTTGAAGAATGATCCCCAGTTTAACTTCTCTGGTAAAAGGTCCTTTAGGCCCTTGATAGCATCAATACCTTTTTTTCCAGTGATAAATTGAATTTTTTGATACAGACCTTTGAACATAACAAAGACTGCTGCAAAAAATAGAATGTACATGACAACCTTAAACGAGAATGGAATATTCCAAAAAATTTCTCGCGTGGCGGCATCAAGAGTTTGATTCATTTCTTCCCTCGCTTACTTTTTAAACGTGAATATTAATTTTAATAATTTCAATCCTATATATATGATAATATATCATAAGAATCCCTATTTAATGAGTCGGAAATTATGATGTACGATAAAAAAAACTTAATATTTTTATTACTTCTCGGAATATTTTTTTCATGTTCAAGAGTTAATACTATTAACTTAAAAAAACATTCGTTTAATAACTATCCTCAAAACCTAATTTTTATTCAGATACCTGGCCTAAGTGAAGAGCATATGGGCTATTTGCACTTTAAGAACTTAAATTATACAGCAAAGACTGAGCTCGAAAATTATGCGTGTTTCGGTAAAATGTGGTCGTATAATATGATGACGATTACTCCAAGTGTTGAGGATCAATTACTAGCGCAGATTAACGGTTACGGTTTGGCTAACCAAACATGTGAAAAATATCAAAGAAAGTCTCTTTGGGATGTATTTGTAAACTCGGGCTATAGTAACTCTGTTATCTATCGCGGTGAATCTCCTAACTTAGCTGCTATTAATAAGTGTAATGCTAATTTTTACCAAAATACTCGATTATTTATCTCAGGTGGAAAGGCCGTAAAAGAAAGCAAGGCATTTCACTTTCAAAAGTCGAGTGATTATAAAGTTGGTGAAATTTATAGTGATCAATCATGTCGTGGACAAAAGTGTTTTTCGAATACGATGAATCTATTTGAGCATGTCTTTGATTCAATGAATGATTCTAATCGTAGGTTTGTTAATATCGTAGACTACGACCTTTATAAAATTTTGAAAAAGCAGGATGCAAAAGAATTTGCAAAGTATATGTCTTACCTTAATAATTTTCTGACCCAAGTAAGAAAGAAAGTAAGCTCGACAAACGATTACTTAATCGTTGTAAGTTCTGTTTCACCTAAGGCCATCGATTGGCGTAAAGTTAATAGTAAGTGGAAATCAATTTCAATAGCTTCTAATAAAGATTCTCAACTGATGGCCCCAGTTTGGGCAGATGGTGCACTTGCGGAAAATTTTTGTGGAATTTACTTAGAGTCTGATTTGAACAGCCGCTTCTTCTGGAGATCAGAAGAAACGACTCTGCCATTTTAGTGAAGGCTAAGAATACTTGAAACTTCTTCTTTTGTGATTAGATAGGCTGTTTTGCAGTAATCACATTTTGTTTCAATTGAAGCATCGTTGTGGAATACATCTGCAAATCCACTTGAGCGAACGACGCCTGCTACACCTGTAACCATGCGGTCGCGAGAGCAGTTACATTTGAATTTAATTTCTGTCGACTTTAAGAAATCAAAATCAAGTCCTTCAAATGCTTTTTGAATTTCGCTTTCTTCATTTAGAGCTTGTTTGAAAATATTATGAAAGCTTGTTTCATTTTGTTTGATATAGTCTTTCAGGCTCAACGACTCGACAATCTCTTCTTTATCTACATTGACTTCAGGAAGCTTCGTTACAAGCATTACCTGGTCACTATCATCGCTAATGATAATTTTTGATTTCATTTGATATGATTTATCAAAAAAGTCATTCATAATTTCTTTAATTGAGCGGTTCTCAACATTGATAATACTCGAATAAGGAGTCTTGCTATATGGAAATTGCTTTACCGTTCTAAGCTTTCCTGTAATTTTTTCTGGTATTGTTGGGAGCTCTTCTGGGAAGATTAGTGTTCTAAAAAAACCAGACTGATTCATTTCTAACTTGTAGCGAAAGTAAGGAGAGTCTGAATCAATAAAGATTCCCATATTTTCTTGAGGCTTTAGAAAATTAATTAGAGGTAGTATTGAAAGTGTGCAATCTCTAAAAAATCCAAAACCTTGATTATTGACACTGTGAATAAGTGCAAGATCATGAATAACTTTTTGACCTTCTAAAAAAGAAATTGCGAAGGTTTTCTCTTTATTAATGAAGTTGAATAGACGGCTTTCTTTAATCACAGTAAAATTCTCCTTGTAGGCGCTTTATATATCGTTTTTTGCATAAAGTGTCATTTAAAAAGGGTAATGTTGCGTGTTAAATCTTTATTTATATAAAAATCATTTTGATGAGTTATTTGAAGAAAATGAAAATATAAAAAGCTGGCAGATAGTCTGTCCGTCTCCCCAGCGTTCAGATTTATATCGTGATTATATTATTCGCAAAGGCCATGCTAGAAATACTGAGACAATTACAGTTGCAAAGTTCCTATCTGATCACCTGAATTTAGATGATGAGCAAAAAAAGCTATCTAAGTCTGAACTTATGGTAGACCTTTGGACTTTTTGGAAGTCTTCGGTAAATGATGATTATGAAAAGTTTCATTTTTGTTTTGAGCTCTTTACTGAAGTACGTTCATTTGATCTAAGTGGTTCATTAATTGAAGAATTAAGTCAGCTGGCCACTCTTGAAAAAGACTGTATCGCTGGACTGATGAGATTTCACACTTATTTAGAAACATATAATATTGTTGATGAACAAAAGTCTTACCAATTAGTTAGTGAAAGTTTTAGACCACAAGAAGACGTTGGTTATATTTTTATTGGCTTTGATCACTTAAATGCAAATCAAATTGATATGCTTAAAGAGATGGGAGAGAAGGCCAGTGTTTATATTCCTTTTGAAAAATCTATTTTCAACCAATGTGATAATAAAATCTTTTGGCCTAACTGGGTAGAGTTAGAGCAGATAAAAGAAGCACATGAGATCGAAAGCATATCTTGTGATTATATTTCTATTCCTTCTGGAAGAAGTGCTGAGTATTTAAGTGATCTAATTTCTGGTGAAAAACAAATTTTAAGTTTTTCGAATGGACTTGACCTGACTCAAGTAAACTCGATTCTACTCGCACAAAAAAGGTTTAAGACAGACTTTGCACTATTCTTTACAAGTGTTGATCAGTTAATTTCTAAAGTACAAGAACAGTTAAACTTGAATAAAGGTCATTTAAGTGCAGATGAATTAGTTTTGTTCTTAGATAAGCTTGCTCTTACTAATATGAACGAGAAGAGCTTTATGCTTTTAAAAACTATTTTAGCATTTAAGAAAGAAGTCTTAAGCTTTAGTGAGAAAGCTACGGTAAATGAAAATATTTATAATTCTGATTTAAAGCTATTGAAGGAAGTCCTAGGTCTTAACCTCCCAAGAACATCAGTTGTTAACATTTCGATGAAAGATACTGGTGTGATTGGAACAAGAGATAACTTATTCACTAGTGAACGTGCAGATAATCAATATCTATATATTTCGAAGGACGATTTGGGAGCACTAAGCTCTTCTCAAAGGTTCTCAAATGATGTTCTCGTTATTTTTAGTGCATTTGGTCCATTACAAAGTAAAAACTTAGATATTATTATTTTAAGAAACCAACTTCGACGCTTTATTCAGGGAGGCGGAAACCTAATTTTAGAAGAAGGGCTAACGCATGGGAGTTCAATTGCTGAAAATCTTTTTGAAGGTGTTGAATTAAATCCAACCCATGCCCAAGCAAGTGAACGTAAAAGCTTCGGAACTATTTATAGTCAAAAAGCAGCTATACCTGAAAAATTATCACCATCATTTATTCAAACATATATTGATTGTCCGAAGAAGTGGCATTTAAAATACGCTCAAGGTGTCGACCTCGATGTTTCTTCTTCTGCCTTTATTGATCGACGTTATATTGGGACAATTAATCACAGTGTGATTGAATCTTATCTTGAGCTTCATAATCAGTATGATCGCGGAATTCTAAAAGAGCTTATTGCAAATACCTTTAAGCGATTTATCGATGAGAAGTCTCTACTACCTGAAAAGATCGATATTGAAAGCCTGAAACTTTCAGTAGAATCCTACTGTAGTGGCATTATTTATAAACTTCTTGAAATTAAGAATGAATCAAGTGTTGAATTCTTTTTCGAAAGAGATATTTCAAAAGTTAATGAAAAATATAAAGGGTCTATCGACTTAATTATCAAAGATGGTGATGATTATTATATTTACGATTTTAAAACATCTGGCGGGGCCGTTCCTACTAAAACTGATATAAATGATTTTCGAAAAATTCAACTTCTTGCTTATTATGAAGCATGGGGTGTCGAGCATAATCTAAAAGGTGGTGGCTATCTTTGCCTTGAAAACTTGAAAGATTCAATCTTTGTTGGTGAAGAAAAGTTTTTTAATGAATTTCACTCTAGAACAAATAAAATAGAAAGTTATAAAAAAGAAGAGTTTAATGAGTTTATGAATGAAACGATGGTTTCAATGAGAAGTGCACAGTCGTGGCCGGCAGCACCACTAAACTCAGGAATATGTACCTTCTGTGTTGCAAATCCAATTTGTGCAAAGGGTGGGGATAAGTAATGGCCATTCAACTTAATTCAGAACAAGAAAAAGCAGTAATGCATAATGGTGGAGTCCTACTAAATGCTGGAGCTGGTTCAGGTAAGACTAGAGTTATCATTGAGCACTTAGCTTACTTAATCGAAAAAAAGTACGATGCTCTTTTTGAGTCTGCACATCCTGATATTCTAGGGCAATTAAAGTCATATCTTTCTAAAATTGTAGTAATGACATTTACGAAGGAAGCTGCTGGAGAGTTACAATCTCGTATGTTTGATCGCTTTTCAAAAGTCGAAGATGTTACAAAGAAGAAAATTATTGATGAGGCCCTTGAATCACTTGGTATTTCTACGATTCACAGTTTTTGCCTTAAGTTGATTAAACGAGGTTATATTTTTGGTGCTCCAGCGAACCTCGATATTGTTGATCGTTTCAAAATTAATGTGAAAATTGAAGAGTTAACAAAGCAATGGTTCTCTCGAAATCTGAATAATCAGAAAATAGAAATATTTTTAAAGAATATTGACGCTCTAATTAGCTCGATGCAATTTGTGTTTGCAAGTCCTGAGCTTAGGTTTGAGTGGTCAAGTATTGATGTTAATGACGTCTCTTTTGATGAAGGCGAATACTTCGATAATATATTGAGCTTACTTGGCTGTAATGAAGTCTTTAATAATCATTACTCTAGTAATACTTACTCCGATGAACATAGTAAAAAAGCATGGTGGAAGCACTTAAGCGCATCAGAGTCTTTTTTCTTATCAAAGAATTATAGTTGGAATAATATAAAACGTTTTTGTGAGATTTATAAATCAAATAAACCGCGAAAAGCCAAAGGAATCCCTTTGGAAGTTGGAGAGCTAATTGATCAATGTAACTCTCTACTAAAGTTTTATGATAAAGAATCTGAAAACTATGATGCCTTTTTTGAGAATGAAGGGATATATCTAGAATGGTTAACTTTATACAAAGAACTGTTTAATTATATAGAAGAGTATTACTACAATTATCCAGGAATCGACTTCTCTGATATTGAATACCTAACTCTAAAGTCGTTAGAAGAAAGTGAAGAATCACGTAGGCTTTGTCAGGAGAATTTCGATTATATTATTGTCGATGAATATCAAGATACTTCTCCTGGGCAGTATCAAATTATTAAGCATGTTATCGGTGAGAATTTCAATCGATTAATGTGCGTAGGTGATCGCAAGCAAGCTATCTATGGATTTAGAGGTGGAGAAATTGCGGTATTTAATCAAACTGAAAAGGTAATTCCTCAAAACCTTTACATGTCCAATAATTATCGCTCAGAGGAAGCTGTTGTAAATTTTAACAACCAATTCTTTGAAACAATATTTGGATTAGGCGAAAAATATCAAGGGCACGATCAGTATAGTGTAAAAGTTGATTACCAAAACTTTCCAGATGTTAAAGAGTCCGGTCTTGGTATCGTTAAAGGTCATAAAGTTAATCTCGAAATCGAGTTAGAGAAAAAATCTTCAACAACTTATGACAATATCGAAGCAGGTGCTATTTGTGATCTAATTAAAAAGAAGCAAGATACAAATCCCGATGAAGAGATTTGTATTCTTTATCGAACACTTGCACCTTCAAAGCAATTAATTTCAAACTTGATGGCAAGTTCTATTCCATTTGTTGCCCAAGTAAAGATTCCTTACGGGGAAGATCCTCTCGTTATTATATTTAAGGCCTTTGTTAACTTCTTAATTGAGGGAGTTAAGGAAGGAGCCGACGAAAAGAGACTTCATGCAATTGCTCGATACTACAACTTTATAATTGAAGGAGTATGTAGCCATTACTATGACTCATATCAAAGTGTTGATGTAACAAGTCTTATGAAAATGAAAGATACTTATATTAATAGTAATATTGAGTATGCCTTCTGGTCGTTTGTATTTGATTTAGGCTTATCAAGTTCTGCCTATAAGAATAATTCTGAAAAAATAAATGGAATTATTGGTGGTGCTAAAGGTGATATTGATCAAATTTATAAAATCCTAAAATCTTTAGAGAAGGACTCGTATAGTGCTAGCTTCTCTTATCTTTCACAACCAAAAGTTAGAATTATGACGACTCACGCTTCAAAGGGGCTTGAATTTGATACGATAATTCTTGGTGGTATTCATACTAACGGCCGTACAGTTGTGGATAAGTCTAAGTTTGGTGCGCTTCCAGGAGCTTTATCTTGGAGTGCAGATATAAATAGTAAAAAATTAAACTCATCTCCAAATCTAATTCTAGAGAAGCTAATAAAAAAACAAAAAGAATTCTCTGAGTCAAAGAGACTTTTCTATGTGGCCTGTACAAGGGCCGTGGAAAACATCGAATACTTTGATATAAGTATCAATGGCGAAGATGTAAAACATTCTGACAATAGCTGGATTGTGCCACTTCGAAATTATCAAATGAAGTCAGTAGAGATTGAAAGTTTTGATCTTAAATACGAATTGGAAGAAGCAATACGTCCACCTATATATTTTCTCGATCCATTAGGAGTTAAGAATATTGATAACTCTGTAGACATTGGTCTCATCTCTGAACTTTCAGTTACAAAACTATCTGAGTTGGCTTTATGTTCAAGAAAATTCTATTTAAACCAAGTCTTAAAACTTGAGGATGATTTAAAAGAATTCTCAAAAGAAAAAGAAATCGCATTGCCTCACGTTCAAGGTGTTTCTGATGTTGATCGTGGTAACCGTCTTCACTTTTTAGTTGAAAATCTTATTAAAGGTAGAGATTTAAAATTTAATAATACAGAAGAGGTTGAAATTGTCGGATGGGTAGGGGATACAATTAAAAAGTCTTCACATGACAAAATTTTAAGTGAGCATCAAATAAAATTCTCTTTTTTTGGTCAAATGATTACAGGGATTATAGATGGATTGCTTTATCAAAATGGTCAGGTAGTAGAAATTTGGGACTTCAAGTCAGGACTCATTGATGATGATAAGCTGCGCTCATATTTCTTTCAATTAAAAACCTATGCTTATGGTCTACTATTAGTTGGCGAACAAGTTACTGAAAAAATTAAGTTAAAGGTACTAGCTCTTGATCAAAAACGTGTCATTGAAGAAGAAATTTCAATGGCCGTGCTTGAAGCAAACCTATTTGAAACGTGGAGAACTCTTACTGATTTAGTCGGGAAAAGAATAACTCACTGTTCATCATGTACGTATGGAAATTTATGCCACCAATAAGCGACTTAAATTGTAGTTAACATCTTATGTTAAAATAATCTCTGTAAATCCAACTATTTGAAAGGCAGGACGCTAAAATGATTAGGATGATCTTTGTATTATTTTTAACTTTTATGACGATTAAGACTTTCGCCGCAGAAAGTGATCTCTACAATTTTTCATGGCTTGATAAAGATAAAGAAATTTATGTACTTCAAAACCGTAAGTTTAAAAAACAACAACGCTTTTATGTAAGTGGTGGCTTTGGTAAAACACTATCTGGTGCGTTTGTTGATTCAACTTCTATGCAGTTAAGAGGTGGTTATTTCTTTACTGAAGAACTTGGTGCTGAATTTATCTATGCTTCTAATTCAGGTGAAGAGAATGATACAGCAGCTTCTGTTAGAAACAGTAATGGTGGTGGAAGTGGTTCAATTCCATTTAGAAGAATTGTAAACGACTATATTGGTGTAATGGCAACATGGGCGCCTTTTTATTCGAAAATTAATACATTCAATTCAATTCTCTATGTTGACTGGATCTTTGGTCTAGGTTTAGCAAAACTTAATGAAACAAATAATGGCCCTGAAGTTAGAGCAGGTTCTCCAAACCCTGGTTTAACAATAGATGAGTCACACACTGGTCTTATGTGGGATGTTTCAACTAAATTTTATATTAATCAATCTTGGAGTATTAGAGCAGATATTAACGGAATTCTTTATCAAGCTGCACCAGCAAGAGAGTCTGGTTCTGAGAGTGATCAATTATATTCAAATATTGATCTAACTTTCTCTGTTCAGTTTGACTTATAAAGGAAGCTATTGTGTTTAAGAAAGCGCTTATAACATTTCTAATATTGAGTCAGGCATACGCACTTGAGTCAATTTGGACTGATTTAACAAAATCAAAAAATCGTATATCTCGCTATCCGAATATTATTAAAGAGCTTATAGATAAAGAGATGTACCATACGGCCGTTCCTTATGTGAAAGAGTATTTAGTTACGTATAAGGGAAGGACGAATAAGAATTTTGAATATCTATTTGAACAAGTTGTTTCAAAGGTAGGAGATAGACAATTTATTCTGTTGCCTGAAAATTATCTTCAAAATATTGATTCTCCAACTCTTAAATATTTACTCGCTAAAAAGCAGTTAAAGAGAAGAAAGTATAAAGAAGCTCTTCAAACCTTAAATGGAACTATTCCGGCATCACATCCTGTAAAGCCATTTGCACTTCACTTAGAAGGTGTTGCATTTACTATGCTTAGAAGTTTTAAGGCCGCAGTTGGATCATTTGAGAACTGTGTTGATCAGTCGACTAGTAGTAGTGACGAAGTTCGTGCAAGACAATTACAAATTAATCAGGACTACTGTCTTGCTGGTATTGCAAGAGTGAAGTATGAACAAAAGAAATTAGATGAGTCTGAACTTGCTTTTATTGATGTAGATAAAAGATCTTATATTTGGCCTGAGCTACTAATCGAAGAGGCTTGGAATAGTTACTACAAAGGTGACTATAATAGAACACTTGGGAAACTTGTGACATATAAGGCTCCAGTTCTAAATTATATAGTTAATCCAGAAGTTAATGTTCTAAAAGCACTTAGTTATTTTAAGCTATGTTTATATGATGATATGTCTAATATCATTGATGATCACTATAAAGAATTCGATAAATCAAAACAAGTAATCGATCAAATGCTTGCTAAGAAGCATTCTTTAGAATGGTATTTTAAATTCATTAATAGCTATGTTGATGGAAAAAAATACTATGATCCACTAACAAATAAGCTACTTGAGAATGTAAGAAAAGACCCAGCGTTTTTACAACTGTATCAAAGTTATAAAGATGGCCTTCGTGAAATTAAGACAATAAAAACAGTTAGAAATAGAAGATTAAGAAAGATTTTAGCTATTAACTTAAAAGACTCTTTATTTCTTCAACAAAAACTAATTGGATCTTATGTTAAGAAGGTTTTTAAGCTTAATTCTGCACAATTAGAAAAGTCATTTATTGGTTTAAGTTATTTAAGACTTGAAGCACTGAATGCAAGAAAAGCACGTTTATATAGTGGTATTACAGATACCGGAGCAAGAGGTGATATTAAGTACCTGAAAAGAAACTCGAAGCAATACTTTTGGTCATTCAATGGTGAGTTTTGGGCCGATGAGTTAGGTGACTATGTATTCGCTCTTCGATCGGAGTGTCAAAAATGATTAAGGTTTTATTATTTGCAACTCTTATAAGTTTTAACTCTTTTGGTATTAAGCTTAATACTAAAAGAGATCGTATTGTTTCAGTAATCGATATGGAGCTTAAAGAGCTTGTGCGTATGAAACGATACACAAAGAACGATACAATGCTTGATTTGCGTATGGCCGAGCTTAATTTAGAGAAAGGGCGAATCATTCGTGAACAAGAAAATGAAAATTTCTTTAACTTAGATATAAAAGACAAGAAGCGTATTGATCGAAAGAAGTTTTTTGCTGAATCTAGCGCATACTATGATAGAGCTCAAAAAATTGGATTGTCGATACTTAATAAGAAACCAAACGCTAAGGCACGCTCTCATATCTATTATATCCTTGCTTATAATGAATTAGAAAATGTTCAAATGGATAGAGCAAAGTCTCTTTTCGTAAAATCTGTAAAATCAGCGCCAAAAAATGATTTAATCGGAGTTAAGTCTCGTCTTGCACTAGGTGATATCTATTATCGAGAAGGTGACTTCAGTAAATCTAAGAGGTATTACGATACTGTAATTTTTAAGATTAAAGATGATAAGTGGTACACTAAGTATCTTTACAATCTTGCTTGGTCTAACTTTAGAGTTGGAAATAAGAATACTGCAATTAAGCAAATGAAGGAAGTTCATAGTCTGTCGAAAAGTCCTAAATATATCGACAAAAAGGATATGGCCGGACGTGATGTTGGTTACTTCTATGCTGATAAAGGCGATACTAAGAAGGCCCTACAATTCTACCAAAATGAAAAGGGAACACCTGAAAAGAATTTTTTCGATATGGGAATGTTTCTTCTTGATAAACAGAAATATTCTCAAGCTGCGGGAATGTTCAGATCTGCATTTAATGGAAAGAGTGAAGAGTACAAAGCTAAGGCACTTGTTCAACTATTACAAATCTATGATAAGTACAACAATAATAAGAATTTTCTTGTTTATGCGCGAACAATTACTAAAACAAAGCTTAATCCAGAGCAAAAGAAAGAGGCGCTGTTTTATGTAACAAAACGTGCTGCACATCTTCAAAAAGAATTAGGATTGTCTCATAATAAGAAGCGTCCAAAAATTATGAAGTTTAAAGGACGTATTGCTGCTGAATTATACTTTATTTCACAAGAAGTTGATCCTAGCTTAGGAGAGAGAGCTCTGTTCTATGCTGGTGAGTCTTACTATGCAGCTTCTGAATATGATCAAGCACTCTTTATGTACGATAAGGTTATCTCTTCTGATAAAACTGATAATGTATACTTTAAGAGATCATTAGCAGGTATGATTGTCGTACTAAATGACAAAAGAACTTCAGCTGGAATTAGAAAAAAATATTTTGAGAAAGTATTCTCAACGTATATCAAGCATGAAGATTCAAAGCCTAAGAAGAATAAAGCTGTTGAGAAGCTATTCTCTTACTATGTCGATGAAGAGAAAGATGCTAAAAAAGCACAAAATCTGTTTTTTGTTTATGCTAAAGAGAATCCAAGAGCAATTTCAAAAAATGAGGCAATGATTGGACGTATTGTCGATCTTCATAAATCACAGAAGAATAAGTCTGAGTTAATGGGTTTTGTTGGCGAACTTAAGTCTACTGGAATACCGCTAAGAAGAGGGTTTATCACTCATTTGAATAAAATTATTCTTGTCGCTCAATTTTCGGATATTCAAAAGGCAAATCAAAAAGGTGATAAGGTTACGGCCTTGAAGGGTTACCTGTTCATCTATAAAGATAAAGAAAGTACGCCTGAAGCTAAAAGGAATGCAGCATACAATATTGCTGTTCTTTTCTATGAGTCAGGTAATATTGATTTAATGACTAAGTGGCTTGATCGTGCAATTGAAGAAATGCTAATTTCTGAAATTACGAAATTTTATGAATCGTTCAATAGTATTATTAGTGAGTTGTTCCTAAGACAAAGAGTTGATCATGGTATGGCCCTTACTCAAAAGCTACTGTCAAAAACTTGTTCTTTAAATGATAAGAGTAAAGAAGGTTTATTAAAGAACTATATAGTAATGGGGCTTGCAACCAATAAAGATAGTGCTGCAGTGAGCTTTGTGGATTCACAATCTAAGTGTCGTTTTAAAAATACAACACTATTATCTTCTTACGAACAAATATTTGATTACTATATCGACACTAAACTGCTCGATAAGGCGGATGCCATTTATCGTCAACGTCTAAGTGCCTACACGACAAACCTATATAAGAAGTCTGAGTACGTAGGGAAGCTGTCAAAGTTATCAAGAACGCAAAAGAACACTTCACGTTATGCAGGTGAGTTATCTTATATTTATAATAAAGTTAAAAAGAAGAAAGATCTTGCAATCGAAACTATTGATGAAGTTGCTCTTATGGAAGTTGATAAACTTGAGAATGACGTGAATAACTTCAATTCAATTGGACTAAGCTTTCCTGAAAATACATTTAATAATACGATGAAGCTCAAGTTTAATCGTCTAGATCGTATTCAGGGAAAAGTTGCTCGTATCGTAGCGATGGGCTCAGGAGAGGCAATGGTTAAGAGTTATTCACTTTTAATTAATTCGTTTGATCGCTTCTCTACAGATGTCGGTTCATTCTCTCCTGAGGGCAAGTCTCCAGAATATATAAAGTCGTTTAAGGCGAGTATGGCCAATGTTTCGGCCAATCTTGCAACTAAATCAAGACAGCTTAAAAGAGAGCTAGATAATTTAATCAATAAGAATGACGTCTTAACAGTTAACTTTGGAACACTATCTAGACAAGGCTTAGGGCTACCTTCGATGTCTGGAGCCGTTCTAATGGATAAGAGGGGGAATCGTTAATGAAGTACTTAGCTATTCTTTCAATGCTATTTATGGTGTCTTGTGCATCTTCTAAAAAAGGTTCAACCCAACAGTTAGAAGATGGTGAGCAAATTGAAAATCTTACGAATGCAGACTTTAAACCAAAGAGTCAGATTCGTTATAATGCAGAAGCTGATTATCATCTCATTAATGATCTGGTTGATGACGTTCTAGAAGATGAGTCACTTGATAAGGTTGACTTAAATAAACTTGAAGAAATCGATTCAAAGAAGACTGGGCTTGTTGGCCTGTGCTACATGGGGAATACGAAGGAAGGTCTATCTCAGCTGGATGCAATGTACGAAAAGTATAAAGCCAATCCTTCATATTGGAATCAGCAGGGGATTTGCTCATACAAGTCTGGAAATAAGAGGCTTGCAAAAGTTTACTTTAACAAGGCCGTAGCACTTGATGATAAATATATACCAGCGATCAATAATATCGGTGTTGTCTATATTGATGAAGATAAAGATGCAAAGGCAATTGCGGCATTTAAGCAAGTACTTATTCTGAAGAAGAATAATAAAACAGCAATGTTTAATCTTGCAAATATCTATATCAGATATGGCCTATACTCAAAATCAACTTCACTGTTGAAGCGACTTTATTCTGTTAATAAGAATGATCGTGATGTTATTAACTCATTAGTTTATTCATATCTTTTTGATGCTAAGCCAAAATATGCTTATACAATTCTTAAAGAAATGAATTCTGATTATATTGATATCCCAAGTCTAAAGATCGCTCTTTACTATTCTTTAAAACAACTAAAGAGTGATCACGCTGTGACAATACAAAGTGACTTAGACACTACCGATATGAATGCTAAAGACAAGGCCTTCTATCAGCAAGTTAGGAAGATGTAATGATGAAAGTTTTATTATCAACGATGTTACTTTTATTTACGACACAAACATTTGCACAAAAGTCTGTAAAAGAAAAAGTAGTTTATAAGTATAAGAAGTTTGAACAGTTTAATCTTGAAGAGATTAGCGTTGACGGTGAGCTTGGGGCACCGGGAGAGATTACGGTCTCAAATCGTTATCTGCGTCAGTTCAAAAATAAATTACCTTCAAAACCAAACTTTCATTTAGAAATGATGAAAGGTTTGGATCGTATACGCTAGGAGTAGAAGTGGATCAAGGAAGATCATTTTATTTAAAGGGTAAAAAAGATATTCGCCTACCTCAAAAGAATCGTATCATCTTAGGAGCAAGTGACTCTTGTGATGTTCGTATGAGAGGTGCCGGTATTGATGATATCCATTGTCTTATCGAATTTTCTGACAAAGTCTCGATCTATAGTATGTCTTCTTCTAAGCCGGTATTAGTTAATGGCCAGGAAGTTGTTACGATGGAACTAAAGGGTGGTGAATCAATTACAATTGGTAATTACTCATTTACTTTTGACTCGTCATCAAAACTTCCTCCTCAACAACTAATTCACCCACAGGAAGTTGTTAAGAACTTACCAAAGCAACCTAAGTTTAATGATGAGCGCATACGTAAGGATGAAGAGTATCAGGTAAATTACCCTTTAAGTATTGATGATAACGTAAAGTTTTCAGAATATATCTTTGAAGAGCCAGATGAAATTTATCCAATCTTTAAATATAGTATTGATAAGGAAGCGGCCGAAGTTATTATCTTATTTAATGGAAAGATTGTTTCTCTTGATTATATTCCACATAAAGATGGAAAGTTTTATTTAGTTGGTGCTAACGCTCGTGGAAATGATATAGAGTTTCCATATCTAGGTAAGAAAGACAAGGTCGAACTTTTAGATATTAGAAAGAATGATGTCGCAGTTGGGAAGATTCCTGGTTTTGAACATCGTACTTTTCTAAATAATAAAAACGCGAAGAGCTCATTACGTCGTGATGATATTCACATTTTCGAAAAAGATAACTTAAAGGTTTTTATTAGGGGTACTGAAGCTCCTCCAATTGTAAAAACGGCACCTATATTTAGACGTGATAAAGAACTAAGAAAATATCTCATCTTCTGTTTATTATTCTTTATTGTTTTTGCAGCAGGAATGATGAACTTTAAAGTCGATAAAGAAATTGAAAAAGAGAAAGTTCCAGAACGTATTGCCAAGATTCTTTACCGTCCAAAACAGCTTCGTGTAACAAAGAAGAAGAATGTTGTTAAGAATGAAGTAAAAAAAGAAGTTGAAAAGAAGGCGCCAATTAAGGAAGCGGTTTCAAACGTTGAAAAACCACAAAAAGTAACGAAGAGTAAAGGTGATCCTAAGCAAAAGTCGACATCAACTCCAAAGAAAGGAACTCCTCGAAAAGGAAAACCAAATAATAAGGCAGTTGTAAGAGAGACTAAGAAGAAAGCTTCTAAGCCAGCTCGTACAACGAATAAGCAAACAACTGTTAAAAAACTTGCTACAAATAGAAAGAGTCGTGGAAAAGTAGATGTATACAAGTCGACATCATTTACTTCTTCAATGAACTCCCTAATGGCCAAAGGTGGTGCGCTAAATTCATTTAAGGCCGGTACTGGTTCAAGTGAAAGTTTTGCAGATGATAATTCAGCACTATCAACTGGAGACTCTGCACAAATTCAAAAAGCTGATGTAAAGGCCGAAGTTGGATCTTTAAGTAGTAAGACGAGTGGTAAACTTTCATCTTCATTTGGTACAGATGGACTTGTTCAAAAGAAACAAGTTTATATAGCAGGTGTTCCTTACCGTGAAGTTATTTTAGGTTCAATGGATCGTAATGACATTATGAGAATTCTGATGGAGAACGTTCCTCAGTTTAGATACTGTTACCAAAAAGAGCTTGATGTTCAACAAAAAGGTATCTCAGGTGTACTTGGTATGGAGTTTGTCATCGGTGCATCTGGTAACGTAACAAAAGCAAGTGTCGCTAAAGCAGATAAAGGCGTTCCTATAAGTGTTAAAAATTGTGTTGTTAATCATTTGAAAACAATACAATTCCCACGCCCAAAAGGTGGGGCCGAAGTTGGTGTTCACGTACCACTTAATTTAAATTCAAGCGCTTACTAAATTCATCTCAAATCACTAACGCCCCTTGTTGTAAAATAAGGGGCATAATTTCAATAATTTAATGAATCCATTGTCATTATCACCAGTAAATGTTCAATCATTGTGTTGTGAATGCTACTATCTGATGGGAAAACATACCGAAAAAACACGAGGTTTCTAATGAAGATTGTTAAACTTTTATTAATGTTATTAACACTTTCTGTATTTGCTAATGATAAAGGCCTAGAGATTGCCAAAAAAATGGATCAGGCAAACAAAGGCTATATTGGTGATACATCAACGATGGAGCTTGTTTTAGTTGATTCAAGTGGTGTTGAAATTGTCCGCGAAATGCTTGGTGCTTCTGGCGAATTCAATGGTGTTGATAAGAGCTTAATGGAATTTAAAAAACCATTAGATGTTAAAGGAACGAAACTACTTACTTGGACTTGGAAAGATGAAAGAGATGATGACCAATGGTTATACCTTCCATCTTTAAAAAGAGTTAAGAAGATTAACTCTCGATCTAAAGGTAGCTCTTTTATGGGTTCTGAATTCTCATTTGAAGATATCGGTGGTCAAACAATTGAAAAATACAATTACAAGTATCTTAAAGACGAAAAAGTTGGTGGTCAAAAGGTATGGGTTGTTGAAAGAGTGGCAAAGGCCAAAAGTTCTTATTCAAAAGTCGTACTTTACGTCTCTCAAAAGTACCTAGCTCCTGTTAAGTCGGAATACTATAACAAAAGAAATGAACATATTAAGACTTCTTCTATGGAAGATTTTAAATCTTACACTGTTGGTAAGAGAAAGATGTGGCGTGCAAATAAAATTGTTATGTTAAATCTGAACAACAAAAAACAGTCGATATTCAAATGGAAGAATAGAGTTATTGGTAAGGCCGTTAATGAAGGCGATCTTACTAAGAGGAAGTTAAAGTAAATTGAAAACGCTAATATACGGATTAATTACAGGTGCACTAACTCTATCAAGCTTACAGACATTAGCTGATGGAAGAGGTGAAGTTTCGTTAAACTTTAGAGGCTATGTCGAAGATGCTACAACTCTTTTAGGAGAAGACCAGCCTAATGAATTGGCTTTCGTTAAAGTTGCCCTTGAAGACAGGGGTGATTGGAGTGGCTGGGAATATAATCTATCTCTAATTGGCCGTGCAGACGAAAAGTATCAAGATAATAGCTACGTTGATTTTAATGAGTTTAATATTGGACGTAGTTTTGGAAACTGGCAGGCTTCTGTTGGGCAGCATATGTTTATGTGGTCGCGACTTGAGGCATACCATGTTGTTGATGTCATCAACTCTCGTATTAATGATGGAAATATTGAGCGTTTTGAAAAGTTAGGTGAAACTTCTGTTGTATTAAGTCATTATACTAGTATTGGAACAATGAAGTTTATCTATATGCCTTATTTTAAGGAAGCATTCTATCCAGATTCTAAAATGCGAATCTTTGACGGGCTTAGTCCGCAAAAGCAAAATATTGTAAAAGGTAATACGATTACAAATTCCGATGAAGACAATCAATTTGATCAATTTGCTGTTTACTATGCTCATCAGTTTGGTGATTTAGATTTAACAGTATTCGCTATAGATCATATTGATCGTACAAGACCTATCTTTGCAGCAGCTTCTGTACCTGATCTTCTTGCTGGTAATATTAACGCTTACTATCTTGATGTCGTTGACTATGGTACTGCTGCTACTTACTTTTGGGGTGAGCAGACTTTTAAATTTGAGTATCTCTACTCTGATTTTAACGTCGATGATTCGGTTTCTATTCTTGATTATACTGGTGGGCAAAGAGAAATCTTTAATTATCAATTAGCATCTATTGGCCATGAGTATACATATAATTACGATAACAATTGGAGTTCTGGTTTTTATACTGAATATCAACGTGTTCTAGGTGTAGGAAAAGATAAGAGAAGCCAAGCTCAAATTTTCCAGAATGATCTTTTCATTGGTCATCGTCTTGCTCTTAACGACGCATACTCTAATGAATTTATGTTGGGTCTTTATATTGATCTTGAAAGAGCAGGGGAGACACTTTACTACCTAAGCTATGAGCGCCGTCTAAATAATGCATGGAAGATGAAGTTGAACTTTCGTGGTGTAACTATTGGTGATGATGCAAAAGCTGACAATCGTGGACTCTATGTTCTTGATGGGGATGACGAGTTCGGAGTTACGTTAACAAGATTTTTCTAGTTTGAATAAAAAAAGGCTCCGAATGGAGCTTTTTTTATTCTACTCTTGTCCTAAAACAACGAATTTATACTGTTGAAACCCTGCCTCAGCAGCAGTGTGCATAAGCTTCTTAACATAATTATACTTAAGAGATTTATCGATTACTAAATTAACAATACCAGAGAATTTCTTAGCATTTGGAGTTGATTTAGCAATATTTTCAATCTCTGTTCTCTTCGCAACTAGCTCGTTATATAGAGGAAGAATAAGTCGTCCGCCTTGTGAGTAGAGTTGCCCTTTATATGTCTCTGTATTATGAACTTCTTTGTCATCAACCCAAATGATTTTAGGAGATACCTGAACCACAACACCTTGCTCATTAATTGACTTCGATACCGAGTTCGGAATAGTAATATCTTTTGGGATATTTAAGATCACGCCAGTAGTGTCATAACTTCTAATTAAGAAAACTAGCAGGATAACAAGAATATCAAGAAGGGAAGTGATATCAATATCAAATGGTTCCTTCTTTCTTCTGATTCCTCTATTTCTAATTGAACGATTTCTCATAATAAACCTGATTCTTTATTTCTACGATTGTGTATCGCCAAAAATAATATTGTTAAATAGCTCAAGAACTTTTACATCCTGACCATCTCTCTTTGTCCAAACCTCTGGATCTGTTTTCTTGATATCACGAACAGCATCCATAATCTTAATGAGCTCTTCATAAGAGATATTTGCATTTGGAATAAAGATAACTTCTTTCTCATCCACATATTGCTTCTTAAGATCAATTAACTTTTCTCTTAACTTAAATAGGTCGTATTCACCATCAGCTGTTTTTCCTGCTGAGAATATTCTCCTCTCATTTGGTCCAGAGTGAAGGCTGATATTACTCGCATTGATTTTAAGCGTAAGATCAAGTCTTTCTTTTTGTTGTTTTGGTGGAGTAGAGTTTGAGATAATTGGAACATCAGATCCAATTTCATAAATTCTAACGAAGTTTGCTGACATTAAAAGAAAGAAGATAAAGATGAAGACCGAATCTAAAATTGGAATTAGATTCAGTCTCTCAACTTTCTTATTCTTATATTTTCGACTCGGTTTTCTATACATAACTACTTACTTTCTTCTGTATTTAAAATATCCATTAACTTAACTGAATACTCATCAATCTCATTGATGATCTTCTCTGACTTAGAACTTAAGAATGCATGAATGATCATAATCGTGATGGCCACAAGTAGACCTAGGAAAGTCGTGTTCATCGCTTGTGAAATACCTTTTGCAAGTAGTTCTGCTTTTTGAGTTGGATCAGCAGCAGCAACGGCAGCAAATGAAGCGATTAGACCTTGGATCGTACCTAGTAGACCAAATAGTGTTGAGATATTTGCAATTAGTTGTAGGTAGTTAAGTCTTAGTTCTACTTTTGGAATAATTTCAAGAGCAGTTGCATCGATTGCATTTTGAATTTGCTCTGGCTTAGCAGAAGCTCTTTCGAGACCACTTCTTAAAACCTTAGGTAGAGCAGCACTTGATCCAGAACATACACGTGAAGCACCTTCAACATCATTTGCCATAATATAGCGACGAAGTTCATTCATAAATGAAGCTCCATCAACATCAAATTTAAAGCTTAACTTAAAGAATCTTTCTAATCCAATAGCTAGACCTACTGCCCAGATAAAGAGAATGATCCACATGAAGATCCCACCGTTTTGAAAAAAAGCAGCGATCGTGTTTACCGATGATACAGCTGTGCCTTCCATTTATAGCTCCTTAAAATTATGTACTAACTTAAGAATATTTTAACTCATATTCGCGTCAAGCACTTGATTTTAAAGACTTGGAATAAACTGCCGATTCTTATTCGTAATTCTTTAGTAATTTTGAGGGAAAACTTGTCGCTCAATTCCCTCTATGAACGTATGAATAATTTTAATATGCATTTCTTGAATACGATCAGAAAGATCAGCTTCAATAACGATAGGGAAGTCCACAAGCTCCTTCATCTTTCCACCGCCTTTTCCAAGAAGACCGACTACTTTCATCCCTTTTTCATGAGCTGATTTTACGGCCTCAAGACAATTTGGTGAATTACCTGAAGTTGAGATGGCAAGAAGGACATCTCCTTTGTGTCCATGGGCCTCAACATATTTTGAAAAGATATATTCAAAACCGTAGTCATTGGCCACACATGTGATATGAGAAGAATCTGCGATAGCAATAGCTGGCATTGCTGGGCGGTCTTTACGAAAGCGACCTGTTAGTTCTTCTGCGAAGTGCATAGCATCACACATTGAACCACCATTTCCACAGCTAATAACACGCCCTCCATTTTTTATGGCCACAACCATTTCATTGATCGCTTTCTCCATAGTGGTGAAGTTTTCTTCGTTCGCGATAAATTTTGTTAGAGTTTCTTGTGCGTGATTAAATGCGTGGGAAATGTAATTAGACATAAATTCCTTCTCAAAAAAGAAAAGCCTCTATCGTAGAGGCTTTTATTACATAAGTTCTTCTAAAGACTTCTTAATTTCTTCTTTTGTTTGAACACCAACTAGAGTCTTAGTTGCTTGACCGTCTTTAAAGAAGATCATTGTTGGGATCCCTCTAATTCCGTATTGTTGAGCAAGCTCTCCGTTGTCATCAACGTTTACTTTTAAGATTGTTGCAGTTTCACCAATTTCTGATGCTACTTCGTCAAGTACTGGTCCAAGTGTTTTACAAGGTCCACACCATTCTGCCCAGAAATCAACTAGAACAGGCTTAGCGCTTTTTAGTACATCAGATTCAAAATTTGTTACGTCAGTTTTACCAACAGTACTCATATAATTATCCTCCAGAGCGTATGTGCTCTCTTTAGTCTCAGTATAAAGTTATATATTAAAATCCTATTTTTGGCTATTAATCAAAGTCTATTGACCGATAGACAAATTAACCATTTCTTTACTTAATATCCATTGTTTGGACTAGGTGCAAAAAATGCCTTGTTTTCTAATAAAATTCATAGGATAAGATAGTTATATGGATAGAAAGTACCTCTTAAAGTCGGCCATTAAAGTCGCACGTTATTCACGCATCCTTGCTAAGGCAATTGACCTTTTTATTGTCGTCGTCTTATCACTATTTTTGTATCCGATTGGTATCCTTTTATCGATAGTCTATTTAACATTTGCTGATTCAATTCAAAATGGACAGTCAGTAGGGAAGAAATTTATTGGCTTTAGAGTTATCTCATTAGTTGATGGAACGCCTTGCTCACTAAAACAAAGTTTCATTAGAAATCTACCTTTTATTATTCCACTCGTTTTTGCCATCATTCCTGTGGCCGGTTGGTTTATGGCAGTTATCGTTGGTCTACCTATTGTTGGGATTGAATTATACCTTCTTTACAAGCTTGATTCTGGACATAGGCTAGGTGATGTTATGGCAGATACAACTGTCATGGCCAATGACGACACAATGCTTGCTATCAAAAAGCGCAAAACTAATTGGTTTGAAGATCAAGGCACGCAGGCTTAAGCAAAGACAGTATTGATAATTTCTTCTAAATTACTTTTATCAACTTCGTCAAAGCTTGCAAGTGAATCACTATCAACATCAAGAACTGCAATTAACTTTTCATTTTCGAAAACTGGTACAACTATTTCGGACTGACTCTTTGGGTCACAAGTAATGTGGTTTGCAATAGAGTGAACATCTTCAACAATTTGTGTTTCCAGTGTATGGGCGGCCGTTCCGCAAACACCTTTACCAAAAGGGATTCGAAGACAGCCAAGAGTTCCTTGATATGGACCGACAACAAGTTCTTTTTCTTTAACAGGGTCAACCATATAGAACCCGCACCAGTAATAATGAGGGAATGCTTGTTTTAAAACACAAGAAATGGTGGCCATTTTGGCAATAGTGCTGCTTTCTCCTTCACAAATAGCAAAGATATCTCTTTTTACTCTTTGATAAGTTTCAGTTTTTTGCGCATTGTCCATAACCAATTCTCCACATTAATCATTAACAGATTCAACATAATTGGCTAGATTTATAGCATAAATTGGAGATTATATGTCAAAGAAAAGATTAATCGTCGTCGACGTCAGTAACTTTATATTCCGTGCATTTTTTGCAATTCGCTCAATGAACGCCCCAGACGGTACACCTGTAAACGCAACATATGGTGTACTTTCAATGTTATTAAAAATTATGGCAAATTATAGGCCAACACATATGCTTCTTGCTCGTGATACATCGGGCGGATCTTTTAGAAATGAACTTTACGATCAGTACAAGGCCAATCGTTCAGAACCACCTGAAGAACTTGTTCCACAATTTGCTCTTATTAAAGAACTTATCGATAAGATGGGGCTTTTAAATGTTGCGAATGAAACATATGAAGCCGACGACATTATCGGCTCAACTGTTGTTCAATGGAAAAATGACTTTGATGAAATCTTAATTGCTTCAGGTGATAAGGACCTTATGCAATTTGTCGGCGACAATATCAAGATGCTCGATACGATGAAAGACGTTATCTACGATGAGAAGGGTGTCTTTGAAAAGATGGGCGTTCGTCCAGATCAAATCGTTGATTACTTATCAATGGTTGGAGATACATCGGATAATATTCCTGGAATGCGTGGGATTGGTGCAAAGGGAGCAGCAAAACTACTTGCAGAGCACGGAACACTTGAGAAGTGTTTTGAAGTGTCAGATACGTTTAAAGGTAAAAAATTAATTACAGCTTTTACTGAGCACGTTGAAGATGCAAAGCTTTCAAAAGAGTTAATTAAAATCGTTACTGATATAGATTTAGAATGTAAATCAGAAGATTCTGAAGTTAAATTTTATCCATCAGAAGAACTTCTAACTTTCCTAAAAGATCTTGGTATGAATTCAATGATCAAGAGAATGGAAGACCTTAAGTATCAACTTTCAATTGCTGATGGCGAGGAAGGGGAAGAAGAAATCGCATCTCCTTTCGAACATAAAGTGGTTACTCTTGATGAGTTAAAAGTACTTATAAAGGATCAAACTGCACTTGCTGTACAAACAGAATTTGATAGCGATGATATTCATGCACGAAACTTAATCGCAATAAGTGTTTCTTTCGATGATAACAACTCATATTTCTTAGAAGTAAATGAAGCTAATGAAAAAGAAGTTATCGAACTCATTTGGGGTGATGATAAAAGAGAAGTTTATAGCGAACATTCAAAGAGAGATTATTCACATATTCTACGTCGCGGCCTAGTGTTTAAGGCCCACAACTTTGATATTACTCAGGCTCACTATAACGTAAGTCCTAGTATGAGACATAATATTGAAGTGATCGCTTCAAATGTAAACGTTAAAGTATCTGAGCTAGATAAGAAAACGCCATTTATTACTTCACTTGAAAATAATGAAGCTAAGGCTTCTTATACAGGACTTCGCTCAATTGCTATTTTTAGATTAGCTTCTCAGTTAAAAGAAGAGCTTAAAGAAAAAGAATTAGTAAGCGTTTACGAAGATATTGATAATAAACTTATCCCAATCTTAGCTGAAATGGAATTTGAGGGCGTGCACTTAAATAAAGAATATCTTTATGAAATGGCCGAAGAACTTCAAGTGTCTTTAGAGAAGATTCAAAAGAAAGTTGATTCTTATTCAATGAATGACACAATCAATTTAAATTCACCAAAACAAGTTGGAGAGTTTTTATTTAATGAATTATCGTTTCCTGTTGTTAAGAAAACAAAGACAGGATATTCAACAGACTCTTCAGTACTAGAAGAACTTGATGCTAAAAATATCAATGAAGTCCCTGGACTTATCCTTCAGTATCGTGAGTTAGGAAAAATTCTTTCTACATATGTGAAGGCCCTTCCTGAAATTGTTAATAAGAAAACTGGAAAAGTTCACACTAGCTTTAACCAGCACGTTGCTCAAACGGGACGTCTTTCAAGTGTGAATCCAAACCTACAAAATATTCCAATTCGTTCAGAAACGGGACGTCTTGTTAGAAAGGCATTCATTGCTACACCTGGTAATTTACTTCTTGCAGCCGACTATTCTCAAGTAGAACTTAGAATTCTTGCTCACTATAGTGAAGATCCAACAATGATTAAGGCCTTTAACGAAGACAAGGATATTCACGCGCAAACAGCAAGTGAAATTAACGGCGTTGCACTTTCTGATGTAACAAGTGATGAACGCTCAAAAGCTAAGGCCGTTAACTTTGGTCTAATGTATGGGCAGTCTTCATTTGGTTTAGCGTCGGCCCTCAAGATTTCTAGAAAGGATGCAAAAGCATATATTGAAAAATATTTTGAAAGATTCTCAAAAATTAAAGGCTTCTTAGATGGCCTAAAAGAAGACGCAGAGAAAACTGGTTATTCAATCACAATGTATGGCAGAAAGAGATTCCTTCCTGATATTCATTCTAATAATCGTACGATAAAAGCAAATGCTGAGAGAATGGCGATTAACTCACCAATTCAAGGGACAGCTGCTGATATCATTAAATGTGCAATGATTAATATCGATGCGGAAATGAAAAAACGTGGCCTAAAGTCAAAGATGATTCTCCAGGTACACGATGAGCTTATTTTTGACGTACTTGAATCTGAGCTTGAAGAGATGAAGACACTCGTAAAAGAAGGAATGGAGAATGTTGTAGAACTTAAGGTTCCACTAAAAGTTGACCCGGCCTTTGGCGTAAACTGGTACGATCTAAAGTAAGTTAAAATAATTGCGCAGTATATATTTCCTCTCCACAGTAGATAAGCTCTGGGGAGGAAAATGTATCTGCATATCCTCTTTTGAAAAATATAATTGCATCATGCTTATTCGGGCATAAATCTTTGTAAAGTAATTTTTTGATTTCAGTAGAACGACTTGAGACTAGATCGTAGGGAGAGTTGTAGTTGATAGTAATATATTCTTCTGTATAAAGATAAGTAATAAATTCATCGAGAGGTAATTTCTTATCTGCATGAAGATAAGTTGTTATATTGTTAAAAATAAATGTAGAATTCACGGAGTCTGAAAAACACTCATCGCAAATCTCTTCTCGAAGAATATCAGAGTTTTGGCCATCTAGACATCCGATAGAATCACATTCTAAGTGTAACTCCTTTATAAAATCCGAAGTCCATACAATGTTAATGTTTAAGGCATAAGTACTTAGGGTTGATACTAGAATTGATAATATTAATATTATTTTTCGCATGATGAAAATAACCTCGCAAAATTTTGCTCAACCCTAACGGTTAATTCATTTTTACATTCTCTAACTTTAAACTTGTAACCATTAACGACACGCTTTGAAGCAGTAATTGTGAAATTTTGGTCTAATACTTTTTCAACTGCCATTTTTTCATCCTGGTTACTTAAGCAATGATTACCATTTAGTAGACTTGATCGGCAGCTCTTAGGTATCTCACCAAAACGTTGGTATGTAGTCTTTAGCTTATCTAAATCAAGCTCCCATCTACGAGGGATATTATCAAAGTCGGTCAGACCCTTGTATAAACTATATATTGCTCTTGCAACATAGAAGAAAGGGCCAAGCTTTGAATTAAAATAAGTTAGTGTATTTGATATCCCTTCAAAATTGATTCGACAAGCAGCACATGCAGCTCGACGACTAGGATCTTTTGAAGAAATATCTGAACCACTGTTGGCGATAATATCTCCGCCACTTCGATCAAAACAGGCGCCTACAGATATTCCTCTGAAATGATATAGGTTAGTAGGACTCTTTGTACTACCTGTAATTGATAGTGCACAAGGGACTCCGATAAGTGGGCCAAACTCAGTTATTAGTTCAACATTAACTTTTGTTTTTTCATAATCTTTATTAAATTCAATTTGCCCGTCTTTGATCATTTTATTAAATGAGGTTACATATCCTGGCGTTAAACTTACTCGCGTATACAGAACACCTGGAGTAAACCAACTCATAAGACCTTGGCCAATATCTGAAACAAATTGAGTCATAACTTGTTTCGTTTTAAAATATGGATCATATACCTTACACGAAACTCGATCAGCATAAGGGTTAAATAAATCTGCAGAAGCTTGAGAGAATTTTGCTTTCCAGAACAGATCTCCATAGTAACTAGCACGAGAAGTTTCAATAATATTGATAATTGATTTTCTTAAACAATGACTTATTGATCGACAGATAATATCGCCATTTTCATAAGTAATAAAATCTTGTGAAAGAGCATCACTTTCATAGTGCTTTTCAGGGAATGTCTCAAAAGTTTTTGCTGCACGTGTCTTGTCGATATACCACTGGTGAAAACCTTCATATTCTATATCAAATTCATTATTCCAAATATTTTTTTGATCAAGACTTTTGCAATAGGCACGTGTTTCATCCATAAGGGACTTGTAATAATCGATAACTTCATCATAAGGTTTTTTTGAAAAGATAAGATCGAGATTGTCGATAAGATCTGTACCTTTAAGGCCTTCAATATGCTTCTTTGTGAAACTAAAGACATCATCTGAAATGACTGAGGCTTCTGCGCATAAGTAGTAAAGATCATTCTTGATCGTATTTCCATCGAGGTTACGAAAGTAAAATGCAAGTTGGTCTTGAACTTCTTCGGCCCTTAAACGATTCCTTACTAATGTGAAGAAAGTTAATGAGTCAATTAGTTTGTTTTTTACATAGTTCTTAGTTTGAGTTTGATTTTTAAATATATGCTCGATCCATTTGTCAGCATCGTCATATGATCCAATATCGAGAATATCTTTATTAACGCTAGCAAAAGGATCTTTGAGAAGATCGTTTTGTACTCCCTCTGAAATCGGGGCGAGGATATCGAGTTCAAGTGCATCTTTTTCAAAATTCTTACGAGAAAATTCTCTAAATGAGTTTTCTGCGAGTCTCTTATTATTACAAGCGGGAATCATATCACTCTTACATCCACTCGGTGAGAAGAGGATATAGTCTTGTGTATTTGAATTTCTGATGATTTGTTCGTATTTAGAATTCTCAACTTTCAAGTTCTTCATTGCCCATGCAAAATAGAGCTTCATTGAATTCCAGTAGTCAAAGCCAATATCTTTTTCCCAATATTTTTCTTTGATTCCTTTTATATCAAATTGATAGCCAGATACTTGAAGATTATCAATTTGATCGATATCCTCAAGGCGACAATCAGTTACCCTTTCGTCTATGTCTAGCAGCTCTTGTGCGATTCGATTTAAGTCTTGAACCGAGGGTTTTTGACCAAAGAGATTCGCCTGTAGTGGACCGAATTTCTTTATTCTAATACACTTAAAAGTTTCATCATCATTGATATATTTTTTCTGAATATAGTTATTATCTTCAAAACTGTCATAGAGACGATGTTTTAACTTATGCGAGTTTGTCCATAGTACGTCCATATAATTATTAAGTTTCGGACACTCTAGTTTTCCATAGCACTCTTTCAATATTCGTTGATACTTAACTGGGATGTTATTTTCACTATCTAAGTAGGGGAGTAGAGGGAGTTCTTGATGAATAAGTTTTTGATGGATTTCATAGATAAGTCGAGTGACTTTATTTCGATAGTCTCTAATAAGCTCTTTTACAACTACCGTCTTATCCTGTCCCGTTCGATTTGCAAGTCGATAAGCAGCTTTTGCAGGAATAGTATTATTTAAAAAGATAAATATTGAAGTTGTTGGTTTTTTTGAATCAATTGCACAAGAGGCACGGTTGTTTAAGTCTATTGTTGTTAACGGTGTGATTAAATTATTTAATTCTTGATGTTGCCAATCATGCCATTTAATTTTTGCATGGGCCGTAAACGTAATTAAAAATAGAAATAAAAAACCTCTCATCATAGAGAGGTTTTATAATTTTGAATTAATCTTAACAATTAAAGAAAAGCTTAAGTTTTTTAGCTTCCGCTATTTCCATTACAGTTGCTTGATTTACCAATGATTGTTGTATAGAAAAGAATCATTGCTTCATCAGCAGGAGTGAAGCCACGGCGTGTATTACCATCTGTGTCAAGTAGGCCATACATATAACGGTTAATAGCAATATAAACAGACTTAGGTACTTTAATACGTTGAGTACACTTACCGTTGTAGTATCTAACATTAACTCCCCAGTATTCTCCGTTAATTTGTCCACCGTATCCTCCAGTGTAGATATTAACTCCACTTCCAGCTTGTTGATTCATGCCTTCGCCAATATTGAATCCAACTTCAAAACCAGCAAATTTGTTTTCAGTAGAAAAAAGAGTACATTCTCCTTTTCGACACGAAACTTTAATGTCTTGTTCTATTCTTAGTAGGATTTCTTCATTTGAAAATTTCTCAAATTCAAATTGGTCCTCTCCACTCCCAAACATATCGTCAACATCATTTGCGAAAGTCGTGCTTGTAAACATTAATAATAAAATCATCAGTAATTTTCTCATTGTTTCCCCTTTGCTAAATATAGCGACTAAAAATCAATATCCCCAAAATCATCATCACTGTCATCGTCCGTTGGGTCCTTCCCTGGAGGAGTACAAGTAAAATATGGTGCTTTGTATTCGTTTGTTGTCTTGTTATCTTGAACATTACTTATTTTTTGGTATTCAAGGACTTCTGAAAGCAGCTCTCCAGTCTTTTCATCTTTCGTTATCTTGAATTTTAATTTCAGTCTTAGCTTGTGATCTTTCATTAAGACACATGATCCCTCGATACAGTAGTCTGAAAAGTATGGTGGCCAAACTGGGTCGTCGAATACACGGCTAATTGAATTAACAGTATTCATTACACCTAAGTGGCTATTCCCAGTAAATTTAATCGTATCAAATACTGGATAAGTCGGTAGTGTCTTTAAAACTTCAACTTTTGCAAATGGTGAAATTTCACCAATTGTTCGTCCTTCTCTATTAATAGAAGGTATTGTTGTCGGTCTCAAAGTTAGGCGTGATTTAATACGGCCCTTGAACATCATAAAATTATATTCTTGATCATCGAGGATTACTTCTAGTTCATAATTCTTTCCAATCTCAAAATAATTAGAAGTAATTTGCGTACCAATTCCGTTTATTAAGCCTGTCCAGTTTGCTGGTGCGATACCTCCATCAAACCAAGAAGTTACATAGTGTTTTTTACCATTGCCAGCTAGCTGAGTAAGAACAAATTCTGCGGCTACTGGTTGCGTATAATTACAAGGTGCCGTACATAGCTTCCCTGGTTCGCACTTTTTCTCACATGTATTTCTTACAAATAACGGTACTCCGAAGTAGGCACTGTTTTTAGCATCTGCTGAAGTTGTTAAGTATAGTTGTCCCAGTTGAATATCGTTTACAGGCCACTTTGTTGGAAACTTTGGCTCTTCCGGTGTAACTGTTTTATTTACCGTTAATAATCCTTCTGGTGATTGATTTACTCTTAATTTAAAGTCATTAATATATTTTAGTTCAGTTGATCGTCCTGTTGCATCTCCTGAAACATAGACACCAATTGAAGCTAATATATCTTGAAGCTCAAATTCATTTTCTGTGTAAAAATCTTTTGTTAAACAAGCTTCGTTAATAATAGGTTTAATAATATAGGCAGAGTCAGTTTTTGGTTTGAAGAAACAGTAGTAACCTTGAAACCTAGCTGAGTTTTCATCAATTCTTGTTACTTTACAACCTGATTGTGATTTCGGGAAATCGATACCTGTTGCTGATACGTCATTCACTTCAAACTCTAAACAGCGATTCATAATTCGACGACGACCTAATAATCGTTGTTCTCTTTCATCTTTGGTTGTTCCATATGTATTTTCAAGATTTTCAATTCGGCAAAAATCTTTTGAACCATATGTAACACTATCGTTAATACTGTATGTTAGAAATTTATCTGTTAGAACGTAATTTTCTATACCAACTGTAATCATTGTATAGTGATTGTTTGTTGCCGCCGTCATACAGTTGGAAGCTAGTATGTTCGGCATATCATCTTTTTTTACCCCAGCCTCATCATAGATATACAGACCTTTACTGAGTGGAGAAATCGAAATGTTAATATTCTTTGGTGCCGATGCAATTAAGCAGGCAAGAGTATTAAATGTTAAAAATAATAGTATTAAGCCCCTGTAAATCATTTTTCCCCCGCACATCTCTTCACTTAGTAAAGGCAGGGTGGAAAACCACCCTGCAGTATTTAAAAATTGAGATTAGTATCCGTAGTCGTGATCGTGACCTTGGATGTTAGTGATAGCTGTATCAGTACAGATGTTTGCAGCTTGCATTTTCCATCTTCTGAATTTATCAACTGTTTTGTTTGCATATCTTGCATTCTCTTCGAATTCGTAACGAACAACACAACCTCTTAGGTCAGCTGCTGCATAACGCTTGAAGAATTCAACAACAGAGTTTGAAGATAGGTCGATTTGAGCAGAAGGGTTTCCTGATCCACCGTAAACTTGAACGAAGTCACCATCTTTGTCTTTACAGAAAATTCCTGATTTAACAGCAAGTTGAGCTGCTGATTGGTAACTTTCTTCTGACCAGATAACGTCATCTTCGTTTAGATCCCAGTCACCGTTAGTGTTAGAACCTGCGATGTCTGTTACTGTAACTTTTCTTTCGAATTTGTACAGTGGGTTGTCGATGCTACCAAATGACTCTGGCATACCTACTACATAGTCATCTCTGATTTCTTCAGGTACGATGAAATCAAATCTGTCTTCTGAAGACTCTGCTAGGTAGTCTGGTCTTTGACCGTAGTCAATTTGTGTTGCACGGAAACAGATATCAACAAAGTACTTCGCACCATACATTTCTGAACCTAGGTTGAATGATAGTTCTTTAAGTCTCTTGTTGAATTGCTCGTTGTAAGAAAGTAGGCTGTGGTAGTCATACTCACCAGCTGTTTTCTCAAGCGAGAAGCTGTGGTGAGAACGATCTCCGTGATCAGTCCATTTTGTGATTTTACCACGTACTGTATCTAGAGTATTTTCATTTCTTCCATCTAGATCACCAGCACATACGCAATCACAATTTGTTCCATCTGGTCCACAGTCTTGGCCACCGCCATTTGAGCCACCGTAACCGCCGTTACCACCTTCAGCGATAAGTCCTTCTAGGAAAGGATAACCACCATGGCCACCTCTTGATCCTGGATCACATGATCTTAAAGTTTTTGGGTTGTAGCAGAAAACACCTCTGTGCTTTTTGTGCTTTAAACCAGCGTTACATGGATAGATTGATGCTCCCGAAGAATAAACATCAAAGTCGAATTGAACTCTCGCCGCTTGCGTCGAGAAGGCTCCCATAAAAAGAGCCGAAGCTAGTAGTAATTTTTTCATTACCCTCTCCTTTTTAGTTAGGTTGTTAGACAAAAAATATTGATGACAAATTTGTAACAACCGATTTTTTGAAAGTCGAGAGGGGTCAAGGGTGGAAGGCCTGAATTTGTACTTAATTAACCGGCTTTTAAGAAAAGGTTAACTGATTTAATCATTTTCTTTCGATTCTGTGATTTGATAACCGAATTGTTTTACAATATCTTTCGGCGTAAGAATTCCAATGATTCTTTTTTCGTCAAGTCTCGAAACGACCGGTAGACGGGAGATTTGGAACCTTTTAAGTCTGTGAAGGGCAATGTATAAACTTTGATCTGGATATATTTTTATAATCTTTTTTTCGCAACAGTGTTCAATTTTTACATCACCGTTACCTTTAGCAAGTTGTACTTTAAGTTCTGAAGTCGACATCATTCCTAGAAGTCTTCCATTTTTTAAGACAGGAAAACCTTGAAGGTCTGGATTATATTTTTGAATATCTTTTAGTGTTTCACTTACTGTTAAAGTAGCACCGTATGTAACGATATCTTTTATCATTGCATCTTCTACATGTAACTGATCAAGCACTTCAAGGTCATCTCGTGTTGGTAAGTGTATTCCATCTTGTGCTGAGATTTGTTCGTAGATAGATTCATTTTGTGTCGGTTTTGAAGAGAGCATATAGGCAATAATATTTGCAATCATTAGTGGCAAAATAATATTGTAGTCTCTTGTTAATTCAAACACGATTAAGATAGAAGTAAACGGAGCGCGAATAACTGTAACAAAGAAAGCTCCCATTCCTACTAGTGCATATGCACCCGTGTTCGTTGTAATCTCTGGAAAGAAAACACTTGCTAGTGAACCAATTAAACTTCCTAATGTTGCTCCCATTAAAAGTGTTGGCATGAAAAGACCACCAGAAATTCCAGCCGAGTAGCAAAGAGATGTTGCAAGAAACTTTAAGCAGAACATGAGAAATAAAACTTTTGGATCGAGTATTAGTGAAAGCAATGTATCTTCTAAAGTTCCATGTCCACTTCCAATGACACTTGAATGTACCTGAGTCATTAGTGCAATAATGAGAAAAACAATCATCATATAAGTAAGCTTATGACTCTTCATATGTTTTCGATTGAATTCTCTAAATGCTAAAACCGACTTCATCCAAAGAGGGCCAATAAAAGCACAGCTAATTCCAATTAATAAATAGAAAAGTAGTTCACGATGGTCGTGCATCTTATAGTAAAGCTGCTCAAACATATGATGTTGGCCAGTTAGCATCTGTCCAGTGATTGAGGCTACAACTGAAGAAATAACAATTGAACCAAGAACTTTTGCGTTGAGGTCACCAACAACTTCTTCTAATGTAAAAACCACTGCTGATATCGGAGTTGCAAATGCTGCTGCAATACCACCAGCTGCACCAACTGCAACAAGGGCCTTCACTCTCTTTTTAGAGATATGAAATGAGTAGCCAAGCCATGAGGCAACACCTGAGGCGATAGTAACTGTTGGACCTTCTCTTCCTAGAGAGACACCAGAGCCAAGAGCAAGCAGAGTTGTTACTGCTTTTGCAAATGTATCTTTTAAACTGATTCTTCCGTGATCAACGACTAAGGCCGCACGAACTTTTGGGATTCCCGAACCTTCAGAGAATGGAAATCTACGAGTCGTTAGCCAACCAGAAATAAAAAGGGCGATTCCACCAAGAATTACGGATTGCCATGTAAATGTAGTATCTGTTTTGAGGATATGTTGAATCCAGTGAACACCTTTTTGAAGACCAACGGCGATAAGAGCTGATGAAACACCTGTAATGAGCGTAAGGACAAAAAATGTTCTCTCTTCTGCAGTCTCATTTTGCAGGAATTTACCTAAAAGTTTTTCATTAAACTTTAGTTTCATATGCTGTTTATCGGAGCGACTCCTTATAAAGATAAGTTAACTGACTAATTTTTCGCAATATCTCACAATTTTAACCTTACGGGAAGAGAAATTCCGCCTTGCGCCAATATAAATGTGAAAAAATATGATTTTTTCTAAGTGGCAGACCTTGACATGTATCCGTTCACTCCCAATTTATGTATAAACATACGTGAAATAAATAAAAAATGTATTTAACTGGAGGATTTATGCAAGTTAAACCATTACAAGATAGAGTTCTAATCAAAAGAATTGAAAACGAAACAAAGACAGCTGGTGGTATCTACATTCCAGATAACAACTCAGAAAAACCAAGTGAAGGTGAAGTTATTGCTGTTGGGCCAGGATACCGTCTAGACAATGGTTCTGTTGCAGAACTTGCCGTTAAAGAAGGTGATAAGGTTCTTTTTGGAAAATACGCTGGAAGTGAAGTAAAGCTTGATGGTGTTGAGTATCTAATCATGAAAGAATCAGATATTTTAGGAATTTTAGTTTAATCAAATTGATTAATATACAGGAGATAAAAAGATGGCAAAAGAATTAAAGTATTCAGAAGAAGCTAGAGGACTAATCCTTGAAGGTGTTAATCAACTTGCAAATGCAGTTAGAGTAACTCTTGGACCAAAGGGGAGAAACGTAGTAATCCAAAAATCATTTGGTGCTCCACACATCACAAAAGATGGTGTTTCTGTTGCAAAAGAAATCGAATTAGAAAATAACTTTCAAAATATGGGCGCTCAAATGGTTAAAGAAGTTGCTCAAAAGACTAACGAAGACGCAGGTGATGGTACAACTACTGCAACTGTTCTTGCTCAAGCAATCTATACGGAAGGTGCTAAGCTTGTAACTGCTGGTCACAATCCAATGGATCTTAAAAGAGGAATCGATACTGCTGTTGAGAAAATCGTTTCTGAATTAAGAGCTGTTGCAAAAGAAATCAAGACTAACGAAGAAATTGAACAAGTTGGTACAATCTCAGCTAACAATGACAATGAAATCGGAAAACTTCTAGCGGAAGCGATGGATAAAGTTGGTAAAGATGGTGTTATTACTATTGAAGAGTCAAAAACAGCTGAAACAACATTAGATGTTGTAGAAGGTATGCAATTTGACCGCGGTTACCTATCTCCATACTTTGTAACTAACTCAGAGAAAATGGAAGTTTCTTTTGATAATGCAAATATCCTAATCACTGATAAGAAAGTTTCTAACATGAAGGAACTTCTTCCAATCCTTGAAAAAGCTGTTCAGACTTCAAGACCACTTTTAATCATCGCTGAAGATGTTGAAGGTGAGGCAATTACAACTCTTGTTGTTAATAAGCTAAGAGGAACTCTGAATGTTGCAGCTGTAAAAGCTCCAGGATTCGGTGATAGAAGAAAAGAAATGCTTAAAGATATCGCAGCACTTACTGGTGGTACTGTAATTTCTGAAGAGCTAGGAATGAGCCTTGAGACAGCTGCTCTTGAGCACTTAGGTTCGGCTAAGAAAATTTCAATTGATAAAGAAAATACAACTATCGTAGATGGTGCTGGTGATGTAGCTGCTGTTGAAGCACGTGTTAACCAAATTAAAGCACAAATTGCAGAAACAACTTCTGACTATGACAGAGAGAAACTACAAGAAAGACTTGCTAAGCTTTCTGGTGGTGTTGCAGTTGTAAACGTTGGTGCTCCAACTGAAACTGAAATGAAAGAAAAGAAAGACCGTGTTGAAGATGCACTAAACGCAACAAGAGCTGCTGTTGAAGAAGGTATTGTTGTTGGTGGTGGTTCTGCTCTTGTTAAAGCTGCTCAAGTTCTTGCAGATCTTAAAGCAAATAGAGAAGAAGAAATGCACGGAATTAAAATCGTTCAAAGAGCTGTTGAAGCTCCTCTTAGACAAATTGCTACAAACGCAGGACTTGAAGGTTCTGTTGTTGTTAACGAAGTTAAGAAGAACGAAGATGCAAAATATGGTTTCAACGCTCGTGATGAGAGATATGAAGACCTAATTGCTGCTGGTATTATTGATCCTGTTAAGGTTACTCGCTCAGCACTTCAAAATGCTGCTTCAGTTGCAGGACTTATGCTTACAACTGAAACAATGATTGCTGATATTCCTAAGGAAGACGGTCCAGCGATGCCTCCAATGGGTGGAATGGGCGGAATGCCTGGTATGATGTAACCCGCAGCATCTTAGCGAAGCTAAGATTTGATGCGGGGTAGGCGCCCATCTTTTGGAATGCCTATCTCACCGGTTTGCCCCAGCGCGAGGGGACTCACTTAAGTAAAAATAAGCCTGCTTTTATGCAGGCTTTTTTTTATATTACTACTTGCTTCTTTGAGAGTGACTAGTTTAAAGCCAACTCTTCAAGGCGCCTATTTTCAAACCCATCCTATTTAAGGACTCTAGTTTTCAATGCTTTACACCGCTTATCTTAAGTAAATAAAGAATTTTCATTGGATTCCGATATAATATTTATTACGAAAGAGTTCACTTTAAGGGGAAAGTTCATGGAGTATTCAAGTATAAAAGCACTTGTTGTTGATGATCTCGATTATATTAGAAAATCAGTTAAAAGTATTTTGAATGATATTGGAGTAGAGAATATTAATGAAGCTGTTGATGGTATTTCGGCACTTCGAAAAGTAATCGAAGCCCATGAAAGTGGCTCTCCCTATCAAATAGTTTTTTGTGATGTGCATATGCCAAACTGTGATGGACTTGATTTTCTCTTTCAACTTAGAGCTGATGAAAGGATGGCCGACTTGCCTGTCGTTATGGTTAGTTCTGAAAATTCTATTGCAATCATTAGAAGAACAATTGAATTAGGTGCAAATAATTACTTACTCAAACCTTTTTCCGCAACAGTATTAGAAGATAAAATGAAATCTGTTTTAAATATAGAAGCGGCCGTTTAGGCCGCTATGATTTATTCTTACTGATCTTGTTTTCTTAATTCGTAACTGATGTCACTAAAGTTGCGATTCACACAACTTACGAAAGAGTAGCTAACGCCTCTTCCAATATTCATACAGTGGCTCAGAAACATTCCTAATTCACTTTCAATTCTTCTGAAATTATTGTTTACACAACTTTCAAATGAGAAGCTTAAGTCATCACCAAAGTTGCTGCAATATTGTAAGAATAGATTTGGTACTTCGAATTCTGCTCGTCTAAAGTTTGAATTAATACAACTTGTGAATGAATAGCTTACTTTGTCTCCAAAATTAGAACAGTGTGATGGAAAATATGCTTCTTGTTCACTTGATGCACTAACATTTAGAATAGTAAAAAATAAAAATACAATCGTAACTAAAGCTGATTTCATAATTCCTCCCTAAGTTATATGAATAATATTATTTTATGCAGCTTTTTAAAGGATGTGCAACCAAAGTGTCTAACGCAATTAGCCTTATACTTTTTAGGGACAACTCGTTATAATTTTTTAAGTTAATAAAGTGAGGAAATATGTTTAATAAAGCACAAGAAGTTGAGGAGCAGAAACCTGCTTTTCTTTCAGGTCAATGGTTTAAAGATGAAGCGCTATCATGGATTAAAATTATTTTAATCGTATTTGGTTTCAGATCTACTTTTGTTGACCACTACCACATTCCAACAGGATCACTACTTCCGACAAATGCTATCGGTGATTCAATTGTTGTTAATAAGATGTCTTACGGGTTTAAAGTTCCATTTACGGAGTTCTTTAATCCTATTTATATCGGTGGGCAATCGCTCCCTGAACGTGGTGATATTGTTGTTTTCGAATATCCAATTAATCCTTCTATCCTTTTTGTTAAAAGAACAATTGGCTTACCTGGGGATACGATTGAAGTATATGAAAATGAATTATTTATTAACGGTAAGAAAGTTGAAAAGACTGCGATCGAAGGTGAAAAAGATCAAGAGCTAAGAGGTCTTTACGATAAAGAGCCTTCTCTTAATCCTGAAGATATGAAGTTCTATTATCAACAAATTGGCGAGAAGAAGTTTACGGTTGGTGAAAACCCAACATTCTTTAGGCATCTAAATCAAGAAAAGGTTACTGTTCCAGATGGACACGTATTCGTCATGGGTGATAACAGAGATTATTCAAGTGACTCACGTGTTTGGGGATTTGTTCCTGTAAAGAATATTCGCGGTAAGGCATTCATGGTTTGGATGTCGCTAGTGTACCCTTGGTCAGATAAACCTTTCCACTTTAGACCAAGTCGAATCGGTACATCTCTTTAAATTTTCCTGACAATAAATTTGCTATGGGGCCACAAAGGAAAGTACTCTGGTACTAGTTCCTTTTTGGTCCTATGTTAAGTGCTTGTTTTTGTAGGACCATTGATTTCTCTATAGTGCGGCCTGTGGGGCATTTTGCACACTTCAATTGTAAAGTTTTTGTAAGTTATTGAATCTATTATTTGTCAATTTTGGCACGCTACCTGCTTATATATAAGTATCCAGAGGCCAGGGGGCCTCCCCAAGATTAGGACGATTTTGGGAATTAGCAATAGGACGTTGCTATGGAAACTGAGAGTTACACTTATGAATGTAAGGTCGCTTTCAGGAAAAATGGGCCTAGAGGAAAGGGCAACAGAATTGTAAAAAGCACGAAGCTTAATCAAACCACCTCTAGGCCCCTTTTAAAAGTTGTTGTTTATTTAGAGTGTCCACGGAAGGACACGAAGAAAACATGGAAGTTATAGATAAGCTTTGGAGACATCCCTCTCTCCCTATGATTTGACCCAAAGCTTATAGAGGCCGAGAGTAACGTGTGTGGTTTTAAGAAAGGAGTGCTCTCGGCCTTTCTACGTTTTAGGGCAATTTTTTCCACAATCTTATTCATCTTTAATTAACGTTTGCAATGAACCGATGGGCTCATTGTGAGAAAGTCAAACTATGTCATCTATTTACAATTTGAACGAGCCTTAGGAGAAGAGTTTCTTTATATGTCTCGTGTGTTTTCAGAATTTGGAATGAAACTAGTTCCAATGAAACTTGATGACTTTAAGTCGATTAGAATGAAGGAGCATCAATTTGTTATTTGTTGTATCCGAGATATTCGTGCACTTTTTAATTATAATAAATTATTAAAGAGATATATGAACTTCATGCTTAGACAGGGAAGTATCACACTATTTGAGTATAGTTCATTTGCTATAACTCATGATGATGCCATCTTAAAAACAAAAAAAGTTTTTCAAGAAAGACTACCTGTTAGTATGTTTCGTATGGCCGATCGTGCGGGACAAGAAATGTTCAGCAAACTTGTGACAAATTCTTCTCGCTGGCCAGGTGGAAGAAGAGCAAAGTTACCTGAGTATTAAAAGGGATTGAGAGAGAATGAGAGTTTCAAAGGAAGTAAGTCGCTTACTTATTATTCTTAGACAAGATGCTGCTAGACTTGCAGATAAAATCATTCACCGCGAAAGAGAGTATTTGCAAATCTTATCGATGAAGCGAACACGCGAACACTTCAATGCCATTTTTAGATCTAATTTTAAAACGATAACAGTTGCGCAGTTAATGCTTTTATCTGAAGAGCTGATTATCAATCTTGAAGATTTCTATAATACCGTGGATGACCTCCATTGGTACCTCGCGCATACAGAAGATATGCCCGCAACTATTGAAGATAAAGTCCATGCTATGGTAAAAATGGTGAAAAACAAGTATGAACAACTAAATCTTTATTTAAATGCGGAGCTTGAGACTCATGAAGAAAGCGCAATTGCTTAAATTCATTATTTTACTATCTTGTTTATTTCAAGACACCTTTGCACGCCAAAGCATATCTGGTTCTCGTTATGAGTTACTAACAGGTCAAAGAGTTCAAGATAAAGCCTCAAATATCTGGGATAAGAAGTTTGCTCAGCACGACTATATTTATGGGAAGTCTCCTGCAAATTTTTTAGCAAAAAATTATCAGCATATACCTCGAGGAGCTACTGTTCTAGATATTGGGATGGGTGAAGGAAGAAATGCGGTCTTTCTTGCTACAAAGGGATATAAAGTAACAGGTGTTGATATCAGCTCAGTGGCAATTGATAAATCACTAAGGCTTGCAAGACAAGCTGGTGTTCGTATCAAGACTATTCACAAATCTGTTGATGATTTAAAAATCGCCGCAGGATCTTTAGATGCGATAATTTGCTTCTATTATGTTGACCGTGAAGTATCTAATAAACTTAAAAAGTGGCTAAAGCCTGGTGGGGTTATTATTTATGAAGGGTATACAACTGCACATAAGAAGAAATATAAAGAGCAGAGTGTCGATTCATATTTCTTAAAACCTGCAGAACTATTAACGATGTTTAATGATTTTAAAATTCTAAAATATGAAGAGCCACAACAAAGCTCCGAGCTAACTCAATCAATAATTGCTAAAAAGCCTGAATAAAAGGCATCTCTTTCCCGCAACTATCTAAAATAATTAAATATGGCACAATGGAGAGAGTGAAGTACTTCATCTTAGTTGCCACATTCTTGAGTGGAATTGTTTGTTATGCAAATATTCTCGAATTCAATAAAGACCTAGGCTATTTTTCTGGGAGAGTCTCGCATATTGAACCAAGCGCAAGACTCGTACGCTTCAAAGTCGATTTTGATAATATCAAATATATTAATAAATTAGATGAACTCGATCTCTGGGGTCTTCATCAAGAATCCTCTAAGTGTAAGGCCATTGTGATGGGCCGAACTAGTCACTACTTGTTGGTACGAGTACCAAAATATGACGAGTGCAATCGTAACTCTGCCTTTTCGACGGGGCGTTATTATAATTTTTATTCACAGGATCTTGTTAATAATGTTGCGATGGGTAATGAGTTAATTGAAATTCTTGCGAAGAAAAAATTGGCCCTTGAGTCAAAAATTAGTCGCAATAAAAAAGACCTAATTACTTATACGCAAAGAGTCGAAACGATCAATGCTCGCTATGATTTATTGAGACAAAAACTTGAGAAAGAATGGCGTGATGAGCTGCGTCGACTCGAAGATGACCATCAACAGCTTGTTCGTAACACTGAAGGTATTCAAACACGATTGAATGAAGTCGATTATAAATTACAACAATATCGCATTGAGTCTAAAAATCTTAAAGAAGACCGCTGGTCTTTGGATCCGAGGAATTACATCACAAAATAATTATCTCTTTTGTAAATAATTTTAGCATCTAGACAGACGAACGCGTACATCCTAATGTGCATTCTAGCCATTTGGTGTAAAATTTTATATTGTGACTCGCTAAATATAAAAAGGATAAGTTTATGAAAAAAGGAATCTTTTTACTTCTTTTAAGTACACTTCTATTGTCAGTAGTAGGGTGTAATAAAAGTGGTGGAGCTAAAAAATCAAACAACACTTTTTACTACAATCTAAGTGGTACTCCTACAACACTGAACCCGTTATCATCAACTGATGCTTACTCGTCAAATGTTCAAGGTTATGTTTTAGAAGGTCTTCTTAACAAAAATATTGATACAAATGAGTGGGAACCAGGCCTTGCTGAATCATGGTCAATTGAAAATGATGGTTATGATTTTGTTTTCAAAATTAGAGAAGGTGTAAAGTGGCATGATGGAAAGCCATTTACTGTTGAAGATGTAAAATTCTCTTTTGATGCAGTAACTCATCCAGAAAACAAGTATAAGACAGCTCACATGAAGTCTTACTTTGCTAACTTTAAAGAAGCTGTAATTGAAGGTCCAAGAACAATTCGTTTTAAGGCCAACAAAAAGTACTTTGGTAACCTAATGTCTATTGCTAGTGGTGGATACCTTGCAATCGTTCCAAAGCATATTTATGAAAACCCAACTGAAGAAGAAGAAAAAGAACTTAATAAAACTCTTATTGGTACAGGTCCTTATATCTTCAAAGAGCTTAGAAGAGGTAAAGGTATCTCTCTAGTTCAAAATAAAGACTGGTGGGGATACAAGACAGATAATTATAAGAATGATTACTCATATGGTGAAATCTTCATGAGATTTATTAATGAGTCTTCTGTTGCTATTCAGAGACTTGAAAAAGGTGACTTAGACTTTAACTCACTTTCACCAGAAGAATACGAACAAAAAACTAATGGCCCAAGATGGGGAAAAGAAGTTTTAAAGGTAAAAACAGAAAACAAATCAGTTAAAGGTTACGGTTTTGTTGGTTGGAACTTTAAGAGCCCAATCTTTAAATCAAAAGAAGTTCGTAAAGCAATGAACTATCTTATGAACCGTGAAGAGATGAATAAGAAATTCCGTTTCGGATATTCTGTTCTTGCAACTGGTCCTCTATACGTTCAGTCTGAATATGCAAACAAAGACGTTAAAGCGATTCCTTTTAATGTTGAAGAAGCAATTAAGATCCTAAAGAATGATGGATGGAAAGATTCAGACGGTGATGCTGTTCTTGATAAAACAATTGATGGTAAGAAGACTAAGCTTGCTTTTACAATCTTAAACCCATCTAAAACTTTCTCAAAATACTTAACTATGTATCAACAAGATGCAAAGAAAGCTGGTGTTGCGATTGAAGTAAAATACATTGAGTGGAACTCTTTCATTAAAGCTCTTGATGAGAGAAACTTTGATGCTGTAACTCTTGCGTGGTCTGGTGGATCACTAGATTGGGATCCAAAACAAATTTGGCACTCAGATTCTGCAGCTAACAATGGTTCTAACTTTATTTCTTACTCAAATAAAGAAGTTGATAAGCTAATTGATCAAGCTCAACTGACTCTTGATAAAGAAGCAAGAAAGACAATGCTTAAAAAAGTATACAAGCTAATTGCTGAAGACTACCCATATATCTTCCTATTTAACGACCGTTATACTTTCTACGGACATACTGAGCGTATGCAAAAAGAGAAAGATACTTATATTTACGGAGTTGGTTACGGAAGTAAGTGGTCGATTAAACCAGCTAAATAAGTAGGAGAGACGACTTGTTTAATTATATCCTTAGAAGATTAATGATTATGATCCCGACGTTGATCGGGGTCAGTATCCTTATGTTTGTGATGGTAAACCTTGCACCAGGTTCTCCAATCGAGCAGAAGCTTCAGCAAATGAGATTTGGTGGAGTTGGTCAAACGACAACTGATACTAGTTCAAATAATGGTGCTGTATCTCAAGAAGTTGTTGAGGCCCTTAAGAAACAATATGGTTTTGATAAGCCACTATACGTTCGTTATGGTATTTGGCTAAAGAATCTAGCTACTCTAGATTTTGGTGAGTCATTTACATACGAAGAGCCAGTAATGGACGTTGTAATGAGTAAGCTACCGGTTTCAATTCAGTTTGGATTGGTCTCATTCATACTATCGTATTTGGTGTGTATCCCGCTTGGAGTTCTAAAGGCAGTTAAAAGTGGATCTCGATTTGATGTCGTGTCTTCGTTTGTTTTATCTGGCCTTTATTCAATTCCATCTTTCATGCTAGGTATCTTACTTCTTGTTTACTTTGCAGGGGATACATTTGTTGACTGGTTCCCAATTGGAGACCTTGTTTCGGATTACTATGATGACTTAAGTATCTTTGGGCAAATCCAAGATAGAGTTTGGCACTTTGTACTTCCTCTTATCGCATATATGGTAGGACAGTTTACTGTACTAACTCTTCTTATGAGAAACTCGATGATTGATGTCATCTCACAAGATTATATCCGTACAGCAAGAGCGAAAGGTTTAGCGGATAGAAAAGTTTACTATAAGCACGCTTTAAGAAATGCTCTAATTCCAATTGTTACAGGATTCGGACACTTCCTATCTCTATTTTTTGCTGGATCTCTTCTTATTGAAAGAATCTTTAACCTAGATGGTATTGGTCTACTTGGTTACCAATCACTTCTAGAAAGAGATTATAACGTAATTATGGGACTGTTCTTTATTCAAACTGTCCTTATGTTCTTAGGTAACCTAATCAGTGACGTACTATACACTGTTGTTGATCCAAGGATTGATTTCTCATGATTGAAAAATTTATTGAAAATGAACTTACACTTAAAAGATGGAGACGTTTTAAGAAAAGAAAGTCTGCAGTAGTTTCTATTGTACTTCTTCTCTTCTCTGTACTTTTAACACTTTCGGCACCGTTGATTGCTAATAGTAAGCCAATCTATATGACGTACCAAGGAAAGTCTTACTTTCCTGTATTTAAAGACTATCATCCAAAGGAATTTGGAATTACGAACGTTTATGTTACGAATTACAGAACTTTAGATATGGATAGCGTTGTATGGCCGCTTGTACAGTGGGACCCATATGAATCAAATCGTGATGTATATGAATATCCAGCTGCACCTAGTGAGACAAATATCATGGGAACAGATGATAGAGGTCGTGATGTATTCACGCGTCTACTATACGGATACAAGTATTCAATTGCTTATGCTTTCTTAGTATGGCTTCTTTCTACTATCATGGGTGTATTCTTTGGTGGTGTAATGGGCTACTTTGGTGGGAAAGTGGATTTCTTCGGTCAGCGTGTTGTTGAAATCTTTAGTACGGTTCCAGTATTCTTATTACTACTTACGATGATTTCGATCTTTAAGCCTACACTAACGCTTCTAATTTTCATCTCATCAATCTTTGGATGGATGGGAGTAAGTTACTATGCTCGTGGTGAGTTCTTAAAGAATAGAAAGCAAGAATTCGTAGAAGCTGCACGTGGTATGGGAGCATCAACTTCTCGTATTATCGTTAAGCATATTCTTCCAAACTCTCTAGGTCCGATTATTACTTTCGCACCTTTCTCAATTGCTGCAGGTATCTCTGGTCTTGCTTCACTTGATTACCTGGGGTTTGGTCTTGCAATTCCTACACCTTCTTGGGGAGAGCTTCTTAACCAAGCTCACCAGAACTTTAGAATTGCATGGTGGCTAGCTGTTTATCCTTCAGCTGCACTATTTACTAGTTTATTCTTACTCGTACTTATTGGAGACGGAGTAAGAGACGCACTAGATCCAAAAATGAAATAATGAGGTTGGCGTGAGAATATTCATCTTAGTATTCTCCGCCATTCTTTTCTTTAATTCTTACGCACAAAATTTTCGAGTCCTTTCAACTCTTCCAAGCTTTACTGAGTCAATGTTTTATCTAGATGCTGGAAAACTGTTAGTTGGAGTCTCTGACTATTGTAATTTTCCAGAAGAAGCCAAGCGTTTGCCACGCTATGGGTCTTCATTTGAAATTAATCTTGAGAAGGTTGTAGAAGACAAAATCACGTCTGTTCTGCTTGCTGAAGTTCAAGGCGGACGAGTCAAAAATAATTTAGAAAAATTAGGCGTTGATGTCATCATTACACCATATAAGAAACTTGATGATGCAGTAGGGATGCTTAAAGTTTTTAACGAAAAGTTTAAGCTTAACAAAGATAAGAAAATCGAAGCGTTTTCTAATGAACTGAAATCTCTTTTAAAACCTATATCTAAAGGTAAGAGAGTTCTGATGATTATCGATGAAAAGTTTAAGGATGGTAAACTACATGAGGTTAGGGCCATCGGTATTGATAATTATTATCATGAGATATTAACAAAACTAGGTGCAAAAAATATTGTAGCGGAATCAGGTTACCCTTTAAGGAGTCTTGAGAGCTTACTGACTTCTAATTTCGATTTAATTCTAAGAATATCAGATCGTAAAATAAAGTCAGAACAAGATTGGAAGAATTCTTATTTTAAAGATAAAATTTATCTATACGAAAAAGATTATGCGGTTGTTTTGGGACCTAGGACATTATCGTTAGTTAAAGATTTAAGGGAGATTTTGAAGTGATTAATTGTGAAAAATTATCAATTCAAGATAGGCTATCAGTGAATAGCTTCTCATTTGAATCAGGCCATTGTGGAGTTATCGGCCCAAATGGTGCAGGGAAATCGAGCTTTCTAAAGGCAATTGCTAATCTTGTTGATTTCAATGGAAAATGTCTTGTTGGGGGGGATGTTGCGTATTGTGGTGATAGTGCTTCAATCCAAACTGATATGGATGCGCAAGAAGTTATGTCTTATGCTAGGGGTAGCAAGGCGCAAGACTTAGCTTATCTAAAAAAATTAATTAAACACTTTAACTTTGAAAATCTTCTAACTAGAAGAGTGTCAACATTAAGTGGTGGAGAAAGGCAAAGACTTAATCTGATTTGTGCCTTTTATTATGACTGTAAGTTTACTTTACTAGATGAGCCCACAAATTACTTAGATCCAATTTACGTTGAAAGGCTGAGTTGTTTTCTTCAAGAGTATAAAAAAAGCTGCTTTGTTGTTTCCCATGACTTTAACTTCATTATAAATATTTGTGATCGTCTTGTGGCGTTTGAAGACTCTCAAATGAGTTTTGATTCGACTGTAGATGAAGCCGTGTCGACAAAAATCTTTGATAAGATATTTCATAAGAATTTTAACTATCACGTGATTGATAATAAGAGGTATATTCTGTGAAAAAAACAATCCTCTTATATATTGCGGTTATTTTAGCGGTAACACTTACTCCTTTCATAGGCCGAGAAGGAATTATTGACTTAAACGAGCAGGGACTTTATATCCTAGAGAACTTGAGATTCCCTAGGGTTTACTTAGCATTTTTAGTTGGTGGAATACTTTCTGTAATAGGGAGTACAACACAGGTAATTTTTAGAAACCCACTTGCTACTCCATATACTCTTGGCTTTTCGAGTGTGGCCGCCCTTGGGCTTGCTATTGCGGAGCTTGGATTTAATTCTTTTTCTTTAGGGGCTTATATTGCTCTTTCATCAATCTTTCTTCTAATCTTATTATTTCTCTATTTGAATAAGTTCTCGTCTCAAAGAGTATTATTATTTGGAGTTTGTCTTTCTATCTTTTCATCAAGTGCTATAGTCTTTGTTCAAAGTATACTTGGAAATGAAAGCATTGCTAGGCTAATCCGCTGGATGATGGGAAGTCTTTCAATTGTAGGGTTTGAGGGTCTTTTATATACAGCACCATTATATATTTTAGGTTTAATTTTCTTTGTTATTCATAAGAGAAGTTTAACTCTAATTTCTATTGGTGAAGATTTTGCACAAACGAGGGGAGTGCCAACTCGTAAGGTAAATGCAACACTAATACTTGTTTCAAATATACTAATTGCAGTTGTCGTATGGCAATGTGGCCCGATTGGTTTTGTTGGCTTGATTATTCCACATATTACAAGGCGACTTGTAAGTGCTAACTATGAAAGAAGCTTAATGCCTACTTTTATCTTAGGGGGGGGCTTCTTAGTACTATGTGATTTTATTTCAAGAATAGTTTTGGCAAATAGTATTATACCAATTGGTGCAATTACGGCGTGTGTTGGAGCACCTGTTCTGGCACTCCAACTATTTAAACGAAGCGAATCTTAATTTCTTTTTATTTCTTCAAGTTTTACGATAGCCTTTTTAAGTGCAGAACCTCTTCGGTAAAGAACTTCTACGTTATCGCCAACTTTATATTCATAAAGAGTATTAAAGATATCATCGAAATCATTTATTTCTTTTCCATCAATCTTTAAAATAACATCTCCTAGAATAATACTTCTTGTACGTGGATCTTGTTCTAGACCTCTTAATCCCGCTTTTGCAGATGGCCCACCTGGTCGAACACTTTGAATCGGAAGTCCCTTTTCAACATCAATACCGTAGAAGTATGAGAGCTCTCTTTTTTCAGCAATGGCTATACCAAGACCTGGTCTTTTCACAATTCCGTATTTAATTATTTGTGGCACTACTTTACTTACAATATTTATAGGAATAGCAAAACCAACACCTGCCGATGAGCCAGAGTTTGAAAAGATCATTGTATTGACACCAATTACATTTCCTGAAGAATCAAATAGCGGTCCTCCTGAATTTCCAGGGTTAATTGAAGAATCTGTTTGTAACATTCCTCTAATTTCAACTCCACCAATGCCTTGAATTCCTCGATTTTTAGCCGAGATAATCCCTGTTGTTACCGTTGCATCAAGACCAAATGGCGAACCAATAGCAATGGCCTTTTGACCAACCCTAACTTTATCAGAGTCTCCTCGATTTAGTGGCTTAATATCTCTTGGGATTTCTAATAACTTCAAGACAGCAATATCTTTTGCTGGCTCTGTTCCAATTAGTTTTGCTTTATATTCTTTTTTATTGTTATTAAATCTTACTAAGAAGTTATCTCCACCTTCGACTACGTGAAAGTTTGTAATGATGTGCCCTTTATCATCCCAAACCCATCCTGAACCTTCACCTTTAACGACTTGTTTATTTGTCATCGAAAAGAAGAAGCCACTTCTTGCTCTCATACGACCTAGGGTCGAAATATTTACGACTGAATTCACTGAACGATCGAACACTGAAATAGTATTACGTTCACTTTCTAATATCGCCTTATTTTCATCAAACAAAGCCTTTGAATTTAGGGATGTTAGTAGAATAAGAATTAAAAAGAATGGCCTTAAATTGCTTTTCATAATATTCCTCATTATCTCTTTTTGACGCTCATCTCATTATACATATATAATCATAGTATAAAAAATTTTGTAACACAGAAATGTCAAATTTCTGTAAGAATTCTGAGGTCACTCGTGGATATTAATTATTTTAATCGTTATACAAATCAAATGGAAGTGGAGAAAGTTTACGGGGATACTGCTATTAATTTCCTCTATGGAAATCCACTTGGAAAGCTAATCTCTGGTGCAATTACTTCATCAATTGTCTCGTGTATGTATGGCGAAATTCAAAATATGAACTTTACTAAGAATAAGGTTCCAAAATTTGTAAAAGATTATCAAATAAATATGGATGATTTCCTTCCAACTGAAGGACGTTCAAAAGATGACCCTTATGGCAGCTTCAATGAATTTTTTATTCGTAGGTTTAAAGAAGGAAAGAGGCCATTCTTAGATGAAGCTGATTCGATGTCTGCGTTTGCTGAAGCAAGATACTTTGGATATGAATCAATTAATAACCAAGTTAAGATACCGGTTAAGGGCAAATTTTTAAATTCAACGGAGTTATTACAGAATTCTAAGTGGGAAAGTGTTTTCGAAGATGGACCACTTCTTCTCGCTCGATTATGTCCTGTTGATTATCACCGTTTTCACTATCCTCTAGATGGTGAAGTGATTGATTACTACAAGATTGGTGGTGGATATCATTCAGTAAACCCACTTGCTCTACGTAAGAAAAATGATATTTTTTCTACAAATATCCGTGAAGTAACAGTTATGCAAACTAAAGAATTTGGCAAAATTGCTTACGTTGAAGTTGGTGCAACGATGGTTGGCCGTATTGTACAATCAGGTGATTTAACAACATTTAAAAGAGGCGATGAGAAAGGTTATTTCTTATTCGGTGGCTCTACTGTCATTGTTATTGGTGAGAAAGGTAAGTGGTCACCAACATCAGATATCCTAAATAATACAAAGAACGGAATTGAAACTTATATTCATTTAGCAGATAAAGTTGCACAAACTGGAAAGTGATCTGATGGGTAAATCCCCTCAGAGCTTTCTTTATGAAGGTGAATTTCTTCGCACTTTAAAGTATCTTTTGAGTGAAGAATCCAGTCAATTCGAGAACCATCTTCACGAAATCCTTTGAAGCTATGATGACTCTCACACTCTTCATGACCCAGGTCTAGCCATGGATCAGTAAGATTGAGGTCACTTTCATCTAGTACTTTCCTAACTTTTTCAAAAGGTGACTCATTAAAGTCTCCAGTTAAAATAATAGGATAGTCAGCTCTTACTTTTTCAATTTCACTAATTAGGACTTTAATTTGTTCCTTTCGTGTATCAGATTCAAGGTGATCTAAATGAGCATTCACAAAGAAGTAGTGTTTTCCATTTTCCTTGGCCTTAAGAATCGCCCATGTACAAAGTCTTGGAAATGCACTTCCAAATGATTTCGATGCAGCAATATAAGGTGTTTCAGAAAGCCAAATGTCTCCTGAATTTATTAATTCAAAGATATCTGGTCGATAATAAAGAGAAGGATACATTCTATCTTCAATCCACTCACGATTTGAATCAATGATCTCAAGTCCATCTAAGAGCTCTTGGAAATCTCTTAATTGGGGCTCCCAGCCTTCTTGGGTTCCAATAACATCTGGTCGATAGGCATTCAGTGCGTTTGCAAGGATAACACGTCTCCCATCCCATGAATGAACTCCATCGGCAGGGTTGTTAAATCGAATATTTGAAGAAATTACAGTGAAATTAAACATATTCCATTAATGAAAACATATTTTTCATCAATAGAAAAATAGAAAACTCCGCAATCGACACAAGTAGTTAAAAACTGACTTTTTTATTAAAAATGGGCCAGTTAAGGAGGTCTTATGGTTCAACAAGAGCAATTAATTAAAGAAATTAAAAAACGTTATCCAAAGCATACATACAAGCAGTTGGGAGAGATGTTTCAGATGCAAACGACACGTCTATTTAGATTAATGAATGGCGCAGAAATGAGAACTAGTGAGTATTTTAAGATAAAGGAAAAGCTAGAGATTAATTCTTCGGAACTCAGTTCATTAATTCAATTCTTAGAAAAGCATTCATTCAGCTTAAGTCGTAACGACTGTAATGAAATTGTGAGTAACTTAGAAGAAAAGTTTTTTATTAGAAAGTTAACAGGGTTATAGGGAGAGAATATGTCACGTTTGTTAATGGTAGAAAGAGCAATTTTAGAAGTTTGTGGTAAGTCTCAAAAAACAATATTTCAAATCTCTAATGAAACAGGAATGAGTTTATCTTTAGTGGGGAGCTTGTGTGTTCGCTTAAATAAGAAGGGCATACTAAAGAGGCAAGATAGTACATATTCGCTTAATAAAGATGCCCAAGGTTTAATGATTGCAAATGCAGTAGAGAATGTCAGAAAAGAAGTAAATGAAGTGGCCAGTTCAATTGTAGAAAATTATTTTAGTCAGAAAGAAAATCGATCATTAAAACTTCAAAAAGTTTATGTAAACAAAACAGAAGAGCTTATTCTTAATTCAATGCTTGATCAGTTAAATAGTTTTGTTGAGGAGCTTCAGCGTAATTACAAAAAAAGTTCAAATAATATTGTGAAAAAACAAAAGGTTTTACTTTGGGGACATGGTAATTATTCAGACATAATTAATAGCTCTTTAAACTTAGCGAAGTAATATTAATAATGTCTAAAATTAGCCAACGTAGCCAAAATCATTAAGCATTTTGGCCACAAGTTCTTTTAATTGATATTTTAAAATCTTATTTTCAGGAGACAGTGTAGAACATTCGATATAGCCAATCATTGTTTTAAAATCTGTCTCTCTTTCATTTTCCTTTAGCCATGAATCAAATGTGAGGATGGCCTCAATCCAAGCACGAACAGAGTATTGAGTTTTATCAATAAGACTAAATAAGAGTTCACCATTTTCTTTCTGACTTGGTGAAGATTTCAGATGCTTTTGTAGGTAACTAAAGATTATTTTTATCTCATCTTCAGAATGTATATTCTCTAACAGAAGATTAAGCCTTTCATCAGAAAGGAAGGCCACTGGATATTGTGCTCTGAGTCTTCTAAAATACTTTTCAATCATAGTGCCTAACATGGTGTGCAAACGAGTTATTTTGTTCTAAACTAGCAAAGTTAATTATATCTAATTTAGCAAGGGTTTTTCATGTTTGAAACTATTAAAAATATATGGCCACTAATCCATCGCCATCGCGCCAGAGTTATCGGAAGTATGATCTTCGGTATTGGTATGGCCTTAATTAAGGGTGGTCAAATGGCGCTAATTAATCCTCTTTTCACAAAGGGGCTTTCGCCAGAATCAACACTTGAGGAGATTCTTGGAATTGTAGGATTAGCTTGTTTACTTGCACTTATTAATTTACCTGTTCGCTTCTTTCATTTCTATTGGATGCAATTTGCAATGAACGATGCTGTATGTGAAATCAGAACAAAGATTTATTCAAAGATTCAAGATATTCCAATTTCATTTTATACGACGACTAAGCAAGGTGACGTTATTTCAACAATCTTAAATGATACGATGATTTACTCGCAGGGGATAAGTGGTCTTCTTACATTATTAAGAGAGCCGATCACATTATTTGTTTTATTAGGATATGCCTTCTATCTTGATTGGCAACTAACACTTGTTACATTTGCACTTCTTCCTATTATGCTTTTAATTTTCGGTTTCTTTGGAAAGAGAGTAAAGGCACACCAATCAGATGTTCAATCGAGACTTTCTGATATGACTCATGTCATTGGCGAAGGTGTTGGTGGACAAAAAATTATCAAGGCTTTTAATCTTCAAGATTATACGAGGGATTTCTTTAAAGGATATCAGAATAGCTTTTTTGAATTTCAAATGAAATCAGAAGTAATGAGACAAATTTCACACCCTTTAGTTGAATTTATGACAACTCTAATCCTTTCTTCAGTTATCGTTTTTGCTCAGGTGAAGATTACTGGAAATGCAATGACAACAGGTGAGTTCATTACTTTTATTGCAATTATGGCAATGATCCAAGATCCGATTAGAAAGACAAATGAAGCAAATTTAAAAATTAGCCAGGCGCAAGCTGCGGAAAAGCGTATTTTTAAATTTTTAAAAGTTGAAAATGAAAAAGATGACGGTAAAAATGAGCACTCTGAATTAAGTGATAAAATTTCTTTTGCAAATTTAGACTTCTCTTACGGTGATCATCAGGTCATTAATAATTTGAGCTTTGATATAAATAAAGGTGAAAAGGTTGCTTTAGTTGGGCTTTCAGGCTCTGGTAAGTCGACTCTTATTAATGTTCTTCTTGGACTTTATCCTGTTAAAAAAGGAAGTTATAAAATCGATGGTATTGATTCAAGTGATTTCAAATTAAAATCACTACGCCATTATTTCGGCTTAGTTTCGCAAGATATCTTCCTGTTTAATACAACGATAAGAGAAAATTTAACTCTAGGTAAGGAAGTCAATGAAGCTCAAATTCAAGAAGCATTAAAAGTGGCCCATGCGATAGAGTATATTAAAGAGCTTCCAGAAGGGCTAGAAACTGTTATCGGTGATCGTGGGGTAAGACTATCTGGTGGACAAGCACAACGTTTAACAATCGCTCGTGCTTATCTTCAGGATAATGATGTCTTCTTATTTGATGAAGCGACTTCTGCTCTTGATAATGAATCAGAGAAAGTAGTTCAACAGTCGTTAAATGAGCTTGCAAAAAATAAGACAGTTATTGCTGTTGCACACAGGCTTTCAACTATTCAAAACTATGACAAAATCATTGTATTAAAAGATGGAAGAATGATTGAGCAAGGCCGTCATGATGAACTAATGAACCTTGATGGCGAATATAAAAAGTTATATGAACTGAGTATGAAGTCTTAACTTCATACTCAGTAGGTATTGATTAGAATGGTAGTCGTTTTCCGGCCCTAAATGGATAAATCCATTCTGGTTCTTCTTCATTTAAATGTTGTCCATTTAAAACAATCTTATACTTTTCAACAAAGTCCTTTGTGAACCTTTCAATTGAATAGTTTTCGATTACATGATTTCTAATAAAGTCTCGATCGAATTCTTCTGCACCATTTTTAAAGTATTGAATAATCTCTTCATGGCTATAAAAAGTTCTTCCAGTTCCTTTTACGATTAGATCAGGAAGTGAACCGAAGCTAGAACCAAATACAGGTATACCTTGAGTCATTGCTTCAATAATAGCAATTCCAAAAGGCTCATGCCATCTAACTGGAAATAGTAAGGCGTCGCATTTTTGCATGATCGACAACTTATTATCACCCCCAACCATACCATGGTTGTGGATAAGAGGATGAATTCCAAGTATTGAGTTTCCACCACAGATGTGTAGATGCTTATTTGTTTTTAGAGCTATTTTTAAGGATTGCTTTAAATTTTTTACTCGCCATGATGCTTTTGCAAGAAAGAGAAGGTGTTCTATTTCTGTTATCTTATTACTTGTGTAATTGATAGGGTATTCTCTCATGTCGACAGCGTTATTTACATAAGATGTACTATTATGATTTCTTGCATGTGACTTCGAGCAAAATACCGTATTACGATCATGCTTTTCACCAGGGAAGCCATTCCCTTGGACATTTAATACGTATGGTACATCGATTCTAATTTTCTCCGGAAATGAGACGTGTACAATATCGATATTATCGGGAACAAGTTTTTGCCAATCTTCGCCTTTGTTCCATACAATATGCTTGATTCCGTGCTTTGTTACTTCACTCTCTTTTGGTCCAATAAACGTTACTTGATGTCCTTGTCTAACTAGTTCAAGCATGTGCCAAAAAACGGCCCTTTCAATTCCACCATATTTCTTTACTGGAAGAACTTTATGGTGATGGATACATACATGCATTTCTGCTCCTTATAGTATTGGCCTAAGCCATTTTTTAGTTATTTCTAGGTCCTGAGCTTTTACTTTTGAGTAATGCTCAATTTGGTCCTGGGCAATGTTTAGAATATTAAAATATTTAGCACAAGGGTTAAAGAAGATGTAGCCAGAAACTGAACTAGCAGGATACATGGCAAAGTTCTCTGTTAAGTATGCGCCAGTATTTTCTTGTACATTCATAAAATCCCACAGCTTCGCTTTTTCTGTATGGTCAGGGCATGCTGGGTAGCCAGCTGCTGGTCGAATACCAATATATTTTTCTTTAATAAGTTCATCTAAAGAAAATTCACGCTCTTCTTCGATTCCACACATCTGACGTGCTCTTTCGTGAATTAACTCTGCATATGCTTCAGCAAGACGATCTCCTACGGCCTTAACCATAATTGAAGTATAATCATCACCACTTTCTTCGAAAGTTTTAGCATACTTCTCAACTTGATCTCCCATTGTGACTACAAATGATCCAATATAATCCTGCTTTTCACCCTTTGGTAGGATGTAGTCGGCCAGAGATAGATAAGGGCGATCTTTTTGTGTCTTTTCTTTTTGTTGCCTTAGGAAGTTGAAGGTACCAAATTTATTCATATTTTCATCGAGTAGGATAACATCTTCATCTTTTGAATAAGCTGGCCAAAATCCTAGGACTGCTTTTGGAGAAAAGCGATCGTTCTCAATAATATCGTCTAGGATATTTTGAGCTTCGTTATAGAGTTTTTTGGCTTCTTCTCCATAATCTTTATGCGATAAGATATGAGGGTAGAGACCTTTTAGTTCCCATGTCCAAAAGAAAGGTGACCAGTCGATATACTTTGCAATTTCAGCAACACTAATATCGTCAAACTTCTTAGCGCCAATGAATGGAGGTGTGAATTCGACAAATGTTTGTCTTGGGTCAACTCTTAAGTGATCACGGGCCGCTTCTAATGAAACCGTCGCTTGGCCACTATCTTTCTTATTTTCAAAATATTCTTTTGTTCTTTTTTGTGACTCTTTAAGATCTTTTAAAAAATCATCTCTTAGATTAGTACTTAAAAGGCTATTACAAATTCCAACTGTTTGAGAGGCATCCCCAACGTGAACGACAGGACTTGTACACTCAGGTGCAATTTTTACTGCAGTATGAGTTTTAGAAGTGGTAGCACCGCCTATTAAAACAGGTACTTCAAGACCTTGACGATTGAACTCTGCTACGTTGTGAATCATCTCATCAAGTGAAGGCGTGATAAGGCCACTTAGTCCAATGAATTTGGCTTCGTGTTCTTTGGCAGCTTTAATAATTTCTTCACAGCTAACCATAACCCCAAGATCAACAACGTTATAGCCATTGCAAGCGAGAACAACACCAACAATATTCTTTCCGATATCGTGAACATCACCTTTAACTGTTGCAATAACAAATGTATTCTTTTTACTTTTCCCGTCAGCATCCTTTTCCATAAATGGTTCAAGGTATGCAACAGCCTGTTTCATAACACGTGCACTTTTAACAACCTGTGGAAGAAACATTTTACCTGCACCAAACAGATCACCTACAACTCTCATCCCATCCATTAGAGGGCCTTCGATGACATTTATGGGAGCACCTAGCTCTTGTCTTGCTTGTTCGACATCTTCTTCAATGAATTTACCGATACCTTTTACAAGTGCGTGGGTGATACGCTCTCCAAGATTTCCTTCACGCCAAGTTAAATCGTCTTCTTTTGCCTTTGATTTTACACCTTTAAATTTTTCAGCATATTCGATTAAGTCATCAGTTGCACTTTCAGAACGGTTGAAAAGGACATCTTCAATTTTCTTCATTAGCTCAGGTTCAACGTTCTCGTAAACTTCGAGCATTCCCGCGTTTACAATTCCCATATCTAGCCCTGCTTTAATCGCATGGTAGAGGAATGAGCTATGCATAGCCTCGCGTACAATATTATTTCCACGGAATGAGAAAGATATATTTGAAATACCACCACTAGTTAAAGCGCCTGGACATTTTTCTTTTATTTCTCTTACCGCTTCGATGAAGTTTATCGCGTAGTCATTATGTTCTTCAATTCCTGTCCCAACTGTTAGTACATTTGGGTCAAAGATAATATCTGTGGCCGGGAATCCTACTTCTTCAGTTAGAATTTTAAAGGCGCGTTGGCATATCGAAACTTTTTCTTCTTTAGATGCAGCTTGTCCCTTTTCATCAAATGCCATGACAACAACGGCCGCTCCATATTGAAGGATCTTTTTCGCATGTTCTTTAAAAACTTCTTCACCTTCTTTCAATGAGATTGAGTTAACAATCCCTTTTCCTTGAATGCACTTAAGCCCTTCTTCGATGACCTCCCACTTAGATGAGTCGATCATAATAGGAACCTTACAAATATCTGGCTCAGATGCAATTAGGTTTAAAAATTTAACCATACAAGCTTTAGAGTCGAGGAGACCTTCGTCAAAATTCACATCGATGATATTTGCTCCATTCTCAACCTGCTGTCGGGCAATATCTAAAGCTGCTTCAAAGTTTTCTTCACGAATAAGGCGTGCAAATCTTGGTGAGCCTGTCACGTTTGTACGTTCTCCAACCATGATGAATGGACGCTCTCCTGTATAATCAAGATTTAACGGTTCAAGTCCTGAAAGTCTTTGGGTTTTAGGGAGATCGTGTTTTTCGCGAGGATTGATATCTTTTAGATGATTGTAAATAGCGTTGATATGATCAGGTGTTGTTCCACAACAACCTCCAACAATATTAACGAGCCCCGATGCTGCAAACTCTTCAAGAAGAGCAGCTGTCTCATTTGGCTTTTCATCATAACCTGTATCACTTAACGGATTAGGAAGTCCTGCATTAGGGTAACAAGATATCAAGCAGTCTGAAACTCTTGATAACTCTTCAATATATGGGCGCATCTCTTGTGCTCCAAGTGCACAATTGATACCAACACTAAATGGCCTAGCATGTTCAACTGAGTTCCAAAAAGCTTCAACAGTTTGACCTGATAGAGTTCTTCCTGATGCATCTGTAATAGTTACAGAGAGCATAATTGGAGTATCAAGGTTGTTATCATCTAAATACTTTTTCATTGCAAAAATTGCAGCTTTTAAATTTAGTGTATCAAATGAAGTTTCAGCTAAAAGTAGATCGGCACCGCCGTCAATTAGTCCTTTTGTTTGCTCGTAATAATTATCAACTAACTCATCAAATGTAATACCTCGAAAAGCAGGGTTATTAACATCAGGTGAAATTGAAGCTGTTTTATTTGTTGGCCCTAGAGCTCCAGCAACGTAGCATTTACGCTCCGGATTTTCTTTCATGAATTCAAGACAAGCCGCTTTGGCAATCTTGGCCGCTTCCACATTTAGTTCATATGCAATTTCACTTAAGTGATAATCGTCTTGAGCTATTCTCGTTGCCGAGAAAGTATTTGTTTCAATAATATCTGAACCAGCAGCAAGGTATTTTGTATGAATCTCTTTAATAACTTCTGGTTTAGTAAGATTTAATAAGTCGTTATTTCCTTTCAAGTCTATCTTAGTATCTTGAAAGCGATTTCCTCGAAAATCTTCTTCTGTTAGATGGTATTGTTGGACCATTGTTCCCATAGCACCATCTAGAAAAAGAATTCTATTCTTTAGTGTTGATTCTAATTCACTACGAATATCTTTCATTAATATATACCTTTTAAAACTTCTGAAACATTTGCACTATCATTCATTACATAGAAGTGAACTGAAGGAACATTTGCATTTAGTAATTCTTCCGTTTGTTTTCTTGCCCATTTAATTCCGATTTCTTTAATATGTTCTGAATTTTCTGTCGCTTCATTTACGAACTCATCTGGGAAGTCTACATAGAAGTGCCTCGGTACATTTGAAAGCTGTCCCATGCTCTTAATGACTTTAATTCCTGGAACAATTGGACACGTGATTCCAGCTTCACGACATTTATCAACAAATTCAAAATACTTCGTATTATCAAAGAACATCTGTGTAACGATATAATCAGCACCAGCATCAACTTTCTCTTTTAGGTACTTTATGTCTGTCGCTAGATTTGGAGCCTCAAAGTGTTTTTCTGGATAGCCTGCAACACCAACAGAAAAGTCTAGAGGTAAGCTATTTGAAATATCATCAAGATAGATACCTTTTTTTACGTTATCAATTTGCTCCACAAGGTCTTTTGCATAGAAATTTCTTTGGCGAGAAAGATCGTATTTTTTATTATAGTTAAGGGCGTCTCCACGTAAGGCCAAAACATTATGTATACCGAGGTAGTTAAGTTCGATTAGAGCATCCTCAGTCTCCTCTTTGGTAAAACCTTGAGTTAAAAGGTGAGTAACTGTATCGATTTTAAATCGATTTTGAATAACTCCACAGATCCCAACTGTTCCCGGACGTTTCTTGTAGATCTTTCTCTCAACTGAGCCATCATTTTTTTCGTTATAATATGCTCCTGCTGAGTGTGCTGTTACGTCAATCCATGACGGATTAAATGGCAAGAGCTCCTTAACGATATCCGTTACAGCTGAAATATTTTTTCCTCTTGGTGGAGGTACAATTTCAAAACTAAAAAGTGGGCTCGTCGCCTTGTCGATGTGCTCGATAACTTTCATTCGTGTATTTCCCTATGTGTAAATTAGACACCTTATTTTAATCATTTATGAGCAATAAGAAAAGGCGAGGGCCCCTTTTTCTGGGGCCTTAGGTTAATTCGAATGAATCAGGTAAATGGAATATTTAGATAACTTTAGAGGTTAAATGGGGGGAGCTAGAAAGCATCATGTTTGCTTCTAACTTGAAGGATTTTTAACCTATGGCCGAATATATTTGGACTTTTTTCACAAATGAAATGAGTGATCTATTCCACAATGAAATATATTGCCTAAATTCAGGTGCTTATGAGTTTCACGATGGGCCAAAAACTGTTATCATATTTATTAGAGGATGATTTGATGAATCAGGATCAGATTTACCATTTAGAAAGTGAGTTTATTAGAGTTTCAGTTACGAAGCAGGGAGCTGGGCTATTATCAATATTTGATCTTGAATCATATGTTGAATATCTATGGCAAGGTCATCCAACTCTAAACCCTTGGAAGCCACAAATAATTTTTCCAATTGTAGGAAAACTTAAGGATGATCAGTATTGGTTAGGTCGAAAATACTATCACATGCAAAAGGATGGCTTTCTTAAAGACTTTCAATTCGAAGTCAAAAATCATCGTAAAGATCGAATTACCTTCGTTCATACGAATAGCCCCGATACAGAGCTTATATTTCCATTTCGCTACAGTATTGAAGTTACTTATATGGTTTATGGGCCAAAACTTACAGTCTCTTTTGTTATTAAAAACCTTGATAAAAAAGAAATGTTCTTCTCTTTAGGCTTTGCTCCAACTTTCAATGTTCCTTTAGGACCAGAAGGGCATGATGATTGCTTTATTGAGTTTTCAACTCAAGAAGAGCGTGGAGCGTATTTTCTTGAAAATGATTTAGTTAACTTTCATGATGCGGATAATAAAAAAGTTGTTCAAGATTGTCGTGTTTTCTTCACTCAAGAAAATTTTAGAGGTGGAGAAATGGTATTTAAGGATATTAAGTCAAAGAGTATCGCTCTTAAGAATATTTTAAATGAGAAGTCGGTTAATATAGATCTAGGGAATATTCCATATTTATCAATTTGGACATATCCAGGTGCGAACTTTGTTAGGATTGCGCCAGCCTTTGGAGTTACTGATGCTCTAGATTCAAATAATGACTTTTATACGAAAGAGGGACTAATCGATTTAGAGCAAGAAAAGACCTTTAAGCACGAGTTCGTCTTTCACATAAGATAGTCATATCCACTAGGACCAATAATGTATCGAAATGAATTAGAAGAAATAAAGAGCAGTATTCATACTAAACTCGACACAATGGTGTGGGGTGATATGTCTATTGAAAGAAAGGCCGATAAGAGTATTGTAACTGAATTTGATATTTTTGTGTCTGATCAAGTGAAAAAGGTTTTTCATGAATCAAATTTTGATTTTAATTTCTTTTCAGAAGAGGACCAAGAGAGCTTTGAGTTTCCTGTCATTGTTCTAGACCCAATTGATGGTACTCGAGAATTTGCCAAGGGGTACGGTGAATGTGCTGTATCTTTAGCTATTTTATATTCTGCTGATATTCACGATGATCGAAACTTTGGTTGGATTTATAATCCTTTTACTGGATTTGAGATTACAAGTGATGTGAAATATCCACTTGGAAGTCGCCATGCTCATGCTGAGGCGGTAAATATTATGATCTCCCGTTCAGAGTGGGAGAAGGGTGCTAATAAATTAGATTTTAAGCATAACTTCAGGATAACTCCACTAGGTTCAATTGCATTTAAATTAGGTCTTCTCGCAGCAGGTGCAGCAGAATGTGTAATCTCATTTCGAGATAAGAATATTTGGGATATTGCTGCTGGAGTAATTATTTGTCACTCTAGAGGAATCTACTCAGATGAGATTGATGATCTTTCAACAAAGAAGTTAAAAGGACCATTCATCTTCTGTCGAGATGAGTTAAAAGAAGCTGTTCATAAAGAAGTGAATCGTTTAAAAAATTCTTAGTTAAATAACTCTTCAAAATCTTTCATTGTGAGTTTTCCGCTGAATAGTTCTTCATCATCTTCAGGAAGAAGTTCTTTGAATAGCTCACGTTTGATATCTTGTAATTTTAAGACTTTCTCTTCAACTGAACCTTTAATAATAGGTCTAAATACGTTTAGAGTATTTTTCTGACCAATACGATAAGCTCTGTCGATTGCTTGAGATTCAACAGCTGGGTTCCACCAAGGATCCATAATGAAGACATAGCTTGCTGCTGTTAAGTTAAGACCAACACCCCCGGCCTTTAGAGAAATAAGGAAAAGCTTTGTTTTCCCACTTTGGAATTCATCTACTGCTGCTTGTCTCTTCTTAACATTCAGAGAACCATCAATTCGAGAATACTTCCAACATTGGCCATCAAAAGCAGAACCAATGATATCAAGATAAGTCGTAAATTGTGAGAAGACGATAACTTGGTGACCTTCTTCAACGATTTGTTCTAAACTTTCAATTAGGTAGTCAACTTTTGTTGAAGTAAGACTTCTAATATCCTTTGTCGTTTTATTGCTATGATTTTGCCACAGACAACTTTGACGTAATTCAAGAAGCCCTTTGAGAATTTCTCCATACTTCTTGTTCTTAGGAGCATTATTAATATTATCTTTAATTGATTGTAATTTGTTTTTGTAAAACTCGTCTTCGCCTTCATCAAAACTAAGGAGAACATTATTCTCTATTTTAGGAGGAAGGTCTGTGAGAACTTGATTCTTCGTACGCCTAAGGATAAATGGGGCGGCAGTTTTTCTCGCGTATACTCTTGATTTAGGAGTAGAGCTAGATCTTAAGAATCTTAGATCTCCCCAGATACCAGGTATACTAAGATCAATAATATTAAAGAATTCAGCAAGATCGTTTTCAACAGGTGTACCCGTTAGGCAGATTCTAAAGTCTGCATTGATTTTTCTTGCAGATGACGCTCCAAGTGAGCGCATATTTTTAAGGTGCTGAACTTCATCCAGAACGAGTACATCATAATGTGATTCTTCAAATTCAGCTTCAAGTTCTCTTTTTAAGATTCCATATGAAGTTAGGATTACTTTCGCTTTGCTATCTTCAGGTAATTCTCTGTCTGCACCGTGGAAGATATGAACATCGATATCCGAGAATTTTTTAAATTCATTTTCCCAGTTAAGTAGTAGGGAAACTGGACAAACAATTAAAACTTTATCGATCTTATCGTAGATACTCTCAATAAAGGCGATTGTTTGAATTGTCTTACCAAGACCCATGTCATCTGCAAGACAGGCCCCAAGCTTATTTTCATGTAGAAATTTAAGCCAATTGTAACCAGTCTTTTGGTATGCCCTAAGAGTTGAACCTAGATGTTCAGAGATAGGGTAGTCTGGAATACCTTCTAGATTTTGAAGTCTTTCACAAAGCGCAATTTCTTCTTCTGTAAGCGCGCCCTCTAGACCAATTTTCTTAAGTTCAAATAATTCAAAAATTCTGGCACGAGAAAAAGGTAAGATGAATTTTTTAAATTTTCCATCTTGTATCTCTTCTTTTGCTTCAAATTTTGTATATTTTTGTACAAATTTTAAAAGATCTTTTTGCTCATTGTTTAGTAAGATGACACCATCTTTAGTAATGGCAATACTATTGTCCAAATCGACGTTCTTGAGGACTTCTTGGTCGACGTCATTTATTTCTAGTTCTAAATCAAACCAACCTGAGCGCCCAATTTGCTTTCTTTCAAAGCGTATTCGCGAGTTCCAGTTTTTGATTTCATTATTATTATAGAAAATTTCAACACCGTAAGGTTTTGTTACCGTAAATAACTTAGAAAGACCTTGGGTAATTTGTGACATTGATACCTGAAAGATAACTTCGTTAGTATCTCTGTAAAGGTAAGAGTAGCGGAAAAAGTGATCTCCAAACTCTGTTACCATAACTTTAAATAAAAGGCGTTGAAGCTTATTATCATATTTATAAAGCTTATGATTTTCGTGATCAAAGCTCAGCGTATAGTCTTTACTAACAACTTCTGAAATAAGGCGAATCCACGAAGACTTTTTCGATTTTCCTGATAGTGACTTTTTATAACTATCAACACCTGTTTCAAAGTAGTGTTGAACTTCTCTTAGGAAGTGATAGGCTTCAATCTTCTTTCTAAAAAGATCAAGATAGCCACCTTCAAAAGTGAGAGAGGCCATAAATTGTGGAGGCCTAGTCCTCTTATCTTCCTTATTGAAAAATTCAATTGAGAAGTTGTTGTAACCCTTTCTTTGAGAGTTGTTTATATAAATTCTTAAGTCAGGAGACTCAATACTTGAAATATCAAATTGGTTTCCTTCAACTTCAAATGCGATATATTTTTCTAGCCTTTCTGAATAAGCCAGATTTAAGGCATCATCGATTTTATATGATGTTAAGTTTGATCTTAGAGTCGAAAAGAACTCTTTTAGTTCACTTGGTAGCGAATATAAATGACCAGTATCCCAATTAAATAAATATATACTTTCAAAAATACTAATATTTCGATGAGTTTTTCCCTCATCATCGAGTAAGGCAAAACGAATACTCGATTTTAAGTCATCCTGAAAATCTACACGTTGCTCTTTATTTGGAGCAATATTGAAAACAAGTTTCCCCGATAGATTTTCAGGGATAGGGAATTCAATAGTTTTCTTAGATGTTAAAGAATAGTTTAGTGTAGAGTATGTCGGGCCATGAGGTGCATTTTCTAGCTCGTGTGGTCCACTAAGAATTGTTCCATACTCAAGAGGGTAAACACCATATCCTCCAATTGGTGGAAGGTGAGTACTTGTATCTGACTGATCGTTTGTTGTCGCAATATAGTACATAAAGAGCGCAGCTGTATGGTGACAGTGCTTTTCTTTTGTCCACTCTAAACAGTCACATGAAGTTGAGAGTGGAGACTCGTCAGTTCCCTCAAGTCTTTTCTTGTAAACAACTTTAGACTCATAAGGACGGTCTTCTTTGATAATACCTGTTGTAATTAGGTAACCATCAAGACTTCCTTTCTTAAATGAAAGAGAGACCTTCCCAAGGCTGAGAACTTTTCTGGCCTTTGAAATTGCCAGAGTTGAAAAATATTTTTTTGCTAGGTCGAGTCCAGGTTCTTGTGTCATATATTACTTTTATGTCTAAAAGCCTTATTATAACGCAAAATTAAGGAATGTAATAGTTTTAGTTAGCTCAAGTAATAAGGCCCCTTAATAGGGGCCTGAATTACTTAGTTATTTTCGATATATGACTTAAGAAGTTTTGCTCGAGAAGGATGTCTTAGCTTGCGAAGTGCTTTTGCTTCGATCTGTCTAATACGTTCACGAGTTACGAAGAAGTCTTGTCCAACCTCTTCTAGAGTGTGGTCAGATTTCTCACCAATACCAAATCTCATTCTTAGAACTTTTTCTTCTCTTGGAGTAAGAGTTGAAAGTACTGAACGAGTTTGCTCAGATAATGTAATGCTCATTACAGCATCTGCAGGTGAAATAATTTTCTTATCTTCAATGAAGTCTCCTAGAGAAGAATCTTCTTCCTCACCAATTGGTGTTTCAAGAGAGATTGGCTCTTTAGAGATCTTTTGAACTTTCTTAACCTTATCAACAGGCATTTCCATCTTCTCAGCAATTTCTTCTGGAGTTGGCTCACGCCCAAGTTCTTGGATAAGTTGTCTTTGAGTTCTAACCATCTTGTTGATTGTTTCAATCATGTGAACTGGGATACGGATTGTTCTTGCTTGGTCAGCAATGGCACGAGTAATGGCCTGACGAATCCACCAAGTTGCATAAGTTGAGAACTTATAACCACGACGGTACTCAAATTTATCAACAGCTTTCATAAGACCGATGTTACCTTCCTGAATTAGATCAAGGAATTGTAGACCACGGTTTGTATATTTCTTAGCAATAGAAACAACAAGTCTTAAGTTTGCTTCAACTAGTTGAGCCTTCGCGCGGTCAGCTCTTTCTTCACCATTAGTGATAATCTTGTAAACAGTCTCGATATCGTCAAAGCTCATTCCAGCTTCTTGTGATAGTCTTCTTAGTTTTCTTAGAATATCTTCTTGGTTACGAACTAGTTGCTCTACCTTTGCATCAGTTGTGTAAAGCTCTTTAGCGAATGCACGTTTGAATGCATCGTCTTCCATAATCTTTTCATGAAGATCACGGTAAGCTTCAATTGTTTCGACTTCTAGGAATTTAAAGATACGATCTTGTTGCTCGTAAAGATCTTTAAATTGTAGGTAGTACTTCTTAACTGGTTCAACGAAGCTATTGATGATCTTTCTGTTGAAAGTAAGATCCGCAAGCTCTGTTGCAATAGAGTCCATTTTTGTTTTTTCAGTTTTTGAAAATTTATCAAGAGTTCCATCATCTTCGTTTAGTGAAGAGTCATAGATTTCTTTAAGCTCATCACATACATTGATGATTGTTTTCTTAACTTTATCAATGTCTTTTTGTGTTGATTCATCATCAAGACCACGTACAAGCTCTCTTACGAACTCAGTTGGGTTTTCTAGTTCAGTGATACGATCTTTTAGGTTAATGATTTCTGCAATCGCGTGAGACGATTTAAGTGAAGAAAGAATAATTTCTCTTTCACCTTCTTCGATTTCTTTTGCAATTACAACTTCGCCTTCTCTTGTAAGAAGGGCAACAGAACCCATTCTCTTTAAATATAATTTTACAGGATCAGTTGAGGCACTTCTAAGTTCAGCTCTCTCTTCTTTTGAAAGCGTCTCTTCAATAATTTCTGTACCGTCAAGCTTGATTCCTTCATCTTCCTCTTCAACTTCATGATCAGTTACTTCAATCTCTGATTCGCTGATAGCTAGCATAATGAGGTCAAGTTCTTCAGGAGCAATTAAACTTGCTGGAATAGCATCGTTAATTTCTTCTGGAGTTAGAGAGTCTTGATCCTTACCGCGAGCGATAAGTTTTTCGAAACCCTTTGATTTTAAAAATTGTGCAGCACTTGACATGTTTGGTTTCTCCAGTCTTTTACTTTTTTAAAGCGTGAAGCTTTCTTCGGATTTTAAAAATCTTTTCATTCAACTTAGTTTCTTCTTCTTGAGTTGTAATATTACTTCTCTCAGAATCTAAGCGACCAATTTCTTCTTCTAGACTAACTCTTTCAAGTTTTGTTTTAAGGTCTTTAATAATTTTAAACGCTCCCTCTTTTTCTAGTTTGATTCCTTTGTATTTCTTTATGCCCTCATCGATTATTTCATGTAGGCCGAATTTGGAAGAACTCGAAAGCGCAAAGTTTTTAAATTCCCTCTCATCTATTTCAAAGATTAAATTTTTCAGATTTAAAATATATTCTTTTACCCTATCTGAGTGCATAAAATCAAGCAGATCGGTCATTTCATCATACTCAAGACAATCCGGATGTTCAACGATAGCAAGCAGTAAAGTCTTCTCCGTTTTTGAGATTGGAGCTTCAACTTCATCCATTATTGGCATCACACTTGCATCACTTTCGATGAAACTTGCCATATAGTCTTCGTCAAACTCAGCTGGAACCATTTCCATTGGTGGATTCTCTTCAATGGCCGGCTTAAAGGCTGGAGATTTCTCATTTTTTAAGAAATCTTCATAATTCTCGATAATACTGTCTTTACTTGATTCAAGATTAAGTTTTTTTGCCCAACTAACAAGTCTTTCGATAGCGTTCAGGTCTTTACCTAGTGGAGATACAAGATCAAATGCCTGTTTTAGAAGAGCTAGCTTTTCATCCAGAATTTCAATCTTACGATCTGGTAGTAATTTTGAAAATTCATAGTCAATAAATGGAACAGCGTTATCAATTCTGTCTTGATAGGCAATGATACCTTCCTTTTCAAGGAAGTCGTCCGGATCTTTATGGGGATTTAGATCGACAAACTTAGGGATAATACCTGTTTCAAGAAATTGGCGATTGGCCCTCTGTGAAGCCTTAAAACCAGCTTCATCATTATCAAGCGAAAGATAAATATTCTTTGTCATGGACTTAAGCGTACGAAGAGAGTTGTCGCCAAGGGCCGTCCCCATGATTGCGACACTATTTTCAAAACCCTTCTTGTAGTTTGCAATTTGGTCCATATTTCCTTCAACTATAATCACGCTATCGCGCTTTCTAATGAATGATTTTGCAAGATGGAGGCCATAGAGAAGGTTTCTCTTGTTAAAGATGAACGACTCTATAGAATTCATGTACTTAGCGTGTTGATATTCATGAATTCGTCGGCTAGTGAAGCCGATAACTTTACCGTAATGGTCCCAAATCGGAAACATTATGCGTTCACGAAAAGTATCATAATGGGACTTGTTGTCGGCATTATATTTAACGATACCAATTTTCAGGGCCGTCTGTAGAATCTCTCCACGGTCTTTGGCCGGAAGGGAACATATATAGTCGTAGATGCTATTTTTTTTAGGAGCAAATCCTAGTTGATAGAGATCTGCAATTTCATTGCTTAAATGACGATTCTTTAAAAAGTCTAAATACTGTTCAGGTTTGAGGTTTCGCCCTGACTGAAAGTAGATAGTTGATGCAACTTTAAGAATTTTTTCAGCATAAATGAACTCTTTCGACTTTTCTTTAGTATTTGTATAAGAGTCGAAATCGATACCAAACTTATCGCAGATATCTTTCATGGCCTCGATGAATTCGAGGTTTTGAAGATTCATAACGAAGTCGAAGTGACTGTGACCTGCTCCACATGAGAAGCATTTATAGATCTTCTTGTCGTTAACAACAGACATCGAAGGATTTGTGTCGTCGTGAAATGGACAGACCCCATAAAGGTTGTTGCCCTTGCGAACTAAGTGCACACCATAGCGCTCGATTAAATCAGAAATCGGGATCTCATTGACGATCTTTTCGCGCAGTCTTTGTAATGACATGTGTGTGCTAACCTAGCTTATTAATTTGCTTTTTTGGATTTTAGAACAAAAGCCTTAATATTTACACCTTGCTCGATAAATATTTTCTCAAACTTTGTTTTAAATTGGCAAAGTAGGTGATCTGGAGCGTCGTTCCATAGATCTTTTGTCTCGAGTTCAAGCTCAAATAGGTCCTGTTTCTCGATAACTTCCTTCATCCACTCCGCATAACCATCGTGATCAGTCTTCACAAAGAAATATCCACCTGGCTTAATAACTTTGTATGCTCTCTCAAGGAAAGGAAGCTGAAATAGCCTCTTCTTGTGATGACGCGCCTTTGGCCATGGATCAGGGAAGAAGTAGAATACTTTATCTAATTCATTCTCTGCAAAAAGGTGTTCGATTCTTTCACCTTTAGCTCTTAAGTATTTAAAATTACGATATGGAAGTGACTTTAACTTCTTAGCTAAGGCGTAGCTTCTCTTAAAACGATAATCTAAACCAACAAAGTTTTGGTCTCTATAAGCATCACAGTATTGAAGCATAAAGTGGCCGTATCCAGTTCCGATCTCAAGGCATAACTCGCCATCTTGCGTGAACACTTCTTTGTTCCAATTACCACGGTGAACTTCAGCTTCTTCATCTCTTAGAACAAATTCACTAAATTCCTCTAACTTATCATGGTAAGGGTTGCGGTGCTTGTACTGAAAGTCCTTAGCAAATGACTTGTCTTGGTCTTGTTTGTACGCAAATGGATCGTTTGTCGCTTCTTGAGCGTCTGATTTTACTGGCAACTTATACTCCTAAATGATTATTGCACCTAGTTATCAAATTGAAGGCGCTCAGGCAAGGCTTTAAAACCTTTCTACAAGGTTTTGAAGAGGTATTCATAAATAAATATTAGGGATAATTAAGTATTAATTAACTCAAAAGCTATGGAAACTGTAGTATGAAGTTTATTTTGCAACTATTTCTAATTTTTCATCTCTCTCAAGTGGCCCATGCCTTCGATGCAATGAGCAGAGGGCCAGCTTCTATTGATCCTACTCCCACATACAAGGAGCATGAAGTTAGTATTATTCAAGGACATTATCGACATCAGTATTTTCGCTATTTTCTAGAGGAGATATTAACACTTTCTCGAAGTGACTTCGGTGATTTTAAAGTTAAGAGCCTTGAGTGCGGAAATGAGAAAGAATGTGTGGAGTCGGGAGCTTATAAGAAAGGTGATATTATTTATTCTCCTTCTGAAAATTGGGATTTAGCAGATTTTAAAAAAATAGAGGCCCCGATCTTATCTGGCTTGATGGGACTTCGCTTGCCGGTTTATGAGTATAAAGATCGCATGAAATTTGAAGCGATAAAATCCCCTGAAGAGTATAAGAAAAAGCGTGTATCATTTAATAAGAATTGGCGCGATTATAAAATATTAGAAAAATCTAAGTTTAAACTAATTGCAGTTGAGACATTTGATGACATCTACGGTGCACTAACTGATAGTCGAGCAGACTATACTCTTAGGGGAGTTTCTGAAGCATTTATTGAAGTGCTCAATCAAAAAGAGAACCTTCTCATCGATACAAAAAACTTTATCTATTATCGTTATCCAGTTTATCTCTATGTGAGAAAAACTAATAAGAGACTCTATCGAGCTTTGATTTTAGGAATGAAAAAAATGGAAAGCCAATCCTATAATAACTTTACTAGAAGTTTTGTCGGACAAAACCTTGTCTTGGACGAAAGAGAGAGTTGTAAGATCTATAATGTGAATACAGAAGTCGTCCAGGTTTTAAAGCAATGTGAGCTAAAGGGTCTAATTGAAGCTGTTGCCAACTTCAATCGAAATTAACCTTTTAACATTTGCTCAATAAGACGAGCTGCTTTCTTTGCTTCTTGTGGATTTTCTAAACGCTTTTGAATGAGCTTTTGAAGTTGTTCAACTTCTTGCTTCATCTTCTTATTGCCTTGAGGGGCAGTAGGTGCTGAGTTTTCACGTGAGTCAGCACCCTTAAATAAGTGAGTATATTTTTTAACACCCATGAGAATTCCTAAGCAACTGCTTCAGCTGCACCTTTTTTCATTGTAGAAACTCTTTTCATGTGTTCCTCAATTACTTCATATAACTCTAGTTTTGTTGTATATGGATCCATACCATCAGGCATTGTCGAATAAATTACTTCGTTGTTGATTTCTGCAAAGATAAACCAGTTGTTACCTAGTTTTTGAAAAAGAACTTCTGTACCTTTGTGTTGAATTGTCATAAATCATCCTCCTGAAATAGTTTTTGCAATCCTTGCTAAAACAATGACACTAACTTTATCGTCGCTTTAATTTTTTCTTTTAAAAAAAAGTGAGTACTATTTATGAACGGAATTTTTTGCCGATGGTCTCTAGAGAAATGCCAAAAGGCTAGTAACGATAGGTGAATCCGACATTGTAACCAAATGTTCCTTCAAGGTCTGTCGAGATTTTATTATCTGGCCATAATTGAGAATTTGTAAATTGACCATCTGACTCAAGTGTTGATGGAAGTCGAATGTCGATAACAGGGCCATGATAAAGATAAAATGTGGAAGAATCGAAGATTCTTTTATGGGATAAATTTATTGAAAGTCTTGCATTAAAAAATAAGCCACTAAATAGTTTCTCTTCTGTAATTCCATTTGTTTCATCATCTTGATTAACAAATCGTCTTTGGTAATTGAGTCCAACTTGTAGCATTGATTCGATTTCAAAATACTGTCTCTTGTGAAACGTATATGAAACAACTGGCCCAAACGAGTAGTGAATATTACTCTCTGTTGTGAAGATATCGCCATTAAGTCGATACTCCGCTTGCCCTGTCGTAACACCTCCGAAAAAGCCGTAGTAGAGGCGGTTCCCATCATCAAATGTTGCTGGGCTTAGATACTTCACATTTAAGCTTCCTTCAAAACCTGTACTTTCTTGCTGAACTTCAGAGTTGTAGGCATAACGAGAAGAGACACCTTTTTTAAAGATGAGATCAAATTGGGCGCGATGAAGAGGGCGCCCCTTTAATGGATATTCATCAGGAAGAGGTTCTGCAATAACATAATCAGTTGGATCATTTTTAACATAAATAGTGTTGCCGAGATCTTCTGATTCATTATTTAAAATCAGCTTAATAAAGTCCTTTCTAATATAGGCTTTTCTTCCATCTCTCGTAAGAGTTACGTAGTAGTCCTCTTCGTTCAAGTAGTTTGGATGCAAGTAAACTTTGGTACCTTTTCTCAATTTCATTAGGATGTGGCCATCTTCATTTGGCTTGCTGACAACAGGGGCTTCATGGACGCGAATGATTCCATTTGTTGCAAAGACAGAAGTTGTCAAAAGTATAATGAAGACTAGCTTTTTGATCATATTGAAACCTCAAATTCCTTGCCAATATTAAAGCTAATAGCTGTCGCAGAATTATCATTAGTAAGGTTTGCAGCTGGTAAAACGACACTTGAATCAAATGCATAATTTTGCATTTTAAGGTCTAAGCTTACAAAGTATTTTGCATAATTGTAATTTACATTGATACCAAATGAATCGATTGTGTAATCTACTTTAGAATTATCAATTGTTGCTGAAGTGTAGAGTGATCGTTGGGCACTAAGGCCGGCGGCAATAAACGACTTTTCATTTATGTGATAACGATATTCTGTGCGTAGTCCTATTGAAAAAGATGTGAGTTGGACTTCTTGGCCACTATTTTGTGCTAGGTATTCAGCAATAAGAAAGACAGGGATATTTGTAAACGTTTCAACTCCAGCTTCTAAAGCAAGAGTGGTGCTTGATAGTGAAATATTATCAAGAAAGAAGTTCGGTGTTGAGCTCCCTAATCCTGCTCTTATCTGTGTATAAGTATGTATTTGCTTCTTATCGTATTCGATTGCTTTGAATTTATCTTGTTTAAAAGGAGTAAATTTCTCATTGTTGAAAGTTAAAATTGTTTCTAAATGATCTAGGTTCGTACTTAAGGTAACGTACTTCACATTATCTTCATTTCCATCACTTGGAAGGATAAAGAAATAGCGTGAACCCGGTGATACTTCTTTAGTTCTAATGATTGTATTCTCTTTTATGCGATAGTAACTTTTTCCATCAAGTGACTCAATTAATGAATTTGCCAAAATAACACTTCGAAAAGTCTTCGCCTTTAAATTATTCTTTATGTATTTAAAGCGTGGTTTCGCCTTTGTTTTAACAGCTTCCTCTTTTAGATTAATTCTTCGTAAGTCTTCAAACAGCTTGTCAGAAGAGCTTTGGGCCACACATGTTTGTTGAATAAGCAGACAAGTGATGATGAATTTAATTAGTCGAGACATTCAAGGGCCTTTTGAAATGCAATGAAGTTACTTTCGTACTTAAAATCCTTCTTTGTTATTTGATCAAATGAAACCCATTTGTAGCCTTGATGTTCTTGTGGGGAAATGATGACTTCTTTCTGATTGGTTTTTGCAAGAAAGCAATACTCCGTCACATCCTTGTTCCAGCGATCATGAAATTCAAATTTTTGATCTAGTTGAATTATTTCTGCAGCACTAATTGAAGTCTCTTCAAGTAGCTCACGTTTGGCAGCTGTAAAAATATCTTCTTCAGGCTCAACAGATCCTGTTACATTTTGCCAACCAAAGCCACGATCTTCCTTCATCTCAAGTAGAAGAATGGCCTTTAAATCATTGTGCACAGTGATAATCTGAACCTTTTTATGACGCGTATTCATAGGTTTATTATAGCAAAAAAATTTAATTTCAATGCCTTGGGCAAATTTGGAGGTTAATTTCTTTAATTTGTCTTACATTCCGTTCATTTTGCGGCGCAAATTTTTGTCGATTCCCGTGGTTTTTGGTAGATTATTGCGATGGATTTAATGCGAATTATCAATACATTGACTTTGGCCCTGCCGGGCTTTCTATTAGCGATCTCTTTTCACGAGTTTGGACATGGTTGGATGGCCAAGAGATATGGTGATGATACGGCCGAAAGAATTGGGCGCTTAACTTTAAATCCTATTCCACATGTGGACTTAGTTGGAACAGTAATTTTCCCAATGGTAGGAATTATGCTTGGCGGAGTTCCATTCGGTTGGGCCAAGCCAGTACCTGTGGATGTTCGTCGATTTAAAAATATGAAATCAGGGATCTTCTGGGTAAGCTTTGCAGGCCCTGGAGCGAACTTAATACTTATGGTTTTATCTGCGCTATTCTTTGGAATGGTTTACGCTTATGTTCCAGCGACATTCTCATTAAAGACGCAATTTATGGATATGCTTCAGTACTCGGTATTTATTAATATCTTGCTGGCGGTCTTTAACTTAATTCCATTTCCTCCACTTGATGGATCGAAAATGGTTGCAGCTTACTTGGATTACAACTCAGCACGAAAATATGAAGAACTTCAAAGATTTAGTTTTATTTTTATTCTAATTCTTTGGTTTACACCTATCTTTGGTTACATGATCAGACCGGTTATGCAGCTAGGGATGGTATTAATGAATACTTTTGCAGGTATTCTCTCTTAATTAAGTTAATTGAGGGATTTGAGGGAATTAACACATGTTAGACACAACGATTAAGGTTAAAACGGATACATTTGATGGTCCACTTTCACTGCTTTTGCTTCTTATTCAAAAAGAGCAAATGTCGATTAAAGAGCTAGACCTTACTAGAATTACTAAGCAGTACTTAGATTATCTAGCAAATATGAAAGAGCTTAACTTTGATATTGCAGGAGATTACTTATTCTTAGCTGCGACGTTAGTCCTTCTTAAATCAAAGAATGCAGTTACTGAAGAGGAGCAGGCTAAGCTTCAAAGTCAGCTTGGTTCGGAGAGCTCGTTAAATATCACTTCTCATGCGGAGCTTGTTCGTCGTCTTGAAGAGCTTGCCCTTTACCAAAAGATGGGTCAAAAGCTTCTTGATCTTCCTCAAACGGGAAAAGATATTTTCGTAAAACCAAAGGTAAATCGTAAGGAGATTGTTAACTCAATTCTTACTCCAATGGAGCTTGAGAAGCTAACTGATACGATGATTGATTTCATTTTCCGTCAAAATCGTAAGTATACAGTTATTAAGCGTGACCGTTTATCGATTAAAGAAAAATTAGAATTCTTAAAGACATATCTACAAGTGGGACAAAAAACAAATCTAGATGAACTACTTGAAAATGATAGCAATAGCCGAATGGCAACGACGACTGGTGAAGATACTGCAAAAATGTCTGCAGACGGTAAGAACACAATTGATAACGTTGTAATTACATTCATCTCACTATTAGAACTTGCTAGACTTAAGCGCGTACAGGTTTTCCAAAATGAAAGCTTTGGGCAAGTTTACGTTGATGTTGTGAAGACTCTTGATGACTTCGATGTTACTCAAGCCGATGGGTTTGATGATGAGAATGAGTCAAAAGATAAGATTGAAACACAAGAATTAGAAAATATGGAACAAGTAGCGCAATAAGCGCTATTAGAGAGAGCACACAAATGGAAGAGAACACAACAGTTACTGAAGCAAATCTAGAGTTTCTATCAACAGAAGAAGAGATGGTTGAAGAGTTAGAAATGGCCCTAATGCCATCAGATGAAGACCTAGAGTTTCCAGAAGAATACTTAAAGCTAGAGTCTGACTTTGCTGATGAAAAACTTCAAGAAGATAAGCTTTGGAAAGCCAGAACAGGACTTAATGAAGAAACAATTTGTGGTGCAATTGAAACAATTGTATTCATGAGCGATAAGCCGGTTCCATTAATGAAAATCAAATCACTTATTGATGAAGATATTCCTCTACGTGTTGTTCACGAAGCAATTACTCGTCTTCAAGATGAATATGAGTTAAAGCACCACGGAATTCGTCTGCAAGAAGTTGCAAATGGATACCAATTTAGAACAAAGGCAACTTTCTCTAAGTATGTGCAAGACCTATTTAAAATCAATGAATTAGTACTTTCTCCAACAGCTCTTGAAGTACTAGCAATCATTGCCTATAAACAGCCAGTTTCAAAAATTGAAGTTGAAAAAATCCGCGGTGTTGATAGTTCACACATTGTACGTGGTTTAATGGATAAGAGACTCGTTCGCGTAACTGGACGTTCTGAAGAAGTTGGACGCCCTGTTCTTTACGGGACAACTTCTGAATTTTTAGAGGTATTCAACTTAGCAAATATTGATCAACTACCACCAGAACATGAGCTTGCTGAAATTGCTACTCAAGGTGTTGGTAAAATCGAAGATATTAAAACTCTTGTTAACGCCGACCTTGCGTCACGATTTGATCAAGATGAAATTGAAGAACTTGATAATATCGCAATGTCGATTAAGGCAATTGATTCAGAAACAGCATTTACAAAGTCTCTTAAGGTTCAAGAGAGAAGACGTAAGTCAGGTAGAACTGAAGAAGGTGAAGAAGCTGCACCAATTCTTACTGCATTTGATCTTCTTGAGCAGCACCTTGATAACTCACTTGTTACAGGAGCAAATAAGGAATCGGCTGAATCGGAAGTATTTACGGCCATTACTTGTCCAGAAGTTATCGCAGACTTAACTAAAGGCCCATTCAATATCCCTGAAGAAGAGGAAGATGACTTTGAAATGATCGATCTTGATTCAGGTGAAGTTATTAAAGATATCTCTGTTGAAGAAGCGCTAGAAGAAGTTGCTGAAGCAATTTTATCTTCTGGAAGTGAAGAAGGTCTTGATGAAGAAGATCTTATTAATGATGAAGCCGATATTGAAGTAGCGGCCGAGCAGGTTGAAGAAATTGCTATTATTGATGAAACAAAAACGGATGAAGAAGCCGATCAATTAGCACAAGCTCTTGATGATGCGTTTGCAAAGTTATTTGGTGGTGACTCTGCTGTGCCACAAGATGAGATGGAAGTTGATCTGGATGATAGTATCAATGAAACAACTCAAAATTTAATTAATGGAGCAAAGGATCTTGATCTTGACCTCGATTTTTTAAATAACAAGGACTTAGGGGATTCTGAGTCATATATTGATTAAGAAATAATTACTTAAATACTTGTAAAAGCTTACGTTTAGTTCTATTTAGACGTAAGCTTTTTCTTTTAGCTTTTAACCGCCGAGATGGCAGATAGGAGAGTCAAAATGTCTAAATTAGTACGTTTACAAAAATTTATTGCAGATTGTGGAATCACTTCACGTCGTAAGGCCGAAGACCTAATCGTTCAAGGACGTGTAAAGGTTAATGGTATTGCTATTCGTGAACTTGGTTCTAAGGTTGATCCAACGATTGACGCTGTTGAAGTAGATGGTAAAGCAGCAGATCTTGGTTCTGTTGAAAAAATCTATATGATTATGAATAAACCTCGTGGGGTTATGACTACAGTTAATGATCCTGAAGGAAGAGAAACTGTTGTTGATCTATGTAAAGAAATCAGTGAAAGAATCTATCCTGTAGGTCGTCTAGATTACCTTTCAGAAGGTCTTCTATTAATGACTAATGATGGTGACTTTGCAAATCTTGTTATTCACCCAAGTTCAGAAATTACTAAGGTATACGAAGTAAAAGTATTTGGTGCAATCAATGAATTCCTACTTAAAAAGCTAAGAGCGGGGGTTTATATTGATGGTGTAATGACAAAGCCACAAGCTGTTCGCGTAATTAAGCAACTAGAAACAAAAACATGGCTTGAGTTTAGAATCAATGAAGGTAAAAACCGTGAAATTCGTCGTATGTGTGAAGGTGCAGGTCTAACTGTTGATAAACTAAAGCGTGTTGCTATTGGTGGCTTAACTGTAGAGGGGATTGCTCCTGGTTCATACCGTCTAGTAAATAGAAGAAACTTATTGAATGCTATTGGTATTGATATGGCAGGAAATAAAATGCAAGATGCTGTTGAGTATATTTCAAGCAAGAAGTCTGTAAACTTAAAGAAGAAAGGTCATCAAGGTTGTACAGCGGCCGATGATAAAGCTTTTGTTAAGTTTAGAAGAGAGACTTACTTTAAATCAATTAAAGAGATTGCTGAAACTAAGAAAGCAAAAGAAAAAGAGATTAGAAGACAAGCTTGGGAAGAAAAAGAAGCAGCTTTCAAGAAGAGACAAGATAAGAAGAAAGCTCGTGTCGCTAAGAAAGAAAATGAACAGAAACATGTTCACGTAGAATTTGTTAAATAGAAAAAGCCGCTTTAAGCGGCTTTTTTTTTATCTTTTTAGTCGGTAAATTAGTCTAACTCTTGGATATCTTCGATTCGATCAATTCGATCATCAATTCTTAAGTCCTCATCTGTTCCTCTAATATAGCGGTTCAGGTACTCAAGTTGATTATAGATTTCTTGGTAATTATTAGTTCCGATTCTTAGGTCGACTAGAGTCTCAGAATCATCAGCAATATAAACATCAAGATAAAGATATTTTTCAATATTATCAACAGGTAGAAGCTCTACTAGAAGTTGCATAATATATTGCTCGTTATTTATATTTCTAAGTTTTGAAGTGAATTTATCGACCTTTTCATTGTAAGGCATATCACTATGGATGATATCGTAGAAGAACTTAGCAAGTTTCTTTGTTTTTCTTTGGTATTCATCTTCCGGTACTTCATATGGACGCATTCTAGAGTCTTTGTCATGGCCTGATGTGCGAATAACTCTTTTGCCTCTTAAGTGTTCAGCTAAGCGGTAGTGAAAATCTTCAAAGGAGATCTTGTTAAGATAAGAGAAGGCATCCTTCTTTAAAATCATTGTAAGTTTCGAATTAAAATTTACGTAACGCTTCTCTTTAGGGATTCGTGCGATGACGTCATCTCTTACTATCTCAGGAAGTATTCCACTAAGAATTCTTAAGTATCTTTTTTGCTCTAATCTTCTAAACTCGTTATCAACTCGATTAAAGTTCATTCCTACGTTTAAGAATTTATGATCACTATGAGATGAAGTTAGTCCAAAATATGAAAGGATTTCTTTCTCTTTTGTATCAAAAATTTCAATAGAGATTTTTGATTCTTTCGTCTTTGTGTAGTTAGGGTAGTAGAAGGCGACAGTTGAGCCATCAAGTTTTTCGAAATTAAAACGGTTATTAACGTAGTGGCTCTTTGCTCCAAGCTTTAGAATATCTAAGTTAAGCTGAATCCCTGAGGATTTAGATTTGTATCTATTGTGTCCTTTAAAAACACGCTCTACTCTTGGAGAGTTCTGACCATTATCAATCTTAGCAATTCGATCAACATCCTCTAGGTTAACAACGTAGTACTTATCTAAAAGATCAGAATTAAGTGATTCAGCAAGAAGCTTGGCTTCTTTAAATTTAAAGACATTGTTGAATAATTTATCATAAACCTTTCTAACTTCTTCATCTTTAAGGTTAAAAACATAGTCCGCAAGAATAATATTACCCTTAGTGCGAGAAGCATCTAGTTTAAACCAATCAAGCTTATACTTGTAATCGACATCTTGACCCAAAATTTCAAAGCTAATAAGTTCTATCCCAAAACGGCTTCTAAAGCTTATTCCAGAAGTTTTCTTCTTTTGAGCAATGATTTTTACACGAACTTTCTTATCATCAAGCTTGTATACCTGAATTAAGAAGTCTCCTGCCATCGTATAAAACCCAGTAAGACCTGTGTTCATAAGTGGGATTGCATTGTTGTAACTAAAGCCTGTCGTAATGGCCATTGAAGCAGGGATTGAAATAAAGTCACCTGGATTTAATTCATCAACATATTTAGAGCGAATTGGGATCTTAGCGACATTAAATGGAAGGGCCTTCATTGCATCTGTTTTCTTTGCAAATTGTCTTGAAATGATTACTTCATTATTTCGATCGGCCTTTAAGAAAAATGGCGTTTGAAGCTCTGGGAAGAAGGCATTCTTTGTATCGTGCTGAATTCTAAAATTAAATTGATCACGGCGAGTATAGTTTCCTTGAATATAGGATTTTTCTACTTCGTATTCGTACTTTCCTCTTAGAGAAAGGCCATCTGCGATATTGATTTTAAAAATATCAACATCAAAGCTGACTTTTAAACTGTTAAAAGCATCGATTAGCTTTCTATTGATATTTTCTTTCGACAGGTGATCTCTTAGAAAGTACTTGAACTTCAAATAAGTACTTGGAGTACTATCTTGAGTTGTGGTTTCTACCACATTCTTGTCGTTAATAGGCGCCTGCTCGGCCGCAAAGCTGAGTGACGTAATCAGGATAATTATCAGTGTTTTGAACCTATTCATGTCTATGATTAATATCATAATAAATAGTTGGAAAATCGTTGAATGTAATAGTTATAAGTGTGAACAAAGTCTAAGCATATTTTATCGACTGATAGCTCATTATAAGGAGAAAGTTAATTCAGTTAACTTTTAAGTGACTAAATTGGCAAACACAGGAAATTATAGGCATTTTCTACAATAAATTCCCTTTGGGGAAATAATAAACTTTGACACAAATTGGCATAAATTTAAATTAGTAAAAGCCGATAACTAACTAGATATATTAAGTTTAAATAAGAGATCAAAACTTTTTTTATTTGCTGGGAAAAATAAGGTCGCTATTTGCGCTATTTACCTGGTGATATATTAGTTGAAGATTATTGAGTAGGAGAATGAGTATATGGAAGATCTTAAGAAGTTTTCTTTTTTAATTGTAGATGACATGAGCACAATGAGAAAGATCGTAAAAAAGCTATTACGTGATTTAGGGGCCGATCGTTTTGTTGAGGCAGTTGATGGAAAAGATGCTCTTAAAAAAATTGTAGAGAATAAAGGTGGACCAAATGAGATATCTTTTATCATCTCTGACTGGAGTATGCCGAATGCTACTGGACTGGATCTGCTAAAAACAATTAGAGGCAGTGAGAACTTCAAAGAGATGCCATTCGTAATGGTTACTGCAGAGCAAGACGTTGCACAAATTCAAGAGGCAATTGCTAGTGATGTAGATGGTTATGTTATTAAACCATTCGATCAAGCATCATTTAAAAAGAGGTTGGCCCTGGCCATGAAGAAAAGGTTTCCACAAGGTTAATAGGAGGCTTTCATGGGTATGGTAGAGAGAATTACTAAATCTCACTTCTCTGTTTTGGCCTTCTCAGGTGATATCGATCTAGATTGCGTAAAGTCTTTATCGATGATCTTTGATGCGATTCTAGAGGACGAGAAGGATAAGCTAATTATTCTAGATTTTAAGAGTGTCGAATTTGTATCACCAAAAATTTATAATGAAATATTTAGGCTTTTTAAATCTGCAGAAGATAAATCAATTCTGATTTATACAATTAATGCGCGATCAAAATTAATTAGAGAACTTAAAAGTGATTATGCAGATGAACGTTTTAATTTCACAGATTCGATATCGAAAAGACTACAAGAGCTAAATCTTAAAAAGAAGAGAATTGAGCTTGATGTAAACTTTGTTAACCCATTTATTCAAGCAGCAATTGATACATTTGGGGTTCAGGCAAATTTAAAAGTATTACCGGGAAAAGTATCAAAAGCTAAAGATTTTGAAAGTTATGAGATTGGTTTAATTGGATCAATTGATGTTCAAAATGAGCAGTTTAATGGCAGGCTTTTAATTTGTTTTCCAGATATTGTTTTTATCAATATTTATAACCAAATATTCGGAGAAGATTACACTGAGCTTAATGAAGATGTGAAAGATGCAATTGCAGAATTTACAAATATTACATTAGGGCAGGCAAAGGCTACTTTAAATCAAAATAGAGGGATTGTTATTGACCGTGCAATTCCATCAGTTTTACTAAGAGAGAACTTTTCAGAAATTGAGCTAGGCAAATATGAGTCATTAATGATTCCACTAGCAACGAAACTGGGCTCTTTTTATATCTACATCCTATTGGGGGCAAACGAATAATTAGGTAGTTGGAAAAAACTGAACATGATCTTTGTCATGTAATTAAGATTGTTTATAGAAATTTATAGTAAGCCACTAAAAACACTAATTAAATAAAAATTTTGTCCGAATAATGAAGAGATATTAACACAAAAGACAAGATGTGATTATGGATGAGTTTGAATTAGAATTAAAGATGGATTTCCTTGAAGAGGCTGTTCAGCTTCTTGAAGATTGTGAAGAGTCTTTCCTAGAGCTAGAATCGGGTGTCGATAATACAGATGAGCATATCGATAAAATCTTTCGCCTTGCTCACAACCTTAAAGGTACATCAAGAGCGGTAGAGTTCAGTGACGTCGCAGAATTTACACATGAGATGGAAGAGCTGATCTTAAAGGTTAAGAAAGGTGAAGTCGACATCTGTGCTGATGTTATCGATGTATTCTTAAAATGTTCTGATCATTTAAATAATATGATCTCAACTCTAAGAGATGATATTGAAGCCAAGTTTAATTCTGATGAGATTATTCAACTTATTAAAGATGTTTCAAGTGCTGACGTTGAACATAATGATTTAAGAATTTCAAATATTCCTGATGAAGCTGAATTTGAAGCGAGCGCGCAAGAAGAAGATGAAGATACTTATCATCAAGAAGTAGAAGAGGACTTTGAAGACGAAGAACTACAAGGAATTCTTGATAACGAGGAACCTGTAAGCTTTGATGAAGAAGTTGTTGCGGATGCACGTCCGAGTCAATCAGATATGAGTGACCTCGATCGTCTATTATATGGTGAATCTTTTGATACAACAGAAGAAGTAAAGCCTGTTGAAGCACCTGTTTCAAGTACACCAAATGATCTCGATACTTTACTGAGCGAAACAGCTCCTAAAGATCCTGTCGTTGATAATGTTGTAAGTCTAGATTCTGCAGCAAAGAAGGAAGAGAAGAAAACTGCTTCAACTCCTGTTGCAAAAACACAAGCAGCAGCTCCTAAAAAAGCAGCTAAGCCGGAAGAGACAATTCGTATTGGTATCAGCCGTGTAGAAAAACTTAATAACTATGTCGGTGAGCTTGTAATTCTACAAACTGTTCTAAGTGAGTGTAATGATCTAGTTGCGGACGAACACGTAAGAAAGAGTGTTAGTCACTTATCAAAAATTACAAAAGAAATTCAAGATATTTCAATGAAAATGAGAATGGTACCACTTAAAACAACATTCTCTAAATTACAACGTATTGTAAGAGATACATCAAAGGCATTAGGTAAGAAGGTTAATCTTACTATTGTTGGTGAAGAGACGGAAGTTGATAAGAATATTCTAGAGCAACTTTCAGATCCATTAGTTCACATCGTTAGAAATGCAGTCGACCACGGGCTTGAAAAGAGCGTTGAAGATAGAAAATCCGTTGGTAAGTCTGATGCTGGTGAAATTCAAATCAAAGCTTATCATGAAGGTAATAGTCTTGTGATTGAAGTTGTTGATGATGGAAAAGGGATTGACCCAGAGATTATTAAAAGTAAAGCAATTGAGAAAGGCGTTATTAAAAATGCGGATAAGCTAAGTGATCAAGATGCGATTAACTTAATTTTTGCACCAGGTTTTTCAACTAAAGAAGCTGTAAGTGAAATTTCTGGACGTGGTGTAGGGATGGATGTTGTTAAAAAGAATATCCAAGATATCTCGGGGGCCGTTGAAGTTAAGTCTGAGGTCGGATCTGGTTCTGCCTTTAGAATTAAGCTTCCATTAACAATGGCTATTATTGAAGGGATGGTTACACGAGTTAGTGAAGAAAACTATGTTGTTCCATTGAACTTAATTCATGAGACTGTCTCTGTTACAGAAGAAAACTATAAGAAAGTTAATAATGTTGGAGGATGTATTGTGCTTAGAGGACAAGTACTACCAGCATTTAGACTTAGTACACTTCTGAAACATAATGTGAAAGAGCCTTCAGTAAATGAGATTGCACTAGTTGTAAGAACTGAAGATATGGATTTTGCAATTGTTGTTGATGATGTTTTAAGACGTCAGCAAGTCGTAATTAAGAGTCTTGGAAATGATATCAAGAATACACAAGGTTTTATGGGAAGCTCTATTCTTGGTAATGGGCGTCCTGCTTTAATCTTAGACTTGAAAGAACTTGTTGTGAATAAAGTAAGTAAAACAAAAGGTCAGAGACCAGTAAGTAACGCAGCTTAATATTATAACTTGAAGTGTGGGGAAAATATGGAAAATGAAACAACTGATGTAACAAAAAGGTACTTAGAATTTAAACTTGGGGATGAACACTATGCAATCCCACTTCTACAAGTAAGAGAACTTATCTCTGTTCCTGAAACAACAAATGTACCATTTAGTCCTAGTTACTATGTCGGAATTATGAACTTACGTGGACAAGTAATTTCAATTATTGATCTACGCACGAGGCTAGGTGTTAAGCCTGCTGAATCTAATGAAGAGGCCGTGATTATTGTTGAGTTTGGTCAGCTATGCTTAGGTATTGTTGTTGATAATATTTGCAAGGTTCTATCTGTAGATGAAGAGCAGATTCAAGAAGTTGCTTCTGTAGAAACAAAGAAACGTGACCGCTTAAACAAGGTATATCGTCATAACGAATCTTTAATTCAATTAGTTGATCTTGAATCAATTTTGAATATCGATGAAATTAATGGCCTAGCTAAGAAAGCTGCATAATTGGGGATGGTGTAGATACACCGGGAGAAAGTAATGAAACAAACAAAACTGTCAATGAACAAAAAAACGATTCTGAGTTTTCTTGGTATCTTTGCAATGTTTGGAATTGGATTAGCTATCTCAATTTATTCTTACTATGGACTCGTTGAAAGCTTAAAGAATACTGTTCAAAATGACTTGAAAATGAAAGATTCGATGAGAACTTTTGCAGCAAATCTTGGAGAACAAATTTCACACGAGAAAGAGTTTATAATTTCACAAGATCCCGCTGGAGTTAAGCGTTTTCTTGAGCTAGCTAAAATAAACGAAGAAACTTTTACCAATATGAAAAAAATAGATGTTGATTATTCTAATGAAATCATTTGGGATGAGCTTTATAAAGAGTTTAAAGAACACTCTAAGAATTTTGGTAATACTCGCAGTACTTTAAAGATTGAAGGTGACTCAAAGAGTGGTCTTAGAGGTGAGCTTAGAAGTTACGCTCATGATATTGAAAAAAAGATTAAGAAATACGATTTAAATCCAAGTTTCATGATTTCTCTACTTAATCTTCGTCGCCACGAGAAAGATTTCCTTTTAAGAAGAACAAAGAGTTATGTAGATAAAGCGAAATCAGAAGGTGAGAAAATTAAGAAGGAGCTAATTGCTCGAAAGTATAAACAATATGTTTATAGTGATGTGAGTAAGTCTGTTAATGACTACATTCGTACATTTGATAAATTATATTCAAATCAACTACTTTTAGAGAAATATAGTGCTACCGCAGTAAAAGGGACAAAGAATATTTTCGAAATTATCCAAAAAAATATTGAGTTAATTGATAGTAAAACTAAAGAAAGAATTGAAGAAAGTACTGTATTAGAGGATAAAATTAGCTTTTTTATTCCAATTCTTTTTGCTGTGATTGCAGCCTTTGCATATGGATTTCAGTATAACTTCTCAAAATCAATTAAGAAAATTATTGTACTTAGTGAGAGACTACGTGACTCGTCACAAGTTACTGAAAAATCTTCAACTAATATGAGTATGGCATCAGCAAAAGTTTCTTCTTCAGTAACTCAACAAGCAAGTGCTATTCAAGAGACCGTTGCTACTCTTAATGAGATTACGGCCATGGTTAACAAAAGTGTTGAGAATGCAAAAGTTTCAAGCCAAAAGGCTGATGAATCACAACGTGTTGCTCTAGAAGGTAAGAAGGCCGTTAATGATATGGTTGAAGCTATTGGACAAATTAACGGTAATAACGAAGATATTATGAAAGAGATGAATCGTAATAATGAAGAGATTGTAAAGATCGTCGATGTTATTAATGAGATCTCTGAAAAAACAAAAGTAATCAACGATATCGTATTCCAGACAAAACTATTATCTTTTAACGCTTCTGTAGAGGCAGCTCGAGCAGGCGAGCATGGGAAAGGTTTTGCTGTTGTCGCTGAAGAAGTTGGAAATCTTGCTCAGATGAGTGGTAACGCTGCTCTTGAAATTGAAGAACTACTTGGTGGCTCAATTAAGAAAGTACAATCAATTGTTGATGAAACTCAAGTGAACGTTAAAAGACTTATTTCAGAAGCTCAAACAAGTATTACTAAAGGTGTTGATGTTTCTGAAAATTGTGGAAAAATTCTAGATAGTGTTGTTGATAATGTTGATGCCGTTACAAAAATGATGACGGAGATTTCAACAGCATCTCAAGAGCAAGCTGAGGGGATCAATAATATCTCAGATGCGATGAATGAACTTGATGAAGTAACTCATACTAACTCAAGTATTGCACAGGAAACTTCTGGTTTTGCAGAAAGCTTGTCTGAACAAACTTCAATCCTAAATGGAATTGTTGAAGAGTTAGAAAGTGAAGTATTAGGAAAAATTCAAAATTTATCGGCAGATAGAGATAGACTTGTTGACTCAATTTCAAGCGCGCCAGTAGAAACTTATTCTGCACCAGAGCACAAAGTGGTTGAAGATTTTCCTGTCTTCGACTCGACTCCAGCACCACAAGTTGTTAAGGATAAGCCCGCAAAGTTCGTTGCAAAGAGTGCACCAGTCGTCGAGGATATGGGGTTTGATGACCCTGTTTTAGAAGTAGACTCTGATGAGTATCCAAGCGAAGACGACGCAAGATTTGATAAAGCAGTATAAGATCAATAAGGAAATTGGGAAGAGATTGAATGAGTAATCTTGCTAGAAGTTATATTGAAATAGCGCAAATGATGTCACAAGAGACAGGGACTCACTTTACATCACAAAATGATGCAATGGTGAAATCTCGCATTGACAAAAGAATTGTAGAGCTTCGTTTAAATAATGCTGAAGAATATCTCTCTCTTATTAAGACTCCTGGTAGTCAAGAGAAGAGTGAGCTAGTTTCACTACTAACGACACACTACACATTCTTTATGCGTGAAAAGAATCAATTCGAATTCATTGTAAAATCTCTTCCTAAGATAGTTGAGCGCATCAAAAATAGTGGCCGAAATAGCCTTAAAATCTGGTGTGCAGCCTGTAGCAAAGGTGATGAAGTATATAGCCTTGCAATGATTTTAAAAAAGCATTTAAGAGAAATAGATCCAAGTTTTAAATTTGAAATTTTGGCCACAGACATTTGCGAAAAATCAGTGAAGCATGCACAAAAAGGTGTTTATTACTGGAAAGAGCTACAAAAAGTTCCTAAAGAGTACTTGGAAGGAAATTGGTATCGCGGTAGTGGTGATATTGCTCCCTTTGTAAAAGTAAGTGATGAGCTTAAAAAATTTTGCAAATTTAAGGTTCATAATTTAATAGATGAAAATAGCGCGGAGTATCGCGATAAGTATGACATTATTCTATGTCGAAATGTCTTTATTTATTTCAATGAAAACCAAATCGATAAAGTTATAAAGAAATTTTCTAATTGTGTGACAAATAAGGGATATCTTTTTATTGGTATCTCTGAAACACTTAGGAAGCACGAGGGATTCCAAAGTCTTGGGCAGTCAATTTATTTCAAAACAAATCATGAAACAAAAAGAAGTGTTCGAGTTAGGCAAGAGCAAGTTAAAAAAATTCTAATTGTAGATGATTCTAGTACGGTTAGGAAGCTAATTAGAAAGTGTCTAACAGGTGTTCCTGGCTACGAAGTTGTTGGTGAAGCAGTTGATGGTGCAGATGGTTTAGAGAAAATTAAAGAGCTTAAACCAAATGTTATTACTCTTGATATCAATATGCCAAAAATGAGTGGTCATGATGTTTTAAAGAACCTTCCAAAAGATCAGTCGCTTCAGGCAATTATGATTAGTTCTGTAAGTAAGAGTGATGGGGATATCGTTATGCGCTGTCTAGAAGATGGTGCTTTTGATTATCTTAAAAAGCCTTCATTTGATGATATCTTTAAGTTTAAAAAGGCCCTTTTAGAAAAAATTGATCTTGCTTATAGCAGTATTGTTAAATCTAAAAGTCAAAAGTTAACTAGCTGGGTAGGAACTAATAATTTTGATTTCTCAGGTAGTCAGTTGATCACAATTGGTGCTTCAACTGGGGGAACTGAGGCGATCAAACAGTTGCTTATGCGCTTTCCTAAAGAATTTCCTCCTGTCTTAATTGTTCAGCATATTCCACCAGTTTTTTCTACGGCATTTGCAAATCGTCTAAATGAGCTTTGTCCATTTGACGTTGTTGAGGCTACTGATGGTGAAGAAGTTAAAAATAACACCGTCTACATCGCTCCTGGTGGAATTCATATGGGAGTTGTTGGTAAAAGTAAATTAATGATCAAGTTAGATAGTGAAACACCGATATATTCTGGACACCGTCCGAGCGTTGATTATTTGTTCGAAAACTTAGCTAAGCTAAAAGGACATAAAGTTACAGCTGCTCTTTTAACCGGAATGGGAGCTGACGGTGCGAAAGGTTTACTGAAATTGAAAGAGTGCGATACTTTTACAATTACACAAGACGAGGAAACTTCAGTTGTATATGGAATGCCTAAGAAAGCATTTGATTTAGGTGCTTCTTGTATTTCCTTACCACTGGATAAAATTACTGAGCAAATTCTGACAAGGGTTGCGAAGAATTAAAATAGAATTTTGGGGAGAGATTGAGGGGTTATGAAAGGACAATGGACAATTAAGAAACAACTTATTGCACTATCAGCTACTATGCTTGCCATACAGCTAGTTATTGCATTTGTGGGATATCAATCATTAACATCAGTGAAGTCACATCTTTATACAGTATTTTCTAAGAGACTTCCTAGTATTAACAGTCTAGTGCAAGCCGACCGTGACTTTCAGCAGATGTTGGTTGCGGAAAGAACGCTACTTCTAGAGGGACTAACTGAAAAACAGAAGAAAGCATTAGCTGATGACTACTTTACTAATAAGCAGCAAGTTGTTGATCGCTTCAAAAAGTATACTGCTCTAGGTGATTCACCTAAGGAAATTGAAATTTCGAAAAAATTTAACGAGGGACTAGAAGCATTTGAAAGAACTGCAGCAGAAAAGTTTCCTCTTAATAAAGATGGTGAGTTTAAGAGATTTAATAAGTCACAATTGATTTCTAATTCTCTTGGGCCAGTTAACTCTAAATTTGAGAATGCAAGAGATAGTTTAGATCAATTACAAGAGCTTATTTTAGGAATGGGAGATGCTGAATTTAAGGACGCAGATGAGACTTATTCTAATTCGATCTTCTTAATGTCTATTATCTCAGTTATTAGCTTATTCGGCTCTGTTGGTATTTGTATTTTTATGGCAAGAAGAATCGATGGACGTATCAATAATATCGTTGAGTCAATTTCTCATGAGGGACAAAATTTAGAGAAAGTATCTAATACTTTTAAAAATAAGTCAGTTGCACTTAGCTCTATTTCTGAGCAACTTTCAGCAGCAGCAACAGAGACATCGAGCTCTTTACATGAGATTTCTCAAATGATTAAGAGCAATACTGATGGATCTAATAATGTAGCTTCTCTGATTCAAAAAAGTCAGGAGCTTGTTACTGATGGTGTAAAGTCTCTAGGAGATTTAGGACGTGGTGTTAAGGATGTTGATAGTAGTACGACTGCACTAGCAAATACTGTTGAAAAGAGTAATAGCGAATTAAATGAAATTATCTCTGTATTTGAAGAAATTAACGCTAAAACACAAGTGATTAACGATATTGTCTTTCAAACAAAGCTACTTTCTTTCAATGCGTCTGTTGAAGCAGCAAGAGCAGGAGAGAACGGTAAAGGTTTTTCTGTTGTAGCAGAAGAAGTAGGGAATCTTGCTAAAATGAGTGGTGACTCTGCTGATGAAATTTCTAAACTACTTGTTAATAGCTTAAAAAGAGTAACTGAGATTGTTGATGATTCAAGTAAGCATGTAAATGAATCATTAAATATGAGTCGAGACAAAATTAACAAAAGTGTTGAGATTAGTAATCAATGTCAGGAAGTATTTACTCAAGTACTAAGAAATTTTGATGAGGTTTCAGCTAACTCTAATGAAGTGGCAAATGCTTCAAAAGAGCAGTTAATTGGGGTCGAAGAAGTTAGTAGAGCAATGCAGGAAATTTCAAGTTCTGCAAGTTTAACAAATCAGTCGGCACATGATCTTAAGGCTGCATCGACAGAATTAAGCCAAGCTGTTATCCACATTGGTGAAGATATTACTGATTTGAGAGGATTAATTGTTGCTCAAATCAGGTCAGCAGCAAGAGCAGTTAATAATGTTGTAAACTTTCATAAAAAATCAGAAAATTCTGAGACAAAGAAAGCTGCATAATAACTGTCATTCATATCAAATAAAATAAAGGGCACTTTCATAGTGCCCTTTTTTTTTACTATATTTTATCTAGGTTTTATGAACTCCCTAATTTATAATTCTTTTAAAGAAGGGATGTTTATATGTTGTTTTTTAGAAAGTATATCTTAGCATTTACTGGTTTATTCTTGTGCTTATTTCTTATTGTTCATCTCGGTGGAAACTTAATTTTACTATTGCCTAAATTTCACGCTCAATCTCTTTATAATTTGTATTCACATACATTGGCAGAAAATCTTCTTATCAAAGTCGTCTCAATTTTTCTCTATTTGGCTATTTTGATTCATACATATATGGCGGTACGAGTAACGATAAAAAATTCACGCTCACAAGGAGTCGATTACGCCTTTAAAGATAATAGTGAAGTGACGACTTGGACTTCCCAAAATATGGGGCTTCTTGGATTCATCATATTAATATTTATTGTTGTTCACATGGGAAATTTTTGGGCTCGAGTGAAGTTAGGCTTTGGACAGAGCATTCCGATAGATTCTAGTGGCCATAAAGATATCTATTTAATTACAACTCAATTATTTAAGAATCCATTCTATGTTATTTTTTATTCTCTACTTATGATTCCTCTTGGCGCCCATATAAATCATGGCCTATCGAGTGCGTTCAAAACACTAGGATTCTATCGATTAAAGCATATACAAGTTCTAGATAAGTGTAGTCGATTTTTTTCATTAATTATCACTTTCGGCTTCGCAATTATTCCTATTGTTATTTTTATTAGGGAGAAACTGTAATGTTAGATGCAAAAATTCCTAATGGAGAATTAAAATCAAAATGGTCTACTTATCAAGCAGAAAGTAAGTTACTTAATCCTGCAAATCGAAAGAAAGTTTCAATTATTGTTGTTGGATCTGGTCTTGCAGGTGCTGGTGCGGCAGCTACGCTTGGTGAGCTTGGCTACAATGTAGATTGCTTTTGTTATCAAGATTCTGCACGTCGTGCTCACTCTGTTGCTGCCCAAGGTGGAGTTAATGCAGCTAAAAATTATCAGCATGATGGTGATAGTGTTTGGCGAATGTTTTATGATACTTTAAAAGGTGGTGATTTTCGCTCACGTGAAGCAAATGTATATCGTCTTGCAGAGCTTTCGGCTCCTCTTATTGATCATTTTACACAGCAAGGTGTTCCATTTGCTAGAGAATACGGTGGTGTACTAACTAATCGAAGCTTTGGAGGTGTACAAGTTCAACGCACTTTCTATGCAAGAGGACAGACTGGTCAGCAACTACTTCTTGCTGCTTATTCTCAACTTTCAAAAATGGTAAAGCAAGGTAATGTTAAGATGCATCCTCGTACTGAAATGCTTGATCTCGTTATTATCGATGGAAAAGCAAAGGGTGTTATCACACGTAATTTAGAAACTGGAGAACTAAAGAAATTCATGGCAAATGCTGTCGTATTAGCAACTGGTGGTTATTCTCGCGTTTTCAGATTATCTACTTTGGCAATTGGTTGTAATGGTTCTGCCATTTGGGCGGCCCATAAGAAAGGTGCTTTTTTTGCAGCACCTAGCTTTACACAGATTCACCCAACTGCACTTCCTCAATCGAGCGAATTACAGTCAAAACTTACTCTTATGTCTGAGTCATTGAGAAATGATGGGAGAATTTGGGTTCCTAAGAAAGCTGGAGATAGTCGAAAGGCCAATGAGATCCCTGAGGAGGATAGAGACTATTATCTTGAGAGAAAATATCCTAGTTTTGGAAACTTGGCCCCTCGTGATATTTCTTCTCGTTCAGCAAAAGAGCAAATCGATTCAGGTCATGGTGTCGGTGTACTTAAGAATGCTGTCTATTTAGATTTTAAACATGCAATTGAAAGGTTGGGAATTGAGGTGATAAAAGACCGCTATGGGAACCTTTTTCAAATGTATGAAAAGATAACTGGAATTAATGCTTATCAAGAACCAATGATGATTTCACCTGCTGCCCACTTCTCAATGGGAGGGCTTTGGGTTGATTATGAATTGATGACAACGGTACCGGGCCTTTATGCAATAGGTGAATGTAATTATTCAGATCATGGTGCTAATCGCTTAGGTGCAAATTCTCTTTTACAGGCAAGTATTGATGGTTATTTCATTTTACCAAATACAATTAATAACTATCTTGCCGATGAAATGAAATATGACCAACCAGATATATCTCATGACGAATTTTCTAAATGTCTTGAAGAAGTTGAAGCACGTATAAAGATGCTTCTTAAAATCGATGGTTTGAAAACAGTTGATCATTACCATCGAGAACTCGGAAAAATTATGTGGCAAGAGTGTGCTATGAGTCGCAATAAGGCCGGTCTTGAAAAAGCAATTTCTGAAATAAAAGAATTAAAATCTGAATTTTGGAAAAATGTTAAAGTTACTGGTTCTAATAATGAGTTAAATCCCGAATTAGAAAAGGCGCTTCGTTTAGCTGACTTTATTGAGCTAGGTGAACTTATGTGTCTTGATGCTCTTCAAAGAGAAGAGTCGTGTGGTGCTCACTTTCGAGAAGAGTACCAGAGTACTGAAGGTGAAGCAGTTCGTAATGATGATGAGTACAGTTATGTGTCTGCTTGGGAGTACTCTAGCGGTGAGTATCAATTACATCGCGAAGAACTCAATTTTGAATATATTAAACCAACAATCAGATCATACAAGTAGGTAGCAATGAGAGTAACTTTTAAGATTTGGCGACAAGATAATTCAAAAGTTGATGGTCAATTTGTCGAATACGAACTTGAAAATATTAGTAGAGATATGTCCTTTCTCGAAGCACTTGATATGCTTAATGAAAGTCTCGTTTTAAAAGGCGAGAAGGTCATTGCTTATGATTATGATTGTCGAGAAGGCATATGTGGCCAATGTGGTGTTTTTATCAATGGAAGAGCTCATGGGCCACATGCTAATACAACAACATGTCAGCTTCATATGAGAAGCTTTAGTGATAATCAAGTAATAACTGTCGAGCCTTGGCGTGCGAAATCATTCCCAATAATTAAAGATCTTGTTGTTGACAGAAGTGCTCTAGATCGAATTGTTGAGAGTGGAGGGTATATAACAGCTAAGACAGGAACAGCTCCTGAGGCTAACTCAATACTTATTGGAAAAGAGGTTGCTGATTTATCAATGGATTCTGCTGCATGTATCGGGTGTGGTGCATGTATTGCAACTTGTAAAAATGCTTCGGCAGCTTTATTTACGTCTGCAAAATTGACCCACTTAAATCTTTTACCGCAAGGAAAAGTTGAAGAAGGAAGAAGAACTTTGTCCATGACAAAACAGATGGAGTTAGAGGATTTTGGTCATTGCTCATTTACTGGGGCATGTGAGATAGAATGTCCTGAAGGGATTTCTATTTCTAATATTGCCAGAATGAATTTCAGTTTATTAAAAGCAAAGCTTTTAAAATAATCCCAGAAACTTCCACCATGCTCCTCCTATAATCAACCATATCAGAATGTTTACAATTGATATGAGAAATCCCATTTTCCACCAGTCTGATAAATCAACATAACCTGAACCAAAGAATACTGGGGCCGGCCCTGAGCCATAGTGAGTTAATGAACCAAAGAGGTTTGAAAAAAAGCCAAGAGTGATGGCCATGAGATATGGTGGGACTCCAACCTGTACGCCCACTCCTATGAATACTGCTGCCATTGCTGTTACATGTGCTGTAGCAGATGCAAAGAAGTAATGAGAGTAAAAATAGATGCCTGCTAGAATTGGAAATGCAATTGTCCATGCAAGAGTTGAGACTTCGTTTGCAACATACTTACTAAACCATGGGACAAAGCCAAACTTATTTAAAAAATCTGCCATCATAACTAGAACGCCAAACCATATAAGTGTGTCCCATGCTCCTTTTTCTGACTTAATATCATCCCACGTTAAAACACCTGTAATAAGAAGAATAGATAGTCCTCCAAAAGCAGTTGTTGTAGCGTTTATATTTAAGGTACTTCCAAAAATCCAAAAGACGATAAGAAAGATGAAAGTTGCAATCATTGTCCACTCTTGTACTTTCATCTTACCCATTTCTTCAAGTTTCATTTTGGCAATTTCTTGTGCACCAGGTGTTTCTTTAATTGAAGGAGGGTAAACTTTATAGATGACATAAGGGACAGCGATTAAAGATATTATGCCGGGTAAAATAGCAGCCAACGCCCATCCTCCCCATGTGATTTTAACGCCATTATCTGCAGCAAATTGTTGTATTAATGGATTGGCCGCCATTGAAGTAATAAACATTGCTGAAGTAACCATACATACTTGAAAGCAGCTCAAGGTAAGAAAGTGACCAATCTTTCTATTTGTTGGATCGTTAGGTTTTGAGTCATAGCTGAGGCTTAAAGACTTCATAATAGGAAAAATAATACCTCCACCGCGTGCGGTGTTTGAGGGAGTTGCTGGAGCGAGAATGAGATCACTTATTGCAAGTCCATAAGCAAGTCCAAGTGTTCTTCTTCCAAGTAAGAAGACAAAGTAATAAGCGATACGTGCGCCAAGTCCTGTTTTTACGAACCCATTTGCAATGAAGAAGGCGATAACAATTAGCCATATTGTACTATTAGAAAATCCAGATAAGGCTTCAGCTTTAATTTTCAATGTTTGAGTAAAAAGACTTATAGCAAGTCCTACCATACACATTGAGCCCATTGGCATTGCCTTAATAATAATACCTAAGATGGTGCTTAAAAAGATAGCAAAGAGATACCACGCTTTAGGCTCTAATCCATCTGGGATTTGTTGATGCCAAATAAATACTCCTAACGCAAGAACACAGATAAGTCTGATTAATCGAACTTCAGATTTCATATTATTTATCCCTTTTAAATAAATTGATTTTAATATTGTTGAAGGAGAAGTTGCAATTTAAGAAAAAATTTAAGAAGATGCGTACATGGAAATTACATCATATCATGCACACTTATATTACGATGAATCAACTTACGAGAAGGCCCTAGAGGTTATCGAGCAGGTTAAGAAATTAAGTTATGTTGAAGTAGGAAGAGCACATCAAAAAGAAGTAGGGCCTCACCCTCGCTGGAGTTGTCAGTTCTTATTTTCTCCAGAAAAGTTAAATGACATGATTCCTTGGTTACTTGAAAATAGAAGTGGGCTTACCGTTTTTACTCATGCAAATACTGGAGATGATTATCTAGATCATACTCAAAATACACTATGGATGGGTGAGATCTTAGATCTGAAACTATCTATGTTTAAACCAATAAAATAAAATTGTTTTTGAAATTCAATTTATCGAAATTTCGATTAATTTTATCGTTAGTGTCAAAGATTAATAGAACACACACAAGTATTTCCCCTAAATAGGATATAATTGTTTAGCATTTAAACCATCGCAAGGGGGAGAGAATGACCGATGTACTGTTGGGAGAGGTCGATGGCCTCGTGGAAGAACATCAAAAAGTGAGTAGGGCCTTTAAGGAATTAATTGTCCTGTCTCAAGAAGTCGATAGAGTTTGTAAAAACCATATCGATGTGCCAAAGGATATCACCAACTTTCTGATTAAATTCTGGGTAACTCTCGAGGCCCTTACTCAAAAAGAGGAAAAATATATCTTTCCTTCATTAATAAAAGACATTGATAGACGAGCTTATGAAAAGGCGAATGAAGCATTGAGAACTCACTCTAAATTAAAGAGTGAACTGAAAGTTCTGGTGGATTATGTTTTACAATACAAAGTTAATGAGAATTCATGTGAGCTTTGGAAAGAGCTTGTTAATCGTACTACCGAAGTTGTTACAACACTTGAGGAGCATTTAAATTACGAAGGTGAGATATTTGCACAGATGATAAATTCTTACCAAATTTATGATGGGCATAGTGTTGATATAGTTTCTCCATCAGATTTAAAGCTTAAAATTAGCTAAATAGTAGAAGTTGATTTAGGTCATAAAACAACAAAGCTGACGTAGATCATATTGCGCCATGCGTAGGTTGCTATACTTATTTGAAGTATAGATATTACTGCAGGGGTAAAATAAGTGAGTAAAGTTTCAAATTTTAAAGATCAGGTGGCCAAGCTTGTTTCTTTTCATCAACAAATTCGTACAGAGTTTAAAAGTCTAATTATTTTATCTCAGGCTGTAGGAGAATCATCAAAAGGTAAGCATGGGGCCCCAAGCGGTATCTCTGAATTTCTTTTGAGATTTTGGATTACACTTGAAGCGGATATGCAAAATGAAGAGCGATATATTTTTCCTTTAATACTTAGGGAAAATTGTAGCGATGCATATGAGTATATTAAAGAAATGACTAATGAGCATTTGGAACAAGAAGAAGAACTTAGAGGACTAATTCAAATGGTGCAAAATTATGAACTACAAGAAGAGAGTTGCCCAGAATGGGAGAATCTTTATCTAAAAGTAAGACAGGCCGTTGATAATCTATGCCGACATATGAACTATGAAAATGAAGTTATGTATTCATTTGTTTCGCAATATGAAAATAGAAATGGAGCTGCAGTTTAAAAAAGTACAACACCAAATTCTTGAAGGATCAATTTCACTGTCGGTGAAATTGATTTCTTTGATGGCATAACGGCCCAAATCGGAATCGACTGATCCGTGTACTCACTAAGCAAAGGCAATAACGTCTTATTTCTAATATGATCTAAAACATAAACACCAGGTAGTTTACAAATACCAAGACCTTGAAGAGCTGCGTTCATTTGTGCTCGTCCATTGGAGCTCTTAAAATTTCCTCTTACTTTAATACTTTCTTTTTGATCTTCATTATAGAATTGCCAGGTATCATTATTTCCAATGAGACAATTGTGAGAGCTAAGGTCTTTTGGTTTTTTGGGATGTCCAAACTTATTTAGATAATTTGGTGATGCGCAGACAAATTCTTTACGATCAGCAATTTGAATAGCAAAACCTTTCTTTGGCTTTTTAGCTGTTACACGAATAGCAAGATCAAACTCATGAGAAGTTATATCAATTAGCTCAGTAGAGAACTCAAGTTCTGCTTCGATTCCCGGATGTTTCATCATGATATTTGAAATCATTGGAGCAATGATATCTTCTCCATATGCTCCGGCCAAAGAGATTCTTATTTTATCTTTAGTGGATTCATAGCTCTCTTTAGATTGCTTAGTAAATCTTTCTATTTCTTGGATATGAATTGCACATATTTCAAAGTAGTTTTTACCGAAGTCTGTGAAGTCAATGAAGCGCGTATTTCTTTTTAGTAGTGGTTGCCCAAGTTTGTCTTCTAGCTCCTTCACTGCTTTACTTAAATGTGAACGAGAGACATTAAGGGCATCTGCTGCTTTCGTAAATGATCGAAATTGTGCAACTTTTATAAAACTATAAATGTGACTTAAATCCTTAATTGTTTCCATATGTAAACAATGTGTCGAATGATGTCACAATTGTCAACAATTTGGTTTCAATATATAATGATGCATCAAGATAAAAGAATATTTTTCTGGAGGTATATATGAAAGTAAAAGCTGCTGTTGCTTGGGGCCCAAATGAGCCACTTAAAATTGAAGAAGTTGATTTAGAAGGACCAAAGAAGGGAGAGGTTCTTGTAAAGATGCATGCTACAGGTGTTTGTCATACTGATGCATTCACTCTTTCTGGAGCAGATCCAGAAGGTCTATTTCCTGTAATTCTTGGTCACGAAGGTGGTGGAGTTGTTGTTGAAGTAGGTGAAGGTGTAACTAGTGTTGAAGTTGGTGATCACGTTATTCCTCTGTACACTGCTGAGTGTGGTGTTTGTAAAATGTGTAAATCAGGAAAAACAAATCTTTGTTCTTCTGTTCGTGAGACACAAGGTAGAGGTCTTATGCCAGATGGAACAAGCCGTTTTTCTAAAGATGGAAAAATGATTCATCACTATATGGGAACTTCTACTTTTGCTGAATACACAGTTGTTGCTGAAGTATCTCTTGCAAAAGTTAGTAAAGAAGCTCCTCTAGATAAAATCTGCCTTCTTGGTTGTGGTGTAACAACTGGAATCGGTGCAGTTTTCAATACTGCTAAAGTTGAAGAAGGTGCAACAATTGCAGTATTCGGACTTGGTGGAATTGGGCTATCGGTACTACAAGGTGCAAAGATGGCAAAAGCTGGAAGAATTATTGCTATTGATATTAATGATGATAAGAAAGAAATGGCAATGAAGTTTGGTGCAACTGACTTTGTTAACCCTAAAAATTATGACAAGCCAATTCAAGACGTTATCGTTGAACTTACTGACGGTGGTGTTGATTACTCGTTTGAGTGTGTTGGTAACGTTAATTTAATGAGAGCAGCTCTAGAGTGTTGTCACAAAGGTTGGGGGGAATCAATTATTATTGGTGTCGCAGGTGCAGGTCAAGAAATCAGTACTCGTCCATTCCAACTAGTAACTGGACGTGTTTGGCGTGGTAGTGCCTTTGGTGGTGTAAAGGGGAGAACAGAACTTCCAGGTTATGTTGATCGTTATATGTCAGGCGAAATTAATCTTGATGATCTTGTAACTTTCAAATTACCATTAGAAAAAATCAATGAAGCTTTCGATCTAATGCACGAAGGTAAGGCAATTAGAACTGTTATTGATTTTAATGCTGAAGGTTAATTCATGAGCTTTGAAAAATTAAAAAGTCATAAATCATTTGAAGGGGAGACAGCATTCTGTCTCCACTCATCAAAAGTTACAAAGACAGATATGAAGTTTTCATACTTCAAGCCTAATACTGATAAAATTGAAAATATAATCATTTGGTTATCTGGCCTTACATGTACGGAAGAGAATTTCATAACAAAAGCAGGTGCTCAATTTCACCTTGCTAAGACAAATACAATGATCGTTTGTCCTGATACTTCTCCAAGAGGACTTGAGCTTCCTGGTGAGCATGATAGTTATGATTTTGGTTCAGGTGCTGGATTTTACTTAAATGCGACTACAGATGGTTATAAAGACCATTATAAGATGTATGATTATATCGTTAAAGAGTTTGTTCCATTACTAAAGGATGCCTTTGGAAATGCAAAGCTTTCGATTACTGGTCACTCAATGGGTGGGCACGGAGCACTTGTTATCGGCTTAAATAATCCAGAATTATTTCATGCTATCTCTGCGTTCTCTCCAATCGTAAATCCAACGCAAGTACCTTGGGGGCAAAAAGCCTTTACGGGGTATTTAGGTAATGATGAGAATTTATGGAAGCAGTACGATGCTTGTGAGTTGATCAAGAGTGGCAGGACTCATGCAAAGAAAATATTGATTGAGCAAGGACTTGCTGATGAATTCTTTGAAGAACAATTAAAGACAAAGAATTTTGAAGATATTTGTGCAGAGTTTAATCAAGAGCTAACGGTAAATTATCGCCAAGAATATGATCATAGCTACTATTTCATCGCCTCATTTATCGAGGATCATCTCAAACACTTAATTTCTTAATTTATAATTAAAGACAAGGGCCTCACGGGCCCTTTTTTATTTACTTTAGTTATGAATTTGATGGAATTGTCGATATAATTATTGCCATGGAAAAAATGAAACTCACATTTTATGGCGCTACATCAACGGTAACTGGATCAAAAACTTTTCTACATATAAATGGTAAGAATATTCTTGTCGATAGTGGAATGTTTCAGGGAGGAAAAGATTTAAGTGATTTAAATCAAAAACTTCCAGATTTTGATATTTCAAAAATTGATGCAATCTTTCTTACTCACGCTCACTATGACCACTCTGGCTACTTACCTGTATTAGTTAAGAATGGCTTTAAGGGTAAAATATATTGTACTGAAGTAACAAAGAAGATTGTCGAAATAATCTTAAGAGATTCTGCAAATATTCAAGAGTACGATTTTAAAGAAAGGAAAATTAAAGAAGTTCTCTATGGCCTTGATGATGTAGATGAAACAATGACATATTTTAAAGTTGTAGAACAAGGTCAATGGTACGGAGACGACTTTCGTTATATTTTTGAAGAAGCAGGTCATATTTTAGGTGCTTCTAGTATTATCTTTGATAATGGAGAGTCCAAAATCTGTTTTTCAGGAGACGTTGGCCGTAAGGATGATCTTATTCACATGGCACCTCATAAAGAAACAGAATCAGACTATCTTGTGATTGAATCAACTTATGGAGATCGCCTTCATAAGAAAGAAGATACTCAATTAGTACTTAAAAAACATATTAAGAGAATAATATCTACTCAAGGTGTACTTCTTATTCCTGCTTTTGCGGTTGCACGAACTCAAGTTATTATCTACTCACTATTTGAACTTTTCGAGAAGTATCCGGATATAGATATTCCAATTTATCTGGATACTCCAATGGGAGTTCGTGTAACAAGGCTATATATGCAAATGGCCGAAAAGTTAAAAGTTGATTCTGAACGATTTATCTCTGCAATGAAAAAAGTACGATTTGTTGAATATAGTAGTGATACAAAGAAACTAGCTCGCGCTAAGAAGCCATTTATTCTAATAAGTTCCTCAGGAATGATAAGTGGTGGGAAGATTCTTAAGTATATGGATATGTACGCAAAACATGAGAATAATACAGTTCTAATAACTGGCTTTCAAGGTGAGGGGACGATCGGTCGAAAGTTAGTTGATAATGAAAAAGAAATCTATCTTCTTGGGCATACGATGAATGTCAGGGCCCATGTCGAAAAATTAGAGTCAATGTCGGCCCATGCTGATCGTGATGAATTGATTGATTATATTAAAAAATCAGGTTCAAACTTAAAAAAGGTTTTCGTTAATCACGGAGAAGAGCCAGTCGTCATTAACTTTGTAAAGACGATAAAAGAGAGCTTGGGTGTAGAGGCGATCAATGTTGAAGATGGCATTGATTATATTTTGGGGGAATAATGAAAATTGTTGTTACTGGTGGACCAGGTGGTGGAAAAACTACTGCACTTGATCTTTTCAAAAGAGAACTTGTGGAAGATATCGTGATTGTTCCTGAAGCTGCTACTTCTGTTTTTCAAAGTGGTGTTGCTAGAGATAAGAGACCTGAAGTTGTAAAAGATATTCAAAAAATGATTTATGATTATCAAGTGAACTTAGAGTCGATTTATGAAAAACAGAACCCTGGTAAAATACTTCTGTGTGACCGTGGAACATTAGATGGAATGGCGTATTGGCCGGATGAGTGTGGTTCTTTTTTTGATAAAATTAATTCCACTTATGACCATGAGTTGAATCGTTATGATGCAGTCATATTTTTTGAAACGGGAGCAAGCTCTGGGGGAGATATTACGAGTAATAATATCTATCGAAGTGAGACAAATAGACAGGCAATTGAATTAGATCGTAAGTTAAAAGAGATATGGTCAGTTCATCCTAATTTCTACTTTGTTGATAGTAAAAAATCATTTATGGATAAAATTATCAGTGGTGTAGAAATCTTAAAAACAGTAGTTAAATAATGAAAAGCAGCAAGAAGAGTAAGAAAACAAAAAAGCTTAAATATATTATTCAAAAAGTTAATAAGACTTTTGAAGAATTTGATAAGAAAAAATTTAAGAGAAGTTTAGAAGCTGCTGGGGTTTCTGAAAAAGCAAGCCAAGAGATTGTTAAAGAAATTGCTGAAGAACTTGATCCATTTTCAACTTCAACTGCAATTCATCAAAAGACCTACCGTGCCCTGAAGAGAAGATCTAAACTCGATGCTGCAAATTATAATATTAAGAGGGCCATCTATAAATTAGGCCCAACTGGATATCCATTTGAAATTCTTTGTGCTGAAATGTTAAGGGCCAAGGGGTATAAAACTCAAGTTTCAGTAGTTAAGAAAGGAAAATTTGTTAAGCATGAAGTTGATGTCGTTGCTTCAAGGGCCGATGGAGATATATACTGTGAGTGTAAGTTTCATAACCGAAAGTATTATAAAAATGATGTGAAAATACCTCTTTATGTTTATGCTCGTTATCTCGATATTAAAGAAGCTAATCCACACTTAAATTTTCAATATGCTTTAATTTCAAATACACAGTTTTCAGAAGATGCAATCAAGTACGCCAAGGGTGTCAACTTAATGTTATTTTCGATGAATTATCCAAAAAAGAATACATTCTGTGATTTGATTCAACGCTATCGAATCTATCCAATTACAGTTTTATCGACTCTAAGAGCGAGAGAGAAAAAGAAGCTTCTTGATAAAGGTATTGTGGTTATCAAGCATGTTAATAGAGCTTGCTTAAAAGCACTTGATCTTAGCGATAGTGAAGTTCGAAAAGTTTTAAATGAAATAAAAGTCTTGATGAGCAAGAGCTAACTACCTTATTTATGTTAGTTAACGGATGGGTTTGGACGTGATTTCAGTGTGTTACCTTAAGTAATTATTACAGCAAAACCCATATTTTCTAATTATCGTTCATAAAAATGGCATAATCTCGCTATGCGTAATTTTGGAGGAAGATAATTATGAAAAGAGTAATGTCTACAGTTCTGTCGTCTCTTTTATTGGCCACTTCGGTAACTGCCACAGCTGGTGATTTTGAGAATTATGTTAAAACCCTAAAGTATAGCAAGCTTGATTCAAAGCTTGGTGGCAATATTAAAGAGGTTGTTACTCGCAATAAGCTTCCGCTTACACGTCCTGAATTTTGTCCATTAAATAATACGCGCTCTTATGAAGAAGCATTAAGTAGTTTAAAGGCCATTGTAACAGTTTTCAAAGATGACTGCTTTGATGGTAATGAATCATTAATCGAACAAGTCCTTAACAGTTCAAATGAACTTGAAGAGGAATTAAATAAGTTAAAAGAAGAGCAGGGAAAAGAAACAGTTGATGTTATTCCTTCTGCAGATGAAGTAGATATTAATGGTATTCCTTTAATGCAGGTTATGAATGGAGTAAACACGCTCTTTTCAAATAATAAGTGTTCAAGTCTTGATAGAACTCCATTTCTTCAGCGCTCGGCAGATGTTATCCAAACATTTTCGCAATTTGGTTTATACTCACCATCTGGTGTAACAGTTGCCTACGGTGGATTAGCTGTTGCTTCAATTTTACGATTTATTAACAATATTTTTAATGACCGTTTTCAATTTGAAAATGAAGAAGATATCAATACTTTTGTAAAGCTTAACTGTGCATACTACGACGTAAGAAACCAAGTAAAGGCCCTTGAGGTTTTCGATATTGATACGGACAGACATTATACTGATAAAGAGATATCTAAAGCATTAGTTGCGCAGGTAAAGAAAGAGTTAGAATCTCTTACGAAGGCAAAAGAAAGTGTCGAAGCTGAGTTTGAGAAAATTAAAGAAGCTGAAGTTGCAAAAGTTGATGCTGATGTTGAAAAACTAATAGTCGGTCTTTATGAGAAAATGAAAACACCTCTTTCTGATAAGCCTGGTAAATCTGCAACATACCAACAAGCTGAGATCCTAGGAGAATTAGCTTACTCAAAACCGTTGCTAGAAGAGTACTTAAATGAATATATTGCAGAATCACAAGGAGCGGATCGTTTCTTAAATATGCTTTTCAAACAAAAACTAAGCAAACTTGATAATGCAATGGAGCTTATGGAGATGAGTGTTAAGGATTTTAATCAGCTATTCCTTGCAGATATGGCCAGCTCATTCAATAGAGTTCTAAATAATATTCAAGCTAAGAGAAAGAAGGCCCGTGACAACTTTGATGACACATATTTAATCTCACTAGGTGAAGAGAGTATCTCTGTAAAAGAATATAAAGAGCTTCTTAAAAGTGATGATCTAAAAAAGAGAGAGAAGGCGATTGCCGATGCTTATGGTGCTATTTCTGAAGTTGATAATCGCCTAGCTGCCATTATTGCAAAGAAAGAGTATTCTTCTGTAGATTCAAAAGATGGTGATTTAAGAGAAATTATTAAGTCTCTTGATATCGTTCGTAACCATGTTTATGGAAAGTATGGACGCGAGTTCTTAGATAAAATGAGAAGCCTTTCTGAAGAGCAAAATAAAAACTTTAATCAAAAGTATAAAGATCTTGAAAAGAATTATGAGATCACTAAGTCTGGTAATTCAGCAAAACTTGGCGAAGATGCTCAACTTAACGCATGTGTTGATGTTCAAACGACAAGAGAGATTTGGGTATATGCTCAAAAACTTTCAGAGCTAGGTTATGATTTCATCGCAACTAATAATGATATCTTTGGTGATGCAGACAATGCTGATAGAAAGAGAATTAAATCTCATAATGATTCAGCGATCCTTGCTCGTCGTATTATCACAGCAAGAAATTATCTAAAGAAGATCGCAATGCAAAGAGAGCTTGGACGTGAAGATGTTGAAGTTGAAGGTCAGAAGTATTCTCTTGCAGAAGCCGAAGGTGTTGTTCGTAATATTGAATTTTATGGAAAAAAGCTTTCGCTAGAAGAAGCACAAGATTACCTTGATAATAAATTTGGTCAAAAAGGTTTACGAGGCGATCGTCTTGGACAGATTATGATGGAAATCATCAATAATCGAGATAAAACGGTTGGACTTCAAAAATTCTATAAAGTTAACAAGTGCTCAAATCTTTCAACAATTTCTAGATAATTAAAAGCCAGCTTAAAGCTGGCTTTTTTAATGTGTATTTTATTTATGTTCTCTTGTTTAAGTGTTCACGCATGCTATAAGTCACAAGTATTTTTAAAACTTAAATCAGGAGATAATTGATGAAATCAATGATCATAGCTCTAATTTCACTAGTATCACTAAATGTTATGGCAAAGACTGTAACAAAGAATCTAACTAATGAAGAAACTCAAGTTGCAGTTAAACTTGCTAATCAATATAAAGTTGAGCTTCAAGTAAGTGGACCTTGTACTAAAGTTGAATTTAATATTATCGATAGTATTAAAGGATACAATCCGGCCGTATGGAGCCTAAATGCAGGTCATATGACTTACCTTTTAGAAGATAGTGAAGCGACTAGCTTAGTGTATCTTTTTGATCGTGTCGAAGTTCCTTCGGTAATGATCAACTCATTTACGCAAGTTTCAAAAGCGACAATTACTGGTTCATCTTGTGGGTTTAATCCATACAAGTGGACTATTTCATTTGATGATTTAGAGTAGGGGCTTTTTTTAAGTTGGCGAGACTTGGCCAACTTCGGCTTATAAACAGGATGTTTTGTATGCAACCATGAGCAGGAGCGATTGGTTGCCCTGCCTTCGTTGGCATACGTCGCATCCTGCTCCTAAACTCGAATCGAATTATGTTTTAAATGAAGGATTTAGTTTTTATGCTAGCGAGACTTGGCCAACTTCGGCTCCTGCCTTCGTTGGCATACGTCGCATCCTGCTCCTAAACTCGAATCAAATTCAAGTTCTATACCCAGACAACAATAATAAAAAAGCCCAGGATAAACCTGGGCTTTTTTATTATGGTGGCCCGGGCGAGACTTGAACTCGCACAGTATTGCTACCGGCGGATTTTGAATCCGCTGTGTCTACCATTCCACCACCGGGCCATTGAGAATAGATTAAGTCTATTCATTTCAAGGAAATCAGTCAATTGTTAAAAATTCTGCGCATTGTTGACGCATGGTGCGTTTTTTGTTTTGGAAAATATAAATGATTTCTGTATAAGAGCGCTTTTGCGGACCTATGTATTTTCCAGTTTTGGTGAGAGCCTGTTTCTTTAGTTAATTTTTTTTCACTTTGCTTAACTGAACTTAGGTACTTCTTTCTTTGTTATATGTCGAAAGACTCTTTGAAGAAACTCTACAAAGGAAGAATATATGAAAGTTGGATTTCTCGTTTTAATTTTATGTGTTATCTCATTTTTTGTAGGAAGAGGCACATCTTTTATGGGAAGCGCTCTTAGCACTAATACACTACTCCATGATAATCCAATGATGAAGTCGAAGGATAAGAAGTTATCAAAGCTTGATAATGGTGCCCTTGTGTCTAAGGAAACTTTCGATTATTGGAAATTACCGCAGGAAAGTTCAAAGCGTGGTTCATATGATAAATTAACTACTTTAAACTTAGGACGCGGTCTCTATACAATTGGAAGCGATAGTATTGTAAACTCACATTTTATCATTGGTAACGATGGCGTAATCGTCTACGATACAGGCGATAACGAACACGATGCAAGCATCTTTTATAAAGAGTTAAGAAAAGTTACTAAGTATCCTGTTAGAGCAATCATATACTCACATGAACATTATAGTCTTGGTGCAAGGTACTTTGTTGAAGAAGAAAAACGTAGAGGTAATAGAAATATTAAGATAATTGGTCATCCAAATACAAATAAAGTTATGGCGATGACTGGAGGAGTTGAAGCTCTACACTCTGAAGTTAGTGGTGTTTTAATGGCCAGAACAGTTGAGCAATTTAATCTATACCTTCCAGATAAAGGTGATGATGCTCGTTTTAAAAATACTGTAATACCTAATAATGATGGGTTTGTTCCTGTAAATACTCCTGTTCGTAATGGACAACGTCTAACAATTGCTGGTGTTGATATGACTTTCTATACTAAAGATATCGGTACAGATACCTCGAATCAAGTTCTCGTCCATATTCCATCTAAAAAGGCGGTACTGAATAATATTATGTGGGGCTGGTTTCCGAATATTTATAGTCTAAGAGGAGGTAAGTATCGTAACCCAGAAGATTGGAAAAGGTCAGTTGAGTTTATAAAAAAACTTAAACCAGAAATCCTTATGAGTACTCATTCTACTAGTCTAAGGGGACGAGAAAAAATAGCACAACGACTTCAAAGTTATCAAGATGGCCTCTCGTTTGTGTTAGATCAAACCTTAAAAGGTATCTCTCTTGGAATGGGTCCTGATGAACTAAGGTACTTTGTGAAGATTCCTGATTATTTAAAAAGTGAACCTACATTGATTGAAAATTATGGAACAGTTTCATCAATGCCTCCTCGTATTTATACAGCTATTTTTGGACATTTTGATCGTGATGCAACAAATCTTTATAAACTTCATCCTGATGATGAAGCGAAGCGAATTGTTCTTGCGATGGGTGGGGAGACACGAGTTAAGTCGCTAGCTGATTATGCATATCGAGACGGAGATTATCAGTGGTCATGTCAGTTAGCTAATTATCTTGTTCGAATTAATAATAGTAATGATAATAATCAAATCAAAGCAAATTGTTTAAAACAAATTGGCTATCGAAGCCTTGCTACAACTGCTCGTAGTTGGGCCTTGAGTCAAGCAAGAAAAGCAGAAGGTAAGGTTGCCATTATTAAAAATGCACCAGCAACATTTGTACAAGTAAGAAATAATGCAAGTGCGTTTGTTAATAATTATCGCATTAGAATTAATCCCGGACGATCTCAAGGGACTGATAAGTTCATTGCAGTGAATCTCGGTTATGATGAAAAGTATGGCCTACATATAAGAAATGCCGTTGTTGATTTTGTTACAGATAGGAAGATGATTGAGAAGATGAAGGATATTGAAGTGCACATGAACAAAGATACGTTTACTAAGATATATAACAACTTGGGAACAGTTGATGATTTTATCGTTAGTGCAGATATTGGAATTGAAAAAGGAACGAGAGAAGAAGTTATCGAAGCCTTTTCAAATTTCGATATTATCTATGATTGGGAAAATGATCCGGCCCTGAATGTGCTAAAAGAACGTACGCTGGCCAGTGAAGAAGAATGATTATTAAAAAACTAACCCTTTCGTATCAACGAGAGGGTTTTTCTACAATTATATTGGTAAATATCTTCCGGAATATATTGATGTATTTTCGTGTTATCAATAATACAAGAGTACATGACGAAATCGATGAAATAACTTGGAAATGGCCAAATCTTTCTAATCGCCTTTGAGAGAACTTCTAATGTGAAAACAGGAAATGGAATATCCCTTGTACCTGTAATCTTCTTTGCCTCTTGGAGTGATATCGTTTCACTTGGAGCAACATTGTAGACACCTGTAGGTATTTTATCTAATGCTTGAAACAAAATATTTGCCATATCGTATTCATGGATAAATTGCATCATAGGATTAAAATCAATTGGCACAGGAGTCATATTAGAAGTTAGGTACCTTGAAATCGTATTATCAATTTGAGGTCCTATAATATTACAAGGACGTAGAACAACTGTTTCGATATTTTCTCTATTTTTCCACATCCAGTTAGTACATAGAGCGTCTATCTCTGTCACATCACGTAGCTCAGGGTGCTTAATACTAACTTTTAGTGGATAGTCTTCATTTATAAATACAGGATTGTCTGGTTGTGCCCCGTAAACGTGATAGGTAGAAAGCATGATAAACTTTTTAATCAAATACTTTTCCGCGAGCTCCAATACTTTACTGGTATTAACAAGACTGAAACTTAGGCGTTCCTCGGCACTTCCTCCGGGAGGAGTAATCCTTCCTATTTGATAGATCGATTCAAATCTATTTTCACGAAAGAGCTTTTCAAAATTTCGTCGTGTATATCGCATACGATGAAATGTATAATTATCGAAATCAACTTCGTTTTTCATCTTTCGAGAATCAATTCCAATGATTCTTGCATCAGGCATACGCTTTGCTAGAATTCCACATAGAATATTTGCTAGCCCTCCTGAAGCACCAATGATTAAGATAGAGCGTTTATTATTCATCGCCGTTATCCTCATTCATTTTTTTAGAAAATGCCCAAGGTCTACGTGTCTTCCTACCTTCAGTAAGCATTGATTGAATGACTCTTTCTATTTCTCGAATATGTGGATTAATTAAGCTATCCTCACTATCTGCATCAATATCTTCTGGTAATTCTATTGGTTTACCTACATGAATATCAATAGGTGATGGGAGTGGGAAGTAATTTGCACTTATAGGCAGTGCTGGAAGCTTCAAGATTTTAGCAACTGCGCTTGCTTGGTAAACATAAGGAAATATCTCTTCGGCTCCAACAACTGCAACGGGGAGTATTTTTACACCACTCTTTAGTGCCATTCTAAAAAATCCCGGCGTGAACTCTTGAACTTTATAATAGTTAGTTGTGCTCTTAGAGACGCCTCTTACACCTTCTGGAAAGATAAGAAGAGATTCACCTCTTTTCAGAAGATTGAGGCAATTATCACGATCACCTAAAACGGCACCACATTCAGAAGACCATTTGTTAATAAACGGAAGAGCTGTAAAAAAGCGTTCAACCATTGGCCTTAAAACTCTAGGTGGTTCATTTTCAAAAGCGAAGGCACAGCCAATCATGAGGCCATCAATGGCGATTTGACCTGAGTGATTGGATATAACCATGTACTGTTCATTTTTGATATTCTCTTTACCAAATAAACGCACCTTAAAATAGTGGCGATAAATTGTATAAAGAATTTCAAAACTCTTCTTGGCTTTTGGAACACTTAGGCCCCAAGGGTCTTCTGTCTCCCCATAAATCTTTAAAAGACTTTGATAAGTACTTTCGAGAGTGCTCTTTTCTTCACTAGTTAGTAAGTCCTGATAACTTGAAAATTTACTTTCAAGAACCTGTTCAAAAGAGTTGAATTTTTTTGCTAAAAAATCTAATGAAATCATACTTATCTTTTTGTAAAATAGGGGACGATCTATTATTTATTCTATCTGAAAGAGTGAATTATGCAAAAAGAGGAATGGAAAACCAAGCTTAAGAAAATAGTTGATGAGTGCTCTCAAGAACTATCCAAGGCAACTGTTATTGGTAAGAAGATGCTTACTGCGTCTCATACAAATACTCTGTTAAATGAGAAGTATCAGGAGTTGGGACAACTAGCTGCAAAGCATCTTAGTTCGGGAATACTTGAGTGGGAAAACCCTAAAGTTGATGAACTCTTAAAAGAAATTAAAGATTATGAAAATCAACTTCATTTGATGGAAAAAGACGTATCAAATATTAAATCAAAATGTTCTAAAGAGTAGCTTAGTCTCTTTGGTTATTCTCTAGCTCATTTTGTAATAAAAGGTAATTGATAATGGCATTTTCTAATTGCGGAACCCCTTGTCCTTTTAGGGCCGAAATAAAGTGAATTTGAGTTACCCACTTATGTTCTTTAAAGATAGCAGGCTTTAGTTTGTTAAGTGCGGCTCTTTCTTTTTGAGTCTTAAGCTTATCAAGTTTATTAAATAGTAGAAATGCTTCATGACCGAATGGGCTTAGGTAATCTCTAAAGACTAAGTCAGCTTTTTGATTTGGGTGACGAGCATCTTGAAGATTAAGCATTAGGTTTTGTTCACCACAGTTCTTAAAAAATTCATCCATTAGATTTGCCCAATGAGCATGAATTTCTTTTGAAACCTTAGCATGTCCGTAACCAGGAAGGTCAAATAGATAGAAAGGTGGAAGATTATCGACAACTTTACCTTCTTTCTCTAATTGAAATGAGAAGATATTTACTTGGCGTGTACGTCCTGGTGTCTTTGAAGTAACAGCAGTACTTTTTCCAAATAAAGAGTTAATTGTTGAAGATTTACCCGCATTTGAGCGGCCAATGAAACTTACACCAATCGGTTTTTCTGCATTTAACCATTCAATTAGTTGGTTCACATCTGTCATTCCGTATTTGAATTGAGTTGTACCTTTGGCGATTTTATATTCCATTTTTCTTCACTTCCGTTTATCTACGATTTTGCTTAAATTCTAAGGAGTTATATATGCTAGAAGTACCAAAGTTAGATAAACTTGTAAAAGACACATTTTGTGTTCATGGAAATTCTATAGAAATTACACCTTTATTTGGCTCAAAACGTCGAATTTTATTGAATCGAACATCCTATCATATTGAATTAACAGGAAAGGAGTTTATTGTTGATTCTCTAGAAATCTCACTACCTATTATTTCGATAGAGGATGAAGCTGGCTTTAAGCTATCAATTGTGAAAACAAATGTAGGTGATACCTTTTGTTTGTCAGGAATTAATGGAGCAACCTTTAGAATTAACGGCTCATTTTCATCTCACGCTTATCTGAGGAAGGGCGATGAAATCATCCTTGGGCGAAATCGAATTCGCTGCTTAAGAGAGGAGCGCAAAGAGAAGCTCAGTTTTGATTATCAAATCCATCCAAAGCTTAATGTCTTAATTGAAGGAGAGACTGGAACAGGAAAGAGCTATTTAGCAAAAAAGATACATGAGCAAAGTGGCGTGCTTGGTAATTTTGTTCATCTTAACTTAAGTTCTTACTCTCATAATATTTTGGAGTCAGAATTATTCGGTCATAAGAAAGGATCTTTTACAGGTGCCTTAAGTGATAAGGATGGTGCTCTAAAAATGGCCAATGGTGGAACATTATTCTTAGATGAAATCGATTCTATTTCAAAAGAAGTTCAAGCAAAGCTTTTGCTCTTTCTCGATGATGGACTTTTTTATCCAGTTGGATCAAATCAAGCGCAATATATAAAAACTAGAGTTATCGTGGCCTCAGGTCGCTCCCTCTTAAAACTAGTAGAGGAAGGGAAAATGCGCTCTGATTTTTATTTTCGTATATCATCTGAAGAAGTGATAAAATTAGATTCTTTGCGTGAGAATGATCAACGTTTAAATGAGTTACTTTGTTCTTATGAAAATCGATATGGCATTACCATTCACCCTAAACTTAAGAAGTTTTATCATTGTTACTCATGGCCTGGAAATATTAGGCAATTAAATGCACATTTAAAAAAGAAGCACCTAAAGGGGAAGTCAAATCTTCTAACTTATTGTGAAATGGATGATAATCTTATGGATCACAATCAGATAATAGATCGTTCTATTGAAAATAATGAATTCTATTCATATCGAGATATGAAGCATCGTTACTTTTTAAAAGTTTTTAATCATTGTGACCAAAATGTTGCAACTACTGCAAGTTTACTTGGAGTTTCAAATCAAACAGTGAGAACGGTCTTATCCATTTAAAATTGAGTCGATATAGACCTTTTCAACGTGACCGTCGATTTTTAGATCTTCAATTAGTTTATTAACTTCATAACGAACTTTTTCTTTGATAATTTTCTTCCCTTCTGGCTCAAGAGGAAAGTTAGGCACAACAGCTTGAAGTGATTCATTGAGGCGGTCGCGTATTAAAATCTCATTTTCTGGTTTATAGAAATACTGGGCCGTGTATCGATTATTTGTTTCTAATAGCACATCGATAAGAAGAGACTTCATGCCATTTCTATTTTTTATGTAAATTGGAATATCAACATTTCTTAAAAAGATCGTTCTTTTATTGGCCAGACGATAACGAGATCGACCCCATTTAGCTTTTTCTAGATCTTCTTCACTAGCAATTTTTCTTTCTTGTTTTGGAGAAGTCTTATCTGAAATCTCCTGGATATTTTGATAAACAGAAATACCAGTTAGTGAAAAAACAGTTAGGGTACATGTTATTCCCACGGCCTTGGCCGGAGAGACTGCTGCAAGTTTTAGGGCAACATTCTTTGACCAAAAACTTTTCGCTGCGTTGTAGGCCATGAGAGGAATATCACCAGACATTTTAAAATTCTTAAAAGCAGCTCCAACACTTGCTAAACTTTGCTTTTTGGCCAGCATGAATGTGACTAATGCAGCTAGCTTAATTCTAAACCATTTCTTTGCCGGCCCAGTAAGGAACTCTGGCAAGGCAATGATCTTCTGGATGAGTCCAGCGATTGTCTTTAGAAAGTTGTGATAAGAATTCTTAATCTTATTTGGAGTAATTCCAGTAAAGAAGTTGGCAAGATTTGTTAGCAAACCATTTAAATATTTTTCAATTTTTAGCCATTTATTCATCATTACAGAATATCCCCAAATCTATCTCTATAGCACTTATCGGCAAGTCCCTAAAATACCTGAGTGGCAACAGTTAATTCTTGAGTAAATTAATATGCTAGGAAGTTTTTTCTGGATGTGGGGGAAGCTGAATGGATTCTTAAGAAATCTCAATAATTACGCCGTAGAGAAGAGGTGATGGGGAGAATATTTTAAGGAGAAGACATGCTTAGAGCATTAACATTATTTTCACTTTTGACCATTGTTTCATGCGGACCGATCTCAATGGATCGACAATTTCTTGATGTTATGGGAGAGGAAGATGAAGGATTCTCACTATTTAGCCCAGGTAAGGCGTTTGATACTGTTGGGGGAGACCCTAGCTATGTGCAGTACCCTAAAGATGAAATGATGAAAAGAACACCATCAAGTGAAGAAGATTACCCTTCATGGTCTCAAGAAAAACGATTGAAAATGGAGCTACAGGGTAAGCTCGATAGTATGCGTCCAGAGGATCGTGAAGCATTCCGTCGAAAAGAGAGGATGTTTGATAATGACTCTCAAAAACTATACTACCTAACATTAACAAGAGCAGAGCAGCAAGAATATGGAAGAACCCTCGTTCGATATGAGAAGCAGAGGAAATTTGAGGCCAGAAAGCCTGCATCAATTTTTCGCTATTCTCCAAGAGCTCAGGCTCACCGCGAAATTGCAATGGGGATGGACAAGAAGAATGTAATTGATCGCTGGGGAAACCCACATCGTGTTGACACAGCAGGTAACCCACAGCTTGAAAATGAGCGTTGGACCTTCTTTGAAAACGGTGAGCGTAAATTTGTCTACTTTAGCCAAGGAAAGGTTGAAGGCTGGTCTCTCGAGTAGGGAAAGCAATCTTCAGGGGAGTATAATAAATATTTAATATTATTACTTCTAGCGGTTGATATCGCTGTATATTTGAGTTAAAAAAGTCATTCATTGGGAGAGGAAATGGCCAAAAATATATATTCAATGACTGGCTTTGGTAAGGCCGAAGCGGGAAGTGAAAGCCTTCAAGTTACAGTTGAAATCAAGACAGTAAATCATCGCTTTAAAGATATTCGATTTAAGATGTCATCACTTTTTAATAGTGTTGAACTTGAAATGAGAAATCTCATTGCGCAAAATTTTAAACGTGGAAGCTTTGATATAAACGTAAGCTATAAAAGGCTTGAAGCGAAATCTCGTTTTGATGATATTGATACTGAAAAAGTGAACGCATTTATAACTTCAATGAAACATCTAGCAGACAAGAATGATGTTCAACTCGATATAAAACCAACTGATTTTTTACGTAATGAATTTATGAAAGAAGTCGATGAGTCTTCTATTGATGAGATGAATGTTTTTGCCATCGATGCCCTTAAGGGAGCGATTGAGAACTTAAAAGAATCACGTAAGATTGAAGGTCAAAAAATGGTCGATGTTATTAAAAAACATCAGCAATCTTATGAAGAGTTTTTTAAAGTAGTTAATGATAAGTCAGATGATTTTCAAGCGGCCGTAAAGGAAAGACTTGAGAAGAGATTTGAAGAATATAAAACGGCGATGCCTGTTGATGAACCTCGCTTTATGCAAGAAGTAATCTTCTACTTAGAGAAAATGGATATTCACGAAGAAATTAATCGTATTAATGCCCACCTATCTAAGTTAAATGACCTGCTAACAAAAGGCGGGGAAGTTGGACGCCAAATTGATTTTCTTATTCAAGAGCTTAACCGCGAAACTAATACAACGGGATCGAAGTCAACACTACAAGAGATCTCTGAAGCCGTTGTTCAAATGAAGGTTCAGCTAGAAAAGATTCGAGAGCAAGGTTTAAACCTCGAGTAGTATTATGAGTGAAGGTAAAATTATAGTTATTGTTGCACCATCTGGATCAGGAAAATCAACTCTGATTAAGAGGATTAAAAATGAATTCCATGATCTCCTGGAGTCGGTTTCTTTTACGACAAGAAAGGCCCGTGAAGGTGAGGAGCATGGTAAGCACTATAACTTTATATCAGAAGAAGAGTTTCTTGCTATGAAGAAGCAAGATGCATTTTTAGAATGGGCAAAAGTTCATGGTAATTACTATGGAACTTCTAAAGACTTTGTCGAAAACGAAATTGCTCAAGGGCATAATCTTCTTTTTGATCTAGATGTTCAAGGAACTGACTCATTCAAAGAATATTTTGGTGATCGTGCACGTGTGATATTTATTGCTCCACCAAGTGTTGAAGCATTGGAGCAGAGACTTCGTGGCCGTGGCACGGAGACAGATGAAAGTTTAAATATTCGTCTTGATAATGCAAAACGCGAATTACTTAGAAAGAATGATTACGATTATCTTGTGGTTAATGATGACCTTGAGACTGCATATATTGAATTAAAAGATATTTTTGAAGGAATCTTAAGAAAGTAATGTACCAGCAACTCGATTTCGCCCATGAGCGCGAATTAAATATTGATGAACTTTGTCGACGTGTCGAAACTTATTATCCAGACGCGAATTTCACTCTTTTAAGAAAAGCTTATCTCTTTGCAGAAAAGTCCCATGAGGGACAGATGCGAAGTTCTGGAGAGAAGTATATCATTCACCCGCTGAATGTTGCTGCTACTCTTGTTAAGCTTCATATGGATCTTGATACGATTATCGCAGGCCTTCTTCATGATGTTGTTGAAGACTGTAGTGTTACTCCTGAAGAGATTGAAAAAGAATTTACGACTGAGATCGCGCAAATTGTTGTAGGTCTAACTAAGATCTCTAAAATGAAATTTAAGTCAAAGGAACAATCGCAAGCGGAGAACTTCCGTAAGATGGTTGTTGCCATGGCACAAGACCTGCGAGTCATTATTGTTAAGCTTGCAGATCGTATGCACAATATGAAAACGCTTCAGTATGTTCGTGAAGAAAAACAAAAGCGAATTGCCGAAGAAACTCTTGATATCTACGTACCACTAGCTTCTAGGCTCGGTATCAACTCGGTAAAGATTGAACTAGAAGACATCTGTCTTCGCTACCTTCACCCTGATGTTTATTATCGTTTGGCCGAAAAAGTTGCGATGAAGAAGAGTGATCGCGAAACTTATATTGGTGACACAATTGGTGTCGTAACAGAGAAGCTTTTTGAATACTCAGTAAAAGCCGATATTACAGGACGCTCAAAACACTTCTATTCAATTTATAAAAAGATGGTTTCACGCGGTGTGGATTTTGAACAAATTCACGATATCTTAGCATTTAGAATCATCGTTAATAATATTACTGAATGTTATAAGGCCCTTGGGGTTATTCACTCGGCATTTACACCGATCCCAGGACGCTTCAAAGATTATATTGCAATTCCAAAGGTTAACAACTACCAGTCTCTTCACACGACGGTCGTTGGACCTAAGGCAGAGAGAATTGAAATTCAAATTCGTACTCAAGAGATGCATGAAGTTGCGGAACGAGGGATTGCTGCTCACTGGAAGTATAAAGAAGGGATGTCATCAGGTAAGACTAAACTTGATTGGGTACAAGAACTTCTTGAATATAATAAGGACACAGATAATAGTTCTGAATTCATGTCTCATGTTAAGAATGATCTTGATGTAGGCGGTGTCTTTGTTTTCACACCAAACGGTGATGTATTTGAACTTCAAGATAATTCGACTCCATTAGATTTTGCATACCGTGTCCACACTGATATTGGACACCGTTGTGTGGGAGCGAAAGTTAATGGAAGAATGGTACCATTAAAGTACGTTCTTCGTTCAGGTGATACAATTGAGATTCTTACATCAAAGACTCAAACTCCTAATAAAGATTGGTTAAATATTGTTAAGTCTTCTAAGGCAAAGGCAAAGATTAAGTCTTGGCTGCTTAAGGCCGAAAGAGAGCGCAATATTGAAGTTGGTAAGGAAACTCTTGATAAGGCATTCAAGGTTCTTGGTACGACTCTAAAAGCAGTTTTAAAGCGTAATGATCTTGATTATGCGAAAGAAAATCTGACTAACGTTAAAACTTATAGTGAAATCTACAATAACGTCGGCGCTGGGAAATTACATGTTGATAAAGTTATCGAATGTATTCCAGGTCTAAAAGATGAAAAAGTTGATGATGCAAAGAAGAAAGAAATCTCTTCACTTACTTCAACTATTTCTCGTACTGCTAAAAAGCGTGCTCACAAAGATAATGCCGTTATCGTTGATGGAATGGACGACCTCATGGTTCGTATGGCCCGTTGTTGTAACCCTATTCCAGGGGACCCAATTATTGGTTATATCACTCGAGGACGTGGAATTACGATTCACCGTTCAGACTGTACACGTTACGATGTAGGTGATGTCGGGAGACAAATTGCCGTTGAATGGAATGAGAACTTCACGTTTAAGCATCCAGTAAATATTCATGTTCTAACACATGATAGGCCAGGTATTCTTTCAATGATTTCTAAGGAAATTGGAAACCTTGGCGTAAATATTCGCTCGGCCATGGCCAAGTCAACTCAAGATAGAAAAGGTAGTCTTATTTTTGAAGTAGAGGTTAAGGATTATTCTGAACTACTTAAAACAATTTCGGGACTTGAAGCACTAGACTCCGTGATCTCTGTTACAAGAGGTTAAGCATAAAAAAAGGCAGGTCTTACGACCTGCTTTTTTATTTCTTATTTAAAGTATCCAATTAGAGTCTCGACTCCTTGGCCAGAGCCACCTTCTTGAACAAGTGAAGGTCTAAATCCACTCGTCCATCCAAAGATATCAAAGTGTGCCCACTTAGTGTCACCAATAAATTTTTCTAGGAAAAGAGCTGCTCCAATAGATCCACCTTGAACAGTCGACATATTGTTCATATCTGCAAAGTGCGACTTAAAACCTTTATAGTAAGGTCTATAAAGAGGCATACGCCAAGAAAGGTCTCCATTGTTTTGAGAAGCCTTTAGTAGTTTATCAGCTAGTTCATCATCGTTTGCAAACATACTCGTTACATGATCACCCATTGATACTTTTGCGGCCCCAGTTAAAGTTGCAAAATCAATTAGTACTTCTGGCTTTTCCTTTTGAGTAATCGCAATATCCATTGCATCGGCAAGAGCAAGTCTTCCTTCCGCATCAGTATTACCAATTTCGACCTTTAGGCCATTTCGAGAAGTATAGATATCTCCTGGACGAGTAGCATTTTCATTAATCGAGTTCTCTGCAAGTGCGAGATAAAGGTCTACTTTTTTCTTCACACCTGAGTTCTCTAGCCACGTAGCAAATCCCATAACCGTTGCAGAACCACCCATGTCTTTTTTCATTTTACCCATACCTGCGCCACCTTTTAGATTTAGGCCACCGCAGTCAAATGTGATTCCTTTTCCAACGATTGCTGTAGGCTTGCCTTTTGCTCCCGCTGGACGGTATTGCATATGAACAATTCTTGGTGGAGTCGCAGAAGCTTGTCCAACGCTTAAGATTAGTCCGCATTTTTCTTTCTCTAATTTCTTCTCATCATAAATCGTAACTTTCATCGTTTTTGATTTTGCAAAGTGCTTCTTAACCGCGTCTGCGTAAGTTACTGGGTTTAACATATTTGCAGGAAGATTAACTAAGTGCCTTGCTGTATTAATCGATTGCGCCATTGAAAGGGCCGTATCTACTGTAGACTTCGCTACTTTCTTTGCGTCATCAAAGAATGAAATAGCACCAAGGTTTAGTTCTTCTTTAAAACGGTAAAGCGCAAGTTCAAGTCCAACGATTGCACCAGTAATCATATCTTTATCAAGTCCGTAGAAATTGATTTCAACTTTCTTAGAGCGCTCTTTAGTAATCTGACCAACAAGAGAGCCTAGTGCTTCTCTTGCAATAGAGTAGTTACTATCTGTAATAAGGTTATAGTGTTGCTCACCCTCTTTAGCTTCTTCGATAACTTTGAAGATAATAGGTCCTTCACTACCAAGGATACTAACTTCTTTTTCTTCGCCAATTCTTCCGATAATCCACTCCGGGATATGCTCAGAATGCGTAATATTACTTTCTTCTAGTGCACTTGCAGTTAGTAAGTAAACTCTCGTTACAGTTGAACGAAGTGATTTTGGGCCACTTTTCTTAGTTGCCATGATTGATGGAACGATATTCATTATTCCTCCTATTTAAATTTTAATCCTCACTGGCCAGGGCCAAGTAAGTAAGTGTTCTGAAGTATTTAAATACTTCTTTGTAGATAATTTTGAGACTTCTAAGTGAATCAAGTGGTGACTTGACTCCCCAGAAATAGAACTTGTATTGATCACTATCGCGACGACGATATTCGATAATCGATTTGATTCTTAGAATATGGTAATCATGTGAAACAATCAGAACAGTATCAATATTACTCTTCTTGCGAAGAGCTTGTAGAGTTTCTAAAACATTCTCATAAGTATTCTTTGCATTGTAATCGATATCAAGAAAATCGTGATTAATCTCATCTGTAATTTGATGACTTTGAATTAAAGTACTAACACTATTTTTTGTGTGCACTCCTGAAATTAGAATATTTTCTTGATTGTATTCTTTTGCTAAGCGAATCGCTTCTTGAATACGACCTCTATCCCCAGTAAAGACAACGATGATATCTGGTCTTTTCTTATAGAAAGTTTCTTTTGTTTTAAGGTTTTCGTTTTGAGAGTAGAGGATGAGGATGTAAGAGAGAAGTGAGTAACCTAAGATAAAAATAATAAACTTGGAGAAAAGCTCGAGGGCCTTTCTCCAAGATCTAGTTTGTTTTGTCTCAAATACATACTTCTTATCAAACATAAAAAAGTGTTAATTATCCTTTAGCTGCAATAACTTCAATTTCAACAACAGCTCCCTTTGGAAGTGCTGGAACTTGAACGCAGCTTCTTGCTGGATATGGAGCTGTAAAATAAGCTTCATATGCAGCATTGACCTCACCAAAGTTAGCAAGGTCAGTAACGAAAATTGAAGTTTTAATAATGTGCTCACGAGTTAAGTTTTGTGACTCAAGTAGCCCATCAATATTCTTCATGATCTGATTTAGTTGAGGAACAAATCCTTCTTTTAGTTCACTAGTCGCTGGATCAATTCCGATTTGACCAGAAAAGAAGTATGTCCCGTTATATTCAACACCTTGTGAGTAAGTTCCTACTGCACTTGGCGCTTTATCAGTTGAAATAATATTCTTTTGAAATGTCATCTTTAACTCCTCTTAAATATCGTTTCTGTTAACTTTTTCTTCTAGAGCTCTTAATGCCGTTAGACGACAAGAATCTACGATCTCTTTAATAGAAGCAGTTCTTTGAATGATATTAACTGTCTTATTCATTGGTACAAGGATTGGTCCAATAGCAGATGCTTCTGTTAATTGAGCAAGAAGCTTGTACGAAATGTTTGCAGAGTTTAGTTCAGGGAAGATTAAAATATCTGCAGACTTATCAAGTTCACTGAAGTTGAAAAGATTTTTCATAATACCGTGGTTAACTGCAACGTCTGCTTGCATTTCACCTTCGATCTTTAGTTCTGGATATTTTTCTTTTGCCATTTTTGTAGCAAGTTTCATCTTCTTAGCATCCGGAAGCTTTGAGTCTCCAAAGTTAGAGTAGCTTAAGAAAGCAATTCTTGGATCTCTCTTCATTAGTGACTTGTAAAGCTCAGCAGTTGAGTTTGCAATCTCTACTAAATCTTCTGCAGTTGGGTCCGGTTGAACTGTTGTATCTGCTAGGAAAAGAACACGGTCTTTAAATACTAGGATGAAAACACCTGCCGCTTTTGTTCCTGGCTTTGATCCAATAACTTTTAGAATTGGAGAAAGACAGTCGCTATAGTTTAGAGATGGACCAGCGATAAATGTATCGGCAAGACCTTTTTTAACCATCATTGAACCGTAGAAGTTTTCTTGAATCATTAAGTCTTCAGCAGCATTAAGTGAAACACCTTCTCTTTGCTTAGCTTCACAGTATTCTTTGTAGAATTCTTTAAAGTTATCAGCTTTTCTTGGACGGATGATTTCAACTTTTCCATCTAAGAACTCTTCAAGACCAAGAGACTTAATTTTTGCTTTGATATCATCTGGGTGACCAAGAAGAATTGGCTCAATAGCATTTCCATCAAGAAGTGTTTTTACTACGTTAAGGATACGAGTATTAATACCTTCAGCAAATACCATTCTAACTTTTTCACCAGTGCGCTTAATATGAGCTGCTAGACGATCACGAACAGTTTTCATGAAAGCACCACTTGCCGAAAGACGGCTAGCTAGGTGTTCAGAGTACTCGTGAAGATCAGCAATCTCTCTTCTTGCAACACCTGTATCCATTGCAGCTTTAGCAACAGCTGGAGCAACTCTCGTAAGTACACGAGTATCAAATGGCTTAGGGATAATATAATTTTTTCCGTATTTGAAATCTTCACCTTGGTAAGCAAGTTTAACTTCATCAGGAACATCTTCTTTTGCAAGTTCTGCAAGAGCGTAAACTGCTGCAAGCTTCATTTCTTCATTAATCTTACGAGCACGTACATCTAGTGCTCCTCTAAAGATTGAAGGGAAACCAAGAACGTTATTAACTTGGTTAGGGAAGTCAGAGCGTCCTGTTGCCATAATTGCATCATCGCGAACTTCTTCAACTTCACTTGGAAGAATTTCTGGATCAGGGTTTGCCATTGCAAAGATGATTGGACTTTTTGCCATTGTTTTAACCATTTCTTTCGTTAAAACACCTTTTGCTGAACAACCAATGAAGACATCGGCATCAACCATTGCATCCCCTAGAGTTCTTGCATCAGTTTCATTTGCAAATTCTTCCTTGTATTCGTTCATTCCACTTTCACGGCCTTTATAAATTACACCGCGAGAGTCTGTCATAAGTAGGTTTTCTGGCTTAACACCAAGGTGAAAGAAAAGCTTTGCACATGCCATTGATGCAGCACCAGCTCCAGAGAATACTACTTTTACTTTATCAATTTTTTTCTTAGATAATTCTAGCGCGTTGATAAAACCAGCTGCTGCGATAATTGCAGTACCATGTTGATCATCGTGAAATACTGGAATATCCATTTTTTCGATTAGTTGTTTTTCAATTTCAAAACACTCTGGTGCTTTGATATCTTCAAGGTTAACACCACCAAAAGTAGGCTCAAGTGCCTTAACAACATTTACCATTCCTTCAACAGTTGATTCTTCAACTTCAATATCGAAAACATCGATATCAGCGAAACGCTTGAAAAGAATACCTTTACCTTCCATTACTGGCTTACCAGCAGCGGCACCGATATTTCCTAGACCAAGAACTGCTGTTCCGTTTGATACAACAGCAACTAGGTTTCCTTTTGCTGTGTACTTGTAAACATCATCAGGGTTCTTAGCAATTTCAAGACATGGATGAGCAACACCTGGAGAGTATGCTTTTGTTAAATCAGATGCTGTTAAACATGGTTTTGTTGCAACAACTTCGATTTTTCCAGGGCGACCCATTGAGTGGTAATTAAGTGCTTTTTCAATTTTTTGAGCGTCAGCGTTTGACTTATCCGTGACTTTTTTATTGTCAGTCATATGTAATCCTTTGAACTTAAAATCCTACGATATTAAGCACAAAGGATACACTTTTTGGCCCTTATCCGACTAGCTTTTTATCCCTAATTAGGTGATAAATGAGCAGAGTTAGACTAGTTGCAATAATACCAATATAAAGCTCATCAATATTAGAATAAAAGCCTGGCTTAGGTATATGACGCCACGTGCCCGTTGTTACGACACCTATCAAGCAAGCCGTTACAAACTGGTTATCACTAATTTGCTTAGGAAATAGGTAGCCATATATGACCGGCAGCAGTAGACATGATGCAGAAAAAGATCCCAAGGTCTTCCAAACAGATTTTATATTACCTTGAAAGTATTCAGACATAATCACTGTTAAAACGGCAACAAAAATAACACCAAAGTGGTGAACCCAAACACGCCCCTTGTACTTCTTTGGAGCGAGGTCATAAGCTAGGTTTGTTCCAGCAATGAATAGATATGAATCAAGTGTTGATAATATTGTTGCAAGAATTCCTGCTAGCATAAATCCTTTTAATCCATCTGGAAGAATTTGAATTGCATAAGTTAGGTAAGCATGTGAGCTCTGTGCATCCGGAATGGCGGCTTTTGCATACATCGCTCCAAACGTCGTACAAATATCAAAACAGAACCAAATGACAGTAGAGATCAAGATTCCTTTTTTTGAAACTTCACCACTCGTGGCCGAAAAACATCGCTGATAAAAGTTTGGATCAACTAAAGTTGATAGAGCAATAAAACCCCAGACAAAAGTTGTCGCAAGTGAGTTCTTTCCAGTTAGTGACCAATAAGATTCAGGAAGATTTGCTTTTAGGTAAGGGAGTCCCCCAAATTCAAAAAATGAAAAACCAAGTACAAAAGCTACTGCAAGGCACATGACAAAGAACTGAATTAAGTCAGAGAAGACAACTGATCTCAATCCTCCCCACATCGAGTAGAGAACAACAAAACCAACTCCTAGGGAAGTGTTTAGTAATAGAGTTCCACCAAAGATTAGTTGAAGAAAAATCCCTAAACTTATTCCATAAGCAATTGGGAGTACATTAAAGAAATTAAAGATTGCTGTGAGCTTTGCAGAGCGTGGCCCAAACATCTTTCCAACTAAATCTGGTAAAGTAACAGCACGGTAAGGCTCAATTTTCTTGATTAGAAAAAATGCAAAAATAATATAGGCTACATACCAGAAAACACCCTGAGTGATGAAATTGTAGATACCTTGATTAAAGGCGATTTCAGTAACACCAAAAATTCCTCCATACCAAGTTGCAACAAGTGTTGCGACAAAAAGTGGCAAAGTAAGTCTTCTTCCCATAATTAGTAAATCAAGAAAGGTCTCTTTTTCGGTGGATTTTTTCATGCGATATTGGCCGTAAATCACACTCGCTAATGTTAAACCTAAAATGGCAAAAAATATAAATAAGTCTAAAGATGATAGACTTTGAAATAAATCAATACTGCTCTTCATATAGTCTCCGATTATGAAGTATGATATAGTATAGAAATTATAAATCAACCTTCAGGAACTCTTGTTATGACAATAACTCAACTGGAATATGTATTAGCAGTCGATAAACACCGTCACTTCAGAAAAGCATCTGAAGAGTGTCATGTTTCTCAACCAACATTGAGTATGCAAATTCAAAAGTTAGAAGATAGCTTAGGCTTTGTTATTTTTGATCGCTCTAAGAATCCTATTGTTCCAACGATTGAAGGTGAAACTTTTATTGCACAAGCAAGAGTTGTTAATAAAGAATTTAAAAAATTAAAAGATATTGCAAGTGATCCAATCGTAGGTATAGAAGGTGAATTCAAGCTTGGAGTTATTCCAACTCTCGCACCGTACCTCGTACCACTTTTCTTAAGTCGCTTTGTTAAAGAATTTCCAAAAGTCGACCTTATTATTGAAGAGAGAACAACTGAAGAGATCATCGAAAAACTTGATCGCGATGAATTGGATGCAGGACTTCTTGTCACTCCACTTCACAATAATCAGCTAATTGAAAGAGTGTTATTCTATGAACCACTCTATGGATTTATAGCAAAAGATCACGAGTTATTTCATAAGAGCCAGCTCGAATTCTCAGATCTCGACAAAGATGGCCTATGGCTTTTACAAGAAGGGCACTGTCTTCGTGGCCAGGTCCTAAATCTTTGTCAGAAAGTAAAAGGCTTTCAACACTTTGAAAGTGGTTCTCTTGAAACAATTAAGAACCTTGTGGCCAAAGATAGCGGTTATACAATCATTCCACACCTGGATATGTTAGATCTAACTGGGACTCGTAAGAAAATGATCCGCTCATTCACTCCACCTGTTCCAACTCGCGAAGTTTCAATAGTTTATGGTCGTATTTTCTACAAAGAGAAGGTTATTGATGCACTTGAAGGACTAATCCTAAAAGTTATTCCTAAAGAGCTAAAAAGCTATAAGAATGCAGATGTTTCAATAATTCCTATTGATTAGGTGACATTTTAGCACCGCTATTTCTTGTCATTTTTAATTCATTTCTTACATTTGCTTAACTTTAAGCATTATTGACCTATAAAAAAGACACCTAGGTTCTTAAATCATGTTTATTTTCTTATAAATTACTCAATCAACAAGTTCACAAAAGGACTTGAAGAATTCCATAAGGAAGATTGGAGGAGAGGGTAATGTCAGTAAGAAGTTCCATGTTTTTATTATTAGTTGTTTCCACATTCTTAACAGTTTCATGTGGCCAAGGTGTTCCTGCTTCATCTAACGCAGATGTTTCGACAGGTTCAATCATCGTTGGTGATGTTAACTGGCAAGAAGTAATTGCTTTTGATGAATCATCAGAAGTTAGAAAGAATTCAAAAGCGGTAGCTGACATTCAATTTTCAAATACTGGCCGTTGTACTGGTTTCTTAATCTCAGACAATATTTTAATGACAAACCATCACTGCATCACTAGTGCTGCTGATGTTGTAGGAATGAAAGTTTTTATGAAACACGAAAAAGGTGTTTCAAAGTCTAACCAAGGTGAAATCAAATGTAGTGAATTTATCGGTAATGATGAGGAACTAGATTTTGCACTTGTTAAGTGTGAGGGAACTCCTGGACAGACATATGGTAAGGTTGAATTAGATACAACTGAGCCAGTAGAAGGTGATAGTGTTTATGTTATCCACCAAAATTGTGATTACTACACAGACTATGATTGTGACTGGACGAAGAAGGTTTCTGAAGGGAAAGTTGTTGGCCTAAGAGGAGATGTTCTATACGATGCGGATACATTGGGAGGATCTTCAGGTTCACCAGTATTTAGCGCAGACTCTGACAAGGTATATGCAATCCACCACGCTGGTTACGGCGGATGGGGAGGACGCGGAGTTTACAATGGTGCAGTATCAATGAGTCGAATTGTTCCTTTCATCTTAGAAAACTTCCCAAGTGTTTTAGCACAAGATCAAGATGATAGTGATTCTTCAGATACACCAAGCTCTGATAATAATACTGCTGAAACGGCAACAGAGTTAGGATCAAGTTTCTCTCAAAATGTTGAAATCGATAGCGAAGAAGATGTTGATTTTTACAAAGCAGAAATGAAGGCCGGTGAAGTATTAGACTTTAAAATCTTTTTCTCTCATAGTGAAGGTGATCTAGACTTTGAAGTTTTAAAGAAAATGGGATCAAGTTATAAAGTTGTATCTCGTAAAGAATCTTCAAGTGACAATGAAGCAGTAAGGCTAAAAGTTAACTCTTCAAATACTTACTATATCAAAGTTTACGGTTATAAAGGGGCCAAAGCTCAATACAAAGTAGAATTTAAAAAATAAATAATAAGGCCTCCAATCGGAGGCCTTTCTTATAGCTTCATTTTCAAAAAATCTAAAATACGATGTTCATACCAATAATATTTTTCAGAGGGAGATTTTATAAACCCTACGTGACCACCATTTTTTGGTACTTCGAGGTATAAATTACTTTTCCTTTGGGCCAATTCATATGGATAACTTTCTTCCGATAAGAATGGGTCATCATAGGCGTTAAGAATATAAAATGGGACACGAATTTTTTCCAAGTGACTAATTGGTGAAGCTTCTTCTCTATAGTGATTACCGTCACGATAGCCATAGATAGGCGCCGTAACATACTCATCAAAATCATCAATATGTTTAATACTTTTCACCTTATCTAGGTCAACAGGAAGTTCCATAACCTTGGCCTTCTCGATCACTTTCTTTCTCATGGAATAAACAAAAACATGACGATAGATATGACGTGAAATTTCAGTTTTTAATTTCACTGAGCAACCATTTAAGTCCATTGGTGAAGAAAGAATAAAGCCGCGATAAATCTTATGATTAACAACCTCGGGGTGTCTTCCTAGATAATTTGCAGTAATTGCACCACCTAGACTAATTCCCATTAAAGAGACATGCTCATATTCGTCAGAAACATTATCGACGAGAAATTTTAAGTCGTGATAGTCTTGAGCATTGTAAAACTTTTTAGTTCGATTTAGTGCTCCACCGCACGAGCGCATATCCCAGGAAATGACATCATAACCTTGAGAATTGAATTTTTTCATCATGTCCACAATATAGCGGTCTCGACCATTTCCTTCTAAACCGTGGGAGATGATGATGAGATGTTTGTTTTCAAGTGGAGAATTTGTTGTTGATCTATAGTAGCGTAGAAAGTCTCCATCTGGAGTTGTCAGTGTTCGCTTCTCAAATTTATGTCTAGGGGTTCTTCTTATAAAGAATGGGATGATCGTTTGTAAATGACCATTTTGTAGAGACTGATGACAAGTGTATCTTGATTCGATGACAGGCATTACGCTTCCTCCATCTCAATATTATAACGCAAAAAGTGGAAATAAAAAAAGGAGGTCAATGACCTCCTTTCTTATGAATTTATCTAAAAATTAGTTTAGAAAATTAATTAAAGTAGTTCTTTAGGAACACCTTTCGGAATAGCGCTTAGAAGCTTCTTTGTGTACTCATCTTGTGGGTTACGATAAACCTCGTGTGCTGGTCCGTACTCAACAATCTTACCTTTGTTCATAACACCGATTTCATCCGAGATGTACTTAACTACAGATAAGTCGTGTGAAATGAAGATATAAGTTAGACCTAGTTCATCTTGAAGATCTTGAAGTAGGTTAAGTACTTGCGCTTGAACCGATACATCTAGTGCAGATACTGACTCGTCACAGATGATAAACTCTGGCTTAAGAGATAGGGCACGTGCAATACAGATACGTTGACGTTGACCACCAGAGAACTCATGTGGGTAACGATTAAGGTGATCACCTCTAAGTCCTACTTTTTCAAGAAGATCAGCTGCTACAGCATATCTTTCTTTCTTTGATCCACCAATTCCGTGAATTACCATTGGTTCTGTTACGATATCACCAATAGTCATACGTGGGTTTAGAGAAGAGTATGGATCTTGGAAAATGATTTGCATTCTCTCACGCATCTCTCTCATTTCTTTTTTATTTAAATTAGTAACGTTGATTCCGTCATAAATAACTTCACCAGCAGTTGGCTCAAGTAGTCTTAGGATTGTACGACCAAGAGTTGTCTTACCACATCCAGATTCACCAACTAGACCAAGAGTACGACCTTTTCTAACTTGAATCGTTACATCGTCAACGGCCTTAAACCAGTCAACAGTACGACCAAAAATACCACCTTTAATAGGGAAGTGCTTGTTGAAGTTTTTAACTTCTAGAAGAACTGGATTATCTGTTTCGTTAATTGCTCTTGGTTTTTTCATTTCAAGGCTTGAAACATCAATATCTTCTTTTGCATTTAAGAAGTCATCTACAGTTAAAAGTCTAACTGGGTTTTCATCTAGACTTGGACGACAAGCTAGAAGTCCTTTTGTATATGGGTGTTGTGGATTTTCAAAAAGTGCTTTTGTTGTATTTTGCTCAACTAGGTCACCTCTAAACATAACCGCAACTTCATCAGCGATATCAGCAATTACTGCTAAATCATGCGTGATGAATAGCATACTCATGTTGTGTCTTCTTTGAAGATCAAACATTAGTTCAAGAACTTGCTTTTGGATTGTAACGTCAAGAGCAGTTGTCGGCTCGTCACAAATTAGAAGTTCAGGCTCACATGCCATTGCCATCGCAATCATTACACGCTGCTTTTGACCACCTGACATTTGGTGTGGATATTTATCTACTGATTCTTTAGGAGAAGGAATACCTACTTCTTCATATAATTCGATTGTTCTCTTACGAGCTTCCTCTTTAGTCATTCCTTGGTGAAGCATAAGAACTTCATCAATTTGATTACCTGTTGTGAATACAGGGTTTAGAGAAGTCATTGGCTCTTGGAAGATCATTGCAATCTTATTACCACGAAGTTGTCTCATTCTTTCATTAGAAGCCTTAGTTAAGTCTTCACCATTAAAAAGAATTTCACCTTCACTGATTCTTCCTGGAGGGTTAGGAATAAGTCCCATAATTGCTAAAGATGTTACTGACTTACCTGAACCAGATTCACCAACAAGCCCAACAGTTTTTCCTCTTGGAATACTTAGGTTTAAGCTTTTTACGGCCTTAACTCTTTCATCTTCTGTTTGAAATTCAACTGTAAGGTTTTTAATTTCCAGCATATTCTCTGCCATAGCATCTCACTTTTTAAACAATATTGATCAATTCTTGATTATAATAAAATCTTTTTGAAATCTTAATAGTAACTTAAATTTGTACCACTAACGACACATTATTTCACGACTTAATTCATCAAAAAATCTCGACAATTTACATGATTTCAATAGCTTAGTATTCTACATACTTACGAATTTGCTCTGTAAGGCCTTGTTGCGTTGTGACAATCTGCTCGCTATAAGCTTTTAAATCATCATTATTTAGACTTTCTACTTGAAAAGGCTGACCGTAAGCGACGTAGATACGTCCAAAAGGTTTAGGAATTTTTGTTTTATCCCAGCTCTTACTGATGCAAAAGCGGCGAGTGGAAATAGATTGAATGCAAAGTACAGGTGTTTCACATTCATGACTTACAACGAGGATGCCTTTTTTTGGGACATAGCTTGGCCCGCGCGGTCCATCGACTGTAATAGCAGAATTAAGTCTGCTCTCATTTATTTGTTCGATCATTGATTGTAGTGCTTTTGCTCCTCCACGTGATGAACTTCCACGAGTTGGACTAAATCCTAATTTTGCAATTGTGTCTGCAGCTAGGCTTCCATCTTTTGATTGAGATGCCATTGTAATTAGTCCCGTATCAAGTTCTGTTAAAACTGAAGTCGGGTAATGCTCATGCCATACGGCCAGGGCGTAATTTCCATGATTTCCCATTTGTTTTGCCAGATCTAAGTTCTCAGGATTTAAAACAACAATTTTTGATGTGAACTTAACAAATCTTAGGTACCAAGAAACTAATGTAGGAACTAATTTTAATAATATAGACATTTAATCATTATCTCAAAATTAAGATTCTTCGTAAATTAAGCAATTTAAAAAAAATCGGTGTTTATAAATTAGTCAATAATCTCTCAAAAAGTACATATAATGGGCAATGATGAAGATCAGTTGACTAAATTTTTACCTACGAATTACCATCTTTTAACTTAATTAAGATGAGCGTCATCCATGAATCGACTATGATCAAATTAGAAAGAGTTCTCGACCAATTAGCTCGGGAGCTACTTGTTCTACGCTGACCATGAAGGAGGTGTTATGGCAGGTTTACGAGAAATCAAGAAACAGAGAACGAGAGAAATGATTCTAAAAAACTCAATGGAATTATTTACTCAAAAAGGGGTCGATGAAGTAGGAATGCGAGAATTGGCCCAAGTGTGTGGATTGGGGATTGGAACTTACTATAATTACTTTAAGTCGAAAGAGGATGTCATCTTCAGTCTATTTAGAGAAAATTTGAATTCTGCAATTACGAACAAGCCTTTCCGCGTTGAAGAGAATGAATCAAACGCTGATAATCTTGCAAATAATTACAAGGCGATTTTTCAAGAATTAATGATTCACAAAAATATCGCTGATGAATTTTTATCTCTTGCGTACAATACAAAGAATATGGCCGATAATGACTCAGTCGCCGCTAGGTTGACCCCACAGATTGTTGATCTTTATTGGGGATGGGTACAACCGTTGTTTAGAAGTGCTGGAATTATTATTCGCACAGAAGAGGAAGAAGGCTTTAGAAGAATGCTTTGGCATCACTTCTTATCTAGCTTTCACGCCTACACATCTTCATTTGGAGCTGAAGAGAGTATTGATTACATTCGCTTCACTTCTCGCCATCTATTAGGTGGCCTAAATTCAAATTAATAGTAAGGGAGCTACGGCTCCCTTTTTTACTTTAATTAAGTCTCCTCGTCCTAGAAGCTCTCCGAAAAGTAGGATATGCCCTTTAAAAAAATATTCTCAACCATATTCTTTATCATTCTCTTACTGTCATGCCTTGATGAGGGAGTGGATTCTCCGCTAAGAGCTCCGGCAAGTATCTATCAGTATAAGGTTATCTCCTATACTTCTAGTGCAATTGAGTGTCGTGGCCATACCGATGAGAGGGATATTGAAGGAACACTCTTAGAGACAGTTCCTCTCGGTCCACAAGGTCAGGCACCTACAAATATTTGTGGAGAAGAGTTAGGCTCTTTAAATAGTGATAAGATACGCCTTTACTAGATTTCTATGAACCAATTCTAAATTGGCACCCCTATTGCAACATAATATTTCAAATAAAAGAAATTGAACGGAGTTTCAGCCTTCTACTGACTTTATTGCTGAACAAACTTTGTACAACTGTTTAAGGAATATTATGCGAGACCTAATCTTTAAGAGTTTACTGACTACTTTATTAACAGGGGTGACTTTTGCTTATAGTGGGCAAATCCTAAAGCTTAATAAAGACAGCGTTCCAAAAGAATTTACAAAAACTCTTGAAGTATTTATCGCACAAGTTGATGAAAAGATACCTACATCAGTAAGAGAAGCTATTGGTGAGAAAATTGAAATTACTTTCTCTGATTTTAAAGAGAATAAAAATATTAGAAATTTTCCAAAGGATCGTTGTAACGAATCAGTTCCAGTAAAATACGGAAGTGTAAGCTACTTTGATCGCGATGAAATCAATATCTCTTCACTCTTTATAAAAGAGATTATTAACGGTGACGAGAGTGTTGAGCAGTTTAACTGTGGTCATAAGAATTATGTAAGAAAAGCACAAGCTACAATCTTGCATGAATTGGCCCACCTTTATGATCTTAAAAAAGTTAGAACAAAAGAACATAAGAAAAAAGCAAAAATTTGTCGTGATGAAAAAGAAGATCGTAATCATGTAAGTGATGAGTGTCGAGCAATTCTATCCCAAGATACGAATAGAAACTCTATTAGTGGCCTATTTTCATTTTACAAACTTGCAAACTGGAAAAAAGGATTCTTTTCTAAGAAAACGAAAAACTTATCGTCTAAAAGATCTGTCGACGCTTATGAATTTGAAAATTTAAAAGAGCATAACGCTGTAAATTTTGAATTTTTCCTAATGGATAAAGAGTACAAGTGTAGAAGACCGTCTTATTACAAGTTCTATAGTGAGCTATTAAATCATATTCCGTTTCCTAATTACGATTGCAAGATCTTTTCTGAAATCGTTTTAGATGACTTAAAAGTTACTAGAGATATCGATCCAAGTCGTGTTTACCGAATCGATTATTTACTTGCTTCAAAAGGTGACTCAATGATCTCAGGATTTGGTCACTCAATGTATCGTATTGTTCTTTGTGCACCTTTTAGAAAGAAGGTTGATGAGAAGTGTTTAAAAGACAAGCTTTATCATGTTGTTCTTTCTTACCGTGCCAATGTTACAGATATCAAAAGTGACATGTTAAAAGGTGTTCTTGGTGGATACGACTCAGTTCTATTCATGCTTTCTTTCCCTGAGGTTATTAATGAGTATAACGGAGGAGAGTTAAGGGATCTTATTAGCCAACCAATCTATTTATCTGAAGAACAAAAAACAGACTTCATCAATAAGGTGTTAGAGGTTTATTGGGAATATGAAGGTGACTATAAGTTTATCACTAATAACTGTGCTTCAGAGTCTAATGAGCTTTTTCAATCAGCTCTACCAAATAATGAATTTGCCTATGAGAGAGTAATCCTTCCTTATTCTCTGCTAGATAAATTTACTGAAAGTGAATTCTCTAAGGAAGAGGATTTAGAAGATACACAAAAAGCCCAAAAGCAAGGAATGTTCTTCCCAAGTGATATTGAACTTTTAAAAGAAGTAAAAACATCTTTATTTGGAGTTGAAGAATCAGACTACACTGTTAGAAGACGTCGTGTAGGTGGTGGCCGTGATCATAAATACAAAGAAGTAAAAAGAGAAAAATTTATTAAAGATATTTTAGAAGAATTTGATGTTGATCGTCTGTTTTCTAAATTTGAAGAATTAAATGAACTTAGCGAAACAGTTGATGTGGAAAGAAAACTTAATGATCTTTCAATCCTAACAGGTGCAATCTTTAAAATTAAACAATCTTCAATTGATGAAGAGGTTGGGAACTTCCTGGATAAGAATATGGAAGAAGAAACACCGCTTGGTCTAAGAATTAAAGAGTGGAATGAAATGAGAAAGTCTAGCCGTGTAAAGGCCAATGACTCAAGCTACGGAATTCCATTAGTCTTAAGAGACTCTGACTTTGATAGACATAATGTGAAAAGCGCTGAGTTAGAGAAGATCGAAAATCAACTACTAGAAGACGTAAAAAGTAACTATGAAAAAGAAGTTCAAGATTTAGCACGATTACTAGATCTAATTAGAAATATTCGTGATCAAGCAAGAATTATTTCAATGAAAGCATATAAATAACAAACAAAAAACAAAAAACAAAAAACAAAAAAAGAGGAGAAAATTATGAAAAAACTTACTACAGCGACACTTATGACACTTATGGCACTTCAAGCAAATGCTATTGAGGTAAGAGATGCATCTCTTGGAGCATCTTCAAAGGTTTCTGAAGCTATTTATGATGCAGGAAAAAGCGCTACAGATAAAACGGTTGAAGTGGCTGACTTTACTGGTGAGCACCTAAAGGCATTTATTTCTAAGAACTTAGAGTCATCTTATAAAGCTTCTGAAAAACTAGCTAAAGAAATCGTAAAGCTATCTGAAGTATCTAAGCCAGCTTTTCGTTTTACAGCTGATGGCCTAGCAATGGTATTTGAAATCTCTGGTAAAGGGACAAAGCAAACTTTAAAAGTGTCTAAGAAAATCTATATCTTCCTTGAGCCAACTCTTGAAGCAACAGGTGAATTTTTAACTGAACTTCTAGAGCTTGCATTTGAAGGAACATCAGAAGCATCAGAGCTAATTACTGACATTAATGAATTCCTTTCAAGAGTTCTTGAGAAGCCAATTGATATCACTAAGATGACTCTTGAAGAGATCTTTGAGCTAATCGGAAAAGCAAGTGAAAAGTCTACTCAAGCATCAGAGTTCCTTTTAGGTGCAGAAAACTTTGAAAAAGGTATTGAGTACTCTGGAAAAGGAATTTCTTTAACTTCAAATGGTATTGGAGCTGCGTTCTATCTTGTATCACAGGCAACTACTGGAATTTCTCAGCTATTTGACTTCAATAGAAAAGAAAGAGAGCAAATTGAGCAAATGGTAGAAAGAGGTGACGTTGAAGGTCTTGCTGGGCTACGTGATCTAATTAGACACAATATCAATGAAGAAATTGTAAACGGTGAGGATCTTAATAAGCTTCTTGATGATAATGCGATCGATACTTATATCAAGCTTAGACTAACAGTTCCTAATCTTGAGAATAAGCTAGAGGAAATCTACGGACGTCAAATTGTAAAATAATAACTTTTTTAAAAAGGATTAATAATGAAAAGAACAACTTCAGCTATTTTACTTACTCTATTATCACTTAATACAGTAGGTGCCGATATTAGAGATGCTGCATTTGATGCCTCTTCAAAGGTTTCAGAAGCAATCTATGATGCGGGCAAGAGTTCAACGAGACAAACGGTAAAAGTCGCAGACTTTACTCGAGAGAAGCTGGAAGCTCTAATTTCAAAAGGGCTCCAATCTTCGTACCGTGCTTCAGAAAAAGTAGCTGAAGAAATTATTAATCTTTCAGAATTTTCTAAGCCAGCGTTCCGTCTAACTGCGGACGGAATTGCTATGGTTTTTGAAGTATCTGGTAAAGCGACTAAGTCTTCAATTGAGGTAACAAGAAAGATCTATGTTTATTTAGAGCCAAGTTCTGATAAAACTGAAGAATTCTTAACTAAGATCATTGATCTTGCATTTGAGGGAACATCAGAAGCATCTGAATTGTTAACTGATATTAATGAGTTCTTATCAAGAGTTCTGGAAAAACCTCTTGATATTTCAACGATGGCAACTGAAGAAATTGCAGATCTTCTTTCAAAGGCCACAAGAATGACTCATCTTGAAAAATTAATTGAGTTAGCTCTAGATGGAACAACTAAAGGTAGTGAGTTATTGACAGATATTAATGATTTTCTATCAAGAGTTCTAGAGAAGCCTATCGATATTTCTGTTATGACTTTAGAAGAAGTATTTAAGCTAATTGAGAAGGCAAGTGTTGAGTCGTCAAAGTTAACTGAACTTCTAATTGGCGCTGATAATCTTGAGAAAGGTACTGAGTACACAGGAAAGGGAATCACTTTAACATCAGAGGGTGTTGGAGCTGCATTCTATCTTGTTTCTCAAGCAACAACTGGAATCTCTCATCTTTTTGACTTTAATAGAAAAGAGAGAGCTCAAGTTGAAGCGATGATGGAGAGAGGTGATATTGAAGGGATTGAGGGATTACGAGATCTAATTCGCTACAATATCAATCAACAGCTAGAAAATGGAGAGGACTTAAACCGTCTTCTAAATGATAACTTAATAGATACTTATATTAAGATGAAATTAACAGTACCAGAGCTAGATCAAAAGCTAGAGTCATTATACGGATTAAAATAAGAAAAAAGCCTAGGATTTCCTAGGCTTTTTTATAGTTTAAATTCTCTGTGAAAGTATTTGAAAGTTAGTCCGTCGTATTGATTGAAACAACCATAGACCTTACCATCTACAATAGCAGGAGTCGATGCTAGATCATCTCCAGCAAAGTCATAAAGCCTTCTTTTTGGCCACAGTGACTTTATCTTATTAAGTTCACTTATTTCATAAAAGTAGAGGTTTTGAATATTTTTTGAAATTAAAAAACCATTATGAATAACTGCTTTAGGCATATGAAGAGCTTCTCTGTTTTGACGAATTGAAAGAACATTATCTTGATTCATATTTTCGTCTAGAATAACAAGACCCTCAAAAGCTCTCTTCTTTGTCGAAAAGTTATAAGTCACATTATCAAGCATAACAAAGATTCGTTTGCCGTCATTATCAATACCAGTGGCAGTCGAAACTTGGCTCGAATCGTGGGGTAGGTCGAAGTTGTGAGCTGATTCTACATTATATGAAGATAGGTCGATCTTCATTAGTCCAAGAGAGCCATGAGCGATAAAAAGTTTATCATTCATTATTGTCATATCTTGTGCTGATTGATGTTTTTGTATAATTGGTAAGTGGGTTGAAGGGAAGCTTGTTACAAATTCGTAATTATTGAGATTATGTACAAATACATAATCTGGTGTCAGGATATAAAGCTTACCTTTATATTCCTTTACTGAACGTATTTCATACTTTGAAAAAATCAATCTAATTTGTTCTTCTTCAAATTTATAGAGAAATGGCCCTTTGAAAATGTAATAATTTGATCCTGATTTATAGTGGCCAGTATCACCTTTTTTAGATGCACAGAATGAATCAAGATTTCCCTCCGATGCAAATGCAATCAAAGATATAATTACGACTAGTAGTACTTGTTTCATCTTTCCCCCTAAATTTATTTAATATAATAATTATCGAGTTGTATTTCTTGTTCGTCAAAAAAACCTGACAAATCTTGATGAAGCGTGTTAGAAAGTCTCATGCTAGATAGAATCTTCATTGAAATTTCAAATATTTGCAACTTGCAGTGCACGTTCTGTCCTGTTGTAGAAAGAGATAAGAAGGTCATGACGCCAGAAGATTTTGAAAAAGTCTTAATCCAGGCAAAGCCTCTTGCAAAGCAAGTGTGTCTGCATCTAATGGGAGAGCCACTGGCACATCCTAACTTCGTGAAGATTATGGAGATATGTGAGCGTAATGAGGTCCCAGTTCAAATTACAACTAATGGGGTGGTCATTGCATCTCGAAAAGAAATTCTTCTTAAAAGCAAAGTTTTAAGACAGATTAATTTTTCGATTCAAAGTTATAAAGACAATTTCCCAAATCGCGACTTCAATACTTACCTAAGACCAATTTTAGATTTTTCAAAAGAGTTAAATGAAACTTCACCTGAAACATATGTAAATTATCGTCTTTGGAACCTAGGCCGTAATGAACAAATTATGAAAGAAAATGAAGAGGTGTTTCAGACTCTAGAGAGATTCTACGATATTGAAATTAATCGTCGTACTCAAGTTGAGTCGATTAAGAGTAAAAGAATTTGGAATAAGGTTTATCTTCACTTTGACTCACATTTTGATTGGCCTGATTGGAATCTTCCAAACCAAGGAACACAAGGGCGCTGTCATGCCCTAAAAACACATATTGGAATTCATGCAGATGGAACTGTTGTTCCTTGCTGTCTGGATAAAGAAAGTCAAATTCCATTAGGAAATGCAATTGATCAAGACTTAAAAGCAATCCTTAGTTCTCCACGAGCAGTCGCAATGAGGCAGGGGTTTGATAATAATAAGCGTGTTGAAGAGTTCTGTCAGCACTGTACATATATCAATCGATTTCAAAAATAATTAATTAATAATACTTTTCAATTTTTGTAAGTTAGAAACCATCGCTTTACGGTTTTTAATTGGAAAGTTCTTTAGTTTAAGAGAGATCTTTTCTTGAACTTCACTCCACACATCACTGTAAAGTTGTTGGCCCTTAGGGCTTAAGCTTAGAATTGTTTGTCTGGCATCTTCACTAGACTTACTTTTTATTACGAGTTCTTCATCCACTAAAATATTAATAGTTTTAGTCATTGCAGGCTGGCTTATTCCGTGGTGATCAGCTAGTTCTCCAACTGTACTTAGTCCTCGGCCAATATTGGAGAGCGCCCTAAATTGAGGATAGGAAATATGTGGGGATGCCGCTTCTCTGAGTTCACTTCTAATAGAGCGAATAATAAATGGCATGACATCTAAAAGTATTCTTGAAAATTCTAAGTCTTTCACGTCTTTAGTATAAACCAAGGATGTACCGATCGTAAATTAATGCAGCAGCTGGAGAGCTGCTGCGGAAGGTTTTTTAATTATTGCTCAACTTCCAGATCAGAATCGTCTGAAAGCTCAGTATCTAAAGTAGTATCTGTAGTAGCTGAAGCATCTACACAATCACCAGTTGCTGCACAATCTGTTGCTGGTGCTGATTCTTCAATAACTGCTGCTTCATCAGAAGCAACTGAATCTGACCAATCTTCATTTGCGTAAGAAACAAAAGCTGATGATAGTAGAACTAGAAGTAGTAATTTTTTCATAATTAATCCTCATATGGTTTTAGTTATATAACTTGGTTATATATATTTGTTATATATTATTCCTTTCCAAAATTCCGTACAATAAAAAAATACAGTTTTTGTGTAAAACTTTTGTCGTTATAATAAAATCTGTCAGTTAAGATCAGATATAGGGGGGAAGTAATATGTGGAAACCACCAAAAATTGAAACAAAAAGGCTTGTGCTTAGAGAAATTAGGTTAAGCGATAAGGATTCTATTTTTGAATATGGAAAGAAGCCTCATATTTCGAAGTATACCCTATGGGAGCCTCATGAGTCAGTTGAAGATAGTGTCGACTTTATTGAAAAGTACGCATTTTCAAACTATGAGCAGGGGATACCAGAACCATTTGCTATTACTTTAAAAGAGAATGACAAGCTTATCGGTTGCGTCGGTTGCTTTTGGGTCTCGACAAAGAATAAATGTATGGAATTGGCCTATGTTTTAAACGATGACTTTTGGGGGAAGGGGATTATCGTTGAAGCCGCCCAGGAAGTGATAAATTATTGTTTTGAGAACTTTGATATTGAACGCATTCAGTGTCGTTGTAAGGCCGAAAATCTTCAAAGTGAAAGAGTCATGCAAAAGCTTGGGCTTAAGTATGAAGGACTACTTAGAAATGAAATTTATCATCGTGGTAAGCATTGGGATATGAAGTATTATTCAATTTTGCGATCAGAAATAGAATGATGTTTCTAGAGTTGCAAAAGTGTGATTAGTGGCACCTTTAAACTGAGGGCCATGCCAGTTCGCTTTCAATGTCACTCTCATACTTCTAAAAAATAGATTAAAACCAGCATCTGCTTTGTAGTAAATATCTTCCATGTCTTCATCTGAAATAACGTAGACTGATTCAACCTTTTTTGAACCTTGTAGAACAGCATCGAAAAAGTTTGCGACATAAGAGCCGTTAGCAAATAATTCAAAGAAACCAAGCCTCATTCCAAATTTAAGACCAATTTCGACATCTCGCTTAAGCCCACCGTAATGCCCTTGTAGCCAAGGAGATAATTCAAATATTGGACCTCGATTGATCTTAATAATTTTAAATTCTCCATTAAAAAAGTATTGATTACTTATTTGATTCTGCCAGCCATTAACTTGCGAAGAAGGTGTCATTTTATGAAATATATTTTGTAAAATACCTGCTTTAGCAGATGGGCCTTGTTGTCCTGTCCATAGATCCGCACGAAGATAGTAATCGCTATTAACGTGAGAGATTCCAAGAATTCCGTAGAGTAGGCCAGTATAAGGATGGTCTCCTTCTACTACAGTGGTACTTAAAGTTGCTTCAGGTGTATAGATTTTATGAGCAACTCCAAAGCGCAACTTTGTTAATGAACCTTGAGAGTAGAGCCTACGCTGATACATCAGTTCAAGACCATTAGAGTAATACCTATCAGTTTCAAATGGAGCATCATTATCGATTTTTATTGAAAATTCGTTAAGAGGCCTACTTTGCGCGAAAGCTGATAAGGTAAGAGTGAATAGGGTGACTATGAAGAACCACTTCATTAAACGATTGTATCATTTTAGGAAAAATCCACATCGAGATGGCCAACTTTGCTTGTTTAATTAAGTTAAATACTATTATTTCAGTTAGTTATGAAGATAATAGTGATTAAAGGTATTCTTGTATAGTTTACAATAAATAAGATTGTCGACTTTTATGGTGCTATAAGCATTTCACTATGAATAGAATCGATTTGAAAGACAAAGTCATTGTTATTACAGGCTCTACTGGAGGCCTAGGTGCAGCTCTAAGTGTTGAACTAGCTGAACGTGGCGCAAAGCTTGCGTTGATGGATATTGATAGTGAAAAACTTAGAAAGCAGGCTAGTGAACTAGGAGGCTTAGCTCTAAGTATCGATGTAACTAGTTATGAATCTCTTGAACTGGCCATGGCAAAGGTCTTTGATTGTTTTGGAAAAATAGATATCGTCGTAGCAAATGCTGGTATCACAAAAATGGCGCCAATGATCTCTTCAAGCGAAAAAGACTTTTCACAGGTGATTGATATTAATCTAAATGGTCCATGGCGCACATTCAAAGCAGCTCTTCCATATATTACACAAAGCAAGGGGTATATGGCCGCAATCTGTTCGATGGCCTCTTTCGTTCATTGTCCTTTACAAGCATCTTATGCTGCAAGCAAGGCAGGACTTCATGCTGTTTGCAATAGTGTTCGCATGGAAGTTCGACATCTTGGTGTCGATATTGGAAGCTTTCATCCGACATTCTTTCCATCGCCATTAATGGATGGTGTGACAAGTGACCCTGTCGGAAGTAAGCTTTGGGGTGGCAATAAAGAAGGTCCTTGGAAGATGATCTCCCTTGAAGAGGTCGTCTCTGAAATTATCTCTGGAATTGAACAAAGGGCCGAGCAAGTCGTAATTCCAAAACGTAAAACTCTTGTTGCTAAGGCCAGTGGTTTCTTTAGACGCTATATCGAACGTCGTGGCTTTAAAGGGAATGAGATTGAAGAAGCAATTTCTCTTTCTCAAAATAAATAATTCTATAAACTCTTAGTGAGAATTCGGGGCCATCTGATATTCATCGCCATTATTTAATAAGTGGACTACTTCAGTAAAGTCGTGTGCAGACGCAATTACTTCTTCCGTGTCATTGGCAAGTTCATGGTCATAAAGGTAGTGATCAATACTATCTTGAAGCTTTTGATATAACGGTAATAACTTCGTTTCAATCTCAACAGCAAATCTTGATGATGTTTCATGTTTAACAAGTTCCTTTATACTTTTGTATATTGATTCTTGTTTATGAAAGAAGCCAAGAACTACTCTTGAAAAATAGATTACAAATGACATGAATAAGATACAGTTAACAATATCATTAACGACTAGTGAAAGTAGGCATGCAGATATTGTAAGGCTGTAGATATATTTAATTCTTGTATTTGCTGCAAGAACGATTGTGAATAGGTAACTACTTAGTAGTAGTGGAAGCGCCGTAGCCGAACTTGAGTTTAGATAATACTTCAGTGTAAATAGTAGTTGAGCATTAAAGAGATAAATATAGCTTATCTTTTGAATCGAGAAGTGATTTTTCGTCTTATAAAGGTGAAAGGCAAAAATCAAAAAGTTAATAACAATGGCCAAGCCAGAATAAGAAATATTTGCAACTGGATTAAAAAGATCTACAGCAAAGAATGCGTAAAAGGCAGTCATTGATAGAATGACGATAATCGATGATCTTTTAAAGTTGTTAAAAATTGGAATATTAAAAATATCTACTTGATGATCGAGTAAGTGATCAACATCATCGAACTCCTTCATTAAGAAGTCTTCAATACGATTACTATTTTTTCTCAAACTATTCTTAATCTTATCTTTATCGTCTAAGCCTGAAGAAATCATCGCAAGCATATTATTGATTGGATTGAGTAAGTTGTGAGTGAAGTAACTCTTTAGATTTAATATATTCTTATGAAGTTCTTTTTTATGCCAAATCTGATTCGCATTATTCTTAAAAGTAATCGATTGAATAGAGCTTACTGTCGTAATGAAAAGATGCAAGAATGTGACGAGAACAAGGCTTTGATCTTTAAGGAAGTAATTATTCGAGGCCATGATAATAAAGTGTAGAAGACAGTACTTAATATTTGTATGTTGTAAGTGAAACGCTAAAACAATAATTCCTGCAATATAACAAAGTGAACTTGTGGCAGAATAATCTGCAAGGCGAGGGTAAATTGACCAAATGAGACTTTCCACTACAACTGAGAAAAATATCACAAATGAAATATTTTTTTTAAAGAGTTTCTTATAGAAAACGATCGCCATAATTGAATCAAAGACAATCATATAATTCATCGTCGTTAGAAGATGCGGTTCAATATTATAGAAATAAAAGATTACGTATAAGACAATCATCAGAAGAACTGCAAGAAAGTGCATCTCGAAGAATTCTCGATATTTTTGATCTAAATGGTAGTAATCATTCACCAAAACTTTGTCCTGTGCAATCATAATTAACTAATTAGCTTTTATAACCTCTTAAAAGTATATTCATTATACAATACTTTATATTTGAAAAAAGTACATATTTAGTCCAGTATTGGTTAACGAGATTTTAGCTATTTATAGAATTAATGTGATTTTATTGTCTTAAGTAGGCAAAAAAAAAGCCGCTTATTGAAGCGGCCATCATTTTATTTCATAACTTTTAGGAACTCGATCATAAACTCCTTATAGACGGAGTTACTGGCCTTTAGTGCCGCTTGATAGGCTTTCTTAGCGTCAACTTTTTGAAGCATGTGTAAGTGGGCCTCTAGTTCTTCTTTTGATAAGCTTTCGTATGACATATCGAGGGCCAGTTTTATATTTCTTCCCTGTGCATCCAAAATTGCATCAGTTTGCTTTTGAGCGTTAGCAACGACTTCGTTTATATTCATTGTAGGATTTCTTTCTTGTTCAGTATGTACCATCATTGCCTGAATTAAACTCTTAGACGAAGCTGTTGATTGCTCTAGAAGTGCAGCTTCTTCAATAATACTGTTCACAATCTCTCTTTTATCCTCAGGAAGTGAGTATTCCTTACCATTTGTTATAAGATCTACAATCTTGTCCTGTGTTTGCTGAGCATTTTCTTGTAATTTTTTAGAGGTCTCACTATCTTGAATCTCAGCAATTGCCTCAAGTTCATCTAGGTCTAAGTTTTCATATGACTTTTCAAGCTTCTCTTGAAATGGAAAGTTTCTTACTAGTTCAAGAAGCTTCTCTTTTTTCTGTGGAGATTTCTCATTAAACTTTTTATTTTTAAAAGCATTTTCAAATGTTTCATTTAACTTTGCTTTAGATAGATCTTTTAAAATTTTTTTGATGACTATTTTCTTTTCACTCAAAAGCTCTGGACTATCATCTATCTTCTTCGCGGACCCACTCTCTGCTAGAGGACTACTGGCCAAGTTCGTCGACTTTTGCTGTTTTTCTTTTTCGACTTTTTGAGTAGGAGTTTTTACTGCTACATCGTCTTGTGTTTTATCAGAACTTGCGACAAAAAAATAAATCGCTATAACTAGTGCCGGTAAAATCCAAATAAGTTTCTTCATATATCCCCAATAATTAAAATCAGAACTCATATCATTTGTTCTATTATGCTAATAGGTTTACTAATTATTTTGCGAGATTATTTTTATTTAGGCGTATTGTAAACGAAGTGTGTAAAAACTAAGATAAATCCCACCTTATAGTGTAGTAGATGGTTAAGTGAAATGGTTGAAAGTGTTTGAGAAAAGAAAGGCGTAGAAAATAAAAAAGCCAGACTAGGTCTGGCTTCTTTATAAAACTGGTACTCCCAAGGGGATTCGAACCCCTGTTACCGCCGTGAAAAGGCGGTGTCCTAGACCGGGCTAGACGATGGGAGCGCTAACTTAATTCCCGGATTTGGAAACCAAAAAACATTAAAATGGTGATCTCTCTGCGACTCGAACGCAGGACCCTCTCCTTAAAAGGGAGATGCTCTAACCAACTGAGCTAAGAGACCATCTGTGTTTTGGTGAGATTGAATATAAGTAATCTTGGTTCAGAAGTCAACAGGGAATTTAAAAAAAATAAAAAAAAAGTGTAATTTTTTTAAGAAGTTAATTTTATTTACCCTTAGTATTTTTTATCGCCCACCTTGTCATCAAAGGCCTTATGAGCTAATTTAGCCCACTATTACTAGTGTTTTAAGAGGTAGGCTTCAGTGACAACAGAAGTAGATTCAACAAATAATGAATTAGAAAATTTTGATGGAAAAAAAGTAGCGTTTCATACTTTGGGCTGTCGTTTAAATTTTTCTGAGACAGGAACAATTTCTCAAGGCTTTGTTGAGCGTGGGTATAAGGTTGTTGAGTTTGGTGAGCAAGCTGATGTTACTTTTATTAACACATGTACTGTAACAGATAGTGCAGATTCAACTTGTCGAAACTTAATTCGTAAGGCACACCGTTCTTCTCCAGATGGAAAGATTGTTGTGGCAGGCTGTTACGCTCAAATGGATGCGCCAAGAATTGCAAAGATGACTGGTGTTGATCTCGTTTTAGGAACAAGTGAAAAATATAAAGTCTTTGATTACTTAAACGAAGATGAAACAGATACAATCCACATCGATAAGTCTAAAGACTTCTTTGGTGCTGCAACTTCTAAAGAAGAAGGACACACTAGAGCTTTCTTAAAGATACAAGATGGATGTAATTACGTTTGTTCATTCTGTATTATTCCTTTTGCTCGAGGACGCTCAAAAGCGGTTTCAATTGCACAAGCAATGGAAGAGGCGAGAGCTGTTGTTGCTCAAGGTTTTAAAGAGATCGTTCTTACTGGTGTAAATATTGGTGAGTACGAAACTACTTCAGGTGAAAAACTTTTAGATCTATTAAAAGAGTTAAATGCTCTGGAGGGTTTAGAGAGAATTCGTCTTGGTAGTGTTGAGCCGAATACGATTACAGATGAGCTTCTTGATTATATGCACGCTAATCCAAAGTTTCTTGATCACTTCCACGTACCTATGCAAAGTGGGAATGATGAAATTCTTTCGGGAATGAAGCGTAAGTATACTGTAGAAGATTATAAGACGATCATTAATAAAATTATCACGCGTTTTCCAAACGCTGGAATTGGAGCAGATGTAATCTGTGGTTTCCCTGGAGAAACTGATGAGCAATTCCAAGATACTTTTAACCTTTTAAAAGAGTTACCAATCACTCACTTCCATGTGTTTCCATATTCTAAAAGAAAGAATACAGTTGCTGCACGTATGGAAGACCATATTCAGCACCCAGTAAAAAAGAGTCGTGTAAAGACTCTTATGATGCTTGGAGATGCTAAGCTAAATATGTTCTCTGAAGACTATATCGGAGAGACATCTCAAGTTCTTTTTGAAAAGAAAGACAAACAAGGCCTATGGGAAGGTTACACTTCAAACTTTATTCGCGTTAAGGTTGCACATGATGGTGATTTAAAGAATCAAATCCATCAAGTTCGCTTAATTGAGTTTAAAGAGAATAAGGTTTTTGCTGAGTTATGCTAGATGCTGCGGCGCTCACGATCTTTTTGACAATTAATTAACAATTAAAAACGTTTTCCTAACACAACTTGAACACTCAGGTGGATGAATTTTTATATTCTAGTTTTGTCAGTAGGAAACAAGGTTGGCAAGCCTTAGAATTTTTTGTTCTGCTTTTAAAAAACTCCACTTGCCGATTTTAATTTCTCAAGTCCCTCTCTGAATCTGAAGAAGTGTCTTACTGGCGAAAATCTTTGTGCTACTGCGTACATCTCTCTCTCCCGCTGTAGCACAAGGGCTTTATAAATTATAAATCCATCGCGCTTATTAGAAGATGCGATTGAGCATATACCACACACAATCTATGAGTAGCTTTGAATTAGGCACTCGCCTCAATGATGGTTTTCTGCGACGGCCATCTCAAAAAAAAACGACACAAGATGGATATAGGCCCCGAGGTAACTCAGGGCCGAAGTTCTAATTTAAATTTAGAAGTATTCTTTTAGAAATTTGATTTCAGATCTTTCTGGACCAAAAGCAATGATCCCTACAGGGATTTGAATCGCTTCTTCGATAAGAGCAATATAGTCTTTAACTTCTTGTGATAGCTCACCTTTGAAGTCATCGTTAAAGCCGGGTACTTCTTTTAGGATTGGCTTAACCTTTGCAAGATCAATTCCCGGATAAGCACAATCGATCGTACGACCTTCGTACTCATATCCTGTACAAACTTTTAGAGGTCCCATCTCACTTAGAACATCTAATTTTGTTAAAGCGATAGAAGTTAGGTTAGAGCATTTAACAGAGTATTTTAGAAGAGGGAGGTCAAGCCATCCACATCTTCTCTTACGACCTGTTGTCGCTCCAAACTCGCCACCTTTAGTTTGAATATCATCTCCCATTTGATCAAATAATTCAGTAGGGAATGGGCCTTCTCCAACTCTTGTTGTGTAGGCTTTTGTAATTCCTAGTACTTCTTCGACTGTTCCACCAGGAAGTCCTGCTCCTGAGTAAATACCTGCATAAGCAGTAGAAGAAGATGTTACGAATGGATATGAACCAAAGTCGATATCAAGTAGAACACCTTGTGCACCTTCAAAAAGAATTTTCTTTCCAGCGCGTTTTGCCTCATCAAGGAAGCTGAAAGTGTCACAAACAAATGGTTCAATTTCTTTTGCAAGAGTCATTAGTCTTTCAACTTCTTCCTCTACACTTGGAAATTCACATTCATATAATTTAGTGAATAATGTTTCTTTTTCTAAAAGGTTTGCTTTCAATTTCTCTGTAAGGACTTCTTTGTTAAAAAGATCTTTTACTTTGATACCCTTGCGTGAAATTTTATCTTCGTATGCAGGACCAATTCCTTTTCCTGTCGTTCCAATTTTGACAGGACCCTTTGCTTCACGTTGACCGTCAAGAAGGCGGTTGTAGTAAGTGATAACAGAAGTGTTAGAAGATATCTTTAGTTTTTCAGGAGAAACAGTTAGACCAGAATTTTTTACATTTTCTATTTCTTTAGAAAATGCTTCTGGATCAAGTACAACACCGTGACCAATAACTGATACACAGTGATCGTGTAAAATACCTGAAGGGATTAGGTGAAGAACAACTTTTTTTGTTCCAACGATGATCGTATGACCTGCGTTGTTTCCTCCTTGGTAGCGAACAACAACATCGCATTTTAGTCCAAGTAGGTCAGTGATTTTTCCTTTACCTTCGTCTCCCCATTGAGAACCAATAATCGCAAGTGATTTCATAATTAAGCTTTAACCTCGTGTAGTAAATTATCGTTTAAAAAGAATTCTTTCAGTTGATTTACGGCCATCTCTCCAACTCTTAATTGAGCTTCATCAGTTGAAGCTCCTAGGTGTGGAGTTAGAACAAGATTAGGAATCTTACGAAGAGGTGAGTCTTCTTCAAGTGGCTCAGTTGCGAAAACATCAAAGCCTGCTGCTTTAAATTTCTTTTCCATAAGAGCAACAGCTAAGTCTTGCTCATTAACAATTCCACCACGAGATGCATTTACTAGAATTGCATGTGGTTTCATTTTATTAAATAGATCCTTGTTTACCATTCCTCTTGTTGCATCCATTAAAGGAGTGTGAAGTGTAATAATGTCACAAGTCTCAAAAATTTCTTCGACAGTATTTGCTTTAGTAACATAATCAAGATCACTCGATTCACAGAATGGATCAAAGAACTTAACTTGTGGCTCAAATCCTTGAAGACGTTTTGCAACGATCTTTCCAATTTGGCCAAAACCAACGATACCAACTTTCTTATTTGCTAGTTCATTACCTGTGTACTTAGACTTGTCCCATCCGCCGTTTTTCATTGTTGCGTCTGCGGCAGCTGTATGTCTTAGAACTGTCATCATAAGTGCGATAGCATGTTCAGCTGCTGAGTTATTATTAGCGCCTGGAGTGTTTGAAACTTTAACTCCACGCTCACCACATTTAACTTTATCGATATTATCTGTTCCCGCACCTGCACGGATTACATATTTAAGATTTGGAGCAAGTTCAAGATATTCTTCTCCAATCGTAGTTGATGATCTAATAACAAGAGCACTTGCTTTTGGTAGTAGTTCTTTGATCTCGTCTTGAGATAATTTTGGTTTTGGGTGAACTTCTAATTCGCTGATAGCTTGTAGAGATGCAAAAACTTCTGCATCCATTCCATCACAAACGACGATAAATGGTTTCACTCAGGCCTCCATGGATTTTTTAAGTTTTTCTTGTATTGCGATTATAGAACGCAACTTGCTACATGTAACCCTTAATATTAGAAACTTTTTGTAAGTTGCTATTTAGTTTTTCGTTAACCATAATTATCATGATGCAAAAATTTAAAAAATTATTAGTATTACTTATATTCACGCAATTGTTTGTATCAGCATCTCTTGCTTCCTATATTCCTGAGGGCTACTTCGTTGGTCATGAGGATATGATTAGGAATTATCAGATAACTCAGGAATATTCTAAGGGTGATTTTGAGGCGTATATCATGGCCCAAAATCCTAGTGCTTCTGAGCAAGAAGCCACTCTCATTACTGATCGAGTCATTGAGGTCGCAGAGCTATTTGGGGTTGATGCAAAGCTATTTCTGGCATTGATCCGTATGGAGTCTAATTTTGTACGAGATGCTATTTCTCCAACAGGAGCAGTAGGGTTAACACAGTTTACATCCATTGGAGCGCAAGAAGTTTCCGATCAACTTGGTCAAAGAGGCCCTGATTACGCAAATCTACAAAATACACTTTATTTAAATAATACTCTTTCTGACGAAATTCCTGAATGGACACACTTGTGGCTTCGAGAGAGAACATGGGCAGAGCAGAAGCTCCTATTTTTACATGATCTTGATCTATCCCTAGTTTATGGCGCTATCCTTTTAAAGGTTTATTTGGCCAAGAATTACCAAGATGATCTCATGACAAATTATTATGAGGCGTTGGTTGATTACAATGGTGAGCCTGGAGAGAGAAAATTTTGGTATGCCCGCACAATCTTAAAGTTTTACGATGAAATCTAAACTTATTCGTGCTAAAAATTCTTTATGAAAAATATTCAAGTAATTAAAGCCGATATTACAACTTTAGATGTTGATGCCATTGTTAACGCAGCCAATAGTGAATTAAAAGCTGGTGGTGGAGTTGATGGTGCAATCCATGCAGCCTGTGGTCAGGAATTAGCTGATGAACTTAAGGAAGTGGGGGGTTGCCCTGTCGGAGAAGCAAGACTGACTAAGGCATATAATATCCCAGCTGAATTTATCATTCACGCCGTTGGCCCAAAATGGGAAGGTGGAGGAAATGGTGAATCTGATTTACTTGAGAAGTGCTATATCTACGCACTTTCACTTGCTCTAGAAAACGAATGTAAGTCTGTTGCCTTTCCATGTATCTCAACGGGAATCTTTGGCTATCCAAAAATTGAAGCTGCCATTACTGCAACTTCGGCCGTAAAAAGTTTTGATGCTATTGAAGAATTTGATGATGTAATCTTCTGCTGCTTCGACGATGAAAGCTACGAGATCTATAAAACAATTCTGTAGCCTCTACAAAAGAGTGATCTCTTAATAATACTTGAGTTTATTTACTCTTCTTCATTTTAGAATTTCTGTGAACGACTGATATGATACTTATCAAGAGGCACAATCATGAAGAAACGAAAAGTGTTCACTTATTTATTCCCACTATTGGCCATTGTTATTCTTGTGGCCTGTCTAGGTCGAGGCCACAATCTTAGAAAAATAAGAAGTGAGATGATTTCAGATCAATCTTTAAATGTAGGTACAAGGGCGCCGGCCAGTACATTTGTTGAAGGTGAGGAGGAAGTTGTTATTGGAAACTTCTTTGATATCACTCAAAAAAATTCTCTCGATGATACAGTCGGATTTATTCAAGAAGGGAATTGGTTTCAGGACACCCTAAAAGGATATCAGGGAAGTATAAGTCGCTACACCAATGATCCTGGCGCTAGGGCCATCTATGTCACAGATCTTTTGGGCGATTCGACCTATTGTATTTGGTACTACAGAGTGCCATCAATGAATGCTACAGATAATGCAATTATAGATATCTTTGATGGTGTTGAAGAAATTGGATTGGCCAACTTTAGTCTAAGACTTCAAAGTAGTGAAAAGGGACTTTATCCATTGGGTGAGTTCTCGTTTACTTCAGGACAGGAGAGTCGTGTGATTCTTTCAAAAGGTGCTGAGGATCCACTACTTCTAAGGGCCGATGAAGTAGTTTTCAAAAAGCTTGGTGATTATGAAGACTGTCAGGGAATAATTTATAAAGACCTCGATGAGAGTGCAACGATAATGGCCAAGGCTGTTGATCAGAAAACTTTTAAAGGAACAGATGGCTACCGTGAATACGGCGATTGGGTAAATAGTAAGCTTAAAGGTGCTGATGGAAATATTGTTCGAATGAGTGAAGATGAATATGCTTATTCAACTTATAACTTCATGCCTAGTAGAACAAATTATTGCTTACAAGTTTATCGACCTACGATTGTAGGGGCCCTATCAAATGTTAAAGTGAGTATCTTTCAAGAAGATGTGGAAATCTTTTCGACTTTTGTTAGTTATAATATGCAAAGTAGCAAGAGTGGTTGGGTAAACCTAGGAAAGCACGAGGTTGAGGCAGATAAAGTTGTTACGGTAATTTTTGAAAGAGACCCTCTCGACATCGGCTTATTACTAAGTGATGCCGTGAGGTTTATTCAATTATCTAAAGATCAAAGTTGTGATTAAACAAGTAAGTGGTAAGTAATAAAAGCACCACCATAAGCAAGAACTGTCATATACCCAAACATTAGGAAGACATGTCCCCAACCATCTGTTTCTCTTCGAACAATCCCAAGTGTTGAGATACATTGCATTGCAAAGGCAAAGAAGATTAGAAGAGACCAGGCCACGGCCGTATTAAATACTGGCTTATTTGTTTCTGGGTCAATCTCAGCTCTTAGTCTTTCTCTTAGAGTTGTTGATTCTTCATCGACATCACCTAGAGCATAAATTGTTCCAAGTGTTGATACGAATAGCTCACGTGCACCCATGGCAACAGTGATTCCAACTCCCATCTTCCAGTTGTATCCAAGTGGCTTAATAACTGGTTCAATTAATTTTCCAAATTGGCCAATAGTTGAGTACTCTAGAGAAATTGCAGCGGACTCTGCCTCTGACTTTCCAATAAGCAGTTCTTCAGCTGGTTTTGGGAAAGTCGAAAGAAACCAAATTACCATTGAAAGACCTAAGATGATTGTTCCGGCCTTCTTTAAAAATACTCTTCCTTTGAAGATCATCGCCTTAAAAGCGGGCTTAAGAGTAGGCATCTGATAAAGAGGTAATTCAATAATAAATGAAGTCGTACTTCCCTTATAAAGAGTTAGTCTAAAGATTTTTGCAATAATAAGTGCAACAATACTTCCTAGGAAATAAAGGAAGAAAAATGCTAAGGCTTGAGAATTGAAAATTCCAAATACAGTTTTTTCAGGAACAAAAGTTCCAATAAGAAGAATATAAACTGGCAGTCTTGCCGAGCATGTAATGAGTGGAATCGTCATTAATGTTGCAAGTCTTTCTTTTTTATCTGAAATCGTTCTTGTAGCCATAATCGCTGGAACAGAACAAGCAAACCCCGAAAGATATGGTAGGAACGCTTTTCCATTTAAGCCAAAATATGACATGGCCTTATCTGTAATGATTGAAGCACGTGAAATATATCCACTTTGCTCAAGAAGACTTAGAAGGAAGAAGAGAATCATAATTTGTGGAAGGAAGATTACAACTCCACCAACACCTGCAATGATTCCGTCAACAATAAAACTATTTAGCATTCCTTGCGGAAGCATAGCTGCAACGTATTCTCCGAATGCACCAACACCACCATCAATGAGATCCATTGCCGGACCTGCCCAAGTATAAATTGAATGGAAGATTAAGTAGAAAATTGCCAAGAAGATAACACCACCTAAGAAAGGGTGAAGAACAAAGTGGTCAATTTTATTTGAAAGTTGAATCAGGCTCTTATTTTTTCCAATCGCATATGATGCTTTTAGGTCTCTTGCTTTTCTTTGATACTTTTCAATTTGAGAAAGAGCAGAAACTTCATTTTGAAGCTCAACAAATTGATCTTCTTCAAAGCTCACATTAAATGGATTGTATTCCGTTGATTCATTTGAAAGTTTTATTTTATTAGTTGGAAGGAGAATTTCACTTGAAGAGTTTTCTCTTAAGAAGTTTTCAAGTGTTGCTCCACTGTCTCTCATTGTAGAGAACTTAATATAAGGAACACCAATGTGTTCGCCAATTTTATCAAAATCGTAATTCTTTGTTACATCAAGATCATACTTATTGAAGATGATTTTAATCTTGCCTCCAAAGAGTTCTTTAACAGCAAGTGCAAGAGATAGAGAAGAGTCCAGGCGAGCACAATCAACAACACAAACAATATCGTGAAATTCTGTAACTTGATTATTTCTTCCGATTAAAGTGGAAACTGTTACTGCTTCATCAATTGAAGATGGAACAAGTGAATAAATCCCAGGAAGGTCAACTACTGCTAACTTTTCTTCATGACGAGCATTAGAAATAAGACCCGCTGTGGCCGTATCAACAGTAATTCCATTGTAGTTTGCAACCTTACGATTCGCTCCAGAAAGGATATTGAAAATCGCCGACTTCCCTGAGTTTGCAGGGCCAATAAGTAAAATTTTTCTCATTAATTTAATTCCTCAACATTGATGAGACTAGCTTCGCTTAAACGAAGGGCAACTGTTTCACCATCTGTTAATCTAAGAGTAAGAGGAGAGCCTAAGAATGAAGGAGCGACAACTTGAATTGCATCACCTGGAAGAATCCCAAGTCCTGTCATAATTGTCTTATGTTTAAGTCCTTTATCAAATGATAGGATCTTAACATTTACGCCTTTTTTAACCTTCGATAAAACCATATTTAACTCCATTCGTCTCAATGGGCTTACTATAGTTTTATTAGTCAAACTTGTCTAGGAACACTTTACTGATATGAACCATGTTTACACAGTGAGTTAGTCGCGATAGAAGGCGTCGGTAAAGTGTGCAATGAGTGAATCGAGAACGTGCTCACCAAGAGTAAGCTGTCGATACTTCACTCCAGTGAGGTCGAAGATGCGACGAGAGATACGATTTGACTCAGTACCTGAATGTTTATCTTGTAAGTATACGATTTCTTTAATCTTTGAAGAAGCAAGAAGCTTGGCACACTCATGACAAGGAAATAGTGTCACGTAACATCTAGCGCCATATAATTTGTGATTTGAGTGAAGAATTGCATTGGCCTCGGCGTGAACAACGTATCCATACTTTTGTTGCTCGAGAGGGAGAGTTCTCTCTTTTCCCCAAGGAAGTTTTGTTTCATCAATTCCCGCAACAAAGCCGTTGTAACCAAAAGTTATTTGATGGTTATTATCATCAACAAAAACACATCCTACTTTTGTGGCCGGATCCTTACTCTTGAAACTTGCCATAATAGCCTGAAGCATAAAGTATTCGTCCCAATTTACGGCACTCTTTGTATTGATGTGATTAATCGACTTTTCCAACTCTGTTTTCATGGCAGCAAGATTAGTTAATTATCCTTCACTTGGCAACTACTGGAAGCTTGTTAAGTCAGATAGGGTGGTGCAAAATATTGGAATGACAAGAGAACACAGGAAGAATTTTTTACTATCCTCTATTAAGATGGCCGTTGCAACTTTATCAAGTCGTGTATTGGGTTTTGCTAGAGAAATTTTAATGGCCAAACTTTTTGGTGCTTCGGGGCTTACTGATGCCTATCAAATTGCTTTTCGTATTCCGAATATGTTGCGTGACTTATTTGCAGAAGGTTCTTTCTCATCTGCCTTTGTCCCAATATTTACTTCGGCCAAAAAAGATGGCGATGAACACGCTCGCAAGCTTCTATGGTCAATGGCCATTGTCTTACTAGCTATCACTTCGATTGTTTGTTTACTGATTTTTATCTTTGCTCCACAAATCATTCAAGTATTAACAAATGAGCTTTTTACTTCTGATGTAAATCGATTTGAATTATCTGTATTGTTAACAAGAATGATGTCACCTTTCTTAGCATTCGTTTCTGTGGCCGCACTTTTTATGGGAGTTCTTAACACTTATAAAATGTTCTTTGCTCCTGCGATGGCACCAGCTGTTTTTAATATCATTATGATCATTGCGATGGTGACATTACCAAAGTACTTAGAAGCAAAGAATCTTCATCCGATTATTTCTTTAGGAATAGGGGTTCTTGTTGGTGGATTTTTTCAGATGCTTATTCAAGTACCGATGCTATTTTCAAAAGGACTTGTAAAGGTTGATGGTATTGATCTTTTTTCAAGTGATGTAAAAGAAATTTTAAAACGAATGAGTATTGGAACAATAGGTGTTGCTGCAACTCAGATCAATCTTTTGGTTTCAACTTTCTTAGCTACAGGTACAGTTGTTGGAGCTGTTTCTTGGCTACAATATGCTTTTCGATTATTTCAATTCCCTGTAGGAATTTTAGGTGTTTCGATTGGAAATTCCAATCTCGTTTACTTCTCTGAACTTTGGAGGGGAGGCAAGGAAGAAGAAGCAAAGGCAGCACTTCAAACAAGTTATATAACAAGTCTTTTTGTTCTTATGCCAGCAATGGCCTTAATGTTTGCACTTGCCCAAGACTGCGTTGCAATTTCTTTTCAGCGTGGAGCCTTCGGTCTTGATGATACTAAGATGGTAACAGAAGCACTTTATGCTTATTTATTTGGACTTCCATTTTATGGACTCTATAAGGTGTTTTCTCCGAGTTTTTACACATTAGATAAACCAAAGATTCCTGTAATTATCTCTTCGATTGCTGTCGGAATTAATATTGTCTTCTGTTTTTCACTTGTTGGTACATACGGTTTTAAAATTCTTGCTATGGGGACATCTGTATCGATGATTTTTATCATCCTTGTTCAGTCGATTCTATTATTTAAATTACTAGATCTAGGGCTTAATTTCTTCTTCCCGCTAAGATTTTTTAAAATTGGTTTAAGCTCACTATTGGCCTTTTATGCTACACAATATGTACGTGGCCACTTCCCAAATAATATTTTTTCGACTCTTGATAATCTCGCGGCCTTCGTTACTGCAGCGTGTGCAGGTGCTATTGCTTATGTTATTGTGCTAAGTGTCTTAGGGGATTATGTTTTAATTCAGCGCTTCTTAAATAAGATAATCCGCCGAAATTAGAATGGAAGTAATCATAAATTCTCTTGCTTGATGAGAGGCAAGTCGTTAAACTTAAAGAGATTACACATTTGGAGCAGTAAATGAGAACTAGTTTTGAAACACTCGAAAATTTAGCGAGTCATACAATTAATACACTTAAGGAAAAGGGTGTTATTGAATTCGATATTGCAAATCGTGAGAAGCTTATTGAATCAATGGCCACTGAATTTGGTGTATGTCTAGCAACTGATGAAGATATTCGCGATCAGGCTATCGAAGAAGTTGAAGAGAAGATGGGTGTAGATAATATGCCTGAAGACGTAACAGAGTCTGAAATGTTCAACCATGCTCGTAAAGAAATTATTAAGTCATTTAGTGGTGAAAATATTGGTGGTCTTTACTTAGTAGAGTCACTACATAATATTGCAAATCGTATGACTGCATTTTTAATTGATTGTGAATTCATTGATGATGTTTTTGGAACTGATGAAGAAATTCACAACTTCCTAGTACAGAATATTAGAACATTTAAGACTAGATAATAAAAAAGCTCCTTAAGGAGCTTTTTTTATTTCTTTTTAATATTGTGTAGCGACTGTTCGAAAAACGGACCTTCAAGCAAACCATTTAGAACCGAACTCTCACTTTCTAAAATGACAATACCATCATCAGTTTTTAGTAGAGCAGCATCGTAGTAGACACGAAGCTCATGTCCCTTTGTGGCCGTTCCTTCAACTCTTAGAGTTTCTATTCCTTGCTCATATAATTTCTCGAAAGATTTAGGCTCGTGGATAATTGTTGTATCTTTATCAAAGACGAGTTCATTATTAATAGCGAGCTCTTCAAATGCCGATTGTAAATCTGAATAGTTTTTATTAGTGAAGCTAAAGCGCGATTGCCACTCGTAGCGAGTATCAGTTCTTTCAAATATTTTTAATTCAGATTCATCTGTCGTTAGAGTCCACCAAGGGGGAATTGGAATTTCAAGCCCGTGAAAAGGGAAGCTGATAGCATTCTTTAAGGCGACTTTTTTTTCACCTTTAATAACAAATGCTGCATAAGTAGCAAAAATTAAAATGCAAATGAGGATGATCCACCAAAAAATATTACTCATAATCCGCAATTTATCCCTAATTTTTGGCTTCGTAAACGTAATATTAATCAGTTAAATCAATACTTTATAGAAAAAGTCGATAGTTTACTCAAGTTTCATTCATAAAGTGTCGTTAAGTAGTTGAGGATTGTTAAAGTTTTTATGGAGAAAACTATGAAGTTAAGACTTATTGGCACGAAAAGCATCTTATTGGCGATGATGATGCTAAATACATATGCTGAGATCGACATCAGTGATTGTATCTATTTAAGAGACAATGGCTATGAAGATGATGCTCAGGCATGTGTGACAAGAGCATCTCGTGGAAGCTCTGGAAGTAATGACTTCTGTGTCGATTGTTTACCTAAACTTCCTGAAAGAAATGAGTGGGCCGAAGTTGCAAAAGTTGCAATTCCTTCACTTGCAGCAATGGGGAGTGTTTTTTTCGCCACTAAACACCAAGCTGATTCTCAAGAGTCATGGGCAAATGCTTATGAAAATGGAATTAAATCATGCCACGGTCAAATCGATGGCTATTTAGATTATAACCTTGAAAGGGGTGCAAACCCAATTCTTCCAAAAGAGCAAACTTCAATGCTTAATTCTTGTAACGGTTACGGCTACGGTATGTACGCTGGTGGACTTGGTCTTACTGGTGGAACTTTTGGTGGAGTTGGTAACGGTTGGCTAGGTCAAGGTTACACTTCAGGATTCCTAGGTGGAATGGGTGGACCTAACTTCGGTGGTAATATCTATGGAAATGCCGGATGGGGCATGGGCATGGGTAACGGAATGGGGATGGGCAATGGCTTTGGTGGAAACTACCAAGCGAATGTTTATATGAACCCATTAGGTTCTCTTGCAGGTTCGGCACTTGCTGGACTTCTAACAGGTGGTAATGCTGGATTTGGTGTAAATATCAACGGCGGAATGGGCATGGGTGGTTACCCAGGAATGTACCCAGGAAATATCTATGGTGGAATGTACCCAGGTTTCGGTATGAACTCAGGCTTTGGAATGGGCATGGGAATGGGTGGATACCCATATGGAACAGGTTTCGGAACAGGCTTTGGTGCAAACTTTGGCATGGGAATGGGCAATGGTTTTGGAATGGGTAATGGTTTCGGAATGGGTAACGGTTTCGGAATGAATACTGGTTTAAATTTTGGACTTAATATTGGTAGCACTGGAGCGTACCCTGGGATGAACACTGGCGCAGGTTGGGGAATGTACCCTGGATCTGGTTGGGGAATGTATCCTGGAACAGGTATTAATGCAGGTGTGAACCTAGGTTGGGGAATCAACGGTGGTACAAATGGCGGCTGGGGCAACGGCGGTTGGGGTAATGGTGGAGTTTATCCATCTCTTCCTGGACCAGGTGTCGGTGGAGTTATCTCTGGCGGTTGGGGCGTCAATGGCGGTGGAAACGGCAATTGGGGTGTTAACGGCGGTTGGGCCAATGGCGGCGGAAACCCTGCATGTATGTGTATTTCAGCACCATGTGCTTGTGGAAATACTTTTCCTGGTGGAAATGGAAATATTAATGGCGGATGGGGAGTCAACGGAGGTTGGGGAACTGGCGCTAATAATGGTTGGGGTGTTAACGGAAACGCTGGTTGGGGAGTCAACGGTGGAAACGGTTGGGGCCTAAATGGTAATGCTAACGGAGGTTGGGGTGCCAACGGAAACTGGGGAGCAAATGGAAACTATAATAATGGTTATCAAGCACAACAGTTCCAGAGCTACATCAACGGACTTCAAGGACAAGCTGTTGCTCAAGGTAATTATCAAAACCAAGCGAACGTAATGTATGCTAACCAAGCTCTGTATCAGAACTTACAAAATGCTCAACAAAATATTTATGCAAATTCGTATAATGGTTATTACAACTCTGGTACTAACTTTGGATCAATGGCCGGAGGGGCCCTTAATGGTCAATTTAGTGTCGGAATTGGTGGAAGTGCGGGAATGAATTGGAATTAAAAAATAATTTCAAGAGAGATGAGAGATAAAAAGAAAGCCTCCTGTATGGGAGGCTTTTTTATAAAAAAAATAGCGCCAGTGGCGAACCGAGAAACCTAAAGGTTTCTCTCTCGAATACTATGTGCACCGAATAGGGGCGCACAAATAAAAAAAGAGGCTATCAGCCTCTTTGTATTGCGTTTGTTGCGAACCGAAAGACCTAAAGGTCTTTCTCTCGTGTACGTCTTCATTCCAAATGAAGGACGCATAAATAAAAAAAGAGCTTATCAAGCTCTTTTTATATTTATTTATTATGCATAAGTATTTTAATTGAACCTCTGAAGAGGACTTCGATTTTATTAGCATCGAGACTCTTTTCAACAAGCCCTGGCCCAAAAGTTGGGTGAGCAAGTATGTCACCAACTTCAAATTTGTGACGAATATTATATGCAATAGGTTCACCTTCTAATTTTTGAAGCGCGTTTTCCCAAACATTAATAATTTTATCTTCAGTTGAAATTCTTTTTTTCGCAGGAGCTTTGCGACGAGTAGCACTTGGAGATGCTACCTTTTTTGGCTTGTATGCATGAGTTGCTTTACAAGTATTACACAGAACTTTGTATGGAGTATCTGCGTCTTTCATTGCTACAATTAAATGAGCAAGATCTAACTTACATTTGCTACAATATGTTACAATTTCCTTACCAACACCTAGTTTTGACATATTCTCTCTTCCTTTTGCTTAATTAGGTCAATTTAATGGCGAATAGGATTAAAGTAAAGAGAATAAAAGGTAATATGTAGATAATTATAATGAAGAAAAATACTTTAGCACTGCTGGAAAAAGCAAAACATTTACCGACAAAATCTGGATGCTATTTAATGAAGCGAAAGCGCGCTGGCATCGAAGAAATTCTTTATATTGGAAAGGCGAAAAACCTTCGTAGTCGAGTGTCTAGCTATTTTAATAGTTCTGAAAAATCACCAAAGACTCAAATTCTTGTCTCTCATATTCAAGACTTCGACTTTATAATGACTAAGACAGATGCAGAAGCATATATCTTAGAAAATAACCTTATTAAAAAGCATATTCCTAAGTATAACATCCAACTTAAAGACGATAAAAGTTATCCTTATATTCAAGTCGATATGAATGAAAAATTTCCACGACTTGTTTATACGAGAAGACCAAAGAGAAAGAAGAAGATTAAATTATTCGGCCCTTTTACAACGGGAAGTAACATCTTAAAAATTTCTAGAATTCTAACAAAGTCTTTTACTTTACGAGACTGTTCGATTGAAGAAATGAGAAAGAGGAAGCGCCCGTGTCTAATTTATCAAATGAAGCAATGTTCGGCTCCTTGTGTGGATTATATTTCTGAAAAAGATTATTTTAATGATCTTAACTACGTTATCAATTTCTTTGAAGGCCAAAGTCGTAATGTCTTAAAAATTTTAGAAGAGAGGATGTTTGAAGCTGCTGAAAGTGAGCACTTTGAAAGGGCCGCTGAAATACGAGATAGTATCGAAGAGTTAAAACAATTCTCATTAAGTTATGAAAAGCAAAATGTTGAACTTACGACTGAAAAAGACTTTGATATTGTTGCCTACCATGTTGGTGAATTAGAAATTGATATTTCAATTTATATGATGAGATCTGGAATCCTTCTTGGTCATAAAAACTATCACTTTGGAAAAGGTGATAGTGAGAATGAAAATCACGAGCTTTTTCAAACCTTCTTATTTCAATACTATTCAAATACAAAAGAGAAGCTACCAAGTCGTATTTATATTGATGAGAAAAAAGCTGATCTTTCAATGATTAGTGAAGCATTTAACGAAGTACTTGATCAAGAAGTCGAAGTTCAAAAGCCAATTGGGAAGATGAAAACTCTTTATGAGTTAACTCTTGATCATGCAAGAGAGCATCAACGCTTTAGGGTTAAAAATCTTGATGGACCATGGATTGGTTTAAATAAATTAAAAGAACTTTTAAATCTAAAAGAAACTCCTAAAATTCTTGAGTGTTTCGACGTTGCCATTTGGCAAGGAAAGTCTCCAACAGCATCGCAAATTGTTTTTCGTGATGGAAAACCGGATAAGACTCAATATCGCTATTATCACTTAGAAGAAAGGCCAGAGGGCAATAACGATTTTGCCATGATGAGGGAAGTTTTAGCGAGAAGACTTAAGAAAGGAAAGCTTCCAGATGTCTTCATTGTTGATGGTGGGAAGGGACAAGTTTCGAGTTTTCTTGCAGTTCTTGAAGATTTTGAACTTGATATTCCTGTCGTGGGAATTGCTAAAATTAAAACGAGCAAACAAGACTCTTTTAGAGATAAGGAAGTTTCAAGTTCAGACGAACGTCTTATTATTCCTAATCGAATTAATCCTTATATCTTAAAAAAGACACCGTCTCTAATGAGAATTGTTGTGCAAATGAGGGATGAGGCCCACAGGTTTTCGAGAAAGCTTCATCATAAGAAGGAGAGAGATCGTATTTTTTCTTCGTGGTTTGATGATATTGAAGGAGTTGGTGAAAAGACTCTTAAAACAATTCATGAAAATATGGATTTAAATCTTAAAGAACTTTCGCAATTAAGTGTGATTGAAATAAGTCACAAGTTAGATATAAAAGAAGGGCTTGCTGAGAGAATCCATGCCAAGCTTATGGCCGAATTCCCTCAGAAATAACTGTCTAGTTAAGGTGGTGGATTTTTTTACGATTGCCGTGCCCGCAATCAGTACATCTCGAATTCTCGTGTATGTACAAGTTTTTATAATCCGATAGGTGTGTGTGAACCATTTTAGAGCCACAAACAGGACAATCATTTAAAACCTTATGTACTTGATCGGCATCACCAAATAACTCTTCAAAGTTTTCAAATTGGAAATCTGGATCGAATGACATTGTAGCAACTCCTTTAAATATTAATTACCACTGGGGATTTGAGATTGTGCAGAGTGTCCCAAGCAGTGGATGTAGTTGATTTATCGGCGGCTTAACAATGTTCTGAAATTTATGCTTTTTTTTTTAAAGACTTAGGGATATTTTACCCATAGGAAATAAAGTAATGGCGCAATTTTTAACCAAATTAACTAAAGATTTTAATAATATTTTAAAAGTCTCACGTGATGAGAAGCCGAATTACTGTGCCAAGTTATTTGAAAACACTCTTTGGTATCCTAAGTTAAAAGAGAGCAAACTTACTGCTAGCAAGGCTTCTTCGGATGAGCCTAGGGCCACACAAGTTGATTCTAAGCCGATTGTGGCCGCAGCTCAGCAAGAAGTTGCCAGAGCTGAAGAAACAGTCACAGCTCCAAAAATAGAAGTTCCTGTGGCACCTCAAAAGAGAAAGATTGATATTGCTGCCGCTTCAAATCCTAGTGAATCGACTCACACTCTGAAAGTTAATGATGATATAAATAAATTCCTTTCACAATATAATACATCTTGGAATCTTGAAACAATTCCTGGCTATCAGGATTATCAAGGCGAGGTAGATATTATCTTTTTTGGCCTTGATGAAATTGAAGAAGGGGAGCTCCCTGATTTTCTACCTTTATCAATGATTGAATCAGATCAAGATATTATGGGACGTATGATTAAGGCCATGAAGATCTCAAGTGGCCGCTTTATTCGTGTACCATTTATTAAAAAAGATGCCCGCGAGTTCCTCTTTACATGTTGTGCTCACTTTAAACCAAGATTACTCATTAGCCTTGGGGCTGCCGCAACAAATCTATGTTTAAATAAACGTGTTCGTCTTGCAAATGTTCACGGAGACTTCCATTCAGTTCAAATAGAAGTTGATGGAAATGCTCAGTTAATTGATGTCATGCCTTTATTTCATCCTAAATTACTAGAGGTAAATGAGTCCATGAAGAAAACGGCGTGGACAGATATGCAAAAAGCGATAAAATTTCTCTCAAGTTGAGTAGCTTAGTAAAATCATATATCATTTTATTAGATAAGTTGCTGGGCAAGGATGCCGCACAAATCAGGACGATCTTCGTTGAGAAATTTATTTATCTCTTTCATTATACTTTCTTCATTGAATTCTCTGGCGAGAATTAGCCCATTAGATAATTTACGATCAGGACACACGATAAAAGTTAGAGTAGCAAAAGACCTTGATAACGTTATGCTTGAAGGTGTTGATCTGACACGAAAAGTTGTTGCAACAAGGAATCGTAAAAGTTTTAAGGGCTTTAAGAAAATAAAAGTAAATTGCCAAAATTTACAATCTGCCAAGTCTGTTAAACCTCAGTACTTGGCCTCTCTTACATCGCAAACAGGACTAATTAGTTTTGATCGCAAGCAATTCATGGGGCAGATGCATATTGTAACGAGTGCCGATGGAAATTCTTGTGACGTTGTTAATGAGATGGATCTTGATGACTATATTGCAACACTTCTTGCTAAAGAGATGAACGCTTCTTGGCCAATTGAGGCCCTTAAAGCTCAAGCAGTTGCTGCTCGTACATACGCTCTTCATCACATGATGATTTCTGGACTTAAAAATGACACTCTTTATGATTTAGAGAACTCTGAAAAGCATCAGGTTAATGGAACATTTAATGATGTGACAGCAAGTACACTTGAAGCTGCAAAAGATACAGCAGGTCTTGTTTTAACAAATGGTGAAGGTAACCTTGTTCCTGCTTTTTTTCATGCAAGTTGTGGGGGAACAACATTAATCCCTTCTGATGTTTGGAGAAATGATGTTCACGGTTATTCAACTGTGAAGTGTGATTACTGTCAGAAAAAGAAGAATTGGGATTCTAAAATTACAAAGCTTCGATTTAAAAAATTTTTAAACTGGGCAATGAAAAAAAATTACATTGAACAACAAAGTTTAAAAAAGAAATTATTCTTGTATCCAGATAAAAGAGATGAAAAAAATCTTTACGTACAAAATGGTGTAAAGAAGATCAAAATCAAAAAGAGTTTATTCCGTCGCTACTTTGGCCGTGTTGAATTTCCTTCAAATCATTTCTATATGGTAGATGTTGGTGGAGCTGGTCTTCACTTTGTTGGAAAGGGCAATGGTCACGGTGTTGGTTTATGTCAGGTTGGTTCTTTAGGGCTTGCTCAAAAAGGAAAGGGCCATCGTGAAATTCTGGCCCATTATTTTCCGAAATTAAATATCTTAAAACTTTATTAGTTTTTAAATCATTAAGGACATGGTGTTGAGAAAGTCACATTCATCATAACAGGTCCTAGTGTTCCTTGCATTGGCTGAGAGTACTGGAAAGGTGCTGCCGTAATTTGAAAGTGAGCAGCATCTATTGTTGCCGCTGGACAATTCGCTCCTGTTCCTAAACTCATTCCTGTACTTAGCTGTATTCCTTGAAGTCCACGATCATCACCAATGATTGGGAACCTATAATTCTGATATGTAAAGTAACGTGAGCAAAGTGAGAGGCGAACATTGTATCCTACAACAGAGTTTCCATTAAGAACCTTTGTCATAATAAGAATATCACCGAAGCTATTTACTCCAACGTGATGTTGGTTTGATTCATTAGGAAGCATTCCTTCTTGTAAAGGACCATAAACAGAGTCATTATTATAAGAATATCCAGATTGAATATTAGCTACAATCGTTGCGCGTCTTTGACCAATCTTAAGGTAGTTTCCATAGCTATCCATGTTGAATCGATCATTACCATATTGCTGACAACTAAAAGCTTGAGCATTTACGAGACTATCGAATAAAGCCTGTCCTTGTGAGTCCATTCCTGTTGAGCCTGTATTTGAACCACTTCCACCTGTACCCCAGCCAGAGTAGTAGCCACCACTACCGCCCTTAGAGTCTTGTCCACAGCTTGTTACAAGCATCGAAGCAATTGTCACAACCATTAATAACTTAAACTTTTTCATAATATCCTCAAATATTAGTTTTCACGCTATTTCTTGTATCGGTGAAAATTTAGGATTTCTTTAGAGATTGATAAAATTAATTAAGAATTTTTTTAAATTACCCGAAATAGTAAGTAATTATGACAGCTTATGAACAAGTAAAAGAATCAACATTTAAGATTATTACAGGCTCCTTTAAAGACTTTAAAAAGGATGATCAGGCGAAGTTTCGTTTAAAGATGGGACTAATTTTTGCAGTCATACCTTTTATCTCAATTTTTGTGGGATTCATTCTTAATTGGATTCTTTTAAAATCAACAATCATTTATATTACAGCTTATCGAAAGGATATTGATTATATCATCGATTCTCTTATTTATGACTATCTACAAATTGGATTAATGGAAGCCTTACCATGGATGATTATTTCAATTGCCTTCTTATTGGTAGCAGGAATTGTTCTTGCTCAACTGATGCTGAGACCATTTGATGAGATTGCACAATACTGTTTGGACTTTCTTGGAGCTGAAGAAAAAGTTACGAATTTCGATGGAGAGTTTAAATCTGAGTTAAGATTGTTATCGAGTTTTAGTGATTGGTTCTTTACCACCACTTCGACGCTGCGAATGAGTGGAAAATTAACTCAAATTGAAGTTCCTTCTAAATACAAGAGGATACACAAACCGGTCTTTGAAACTATGTTTTTTGTCCATAAGAGTATTTATGTGGCCATTACTTGTATTTTGACTGGGATGATTATTTTAATTATCAATTACGCTCTCTTTGATGCTGTGATTTCTGTAGTTAACGAAATCTTTACCAATGGTAAATTTGCTAAAGATTACTTTAGTAACATGGCCTTAATTCAGGACGACATTGTTGGTATTACAATAATTATTAATATTGTTTCTTATGGCTTTTTCATGGCCTATCTTTATAACAAAGTTGCAACGCCAGCATTTGGTATTTTTGCGACGATGCGATCTTTCATTAGTGGACGATATACATCAAGAGTTCACCTTATCGGATACAAGTACGTTCGTCATCAGACGCGTGCCATCAACAAGTATTTGGACTATATGGAAAAAGAGTACTCAGTAAAAGATGATTGAGTATTTAACTTTGTTCAAGTAAAATCATAATAATAATTTGATGTGAAATTTGTTCATAATAACAAAAGGGATAGTAATGAAAAAAGCATTAGGCATTGTAATGTCATTAGTTTTACTTACGAGTTGTGTAGGTAAAGATGAAATCAAAAAAGCATTAAAAGATGATCCAACGATTTTAGCAGAAGCAATTAAAGCTAACCCTGCTGAAGTTATGGAAGCTCTTCAAGTTGCAGCTCAAAACGCAAAAGAAGCAATGGCGAAGAAAAGAGAAGAAGAGGAAAACAAAAAACTTCACGAGTTTATTGAAAACCCTCTTAAGCCAGAAATTAGATCAGATGAATCAGTTAGAGGTACTAAAGGTGGAATCATTACTCTAGTTGAATACTCTGACTTTCAGTGTCCTTACTGTACAAGAGGGTTTGATAATGTTGTTAAGCCAATGCTTGATAAGTACAAAGGTAAGGTTCAATTTGTTTACAAACACCTTCCACTTTCTTTCCACTCAGAAGCTAGAATTGCAGCGGCTTATTATGAAGCTGTAAGACTTCAATCAGAAGAGAAAGCATTTAAATTTCACGACATTCTTTTTACTCAAGAAGGTCAACAAAAACTTAGAAACCTAAAAGAAAAATACCTAAAGAAAACAGCGAAAGACTTAGGTGTTAATATGACTAAACTTGCTAAGGATGTTAAGTCAGATGCAGTTGAAAAAAGAATTGCTCAAGACGAAGCTGAAGCTAGAAAGTTTGATATTCAAGGGACTCCAGGTTTCGTAATTAATGGTGTACCAGTAAAAGGTGCTTACCCATTATCACACTTCGAAATGATTCTAGGTCTACTAAAAGAAAAAGGTAAACTAGATATCTAATCAGTGATCAAATTCAATTAAAATATGAAGGCCCACCATCGAGTGGGCCTTTTTATTTTTCCATGTTATAATATGATCATTGGAGGTTATTATGGTGAACTTCTTTGATCATAATCAGGTAAAAGTTAATAAAGAATTCTTTCGTGAAACGGCAAGACAAATTGATTATTCAATTGAAGATTTTCTTCATGATGATGTACCTCATTCTTTAGTTGAACAAAATGTTTTAAATACTGCATATATAAATCATCTAACATCTTTGTTAAAAATTAATTCAATTTTTGATTTGGCCCAAGAAGTTTTAGAGCTTGAAAGAAGCTTAGAGAAGCTTTCTCATCGTCTTCCTATTGATATAAAGATTCCAACAATGGAAACTTTTTATCATCAACTCGGACCTGTTTTTATACAACTTTTTGTCGAAGTAAGAGACCTTGAAGATCATAAAGAACTTGAAGGAGAGTGGCTAAAAGCAGTGAGAATCGCACTAGAGGAAGAGATAGTAGTTTGGCAAGAAAAAAACTTAAAATAAGTGTAAAAATAAAAAAAATCTTTAAAAGTTAAAAAAAACGCTAAAAAGCCTTGTCAAAGCGTGTTTCAAACTTCATCCTACTTTTACAACAACTAAATAACTAACTATTTGGAGTTAAAATGAACAGAAAAGAACTTGTAGAAGCAATCTTAAAAAACAAAGAATTAAGCCACCTAACTAAGAAAGATGCAGATGCATTCGTATCAACTACTCTTGAAACAATCAAGAAAGCAGTTAAGAAAGGTGACGATGTTTCACTAATCGGTTTTGGTACTTTCACAAAAGTAAGAAGAGCAGCTAGAACTGGTATCAACCCAGCTACTGGTGAAAAAATCAAAATCAAAGCTAAGACACTTCCAAAATTCAAGCCAGGTAAAGCTTGGAAGGAAATGTTCTAATTTTTGTTTGAAATTAGTTTCATAATAAGAAGCCTCCCTTAGGGAGGCTTTCTTATTTCTAGAGGCATATTTTGCCTATCACACCCTGTCAGCGTCAAAAAAACGTCGACATTTTGACACCACCACTTTTTTACATTTCTCATAAAGTCTTAAAATTGCAAAATTAATGGGCAGAATCTTCCGGAACATACTTTACTATCTTGTAGAAAATGGCCGCTAGATGTATAATTTTTGACGAGGCACAGTTTTTAAAGGAATTTTTTTCTGTGTGAAGTAAAGGATTTATAGATTATGGCAGATGGAAGTGCTGACAATTCATATCAAGGAAGTGGAAAGAACCCTCTACTAACAGTAGCTCTACTACTGAATATCGTATTAATGGGTGTTATCGCTTACTTTCAATACCAAACTCATTTAAAGATTTCACAGCAATCGTCTGTGGAAGATATTGTTAAGGCCCAAATGGCCGAACAATCTCAAGATAAAGATGTTGTAACTACTGGTGAAGCACAAGAAGAGGAAGGAAAGTTATTTCCACTTGATAGCTTTACGGCCAACCTTGCACAAGGCGATGGGCCACAACGATACATTAGATTAAATGCTGTTCTTAAACTATCGCTTAATGCGAAAGAAGAGGAATACAAAGCAAGAAAGCCTCAAATTAGGGATTCAATCATTAGTATTTTGAACTCTAAGAGGCCAAATGATCTTCTTAAAGTACAAGGTAAGGAATACCTTAAAGAAGAGATCAAATCAGCTATTAACTCTTATTTAGTTGATGGAAAAGTTTTAGATGTTTACTACGTTGGTTTCCAGATCAACTAGTTAATATAAAGTTTTAAGTTTAATTTTTGGCAGGATGCCAAGATCATCAAATCCTAGGAGGGGAACGATGGCACAGGTTTTAAGTCAAGACGAAGTCGACGCTCTATTAAACGCTGTTAACGATGGTGACGCAGATGATTTTCTAGGTGAAGGTGGAGATTTCGATGATGAAGCTGAAGACGAAAATATTCAGCCCTATGACTTAACTAATCAAGACCGAGTCATTCGTGGGCGAATGCCTATTCTTGAAATCATCTACGAAAGATTCATTCGTTCATTTCGTGTATCACTTTCAAACTCTCTAAGAAAGATCTCGACTATTTCGATGATCTCAACAGATCTTTTAAAGTTTGGTGAGTTTGTAAACACACTTCCGATTCCTTCGTGTATGTGTATCATGAAATTTAACGAGCTAAGAGGTCCGGCACTATTAGTATTCGAATCAAAGCTTGCTTATGCAATCATCGATTCTTACTTTGGTGGAACAGATCGTCCTTTCACAAAAATTGAAGGAAAAGAATTTACAGCGATTGAACTATCTTTCATGAGAAAGGTTATGGATATGGCCATTGCTGACCTTGAGGAAGCATGGGCACAAGTTCACCGTATTGATGCACAATACGTAAGAACTGAAATTAACCCACAATTCGTTGGTGTTGTTCCTCCATCAGATGTAATCATCGCAACAACTTTAGAAGTTGAATTCGAATCTGCTTCAGGAACAATTATGATCGTGGTTCCATACTCAACTATTGAGCCGATCAAGCAAAAACTTTCTTCAAATTACCAAACTGATAATGATATGGCCGATAGTATTTGGACAAGTGCTATGAATGAGCACATCAAAGATACTAAAGCCGAAATCGTTGTAAAACTTGGTGAAGCAGAGATGACTGTAGGAGACCTGCTTACTCTTCAAACTGGAGATATTATCCCTTTAAATCAAGAAGCTTCAAGTGAAGTAAAGGGAGCAATACAAGGTGTTGAGAAGTTAAGGTGTTTAATTGGTACATATAAAGGAAACAGAGCGGTGCAAGTTACACATGTTGATAAGACACCTAAAGTTTCTATGGATATTGATGTCGAATAATTAAGGGAGATATAGATGAGTGATCAAACAGAACTAAATAACCAAACACAAGGGCTTGAAAATTTCAATACTATGGAAGTTGAAAAACTTGCAGATGAAATCAGAGCTGGTGATGATGCAATCAATAAACTTAAGGTTCAAAACCTAGATTTTATCTTAGATATTCCTCTAAAGGTAACAGTTGAACTAGGTAGAACAGAAGTAATTATTAAAGACCTTCTTCAACTAGGACAAGGTTCGGTACTAGAACTTGATAAATTAGCTGGTGAGCCTCTTGAAATCCTAGTTAATGGAAAGTTAGTAGCAAAAGGTGAAGTTGTTGTTGTAAACGAAAAATTTGGTATTCGTTTAACAGATATCATTTCACCAATCGAGAGAATTGAAAATCTAAAGTAGTAGAAAAACGTAGGAACTAATTATGGCCAGACAACTTAAATTATTATTTTTAGCACTTTCACTTATTACGACGAATGCATTTGCTAGAGTTGAAGTAGGGAAGGTTAAGTTAACTAAAAATGGTTCAACAGGAGTTGTTACTGTTGGATTAAAAGGGAAGTTTGATACTACTCCTGAGTTAACAATTAAGGATGATATTATTCAAATTGCTCTTCAAGATGCAATCGTATGGCCAAAGATTGAGAAACAAGTATCTGTTAATGAAAAATTTGATACGAAGCTTCTAGCTTATCAATTTACTAAAGATGTTGCTCGAGTTCGTGCAATTCTCCCGTACGATATCAAGGGTAATGAAGATAAGGTAAGTTTAGAAGTAAGTGATAATGAAATTAAAATGTACTTTCCAATCACAACAAATAAAAAAGAAGTTGCAGTGACTAAAGCAGCTCCAGTTAAGAAAGCTCCTGTAAAGCAAAAGAGTGCAGAAGCTTATGATGAAAGCTACCTTGCAAAACTACTTAAAGATAAAGAAGAAGTATCAAAAAATAATAATAAGAATAACGTAAAGCTTGAAAAGACTAGTGAGTCTTTACTTGCTCTTGCCAAAGAAAAGAATGAGCAGATTGAAGATACTGTTAGCAATCTTTCTTCAGGTGTTGAAAAAGGTGGATTTCAGATGTCGACTTATATTTTTAAATTTATCGGCTTTTTTGCTCTATTTGCTGCAGGGATTTTCTTTTTAATGAACTTCTTTAGAAAGGGAATGTTAAAGAAGGGTGGATTAGGGCTTTTCTCAAATGCAAAAATGGTTGAAGTTTTATCGACAACTTATCTTGCACCGAAAAGAAGCCTTCTTGTTGTTAGAGTACAAAAGCAAGTCTTTCTAATGGCACAATCTGAAAAAGGGATGGATTTCTTAACTGAAATTAAAGATACAACTGAGTTTTTTAAAGAAGGTGAGAAAGCGTTAACTGGATCTAACTTTGATACTAATTTAGATACTGCTAATTCAGGTTCTAAGGAATTTAAATTAAAAGAAGTTGCTATGAATATGAAAGAGGCGAGTAACTCGACGACTTCATCACAACAAGATATTTTAAATAGCCTTGCAGGGCAAGCAACTCAAGAAGAGAAAGTTAGCTTAACTGCTCAAATTAAGAAAAAAGTAAAAGACATGAAGTCTTTACAATAATTTTATTAAAAATAATTCAATAGGAAGTTGGATGAAGAATTTTTTAAGAGCATTATTAATATTTAGTATTGGGGGATGGCTAAGTACGATCTTTGCTCAACAATCAACTAACCTGGGACTTCCAGGTCTTTCTGTTAATTTCGGACAGGGGGTTGATCTCGTTGATACTATCGAACTAACTATTCTTTTTACAGTACTAACTCTTGCGCCGGCGGTTTTAATTCTTTGTACATGTTTTACAAGAATTATCGTTGTTCTATCATTCATGAGACAAGCAATTGGTACGCAAAGTATGCCACCAAATCAACTTCTAATCGGTTTTGCACTCTTCCTTTCTGTATTTGTTATGCAGCCAACGGGAGAAGAGATTTATGCAACAGCTGTAAAACCTTATATGGATAAGAAAATTACGACAACTCTAGCAGTCGATCGCATTGAAGGTTCTCTGAGAAAGTTTATGAACAAGCAAGTTCGTAAAGCTGATATAGGTCTTTTCTACGATGTAACTAGTCGTCAGGCACCTCAGTCAATTGATGATGTTCCAATTCATTTTTTAATTCCTGCTTTTATTATTTCAGAGTTAAAGACAGCATTTCAAATTGGATTCTTACTATATATTCCATTTCTTATTTTAGATATGGTTGTGGCTTCAGTTTTAATGGCCATGGGGATGATGATGCTTCCTCCGGTAGTTATTTCTCTGCCTTTTAAATTATTACTATTTGTTCTTGTGGACGGTTGGCAACTTGTTACTGGATCACTTTTACGTTCATTTAATTAGGAGTAGTCATGGACTTTTTTTCTGACATCGCAAGACAAGCAATCACAATTGGACTAATGATTTCAGCACCAATGTTAGCAGGTGCACTTATTATGGGTATCTTAGTTTCAATTTTCCAAGCGGTTACTCAAATCAATGAGCAAACACTTTCATTTATCCCTAAGATCTTAGTTATTGTTGGAGCTCTTGTTCTAACTGCTCCGTGGATGACGGATCAGTTAACAACTTTTACAAAAGATTTAATTATTTCAATTCCTAGTCTTGTTACTGGAAGGTAGGCGAAATTAGATGACAATTCAAATTACTGACATTGTCCCAATCATTGCGTTCTGGTTAATTTTTACCAGATTGCTGGCCATTAATTTTCAACTACCTATTTATGATAACTTACCAATCCCAATGATTGTTAAGATCTTATCGACACTAGTCATGAGCTTTTGCTTCTACCCATATATCCAAGGAGAAGTAATCAAAGACATCATGTATGTAGGCAAGGACCAGTTCTGGGCGCTAACTATTATTTACACACTTATTGGATTGGTAATCGGATATTTGGTAAAATCAATTATGGGTATCTTCCTGTCAGCAGGTAGTATTATTACCCAGCAAATTGGATTTGCGGCCATTCGCTACTTCGATCCATCTTCGGGTCAGCAAGTAGGTCCTTTCGAAAGGCTAATACAATGGACTGTTCTCGTTATGGTTGTTTCTTCAGGTGCTTTACTACCAATGTTTAAAGGGATTTTTGAATCTTTTTATACAATTCATATTTATGATTTTGGTGTATTTGCGAAGTCACACATCTTCTATATCGAAGCATTCAAATCAATTTTTATTGCTGCAATTATGCTGGCAACACCATTAATTTTTACAAATATGCTCATCAGTACGGTTCTAGGAATTATTGCTCGTACTGTTCCACAAATGAATATCATTATGGTTAGCTTTGTCGTCAATATTGGACTAGGTCTACTAGTATTTACGGCAACAAGCGATGAGTTCTTTCAAGTAGCATTTAGAATGTATACTGAAAGACTTGGCGAGTGGTTTAACTTTATACTTTAAAGGGGTAAGTCGTGGCCGAAGATACAGATCAGGAAAAAACGGAAGATCCTTCCCAGCATCGAATTGACGAGTCGAGAAGAAAGGGTGAGGTCGCATCCTCAAAAGAACTAACAAGTGTGTTAGTGCTGGCCGCCTGTATCATGACATTAGGTCTTTCACTTCTTTTTATATATCAAGAAATGGAAGAGTTCATTAGATGGATTATGCATCTTGATCCAGCAACGGCATTTACAGAAAAATCGCTTAAGACCATTGCAAATAAAACGGCTACAACAGCTCTTATTTGTGCAGCACCTGTTTGTATTGTTTCACTATGTGCTGGTATTATTGCAAACGTTGCTCAAATTGGTTTCATCTATGCGCCAGAAGTTCTTGAGTTTAAACCTGAAAGAATTGATCCAATCAAGGGAACTAAGAATTTGTTTTCAATGAAGGCAGTTGTTGAGGCAATTAAAGGTGTCTTCAAATTCATAATCGTTCTTGGAATTGTTTACTTATATATGAAAGACGATATTGCTCAATTTGTAGGATTTCTACATGTTGATTTCTTTCAGGCTTTTGTTATTGGTAAAGATATTCTAATTAAATTAGGTTTCTCAATTCTTGCAGGACTTGTTGTTGTTGCTGTAGGGGACTTTGCTTATCAAAAATATGCTCATAAGAAAAAACTTATGATGACAAAAGAAGAAGCCAAGCGTGAGTCTAAAGAGCAAGACGGTTCTCCGGAAGTTAAACAAAGAATTCGCCAAATCCAAAGAGAACAAGCGCAAAAAAGAATGCTTGCCGATATTCAAACAGCAGATGTTATTGTGACAAACCCAACTCACATTTCGATTGTTATCAAATATGATCAAGAGACTATGATCGCTCCAGGAATTGTTGGAAAGGGTGCTGATCACTTGGCCTTAAGAATTAGAGAAATTGCTAAAGAACATAATATTCCAATCGTAGAAAATGTTCCTTTAGCAAGAGCACTATATAAGTCAGTTAAAGTAGGGGAAGGAGTCCCTCGTACCTTATATAAAGCAGTAGCTGAAGTTTTAGCATTTGTTTATAAACTTAAGAAAAAGCAAAAAGCTATAAGTTAATTAGAATTTAGGAATATATCATGGATGATATCTTTAAAAGATTAAAAGTTTTAACAGAGAATTCAGATCTCGCGGTAGCAATAGGTATTCTAGCAGTTCTTGCTGTTATGATTATTCCTGTTCCTCCAGTCGTTCTTGATTTACTTTTAGCAATTACTTTATCATTCTCAATTATTATTTTATTAGTTTCTGTTTATACTAAGAAACCTCTAGATTTTTCTACTTTCCCAGCAGTTCTTCTTGTAACAACTCTTTTTAGACTTTCATTAAACGTTGCTTCAACTCGTAACATTCTTCTTCGCTCAGGAAGTGAGGGAACAAGTGCTGCCGGTGAAATTATTAGAAGCTTCGGTGAATTCGTTGTTGAAGGTAACTTTGTTGTTGGGATTATCGTTTTTATCATTCTTGTTATTATTAACTTCATGGTAATCACTAAAGGTGCTGGAAGGGTTGCTGAAGTTGGTGCGCGTTTCACTTTAGATGCGATGCCTGGTAAGCAGATGGCCATCGATGCTGACTTAAATGCTGGTCTAATTAACGATGAGGATGCAAAAAGAAGACGTGCTGAAGTTGCTGAAGAAGCTGACTTTTACGGGTCGATGGATGGTGCTTCTAAATTCGTACGAGGGGATGCCATTGCTGGTATTCTAATTACTGCTATTAATGTTATCGGTGGTATTATTGTTGGTGTTGGCCAATATAATATGAACTTTAGCCAAGCAGCTGAAACATACACTCTACTTACTGTCGGGGATGGTCTTGTTTCTCAAATTCCTGCTCTAATTATTTCAACTGCAGCCGGTATTATTGCTACAAGAAATACAAGTGAAGATAATCTTGGTGCTCAAATGAGTAAGCAATTTAAGCTTCACCCGAAAGCAGTTCTAATCGCAGGTTGTGTTCTTTTAATTTTTGCTATGATTCCAGGACTTCCAAAATTACCTTTTATCACAGTTGGACTGGCGCTACTTTATGTTTCAAATAAAATGGAAAATCAAATTACTCAAGAGAAGCTTGCTGCTGAGACAGTTGTCGAAGATGAGAAGAAATCGACACCAGAATCACTTGAAGATCTACTTAATCTTGAACTTGTTGAACTTGAAGTTGGTTATGGACTAGTAAATCTTGTCGATTCATCTCAAAATGGTGATCTTCTTGAGCGTATTACTTATATGAGAAAACAATTTGCACTAGATTGGGGTGTAATTATCCCTTCTGTACGAATTAAGGACAATCTTGAGCTTGCTCCAGGTGGATATTCTCTAAAAATTAAAGGTGTTGAAGTTGCTCAAGGTGAACTTGTACCTGACCACTACCTTGCAATGGATCCAGGAAGTGTTATTGAACCAATTGATGGAATTGAAACAATTGAGCCAGTATTTGGTCTACCTGCTGTGTGGATTACTGAAGATCAGAAAGATGATGCTGGATTCAATGGTTATACTGTAGTGGATCTGTCAACTGTTCTGGCAACTCACTTAACTGAGATCCTGAGAACAAATCTACATGAATTATTTGGTCGTCAAGAACTTGTACGAGTTATGGATAATTTCAAAGAACACTATCCAAAAATTGTTTCTGATCTTGTTCCTGAGATTCTACCTCTTGGTGCCGTATTAAAGGTTTTACAGAATCTTTTAAGGGAAAATGTTTCCATCAGAGATCTTCGTACGATATTAGAATCGCTTTCTGAGCATGGGGTTAGAATTAAGGATACAGATCTTCTGACTGAAAATGTCAGACAATCGTTATACCGCACTATCACTGAGTCTATAAAGTCTGCCAATGGTGATTTGCCGATATTTACGTTAGATCGTAAAATAGAAGAACAGGTTGCTGGCAATCTCATACAAACAGAAAATGGTCAACAAGTTTCTTTAGACCCAAGAATTACCCAATCGATTTTGGCCAGTTTAAATGAGAAAATAGAGGAGGCCACAAACATGGGAGAAAAGATGGTTGTTCTTTGCTCACCAGTTATTCGTGGACACTTTAAGAAATTGACAGAAAAATTCATACCAAACTTGATTGTAGTAAGTCATAATGAATTAAGTCCGGATGTGAATATTAGGTCACTTGGAACGGTGAGGTTATAGGATGTACGTAAGAAAATTTGAAGCAGATTCTTTAGATGAGGCGTTAGCGAATATTAAGGCCGAACTGGGACCTGATGCAATTATTCTTAAAACGCAGACTAATAAAGGGATCAAAGGTGCTTTCAAAAAGAAAAAAATTGAAATTACTGCTGCGATCTCTGAAAAGAACTACACTAAGAAAGCTAAGGTTGATAACGTACTAACATCTGATCAAAAAAATTCTTTTTATAAAAACAATTCATCTTATATCGCAAATATGATTAATTCACATGACCAAAATACTAGTTCTCAAGCACAATCAAATTCAATCAATGGATATGGTAATTTAGGTCTTAATAGAAAGGTGAGTGCTGTTGAAGAGAACTCTTCACAATCAAATTCAGGTTTAGATGATTTCTTAAACTCAATTGATAGAGAAGAAGTAAAAAAAGCTGCCGCAAATACTGAATCTGAATATTTTAATGATTTCTTAAATGGAGATTTCTCTTTAGAAGAGGAAATTCAGGAAGAAGAAGTTATTGAAAGACCTCAAGTTCAAGCAAGGCCAATTCAGTCTCAACAACTACATGAGTCTCGTGTAAGTAATGATGAGGTTAGTGACTTAATTGAAAATCAAAGAAATAAAATCGATGATCTAGAAAAGAAAATTTTCGAATTAACACAAAGTGTGCAGGGGATGACTAAGCCTCAAGCTCTTGGTGTAAAAGAGATGGTAACAATTTTTAGAAGTTTAGATATCGAAGAAAGATATATTCAAAAAGTTGTTCGTAAAGCAAACTTTGAATTATCAGATGAAGAGAAAGAAAATCCAGATACTGTTTTTGAATTTGCTCTTAAAGAAATGATGGGAGAAGTGAGAACTGCGCTACCTCTATTTTCTTCTGTTGATAATGAGCAGTCTAAAACGGTTACAGTACTTATTTCAGATGCTTCTTGTGGGCAAAGCTCAATGTTAACAAAGCTTTCAGCTCTTAAGCAAGATTCGGTGATTATCAGAAATAAAGCAAATACAGGATTTAAAGATAATACTTCTTTCTCTGAAAAGTTCTTTAATGTTGAATCAAATATCTGTGAATCAATTTCTGAAATCGTTGCACAAACAAGAAAATCAATAGAAACAAAGAAAAATGTTTTTATCGACTACAAGGCGACAAATCAAGAAATCAATGAAATCAAGAAGTTCGTGGATGGTCTAAGACGCTCATTTGAAAATGTGGAAGTTTTAATCTGTCTATCGGGAATCAATACAGAGTTGTATAATAGAAAGGTGCTAAATCGTTATGCAAATATTGCAAATGGTTTAGTGGTAACACACTTAGATCAGTGCTTAAATTATGGATCACTCTTTAATCTGGCCATTGACTTTAGTTCGTTACCTTACAAGTTTTTTGGAACGGGTGAGATTGTTCCTGATGACCTAGAAGCTGCTACTGCCGAAAGGATTTTGGCCGGTATTTTTAAACTGTAGCTTTTTTTGTTATTAGATTAAATTTTTAAGTTTTGTTTAGGAGACAGGATGTCCAGAAACGATCTTTCAACATGGTTGTTGTCGCACCGTAGTGACGATAACTGCGAATTGAATGTTAAAAGCCCTCTTAATTACCTTAATGAAGAATGTGAAATTATTGCAGTTGGTTCAGGTAAAGGCGGTGTAGGTAAGACTACAACTGCTTTAATGATCGCAAATGAATTAAGTGCAAAAGGAAAGAAAGTTCTTTTAATCGATTGTGATTATAATCTTTCAAACACGGCCGTAAAATTAGGTCTTCCTTTGAACGATAACTTCTACTCACTTCTTTCTCTTGAAAAATCATTTGATGAGTGTCTATACAAACTTGGAAATATTCATCTACTAAGTGGTTGTAATGGAAACAGTGATCTGTTTGATACTAGTTTTGAGCACGATAAATTCATTATTGATATTATCGCTGCCCATAGAAGTGAATATGATCATGTAATCCTTGATTGCCCGGCTGGAGTGAACAAGGAGACGATCAATCTACAAGCTTATGCTGATTATCGTTTTATGGTTGTTAATCCTGACCGTTCATCTATCACTGATACTTATGCATTAATTAAAATCCTAAACCAAAAATACCAAATTAAAAATAATCACCTAATTGTAAATAGAGTTGACTCAAATCAACAGTATAGAAAAGTAGTGAAGTCACTAGTGGATACTGTTGCAAGCTTTATGCAAGCAAACTTAAGAGTATTGGGTGGTGTAAAGAATTTAGAAATCCCATCTGACAAATTTGATCACGCTCTTTTGAAAACGGAAAAGAATTCCCTTTCGAAATATTACACTAACATCATTAATAAATTTACCGACGAGGACAGTACTAGTCGAGTCGCGCCTGTATTACTGAAGGGATTCAGTCATTCAGGTAGTAACCCACAGCAACTAGCTTAATCAAGGAGTGAGAGAGATGTCATCGTTGGCCAGAAAATTAAAGAATTTAAAAGACTATAGATCAACTGTAGATCCAAAAGTAAAAGATGAAATCGTAGTGGAATACGCTCCACTTATTAAGTATATTGCACAAAAAATTGCCTCACGCCTACCATCAAATATTGAGCTAGATGATCTAATCTCATGTGGTGTTATTGGTCTTATGGATGCGATCGAAAAATTTGATCCTTCACGTGATAATAAATTTAAAACTTATGCTGAATTTAGAATTAGAGGAGCTATCTTAGATGAGCTTCGTTCTCAAGACTGGGTACCACGTTCAGTAAGAGAAAAGGCTAAGCTAATTGACCGCGCATATTCTAAACTTGAATCAGAGCTTGGACGTCCAGCTACTGATGATGAAATGTGTAAAGAGCTTGAGTGTTCTAAAGAAGAATTTCACTCAATGCTTAATAAAGCAAAATCTGTTTCTATCCTAAATATTGATGACTCTGCTACGTTTAATCGTAATGATAAGCGTGCAATGGCAGGTCTTAATGAAGACAGTAAGGCAATGAATCCATTTACTGCTGTTTCAAATAAAAACTTCAGAGATAAAATTAAAGAGGGAATCGAGCAGCTTCCTGAAAAACAAAGACTTGTTCTTTCACTTTACTACTATGAAGATTTAAACCTTAAGGAAATTGGTCAGGTACTAGATGTTACTGAATCACGTGTTTCTCAACTTCATACTCAAGCAGTAATGAAGCTTAAAGCTAAGCTACAAACGATGTTTGAAGGTTATGAAGAACTAGTAAGCTAATCACAATTTTATTCTAAAAAAACATACTTATTTACTCAGGCCCTTTTCATTAAAGGGCCTTTGTTTGCCTATAAAATAAATTAATTAACCCTTTAAAATTCACTCAAAAAATTGCATAATGGATGTAGAAATTTCTTACGTTCACAGGATGTGAAGGACCGTTAACATATGGAAGTGATTTTCCCATTCCGACATTTAGGAGACCTATAATGAAGCTTCGTTTCAGTAAGCCGTTGTTTATCTATTTCTCTGTTTCTCTTGTTCTAACGACAGCTCTTGTTTCATTTGGAGTTTGGTCCTTTTGGAAGAATGGCCCGGCCAACTTTGACCGAATGACGATGGTATATGAATCGACATCTAAATTTGATGAAGTTAAAAATTCAAATACACTTCAAGATATAAAAGAATTGGTAAGAGTTGATCGTTCAAAAGAGGCGACTTCAGAGTTTGATCAATTTGAAAATTCAATTAAAAGTTTAAATGAAATCGTAACTATTGCTGAATATGAAACACTAAGTGGTAACTTAAGTGAACTAAGAAAGAAACTTGATGATATTACGACTTCTGCAAATAAATCGACACTGATTAATGTTTTAAGAACAAAGATGATTGGCTTCCAAAATTTTGTTGTACATAATCAGTGGAGAACACTAACAAGAGTTTCAAATAAAATTAAAACTAAAATTTCTGTAGGTACGACAAAAAGCTCCAACTTTTATAGTTATGGAAATTTAAAGCGTTTACACGAATCAATCGTTGCAGATGTAGACTATATGGAAAAGGTTACAATGAAGTCTGTTCTTTCTGATGAAGATAAGAACTTAATTGTTGTTCGCCTTGGAACACTTAGAACTGAATTAAATCTATTAGAAAAATCATTAAATACACTACGTGACTTCGATAGCATTTGGAAAACAACGAATGAAAGTTATCTTGCATGGAGTGAGAAGTTTGGGCCAAAGCTTACATATCAAAAAATTGAACTTAACCAAACTTCTAAAACAACTCTTTATGGATTAATTGCTATTGTTGGGATTCTTATTGCAATGTTTGCTGGTGGAATCTTTATGTACTTTTATTCTGAAAAAAGAGCGAAGAAATTATTAGAAATTACTTCTCTTGATTTAATTAAAGATGGTGTTATCCCAGTTAAAGCAAGTCTGAAAGGTGATTGGACACATCCATTTAAAGAAGAAATTGAAAAATATCGCGGTTATATTCACAAGAGAATGAGTTTTGGATCGATCTTTCAAGATGCTATGCCATTTTCATCTCTACTTCTGGATTCAAATCTAAATGCTGTTTGGGCAAATTCGCTATTCTATGAGCACTGGAGTATCGATAGCGCTAAAAAAGATATGAGTATCACATGGGATTACCTAAGTACTTTTACAAATCTTGGTGAGAATGATCCTGTTATTAGTGCAGTAAGAGATGGTATTGCTGGAATTTATCAAATTCAGGTAAAAACAGAAAACTCTAGCGAAGCTGCACCTTTTGAAATGTACGTTTCACCTGTTGAATATGCTGATCAAAAAAGAATTATGGTTATTTTCTATCCATTGAGAAGTTTAGAGGAAACTCTATCAAATCAAATGAAGTCGGTAGTGTCTCCAGTTTGGAAGTCTCTAGATGCTCTAGTTGAAGATAAGTTTAATGGAGAACTAAGAGAAAAATTACAGCAAGACTTCTCTGCTGCTGGAATTGATAACGTTTATGAGAAATTCACAAAAGTTAACGATCACTTCTTAATGCAAAAAGCTTCATTTTTAAAAGAGATTGAACTTTTAGAAAATAATCTTTTTGAACAATATAAAATTATTGATGATGTAAGAATTATTTTTGAAGGTCAAAAAGATCTTCAAAAAGATGCGATCAATAAATTCAAAATTGCTAAAGACAAAATCGTATCTGTAGTTGAGATGAGAGCAAAGTTTGAGGAAATGAATCGTTATATGATTGAGATGACGAATCGTTTATTTGATGAGGAAATAGAATTAGCAACTCGCTCAAGTGAGATTGTAGAGATTATTAATGAGAATAAAGCAGCATATGCAGGACTTGTGAGATCTCGTGATCAATTTAAATCTCTTAAGTCACAAGTTGAATTATTTAGAGCAAGAAGTTCTCAAATTATCGATCAAATTCAACGTGGGGTTGCAAGTGAAACAACTGTTGGAAAGTTTGCAGGAGAACTAAGAGAGTTCAATTCAACTCTTGGAAGTTTCTCTAAAGTATCGACTCAGCTTGATGTTGGTCTTTCTAAAGTACAAATCATTATGGACAGTAAAGAAGTTCCAGATGTTGGAGTTATAAAAGATACGTTTAAGGCAATCAGAAATGAGATTAATGAAGTTGCAACTCAAACGCAGCACCTTTCACGTTTTGCTCAAGAAGAAGATGAGCAATTAATTTCTTCACTTCGTGGGCTTTATGGAAGTTTTCAGAATCTTCGCACTCAAAACGGCGAGATTGAACACACTGTCGCTGACAATAATCCAATTATTTAGAAATAAAAAAGGCTCCGTAGGGAGCCTTTTTTAATGCATATCAAAGTGATCAAGAAACATATTTAAATTCAAATCTTCAGGTTTTCCTGAGTTATCGATGACTGTGTCAGCAAGTTTTGCTTTTTCTTCAATATCGATTTGTTTTGCTAGAATTTTACAGGCCAAGTCTTTTTCAATTCCGTCACGGGCCATAAGGCGCTCTACCTGCTTTGCTCTTGGGCAATAAACAACGGCCTTATGATCAATAAAAGAATCAAGATTCTTCTCATATAGGAGAGGCACGTCGTAAATGACAACTTTTGGTGAACCAAGATCTTTGAATGCTTTTAAGAAAGCTTCTGGAAGTTGGCGATAAATTAAACTTTCAATATCATTTTGAATTTGAATATCTTGAAAAAAGTACTCACGAAGAAGTTTGAAATTGATTGAATTGTCTTCTTCTACAACACGTGAATAGTACTTCTTCAAATGATCGATTGATTCTTTTGTTTTATAAACTTCTTTTACAAGAGCATCAGCATCGATAATAGGGAATCCTTTATCACGTAGTATTTTTGACACCGTCGATTTTCCGGTAGAAATACCTCCTGTTAGTCCAACAACTGGACAAGGCATTTGGTATAGACGTTTATCTTTCTTCAAAGTGATAAATTCTTTTTTAAGTTTAATTGGTGATGCTTTCATAATTAGTTACTTTTTTCTTTTTCTTTTACGCGAGACCAAAGGGTTTCAAGTTCGTCCTGAGAGCTTTCACGAATAACAATGCCTTCTTCTTTAGCAATGTCTTCAAGTTGATTGAATCTTCTTTTAAATTTTAAGTTTGCTTCTCGCAGTGTGATCTCTGGATCAAGATCGAGATGTCTTGCAAGCTGTGCAACTGAAAATAAAAGATCTCCCATTTCTTCTTGAACTCTTTCTTTATTAAGCTCACGTCCTGGAGTGATTTCTTCTTTTAGCTCCTGCCACTCCTCTTCGACTTTATACATTACTTGTGTGTAATCTTCCCAGTCAAAGTTTATTTTATTTGTTTTCTTTCCAATTTTTGCAGCACTTGTAAGGGCCGGAAAAGAGAGAAGTTCATTACAAATTTCATATTTTTTAAGGCTTTCTTCGTTTGCTTTTTCAGCTTTCTTTATTTCTTCCCAGCGTTGTTTAATTTCGGCAACGTCTTTTGCCTTATTATCTGTAAAAACATGAGGGTGTCGTCTTACCATTTTATCTGCGATTGTTTTGGCCACAGAGTTGAGATCAAATTTTGATTTCTCACTTGCTAACTGAGAGTGAAGGACTACTTGTAAAAGAACATCACCTAATTCATCTTCCATCTTACGATAGTCACCGTCTTCCACTGCATGCATGAACTCATAAGATTCTTCCATCAAATATTTTAGAAGTGACTTGTGAGTCTGCTCTAGATCCCATGGACAACCGTCTTTAGGATCTCTTAACTTTGCAACAACTTCTCTTAATCTTTCCATTTCGCTTAGTGACATAACTTCGCCTTGGTAATATAATCTATGTAACCTAAGACAGAATAATACACCCTTAAAAAGAGATTGGAAATAATGGCCCATAGCGCAACTATTCAAGTAAACAAATCAAGACTTATTGTTAACTTAGCTGACAATTCTAGAGCTGATTGGGGACTTAAGGCCTGCGAAAATATGTTAAAGGATTCGCTTATTGTCTTAAGTAATTTCCTTTATTCAAAGAACACTTGTTTAGACAAGAAAGTTCACGAGGAGATTGAAGTTGATCTTCACTTTTGTGGCGACTCTCGTATGAAACAGATCAATCGCGAACATCGCGGTAAAGATAAAACAACAGATGTTCTTTCGTTTCCAATGTATGAAAGTCTTCGTCCAGACAGTACGGATTTCGTTCTTCCTGGTCCAGTAATGCTTGGGGATATCATTATTAGTCGAAATGTTGCCGCAAAACAGGCTCGCGAATTTGATATCGAGTTAGAGCAAGAAGTTATTCACTTATTTTGTCACGGACTTCTTCATTTGTTAGGATATGACCATGAAATCTCACAAGAGGAAGAAGAAATTATGGAAGCTCTTGAAAAAGAGATTCTAATGAAAATTAAAAAATCTAGGCAAAAAAAATAGGAATTAAAAATGGAAGAAAGTATTCGCATTGCCCTTGGTGAAAAAAAATCACTAATGGTAAGTTATGATGAGAAGCTTGCAAGTCTAAGGAGGTCACTTTGATGTTGACCAAAAGTCAGCACGCATAGGTGAAATTCAAGATATGGAGGCCATGCCTGGCTTCTGGGACGACAATCAAAATGCTGCCAAAGTACAAAAGGAAAAAAACCTTTTAGAAGATGTCGTTAATACTTATACAAAATTAAAAGATCTATATGATGAATTTGAAATTTTAAATGAATACGCTGCTGAAGGTGATGAAGAATCTGCTACAGGTGCGATTGAGATTTCAGATGAATTCGTCGAAGCTTTCAATAAAGCGGAATTAAAAGTTCTACTCTCTGATGATGCTGACCCAAATAATGCGATTGTTAGTATAAATGCTGGTGCCGGTGGTACCGAATCTTGCGATTGGGCAAGTATGCTATTTAGAATGGTAAAGAGATGGGCCGAACATAAAAAGTTTAAGGTTCAACTTCTTGATGTTCAAGATGGTGATAGTGCAGGGATCAAATCAGCAACGATGTTAATTGAAGGCAATTACGCTTACGGAAATCTTAAATCTGAAACAGGCGTGCATCGTCTTGTGCGTATTTCACCATTTGATTCAGCTAATCGTAGACATACTTCTTTTGCTTCAATTTTTGTTTCACCAGAAGTCGATGACGATATTGAAATTGAAGTTTTAGATAAAGATATTCGTATTGATGTTTACCGCTCTGGTGGTGCTGGTGGACAGTCAGTAAATACAACTGATTCGGCCGTTAGAATTACACACTTTCCAACTGGTCTTGTTGTAACTTGTCAAAATGAAAGGTCACAGCTGCAAAATAAAATTCAGGCCATGAAAGTTCTTAAGTCTCGTTTATATGAGTTAGAGCTTGAAAAGCAAAGAGCAGCGGCCGCTGAAGAAGAAGCTAATAAGAAAGAGATTGGATGGGGGGCACAGATTCGCTCTTACGTTCTACATCCTTATAAAATGGTTAAAGATCACAGAACTAACTATGAATCATCACAAGCTGAAAAAGTTTTAGATGGTGATATCGATGGTTTTATGGATGCATATTTAAGATGGTCAGTTGATGGGATGAAGGAAGAGTAATTTGAGTTTTTTCTATCTATTTAAAGATTTTCAATTACTTTTTTTTCGTGATCGATCGTCACGTTATTTTATTACGGCCACAATTATAGGCCTTATGTTTTCTCTTGCCGTTATTCTTTGTAGTTTAGCCCTGATGGATGGCTTTGGGGTAACTCTTAAGAAATCCCTTAATGCAGGAAGTGGTGAGATTATTCTTACGGCAACGAATGGATTCTTTGAGTTAAATGAAAATGAACAAAAGGATCTTGATAACTTTCCAATTCAAACTAAAATTCCAATGCTTCGTACACAATCATTTGTAAATAAAGATGAGAAGGGAAAGGCCGTCTTTGTCGTTGGTGTTAATGAAAAGATTAATCAACTCGATAATGGTCTAGTTGAGCCTGGCGAAAATGAAGTTATAATTGGTGATCTTCTTGCACAAGATTTAAAGGTTAAAGTGGGAGATACTTTAAAGTTCAGTTTTTCGGCGGGTAAATTAGGTGAGCGATATCTTCCAACAAATGCGGTTTTAAAAGTAAAAGATATTAAAACTTTTAAAATTCACGAATATCGAAATCGTTTTGTTTATGTGAACTTAAAAAAGATTCAAACTCTTTTGGGAGTTAAGGATCGTATTAACTTAATGAGCCTAAGGCTCAAACCTGAGTATCGAAGTCTTTCGAAGATCAATGAAGTTGTAGCTGATATGAAAAGTGTCTTCTACTATGAATATACTATTGCACCTTATTGGAGCGATTTTGCAACTTTCTTAAAGGCCGTTGAATTTGAAAAATATATGATTTCGATTGTTTTCTCAATTGTTGTTATCTTAGCTATCTTTAACTGTTTAGCTTTTATCATATTTTCAAAAGAGAGAAGGTCACAAGAAATCTTTTTACTATATGCTATTGGACTTTCTCCTAAGAAATTTAGAACACTTTGGATGGTTCAGAATATCGGGATTTGGCTTATTGCATTTTTAGGCTCTCTCGTTTGCGTAGAGATTTTTGATTATCTTCTATCAACTCTTGATATTTTTTCTCTTCCAACAGATGTTTATCACCTAAATCGAATTGAGCTATTCTTATCCCTAAGAGATATTTTTATTGTTGGATTAATTTCATTTATCTTTATTATATTCTTAACTTTTGTAGTTCTTAAGAGATTAGATTCAAAATCAATGGCCCAAGGCCTTAGAGAGGAGTTTTCGTAAATGGCAGTTTTAAATGTATCGAATGTTTACAAAGACTTTGGAAATTCTCATATCCTAAAAGGGGTTGATCTTGAACTTTCACAAGGTGAACAATGTGTAATTAAGGGATCATCGGGGTGTGGTAAATCAACTCTTTTGTATCTTATTGGGGGACTTGAGAATATTACTTCAGGTCAAATTACAGTTGATAACTTGAATATTGGTCAAATGAATGATGCGAAGTTAGCAAATTATCGTAATTCCAAAATAGGATTTGTTTTCCAATTTCACTTTTTACTTTCATCTCTAACATGTCTTGAAAATATTCTTCTTCCGGCCCGCTTAGGTGGACATGATGTGTCAAAGGTAAAGAAGTATATTCTCTCTCTGGCCAAGACTTTAGGTGTATCTGAGTGTCTTAAGCGCTACCCATATGAGATCTCTGGTGGGCAGCAGCAGCGTATCAATCTTATACGCGCTCTATCACTGCGTCCAAAGCTTTTACTGTGCGATGAGCCGACAGGTAATCTCGACTCTAAGAATTCAAAAATTGTTGCTGATCTTATCTTCGAATTATCAAGAGAGCTTGGAACAACTCTTCTTGTTGTAACGCATGACGAGGAAATGTCTCGTAAGTTTAGTCGTGTTCATACGATGATCGATGGAATCCTGCATTAATACATCACTTTTTTGTGCAGGATGTTCGTTTTTCTTTTTGTAACTTTGTAAGATTATTGATATTTTTTTACTCAAGTATTTTTTGTCTGCACACACATGACAGGATCGTGAGATCACGGAGACTAGATGATTAACTCTTGGAAGAGTTTTATATATATAATTGTTTTTTCAATTACCTTAAGTATTCAAGCAAGTGAAATTGGACCACGTGTTCGTCTGTTTAAAATCTCAAGTGTTGAAGTTCAAGGTTTAAAGAAGGTAGAGAAAGAAGCTGTTCTTGATAAGCTACGTTCTCGCGCTGGCCTTACTCTTACAAATGAAATTCTATTTGATGACATTAAAACAATTTATAACCTCAAGTACTTTGAGTCCGTAGAGGCTCATCAGGATGGCAATAAGCTAATCTTTCAAGTTGTTGAAAAGCCTATTATTGCTAAGATCGTTTTTAGTGGAAATGATGAAGTCGATAAAGACGACTTAAGTGAAAACTTAAAGACAAGAGAATACTCAATCCTAGACATTAACTCAATTCAAGCTGATGTTCGCCAAATGGAGAAGACCTACGAAGAAAAGGGCTTCTACCTGGCCAATGTTTCGTATGAAATTAGACATGTCGACAAAGAGAATGTTCACTTAGTTTATAAAATCAGTGAGTACGATAAGGTTCGAGTTAAGAAAGTGACTTTCTTAGGTCTAACTGCTTTTGCAGAAGAAGAAGTTAAGTCAATTATGGAGACAAGAGAGGAGAGTCTATTTTCATTCCTTTCTGGTTCAGGAAACTTTAAAGAACTAAATTTTAAAACAGATATTGAAAGAATTAAGTATTTCTATTCAACTAAAGGTTATCTTCAAGTCAACGTTGCTGTCCCTGAAGTAACAGTTTCAGAAGATAAGAAATGGGTATTCATTACTGTTAAGATTAAAGAAGGTCCTAAATTTGATGTTCGTGATGTTTACTTCCAAGGAGAGCTTCTCTTTACTGAAGATGAACTTAGAGAAAAAACAAAACTTAAGGCCGGAGAAGTTTATTCAGAAGAGCTTTTAAGACGTGATATTCAAACTCTTACTGAGTCATACCAAGACCTTGGTTATGCCTTTGCCAACGTTATCAGAAATATCCAACTAGTACCTGGTGAAAATAGAGTTGATATTCAGTACTCATTTGAAAAAGGGAAGCTTGCGAAGTTTGGTCGCATCTCAGTAACTGGAAATACTAAAACTCGTGATAAAGTAATTCGTCGTGAGCTTAAAATTCATGAAGGTGGGAAGTATTCTGGTTCAGGTCTTCGTGAGTCAAAAGAAAATGTTAATCGTCTTGGTTTCTTTGAACCAGGTAGCGTTATCTTCAATACTGTTTCATCTCCGGGACAAGACGATATTCTTGATGTTGAGATTAGTGTTAAAGAAAAGAGTACAGGACAAATTTCTCTTGGTGCTGGTTACTCAACGGCAACAGGTGGTTTCTTTCAAGCTTCTATTTCTCAAAACAACTTTAGAGGTTTAGGACAACAATTATCGTTCTCAACAAATATTGCAAAAGAGCAACAAAACTTCTCTCTATCATTTACTGAACCATACTTTATGGATTCGAAATGGACTCTAGGTGGAGAGGTGTTTAGAACAGTTGATACTCAACTTGATTCATACGATTATAAGAAGCATGGTTTTGCGGCCCGTATTGGTTATCCTATCTTCGAATACACAAGGCTATATACAACATATAAGCTTGAAGAAACTGAGCTTACAGATATTAAAGATCCAACAGTCGATGAGAACGAAGATGGTGTGACTTCTTCAGTTCGTCTTGCTGTTGTAAAGGATAAGAGAAATAACCGTTTTGAGCCTACTGATGGTTACTACTGGAACCTTGCTACTGAGTATGCAGGACTTGGTGGTGATAAAGAATGGTGGAAGAATGAAATTGATGTACGTTATTTCTATCCGGTATGGAAAGAGCTAGTTTTTAGAAGTCGATTCTACACTGGGAAAATTGAAGATAAAGGTGTTCCTGTACCAAGAAATGAGAAATTCTCATTAGGTGGTGCGAGAAACTTACGTGGTTATGACATCGAAGATATTGGTCCAAAAGAGACTGTTACTTATGATGATGATAATGACCCGGGAACTCCTAATGTTACTGAAACATTTAATACAGGTGCCCCGTTCACTGTGTTTACAACACTGGAGCTTGAGCACCCACTTGCCAAAGAAGCAGGCCTTAAATTTGTTACTTTCTTTGATGCAGGTACGGCCAAAAGGCTAGAAGATATCGATAAGATATATATGGATTATGGTTTTGGTTTCCGTTGGTTCTCACCAATTGGTGTTCTAAGATTTGAGTGGGGTATTCCTATTAACCCTGACCCAGATATGAATGCGGGAACAAAATTCCACTTTGATATTGGACAATTATTTTAATTCGTAAGGAGACGATATGAAAAATTTATTAGTAATTGGATTACTTTTCTCTTCATTAACAGCATCTGCAATGAATATCGGACGTGTTGATGTTCAAAAAGTTCTTTTAACAGTTAAAGAGTCTAAAAAGATTAAGGATAAACTGCAAAAAGAAATCGATAAGAAGCAAGCTGAGCTTAAGAAAGAAGAAGAAGCTCTAGTAAAAGAAAAAGAGAAGTTTGAAAAACAAGCTCTTGTTATGAATGAAAAAACTAAGCAACAAAAAGGTCAAGAACTACAGAAGAAGTTCTTTGGTTTCCAACAGAAAATGCAACAGTACCAAGGTGAGCTTGCAAAAATGGAACAAAGTGCAAAAGGACCAATTTTAAATAAAATTAAAACTGTTGTTGAAGAAGTATCAAAGAAGAAAGGTCTTGATTGGACTTATGAGACTTCGACAACTCCAATTCTTTACATCAATAAAGTTACTGACATTACTGAAGATGTAATTAAAGCTTACGATAACAAACATAAGTAAATTGCTAATAAAAATAGACTCATGAAGGGAATACGAAGGTATTCCCTTTTGTCGTTTTAAAGGAGAGGATAAAATGTCCATTCTGATTAAAAATATTATCGAAAACGATAGCGATATGAGTTTTCTATCTGGAAATCTTGAGTACTCTGTTTCTGGGATTTCGTCGATAGAAGAAATTATTGAAGAAAAAATTCTCTTCATTGGTGCTAAAAAATTTCTAGCTAAATATAGAGATGCTGGCGCTGGAGATAATTTAGCACTAATTATTGATACAAATCTTTTTGAATCGCTTGATGACTCTGAAAAGAAAGAACTAGAAAATAATTCGATAGTGTTACTTACTTCTTCAAATATACCTATCTCAATTACGAAAGCATCTAAATTATTTTTCGACGAAAAACTTGGGAGCTTAAATTACGATCTTGATGGCCGTAAAAGTAGCTTGGCCTCAATTCATCCTTCAGTAAAAATTGCTGAAAATGTTTTTGTTGGAGAGGGTGTCGAAATCGCAGCTGATTGTATAATCATGCCTGGCTGCGTGATTTTACCAAATGTTAAAATTGCCGAGAATTGTACAATTTATCCAAACGTGACAATTTATCCTCAAACTGTCATTGGAAAAAATTGTCGAATTCACTCTGGTACGACTATAGGTAGTGATGGATTCGGTTATAACTTTCATCAAGGTGTTCATCATAAGATTTGGCACTTTGGTGGAGTTGAAATTGGTGATGATGTTGAAATTGGTTCAAATACTTCAATTGACCAAGGAACATTCTCTCCAACACGTATCGGTAGTGGCGTAAAAATTGATAATCTTGTTCAAGTTGCTCACAATGTTAAGGTTGGAAACGGAGTTATTCTCTGCGGACAGGCCGGACTTGGTGGAAGTACAAAGATTGGAGATTATGCCGTTCTTGGAGGAAAAGCAGCTGTTGCAGACAACTTAGAAGTTGGTATGGCCGCTCAACTTGCAGGAGGATCGGTTGCTATTGGAAACGTGAAGCCGAAGGAAATCGTTGGTGGATACCCAGCAAGACCTATGCGTGAATTTTTACGAGGAATTGCTTTTTTACGAAAGAATATTTAACGGAAGGTAATGTATGCAATTAAACAAAGAACAAGTAATGCAAATTCTCCCTCATCGCGAGCCATTCTTATTTGTTGATGAAATCACAAGTGTAGAAGCAGTAGGTGAGGTAAACGAATTAAAAGATCTAGTTGGAGCAGTTGTAAAAGGACATTATACAACTCGTGAAGATCACCCTATTTTTGCAGGACACTTTCCTGGAAATCCAATTCTTCCAGGTGTTGTTCAAGTAGAAATGATGGCACAATTTACTTCATTTCAATTAAAGCTTTATTACAAAAATTTAGAAGAAGGTGAATTTGAAGTTGCGCTATTATCAATTGAAGGCGCAAAATTTAGAAAACCAGTTCATCCTGGAATGAAATTAGATATTGAAACTGTATGTACAAAAATGCGTACTGGTTTCTTACAAAATGATTGCAAAATCTATCACGAAGGCGACTTAGTAAGCCAGTGTCAGGTTCTTGCATCTTTTAAAGTAAAAGAAAATTAAGAAGGAGCCTCCATGAGCGAGAGATTTCACCCAACTGCAATTATTCACGAGTCAGCTGAAATTGGAGAGGGAACAACTGTTGGTGCGTATTGCATTATTGGTCCAAATGTAAAAATTGGAACTAATTGTGATATTCGCAATCACGTAATCATTAATGGTCATACAACAATTGGTAATAATAATAAGATTTATCAATTTTGTTCAATTGGTGAAGAGCCACAAGATCTAACATACAAAGAAGAGCATGCTACTTCTGTTGAAATTGGAAATGATAACGTTTTACGTGAGTACGTTTCAATTCACAGAGGAACAATGAAAGATCGTGAAAAAACGACTCTTGGAAGTAATTGTCTACTGATGGCCAAAGTTCACCTAGGTCACGATGTTGTTGTTGGTGATCGTGTTATTATGGCAAACTCAACAAACCTTGCAGGTCACGTGAAGGTTGGTAATAAAGTTATCATTGGTGGTGGTACAAATATTTCTCAATTTGTAAAAGTTGCTGAAGGTGCATATATCGGTGGTGCTTCAGCTATTGATAAAGATATTCCACTATATTGTACTGCTTATGGTAACCGTGCAAAGCTACGTGGGATTAATATTATTGGTCTTCGTCGTGCAGGTGTTGAAAGAAATGCTATTTCTGAAATTGTTGATTTCTTCCGTGATATGGAAGCTTCAACATACTCACCACGTACTTTCGTTGAGACTGAAGAGCTAATGAAGCCATATGCAAATAATGAAATCATCGAGCGCATTAAAGAGCATATTGTAACGACAAAAATGGGTATTGCTCCGTTTTTAAGCTAATAGGAATAAATTATGTCTAAAGTAAAAGTTGCTTCAATCGGTTATGGACACTTAGGCCAATGGCATGCTCAAAAAGCATACAACTTAGATAATTGTGAATTGATTGCCATTGTTGAACCATTTGCCGCTAACCAAGAAAAAGCAAAAGAAAAATATCCTGACATCAAAGTTGTATCTGATATCAAAGAAGTTATTGGAGAAATTGATGCTGCAGTTATTGCTACACCAACAAGCTTTCATTTTGAAATTGCTAAATTCTTATTACAAGAAGGTAAGCATGTTTTTTGTGAAAAGCCGGTTACGGTAACGGTTGAAGAAGCAAAAGACTTGAAGATTATTGCTTCTGAAAAGGGTGTTAAGTTACAGGTTGGACATAGTGAAAGATGCCATCAAGTTTGGGAGCGTCTTGAAGAGTTTAAAGACATTACTGCAAACTCTAGTGTTGCTACAATTGTAAGAAATTCTCCATTTAAGGGAAGGGCCGCAGATGTTGGAGTTGTTGAAGATCTAATGATTCACGACCTTGACCTGGCCCTTATGCTATTTGGAAAACCTAAATCGATTAGAGCATATGGAATGAAAGTTCTCACTGATAAGTTTGATCACGTTAAAGCTCTACTTAGCTATGGTGATCGTCTTGTTACAATTGAAAATTCAAGAAATGATGTAAAGACTGAAAGAAGCGTTCAGATTAACTCTGCTAAGGGAATCCTTAGAGTTGATCTTTTAAATAATAAGGCATCTTATTCGACTGATATTAAAGCTGGAGAAGAGCAAGTAATTAATGAATTTGATTACGAAAAAAGAGATCACTTACTAATTGAACAAGAACGTTTCTATAATTCAATTTTAAATAATACGAAAGAATTTGTAACGATTGATGATGGAATTGCTGCAATGGAGTTAATTGCTGCAGTTAATGAATCACTCGAGAAAAACATTGAGGTTGAACTTAATTGAAAAGCTGCTTAATTATTGCCGGTGAAAAATCTGGTGAAGAACATGCAATGACATTCCTTGAGACTCTTACAAAGGGAGCTCCTGATACTCAATTCTTTGGAGTAGGGGGAGAGCTTATGAAAGAGCAAGGAGTCGAACTTCTTTACGATTTAAAAGATTTTTCCACTTGGGGAATTACAGAAGCAGTTAAAAAGGTTCCATTTTACTACGGTGCTTATAATCATATCATTGATGAAGTTAAAAAGCGTGGAACTAAAGTTGCTATCTTAATTGATTTTCAGACATTTAATCTTAAGTTGGCCATGAAGCTTGAAAAGCTAGGTGTCAAAGTTCTCTACTATGTTGCGCCTCAAGCATGGGTATGGAAAGAGTGGCGAACAAAATATCTTCAAGCTTCTGTTGATACACTATTCTGTATTTTACCATTTGAAAAAAAGTGGTTTATGGATCGTGGAGTAAGTAAGGCCATAACAATTGAACATCCACTACTTAAGAAGACAAAACCTCTGTTGGAAAATTTCCAAAGAACCAATGTCGATTTTAAGAATGGAGAGTTTAATATTTTACTTCTGCCTGGAAGTCGTCGCTTTGAAATTGAATTCATGTTGCCTCAATTTATTAAGGCATGCCAAAAACTTAGAGAGAGTTATAAATTTAAGCTTTCAATCGTTAAAGCAAGCTCTGTTGATGAAGAACTATTTTCTCGTTTTGAAAATGAATTTGATAAGATTTATGAAGATCGTGAATTAGATGAGGCGCTCAAAGCAGCAGACTTTTCTTTCGCAACTAGTGGAACAGTAAACCTATCTTTGGCCCTTTATGGGGTACCAAGCGTGATCGCATACGATCTTAATCTGCTCAATATGTTTATTGCAGAAAATATTGTTAAGTATAAAGGCTTCGTTTCTATTCCTAATTTAATTTTAGGTCATGAAGTTTATCCTGAGCTACTCGGCGAAGGCTTCAGTGAATATAATCTTGTTCGCAAGGCCAAAGACTTATTCGATGATGAAAAACGCTATGAATTTGTTTTAAGTGAACTGAAAAAGCTAAGAGATTTAACTGAAGGTGAGGATATAGAGGTTTCTCAATATCTTCTCGAAAAAATTAAAAGTGCTTATTTATAATGAGGAATCATGAATAATATTAATATAAAACTCATTAACTTTTTTTCCGTTGCTCTTACTCCTGTTAGTTTTTTGTGGGAGTGGATTTATCGTTTACGTCGTTTTGCTTTCAAGATGGGAATTCTAAAATCATCATCTTTTGAAGTACCAATTATTAGTATCGGAAATCTATCGCTAGGTGGAACAGGAAAAACACCTTTTACGCTTTGGATTGGTAATTATTTGAATGATATTTTAAATAAAAAGACGATGGTTCTAACGAGAGGCTATAAGGGCGAATTAGAGAACTCAAGTGGAATCATTAAAACGGGAAAGAAAATTAGTGAAAACCCTTTTGTTTTTGGTGATGAGGCACTTGTTTTAAGTCGCAATCTAAAGAATGCTAGTGTTGTTGTTGGTGCAGACCGAAGTGATAATTTAAGACGATATTATGAAGAAGAAAAAGCAGATGTTGTTCTTCTTGATGATGGGTTTCAGCATTTAAAAATCAACCGCAATTTGAATATCGTTCTTTTCGACTCTCTACTTCCAATGTCGAAGTATCATTGTCCTCCTAGGGGATACTTAAGAGAGGGCGTAAGTGCTCTAAGAGAAGCGGATATTGTTCTATTTGGTAGGGCAGATCTTGTAACTGAAGATAAACTTGAAAGGTTAGAAAGTTATATTCTTAAAAACTGTAAACCGAATACGCCGAGCGGTTTCTTTAAGTATGCTCCAAGTGCAATTAAGAACCTCTTACATGAAGAAGATTATGCTTTGACTGACTTAAAAGGAAAAAGTGTAATCTGTGTTTCTGGACTTGCATCTCCTGAGGCGTTCTTAAAGTTAGTTAAGCAACTTGATGCAAATATAGTTGACGATTTTAATTTTCCTGATCACCACCTTTATAAAGTTAGTGAGTTAGAAGGCTTAGTGGAACTAGCACAAGAAAAGGATGCCATCATTCTTACAACAGAGAAAGATATTGTTAAAATGAAGAGGTGTTCTAGTAGTGAGAGAATTCACTACCTACAAATTGGTATCGAGTTTATAAAAGGTGAACAATTTGTAAAAGATAAAATCAACTCGGTTGTTAGAGGTTAGAGTGAGAAATATTTTTTCTTTAAGTCTTTTGGCTTTATTACTTTTTGGTTGTGCTGGTGCACTTATGAAAAGTGATAGCGATGATATGGATCTAGTGGAAATTTTCTCTGATGAGGAAAGTAAGACTTTAGAGAAGTTTAAAACGACTGAAGTCGAAGAGCCTGCTCCGACACCGACTCCCTTTTCTTCTTCAATTGAAGAGAAGGAGATTGAGAAAGTTGCAAAGAAAAAAGAAAAAGTTGTTAAAGCTAAGCCTGTTGTTAAAGCGGCTCCAAAGGTAAAAACTAATCCTCAAGAAAAAGAAGATTACCCAAAAGCATTTTTAAAATTTGATAAAGAATCAAAGAAATATTGGGATTCATATAAGCCGATCTTCTTTGTTGGTGAAGAATTCAAATATGAGATTACTTGGTCAATCTTTAAGGCGGGGATCGCAACGATTACAACACAACCGATGGCACTGATCGGAGAAAAAGAAGTTCTTCATGTAAATGCTCTTTTAGAATCTGCTGAATATTTTGAAGGTATCTATAAGCTAAAAGATACTCTTGATGTTTATGTCGATGCGGACCATGGAAAATTCTCTTCTTTAAAGTATGAAATGAAGCAGCGTGAATCAGGACAGGTTGTGGATGATCTTCAACTATTTGATCATGACGAACTGAAGACCTACTTTTTTTATAATCGTCTGAAGAAAGGAAAAACAAAGAAGATTAAGAAAGTAGACTCTCTACCACGATACTTTACTGATTCTTTTTCCGCTCTTTATTTTATTCGCGGTATTCCAATGAAGATTGGAACAAGCTTTGATTTTCCAATTATTACAAGAGGTAAGGCGTGGCTTTTAAAAGCGACTGTCGATGAAATAGAAGATATCACTATAATGGGAAAAGCTTATCAAGCTTATAAGATAACTGCCCAAACACAATTTCCTGGGGTTCTAAAGAAATCTGGCGATATAAATTTTTGGATTTCAACTGATGAAACTAGGACTGTACTTAAGTTCTCTGCAAAGGTTAAAATTGGAACTGTGAAAGGAGAGCTTGTCTCTCATAAAGCAGGAAAGGATACTGGTAAGTAAAATTAATGGTTAATATTTTTAGAAAACAACAGAATATTCTCTATGTCTCTCCAACCTATAGTTCAGGTTCGAAGGAGCGCATGCTTTTAAGAGATAGTATTCTGCTGAAAGAAATTGGCCACAATATCTTTATTTACTGCTTAAAAGATTCATTTCTACACAGAGAATGTAAGAAAGCCGGAATTGATTGTATTTTTCATACTGGAACGACAAAGTTAAGAGTATGGAATTGGTATAAGCTCTCAAAGCTTAGAGGAATCATAAAGCGATACGATATTAATATCGTTCACTGCTATCAATTGAATTTCCTATGGCCTTTGGCCTCGTTCTTAAGAAAGAGAAACTTAACGGCACTCTTTTTCACAATTAATTTTGAAGTGAGTAAGTTCTATAAACAATTTTGGTATCGTCGATTGATTGGAAGAATAGATCTTATCTTTATTCCTTTTAGAGAGATGATTGATTCAATCAATACTCATATGGATGTGCCAGTTCGTAAGATTTACTCTTCAGGACTTGGTGTTGATAAGATTAACTTCGAGAAGAAATACACTTTTGATGAAGAAAATTTAATTCACCTTTCTTGTTGGGTTAATGATCACGAAGTTGAGTTAAATGATCTCTCAGTTTGCTTAGAGGCTTTATGGGCCTTGAATTTAGACAATGAGCTACCTAAGAGATTTAAGCTGCATATCTTCTCAAATCGAAAGTGGGAGAGAAATATCCTTTATAATCCGATAAAGGATAGAATTGCAGAGTATAAACTTGAAAATTACGTTGAATTTCATGAGCACGATAATATTTATGAAGTACGCTCTGATATCTGGATTTCGTACACGTCAAAATCTCCAATAGAAGACTACGCACTGCTGGCAATCCTTAAAGGAATTCCTACTGCTGTTCCGCGCAATGCTACGACGGAGGAACTTCATCGAATCTATCACGGCTCTCTTGCGACTTACCGTCAAGGTGATGCACGTGAGTTGAGGACTAGAGTTAAAGATATCGTCCAAAATAATACTAAGTATAAGGAATCATGTCTTAAGTCTCGTGATGAGCTATGGAATGAGCATGGTATCGATGGTTATAAATATAACCTATTTAAACTGTACGAAAAGCACCTGAACAAACGCCTAAGGTTCTATAATTAATAAGTTTTTATTGTTGACGTAGGGCCCCAAAAAACTTAAGATGCGCAAAATCAAAAAATTGTAAGTTGTCTTCAGTAGAAGAGATTTACACTAAGGGTTTCCCTTAGAATCAAAAAATATAAGGAATATTGATTGGACACAGTTAATAATCCTTCCATGAGGTAAATTATGACAGATTTAAACAATCTAAAACAATCTTGGATGCAAGGTTACGAAGTTGTTCTTGGTGAAGACATCGAGACAAGAGATGAAACAGAGTTTTCGAAACTACTAGATTCGACAGAAACTCCAACATTTACAGAAGGTGAAGTTTTCAAAGGTAAAATTGTTAACATCTCACCAGATTACGTACTTGTTGACATTGGATACAAGCAAGAAGGTCTTGTTCCAAAAAGAGAATTCACTAACTACGATGGTTCTCTAAAAGTTGCACTTGGTGACGAAATTGAAGTTTATCTTGATAAACTAGAGTCTCACCTAGGTAACCTAGTTCTTTCAATGGACAAAGCTCAAATCCTTAAAGCTTGGGATAAAATTTCTGAAGCATGTGAAGACGGTACTCCAGTTACTGGTACAGTTGTAGCAAAAGTTAAGGGTGGTCTATCTGTTGATATCGGTGTTAAGGCTTTCTTACCTGGTTCACAAATTGATGTTAGACCAACTAGAAACCTTGATAAATTCATCGGTAAAAAGATGGAATTCAAAGTTATCAAGTTTAACAAGAAACGTGGAAACATCGTTCTTTCAAGAAGAGCAATTCTTGCTGAAGAAAGAGGTAAACTACGTGGTGAAGTTCTTTCTCAAATTGAAGAAGGAATGGTTGTTAAGGGTATCGTTAAAAACATCACTGATTACGGTGCATTCATCGATCTAGGTGGAATTGACGGTCTTCTACACATCACTGATATGTCATGGGGACGTGTTAAGCACCCATCAAATATCCTTACTCTTGGTGACGAAATCGAAGTTAAGATCCTTAAGTTTGATAAAGAAAAAGAAAGAGTTTCTCTTGGTCTTAAGCAAGTTCAAGAAAACCCTTGGGAAGCTGCTCAAGATAAGTATGTTGCAGGAACAAAAGTTAAAGGTGAAATCGTATCTGTTAAAGATTACGGTATCTTCATCGAGCTTGATGACGGAATCGAAGGTCTAATCCACGTTTCTGAAATGTCTTGGACAAACTCTATCAAGAACCCAACTAAGCACTTCACTGTAGGTGAAATCGTTGAAGCACAGGTTCTAGAAGTAGACGTAGAAAACAAGAGAATTTCTCTTGGTATCAAGCAACTTCAAGAAAACCCATGGGATGCTCTAGAAGCTAAGTTCCCTGTAGGTTCAAAAGTTACTGGTAAAGTTAAATCAATCGTTGAATTTGGTATCTTCGTTGACCTTGGTGAAGAAGTAGATGCTCTAATTCACGTATCTGATTTCTCTTGGACTAAGAAAAATATCAACCTAAACGATGATTACAAAGTTGGTGATGAGATTGAAGCTGCTGTAGTTTCAGTTGATAAAGAAAACCAAAAATTCTGTCTAGGTGTTAAGCAACTTAAAGAAGATCCTTGGAAGAAAATTGAAACAAGACTTCCAGTTGGTACAATCGTTGAAGCTCAAATCGTTAGAGTAACTGATTTTGGTGCTTTCGTTGAACTTGAAACTGGTATCGAAGGTCTAGTTCACATTTCTGAACTATCTGAAGATAGAGTTGAGAAGCCAGAAGACGTAGTTAAGAAAGGTGACGTAGTTAAAGCTATGGTTATCTCTCTAGATAAAGATGCGAAGAAAATCGCTCTTTCTATGAAGTCTGCTCTAAACTCTGATACTCAGGGAATGCAACAAGAAGTAGTTAAGTCTGCAACTCTTGGTGACGTTCTTAAAGGTTTCAACCTTGGAAATGACGAGTAATCTACTACTTAAATAGTTGATTATACGAGGCCACCCCTAGGGTGGCCTTTTTTATGTCCAGGATGGACGGTATGTCCGCGAAGGCAGGAGCCGAGAGCGGACGCATGTCCAGGATGAATGTCCAGGATGGAATTTATATTTATTCTTTCTTCAAACTCAGTTCTCCGTTAAAATATATTTATGCACAAAATCACAAAAAATAACTCTGGCTTTACCCTGCTTGAGATTGTTATGGCAGCAGGCCTTTTAGCAATTATAGCACTTGGATTCGCTCGTTTCATGAAGACTCAAATGAAGTCGACAAAGACTGCAATTAATCAAACAGAGCTAAATAACTACGCTAATGCAATTAAGGCCTATATGGCAAAGCCTGGGATTTGTAAAAGGTCTCTAGGAAAGCTTGGGGTGATAGAGAATGATCTCATTCTTGAAGAGATAGTTAGACCTGATGGTAAGGCAAAGTACACGATAGGAGATAAGGTTAACGGAACGAATTTCGTTCTTTCTTCAATGTATATTTCGAACTTCTATGTGAACAAGGTAGAAGGACAAGACTTTCACCGTGCGGAATTAAAATTAAATTTAGAACTTAATCGTATGAATAATAATGCTTATGGTGGAAAGACGATTATTAAGCGATTTGAGGTTGATCTATTTGTGAATGATTCAAATCGAGTAGAGGACTGCGGGGTTCTGGGTGGAATATATTTACCAAAGATACCTTTTATGAATACTTCTTCGAGTTCCTCAACTGCAGAAGCAAGTAGTGGTTCAGATTCAAAGCCTAGCGAGAGTGAATCTAGTCAAGAGTCAGTAAATAACGATCTTTCGAAAAAGACTGATTACGATAAGGTCTTTGAGGAATCAATCAACGAAGCGGCCCAGAAAACTGGTCAATCACTGTCACAAGAAGATATTAGTAAGGCCGTAAAAAATAATCCTGAACTTCAAAAGGCAATGGAATCTTTAAAATCTCTTCAAGAGAATACAAAGAAGATGGAAGCTCTTCTAAATGAAGAACTTTGATCTTAATTTATTGATGAACCTTTCCATCTGGAAGACAAATTGAGCACCCTCCATCTTCTTCATCGATATGAGAGGCAATTTCTTCATCCAGCATTTCCTTAAGCTTTTCAACTGTTTCACTTGAGGCACCGAGAGATTCAATAAGAGTTTGCGAGACTGAAGGGATAACTAGCTTAATATCAAGGCCCATTTCTTCCAGCTCTTCAGATTTTTGATAAGCACGATCTGCGTCTTCCATTGAAAACTCATATAAGGTAGAATTGGATAGGTTATCAATAATTTTAATGCGGCTAGACATGTGGACTCCCATTACTCTTATTGATTAAATGTAACATACGAAGGCTTAATCGTGAAAATTAAAAAACTATTCTTTTTATCTAATAACCAAATGATGATAACTGCTATCGAGGCCTTAGGTAGGGAAGTCGGTGGAGATTTCTTCACGCTATCTAATGAAGAAGAGGCCTTTCATTTTATCAGAGATATTGTGCCTGAAGTCATCCTCGTGGATCTTTCGACAATCACGGCCGATACAATTGGAAAAATCGAATCAGAGTTTTGCCAAAATATCCCTGTTGTTCAACTTGTGACGAAGGGTGAAGAGGGTGCTCAGCGTGTTATAGAGGCACCGTTAGATATTGCAAATTTACTTTCTAACCTCGATCGTATTTGTGGAGATTTTAATGGAGAGGGATGAGTTTTACATGTATCTTGGCCTTGCCATTATAATTCTCGTAATCATAGGAACATACTATTGGCGATTTCATTCTTAAAAAATATATTCAAAGGAAAAACTATGTCTAAGATTCGTTGTGCTCACATTCTTGTTGATCAAGAATATGAAGCGAAAGATTTATTAAAAAAGCTTGAAGATGGAAAAACTTTTGAAGAACTTGCAAAAGATTTTTCTAATTGTCCTTCTGGGCAACAAGGTGGAGACCTTGGAGAGTTTGGAAAAGGGATGATGGTGGCACCATTTGAAAAAGCTGCGTTTGCACTAGAAGTTGGAGAGCTCTCTCCAATCGTTCGCACGCAATTTGGTTACCACCTAATTAAGAGAATCTCTTAAGACTTCTACTTCTGTTCTGGGCACTTGCTGTCCAGAACTAGTATTTGCCCTTCCTTATCATTTAATACTAAACAAGAACTTTTCTCATCTTTGATATTCTTAATGATTTCATTGTGAATGGCCATGCAATGTCCATATCCTGGCAGAGTGAAAATATCGTGTCCACGTGTGCTATATAGGTTTAGGCCATTGATAAAACCCTGACAGTCGAGAATGACCTTATCGTAGTTCTTATTTTTGATTGAGAACATGAAGTCCATATCTGTTTTAAAATAAGCTTCAACGTCGATTGTTTTAACTGCTGAAAAGGCAGACCAAGATAGCATAGATAGTAGTGTTGCGAGTATGATTTTGTTCATACTCGCTCATCGGAATAGTAAAATTTAAATTTAATTTTTTACTTAGACTTCGTCTAGTTCGTCTAGAAGGGGATCGTGAGGTCCGAGCTCAAACTTTTGTAACCCTAATGGATTATAAATAAAGTCAGGTACTCTAACTTGATAGTAGATCCCTTTTTCGTGATTACTTGTTTTAATGACGTTTGTTTTTGAAACCACAATTGAGTGTGCGGCCCCTGCATCATATGGAATAAAGAGATCGTAATTATTCTGCTTTTCTAAAAAGAAGTTAACGATGTATTCACGAAGGTTATCAATTTCATCAGTATTAAAACTAGAGATCACAAAGCTATTAGGATGTTTTCTCTTGATGATAGTTTCAGTAATCTTATCATTTAACTTATCTTTCTTATTGAAGACAATGAAGCGCTCTTTATCAGCAAGTCCAAGTTCACTTAGTACATTATTTGTAACTTCAAGATGCTTTTCGTAATTAGGATCACTAATATCACAAGCGATTATTAGAAGGTCCGCTTCTAGGGCAGATTCAAGAGTTGTCTTGAAACCATCAATAAGAGTGTTTGGAAGGTTTGATAAGAAACCTACCGTATCAATAAGGATCATCGGCGGCTTTGTATCTGGGTTTAACATCCTAAATGTCGAATCAAGAGTCGCAAATAGCTTATCTTCTTCTAAGACGTTTACGCGGCAAAGACGATTCATAAGAGACGACTTCCCAGCATTTGTATAACCAACAAGGGCCGTTGTAATGGCCTTTTTTGAGCGTTTCTTCTTTTGCTCAATACGAGATTTTTCAACCTCTTTAAGCTCTTTCTTATAAAACTCGATACGCTCGCGAATGATACGACGGTCAAGCTCGATCTGCTGTTCACCCTCTCCACCACGGACACCAATACCACCTTTTTGACGGCCAAGGTGAGACCAGAAACCGGCCAGGCGAGGAAGGATATATTGCAGACGTGAGATTTCAATTTGAATACGTGCTTCTTTTGTACGGGCGTGCTCAGAGAAGATCTCAAGAATAATATGGCAACGGTCAACAACCGACATTCCTGTTAGCTTTTTGATATTTCTAATTTGTGAAGATGTAAGCTCGCAGTCAAAAACAAGAAGAGTCGAGCCTTCAGCTTTTGCATCCATTGCGATTTCTTCAAGCTTTCCTGTTCCTAAGATTGTTCCAGGATCAACAGTCTTCTTATTTTGAATATACTGTTCACCTGTTTCAATATCTAATGTTCGCATTAGTTCTCTAAGCTCTCCAAGTGAACGGAGAGTGTCTTTTTCTGTCGCATGTTCTTTAAACTTTGGACAAACTAAAGATACAAGTGAGGCCTTTGCCTCACGTGAAATAAAAAATTCGTTATCAAGCATAAGTAATTTCCACTAATCTGTTATCGATAAGGCGAGTAGGTTTACTTCCTACAAAGTATGCACCAGCGATAACAACTTCTTTTGTATTTGATTCAACATCTTCTAAATTAGTACTATCAAGTACTTCAAGATAATCCCAATTTGAATCTTTTAAAGTTTCCTCAAGGATTTCGTTAAGCTGAGCCTGTGCTTCAACCCATGTCGTTCTTGCTAGAAGATTTTCTAGTTCATTTAATTTATTTGGAAGAATAAGAGCAAATTCTTTTTCTTCACTTGTCAGGTAGCCATTTCGTGATGAAAGGGCAAGGCCACTTTCTTCGCGTTTAATTGGCACTGTTTTAATTTCAAGTTCAAGATTTAAGTCATGGGCCATTTTCCTAATGACACAAACTTGTTGATAATCTTTCTGACCAAAGAAAGCCTGGCTTGGTTTAATTAGTGTGAAGAGTTGATAAACAACAGTTGTCACACCACTAAAGTGCGTCGGACGACTTTGTCCACATAGCTTTTGCGTAATACCATCAACTGATACCGTCGTGTTAAAGCCTGCTGGATAAACTTCACTATTATCTTTTGGTAGGAAAACTAATATATCAGCGGCACGATTACCTGCCGTTTCCTTGATTAGGTCAAGGTCTTGTTCTGGTGTTCGAGGGTAGCTATCCAGATCTTCATTTTCTCCAAATTGCTTTGGGTTTACAAAGATTGTGACAACAACTTTATCACAGGTTTCAAGAGCGTTTGTTAGAAGGCTCATGTGACCTGCGTGTAGATTTCCCATTGTTGCAACAAGGCCAAGAGAGTCGTGTGAGACTTCTTTCATTGCTGCAATTAAATCTGATCGCGTTTGAATTAACTTCAAGCTTTAATCCTTTTAAATATTTCTTTTGCTAACTCGATTTTTGATAGCTCACCAGTAAAGGCAATTACGCCATCGTTAAGGATTGTGTAGTAAGCTTCATTATTACCAAAGCCCTTTCGTGAACTCTTACAGAGACCACTGTCGACATGAGTTCCGATTAAGAGTTTCGTTGGCTTACGATTATATTTTGATTCTAAGACTTCTTTAGAAAGATCTGTTTCAGCAGCAAATCCGACAATAATTTGATTCTCTAACTTATTGGCAACAACATGAGCAAGAACATCTTGGGCCTTTTCAAATTCTAAACTAGAAGATAGGGCTTCCTTCTTTAGTTTACCTTCTGCTGTCTTAAATTTTAGATCACTAATGGCGGCCGTTGAAATATAAGTATCAAATTGATTTTCAAGCGCAAGAACTGCTTCATACATTTCATCCGTTGTGCGAACTGAAATGATTTTAACTCCTGGAAGGCTTTTTAAAAATTGAAATTCTGGACATGAGTTTTGTCCTAGTAGAATTGTCGTTTGATATCCTAAGCGAAGAGATTCTTTTGCAATTTCATAACCTGTTTTACCAGATGATGGATTTGTTACAAAACGTACAGGATCAATTGGAGCAACAGTTGCTCCCGCTGTAATAACAACTCGTTTTGATGATTCATTTATTGATGGGTTGATAGCATCAAAATTGGCCAGGACCTCTTCAACTGCTGGAATTTTTCCCGCACCGACATCACCACATGCGAGTTCACCAGAAGCTGGTGGGTAGATAAAGATATTACTTTGCTTATTCAGCCTCTCAAGTAGGTCAATATTTTCTTGAGTGATTGGATTCGTCCACATTGACGTATTCATGGCAGGATAAATAATCGTTTGAAACTTATCCCATCCTGCTAAAAAGATTGATGTTAGTAGATCATCGGCCTTACCCATGGCAAGATTGGCAATTGTATTTGCACTGGCCGGATAAATATGAAGTGAGTCTGCCCACTTTGCTAGCTCAATATGAAGAACAGATTTTGTTTCGACACTTCCACTAAAGTCAGATTGCGCGCTATAGACTTGGGCGGCACCAAGGTAAGTATAGAGGTCAGCATGAACAAATTTCGTTGCTCCACTTGTTAAAATAACCTTTACCTCGTGACCTTTCTTTACCAGCCCTCTTACAAACTCAATTGATTTATAAGCGGAAACTGAGCCACATACACCTACTAATATTTTCATATATTTAACTTTCTGGTTGTTAATACTATGTGTCTATCTTATATATGTTTTTAAGGATTTAGGCCATTGAATTTGAAATATCTGAAGGTATTCGGAAGGCCTGTGTAATAAGTAACAAAGGTAAGTTTATGAAATTTGGTAAGTTCTCAATCATCTCACAACGTGACGTACAAGCACTGGGAGATACACTAGAACTAATCTACATAAATTACGATCATATCGTGTCAATGAAGCCAATTAATATCGTTATTGAAGGTGATGTTAAGGAAGGTTATTGGCTACGACTTTCTAATGGCAAGAAGTATCGCGCTATCGAAATTCCAGCAAATTTTAAAAAGAACTTTGTAGGTTAAAGTAGACTAAAGAGAGCATGATGAATTAGTTCGCTCTGGATTTCACCATAATCTTTTAATTTATGAGAATCACCACCAGTTAAAATGACTCTGTGTTGATTATATTTTTTCACTTGGGAAATAATCATCTCAAGATAGGCCATGTAGGCATGTGAGATGGCCTGTTCTGTATTAGTCATATCATTTATATCGATTTCACTTAGTAGGGGAAGATTCGCTGAAAATTCTGGGTATGATTTTAAGTAATTTGCCAGTCCTAAAAAGATCGGGCCACCAAGATGTTTTCCATGATCAATTTCATCGAATGTGATGAAGCTTCCTGTATCGACGAGTAGAAGTTTTTCGTTCGGAAAATTCTTTTGTAGGTAATGGGAAATTACCTTGCGATCAATACCTAGCTTATTTGGATCGTAAGTCGTTTTAAAATCCCTAATCAGATCATTCGCATTCTCTGCTCTTTCAGGCAGTAAGTCTGTTATTTCTTTTGAGACATTAGAATAGATAATTGGAGCACTCTCTTCAAATTTAAAACTAAAATCTGAGATATTTAATTTTTTAACATCTCTTAGAATGCTATCTTTAAAAAGACCTATTTTTAAGAAAGTGTTTCCACTATCAATGGTGTAGGTCTGCATCGTCTGAATTATCCGCTTTTTTACTTTTAAGAATATATTCACTAATGAGTTTTAGTTTTTGTTCGTAGAAGTTAGCAATTGGCTTACAAAAATTTGGATACTTTCCAGGTCCCATCTTCAAGAGATCATTAATCACAAGAACTTGCCCATCTGTATTCTTTCCGGCTCCAATTCCAATTGTTGGAATTGAAAGCTCTCTTGTAATAATTGTCGCAATTTCATCAGTGACACATTCAAGAACAATTGAAAAACAACCAGCTTCTTCTAAAAGTTTTGCTTCGGCAAGTAGTCTTGCTTTATCCGAATCATCCTTACCGTGAGTATAGTAACCACCTTGCTCATGAACGCTTTGAGGCGTTAGACCAATATGGCCCATAACAGGAATCCCTGATTGAGTAAGTCTTTTGATGATATCTAATTGGTGAGGGTAGGCACCTTCAAGCTTAAGTGCTTCAGCTTGAGTTTCTTGAAATAACTTTGTGGCATTTTCAAGGGCCTTATCAAAAGTTGTATATGAACCAAAAGGCATATCAACAATAACAAATTTATTTGGAGCACCTCTTCTTACTGCTGCACCAAAAATGGACATTTCTGTTAGGCTAACTTGAACAGTCGTATCATAACCAAGAACAACATTACCAAGGCTGTCGCCCACAAGAATCATATCAAGCTCAGTTTCATTTAACATTTGAGCTGTTTGATAATCGTAACAAGTAAGAACTTGTAGTGACTTTCCTGTTGCAGAAAGTTTTGATTTTCTAATTTTGCGAGTTGTTAGCTTCTTCATTCCCATGAACCAATTTCTTTCCAAAGCTATTATAAACCTTGGTGATTTCTAAGTTATTCCACTCACTTATAACCTGAGAGAGCTGCTTTTGGAAATCAGTATGAAGAATTTCACGGGCAAAAGAGCCATTTTCGATATTTTCATAGATTTTATTGAGCTTGTTCTGATACTCATCATCAAAAATCAGTGACTTGGCCATTTCTCCACCCATAAAGGCATTTGGAGAGATGAGCTTCATAAACTCGGTTGGGCCAAATTTTATCATGGCGTCAGCTATGAGTTTAACCTCATGCCAACATTCGATATAAGCAATCTCTGGAGTGTGACCTTTTGCAATCAGGGTTTCAAATGACAGCCTTGCAGCTTGGGGAATGACTGAGCATAGGATTGATTGCTCAGAAAAGAGATCACAAATAGTTTCTTCTTCGAAGCTTGCGACAATTGGGCCAACACTAATGCCTAAATCCTTTGATAGCTTTAGAAGTTTCTCATCTTCACAATTAACAACAGCAGTTAAGGGCGCATTTGTTTCGTAACCAAAGCGTAGTTCACTTGCAATAGCTTTTGGCGCCAAGAGAAAGTGCTCATGTGAAGGAAGCTTTGATCGTAGGTCTTGGTACATAACACTATAGCCATGACCGTAAACTAATCTTTGCTTAAAATTCGTATCAGAGAATTGAAGAGAAGTTAAGATTTCTTCATGTGTATCATCTGGTGTTAGGATGATGATAAATTCATAATTAGCAATTTTCGAATTATTGATATCAATTGTTGGAAACCCCATCTTATTTGCAAGGGCGATTGAGCTGCTACCTTGGCGCAAGCCTATAGTGACTGGTCGAGCAGAATCTCTTAGGTTAAGTGACCATGATTTTGCTTGAGAGCCAAAGCCAATAATTAAAATATCATTAGAAATATTATCGCTACTATTTTTCATCATAAAAATTAGATATCATGGATTGAAACAATAAGGGAAGTTATGGCACAGGAAGTAATCTATTTTTCTAAAAAAGGCTTAACAGCACGTGATGCATTAATTAATGAGGGAAATCTCTGGGGGAATTCTTTTTTTACAACAATACTTGTTAAAGAGGGAAAGGCGATTTTTTGGGATCAGCATCGTGAAAGATTAGAGAAGTCTTTTCAATATTGTTGGCCTAATGATTTTAGTAAATCTTTAATTGATGAAGTCCAATTGGCCACAGCTAAAATTCTTGATGAGTTTACTTCTATTGCTCATGCTTATCTAAGAATTACATTCTATCGTGAACTATCTGGAGAAATTCAATATTGGATTTGGGCGGTAGAAAAATCGCAATTAACGAGTGCCTTAAAGATTATGTCTCGTTGCTACTATCCTGATCGAAACTTTCCCGACTTTTTAAAGCGCAGTAATTACCAATTTCAATTTCAATTGAGAAAAGAGTGTTTGGCCCAAGGTTATGATGACGTTCTCTTGCTTGATTCTGAATCATATATATTAGAGCTACCTACAGCTAATATTATTTTTAAGAGAGGGGATGAGTATATTACTCCCATTGCTGAGTTTGGTGTTCTTGATGGAATTTCCCTTGAGAGAATTAAGTTTATGCTAGAGAAATTAGGACGTCCGCTAAAAGAGATGCGCGTTCATGCAGCAGAACTACATGAATTTGAAAGTTGTTTTTCTACAAGTTCATTTAATGGCATAAGGCATATTTCAAGTATAGATGAAGTAGCTTATAATGAAGATACACAAATTAAGAAGTTAGTTAACGAGTTTTACGGAGAAATTTGGTGACAAAAGTGTTGAAGGTTAAATGCCCTGAATGCTCAAAAGAGTTTAATTATTATTCAAGTGAATTTCGTCCATTTTGTAGTGAGAAATGTAAAATGGTTGATTTAGGAATGTGGCTTACTGAAAATTATACAGTCGCAAGTAATGAGCCATTATCTGAAAGTGATTTAGAGGCCGTAATTAGAAAGAGACAGGATGAAGAAGATTACTAAGAGTGAACTTATTGCCATTGAAGGTGAGTTGATTAGAATTGCTCGTGGAGCTGGAAGAATTTTAAAACCTTATCAAAAAGATCTTTCAAATTTATCGATTAGTTATAAAGATGCTCAAGGCGCAGTCTCAGCAGCAGATCATGCTTCTGAGGGATATATTATAGACCAGCTCTATAAACTACATTCAGATATTCCTGTATTGGCCGAAGAAGACTTCTATCACAAGTACCAAGGTGATTATAAGCATCTTAAGGAATACCAAGATAGCGACTACCTTTGGGTTATTGACCCCCTTGATGGTACAAATAATTTTGTCCACGGCCTGGAACATTACTGTGTTTGTCTTTCGCTAACTTATAAACTTCAACCGGTTGTTGGGGTAATTTATATCCCTGAAAAAGGTGAGTTTTATTGTGCTACAAAAGGCAATGGAGCATATCTTATGAAGGGCAAAGAAAAGACTCAACTAAAAAAAACGCGCTCAAGAGATCGTGGTTTTCTATTAGCAACTGGCTTTGCCACAGAGAAGGGAAAGCCATTTAATGATGAGTTCAAAAAATTTAAAAAAGTCATGGTTAATATCTCTGCTGTTCGCAGACTTGGCTCAGCGGCCATCGATCTTTGTTATGTGGCCCGTGGAATCTTTGATGGCTTTTGGGAGAAGGGGCTGGCCCCATGGGACGTAGCCGCTGGAAAAATAATTTGTTCAGAAGCTGGTGCAAAAGTAACAGAGTATAATGGTCATGATCATAATATCTTCTCAGAGACAATTATTGTAGGCAGAAATCCCCTTTATGAGAAACTAAATGAAATGGTTTCTGATTAAAAAGCTCGGCCAAACACCTACTTTATAGGTTCATTTTTGCTATTTTTTCATATCTTTTAAATAGCGCTGATTATGTTAAAATAATCAAAGGTTTATATATTAAAAGGATTAAAAAGTGACGAATTCTATCACGAGATTATCAAGAGAAATGATGTACGTTAGTGACAACGTTTTTTATATTTTATTCTCTATTCTTATACTTTTAATTTGTATCATCGTCGTTTATTGGTTTTATACAAGAAAACGTATGCAGGAGTTACAACATCAAATTCCAGCAAATGTTCTAAAGAGCTATCTAGACTCAGTTATTCAAAACTCGAATGCTCTTAAGTCATCTCTTTTTAGAGGCGGTGGATTAGATACAGGAGAGGGGATTCCTTCTGTAGTTCCTGGGGGAAGTCTTCCAACAGGTAATGTTGATGGTGCACAGCTTGCAAGTAAGAATGCAGAAATTGCTGCACTAAATGGACAAATTGCAAATAAGGATTCTCTAATTAGAGACCTTGAAGCACAACTTAATGTTGTAGAGCAATCGGGTTCTAATTCTGATTCAGCTCAAATTATAACAAATCTAAATTCTGAAATTGCACAGTTAAAAGCACAAGTTGAAACTTTAAAAACTGCTAGTGCCACGGCCGGTGATAGTAGTGCTGAAGTATCAGCTCTAGCTTCTGAAAGAGATGAGCTTCAAGCTAGACTTAAAGAATATGAAATGATTGAAGGTGATCTTGCTGACCTTAGAAAGTTTAAGCAAGAAAATGAACAACTTAAAGCGCAATTAGCGGATTCTGGAGCAGCTCCAGTAATGCAAGAGCCTACTGAACCTTCTGAGCCTTCAGAGCCTGAGATTGACTTAACTCCAGAAGCCGAACCTGAGGTTGATCTTTCTCCTGAGCCAGATGAATTTACTTCTCCTGAGGAAGAGCCAGTCGAAGCACCAGAGCCAGTTGAAATTCCTGAACCTGAGACGCTGATGGAAGAAGCTCCTGAGGTTTTCGAAGAATCTTTTGATGAACCGACAATGGATGCAGCCCCTGAACCAATTGAAGAAGCAGAGGCACCTGCTCCTGCGCCAGTGGCCGATGTTGCTGCTGAGAAAGCGCCTGATAATGAATCAGCTGAGCAAAAATCTGCAGAAGAACTTTTAAGTGAATTTGAGAAAATGCTAGGTTAGAATTAATTACTAAAATCTTATAAGTTTATTTGGACAAGGATGTCTTTTGAAAAAACTACTTCTTATTGCAACATTAATTGTTAGTTTTAACTCGTACTCTGCTGTTAATCACAAGGCACATCAAGCTGTCTTAACGCAGAAGCTAGAAAGACAATTCAAGTACAATCTAAAGTCTGCTGAAATGGATAAGCTTAAACAGCAAGTATTAAAGCTTAAAGGAAAGTCAGTAGCGGCACTTATCAATGTAATGAAGAACGAAAAGTATCCAGAGAAAAATCGTTGGATGGCCACTTTCTTACTTGGTAGAGTTATGGGAAAGAAATCAGCTCCATTTATTTCTAAGTTTGCGAAGCATCCTAACTGGGTTATGAGAATGGCCGCTCTAAAATCATTATTAGCTTTAAATCAAACAGATTATAAGGATGTTTATAAGCAATCTCTAAAAGACAATTCTCTAATTGTTCGCTATCAAGCACTAGAGAATGTTAAGAAGTTAAACCTTACAGACCTCGCTCCAAATATTTGGGCCATGCTATATGATAAGAGAAACTATCATATCAATGAAAAACTTAAATCAACAAAGAGGGCCCATATTGTAAAAGAAATTATTACTACAATAGGTGATCTTAAGTTCGAAAAAGCTAAGAAACCTCTTCTATCAATGATTCAAAAAGAAAAATATTCTGATATTCACAGTGAAATCTCTGATACATTAGAGAAGATTACTGGTAGAAAAGCGCCAAACGGTAACTTAAAAGAGAAGAAACGTTTCTGGTCTAAAATTTCTCAAGCGGCAGTAGTTATCCGCTAGTATTCAAAATGATTAATCTGAAATGATGGGTGATGAAACTTAAAGGCATGTCCTTTAGGTTTTATCACAACGATCTCTTTCTCTTCGATATGAGTTTTCTTCTGAGCATCTAAAACACCAATGAATTGCTTTAATTCAATTTGAGAAGGTGTATTAGGAATTGAAGTGAAAATGATATTGAGTTGTTCACCATAATTCTTTGAAAAGAAGTAATGGCTTAAGCTATCTTTAATTAGATTTTTATTCTTAGACTTTAAAATTCTTTCCTCTAGTGTGCCATCAACGAGATGGTTAATGGCCTCGAGGATTTGAGCAGAACTTTCTTGTTGCTCGTCATAGAGACAGATGACTGCGCCAACTTTTTCATTTATTAATGTGAAGAGTTCGTGCTTTAGTGCCATTTTATTGTGCTTTACTTACCTTATCTAGGATTCCGTTAACAAAGCTTTTAGATTCTTCTTTCCCATAGCTCTTTACAAGGTTGATGTACTCATTGATTGCAGCATTATTTGGAGTATCTTCAAATTTAATCTCATAAGTTCCAAGGCAAATAATTGCTCTTTCAATTGCATCTACTGAATCAAAGCTTCTTTTTAGAATATAAGCTGATGCTGTTTCTTTGATTTCAGGAAAGTTCTTGATAACACCTGTAATTAGTTTATTACCAAAGCTTTGTACGCTTGGGTTGATATCATTATCATGGTGCTCTTCGTCTTCTTTCATGTATGATTCTTCAAACATTTCAATATCGGCCTTAAGCTTTCCAATATCATCTTTATATTCTTCAAGTTCTGTTTTGAAGTCTTTTAAAAATAATTTGTAGATAAATTTAAAAGCAAAACGACGTGCTGCTGACTTATTGTTGAATGCTTGGTTTTTCACTAGTTGAATCCTTATTTAATAAAAACTTTTCTTTTAAATTTCCAAATTGACCGATGCTCTTTTGTAAACTTTCGATGAAGCCATCGATGTCTTTAAAGTTCCAATAGAATGAAGCATATCTAACGTAGGCAACAGGGTCTAGCTCGTAAAGCTTTTCCATAACAACTTCACCAACAATTTTCGCAGGAACTTCGATATTGTTCATTTGCGATAGAGTCATCTCAACATCATCAATTAATCGGTTGATTTGTGCCGTAGTTAAAGGTCTTTTTTGACAGGCCTTATTGATCCCTTTCGAAATTTTTTCGCGGTTATATGGCTCTCGTCTTTTGTCATTCTTTACAAGTGCCGGAACTTGAAGCTGAAGCTTCTCATAAGTCGTATAACGAAAGTCACAATTTAGACATGCCCTGCGACGACGAACAGCAAGTCCATCTGACAGATGTCTGGAATCAATAACTTTTGTATTAGGTGTTTGGCAACTTGGGCAATACATATCTATTTTTAGCATAATATGAATGCATTGCATATTCCCATTTTTACGGTGTGAATATTTATTGAAGAGAAGAGAGCTTTCTGAAATTATCCTCAAGGTCTTCCATTACTTCGTTTCCATCATGGTAGAGAAGAACCGTGAAAAAGTCTTGTTGTTCTCCTGTGCGCTGTGTAATTTTATATGGAGCAACAGCTTCTTGTTTGTACATGTGGGACTTATCCCACTTAATCTGAGGAAAGGATTCAAAGACTAACTGCGCAAATGAAATGCGACTTGTATCTGAAGGGTCCATCTTGTAATCATATGGCTTACCTATATTACTTAGGGCCAGAACAATTCCTTGAGTTGTTTCATGATAAGATAATTTTCTTTTTCGAATTACAGCAAGGTCGTCTTGATTATAGATCGATTCGATACTTTTTAGTTTGATGCCTTCTCTTGTTGTTGTAATAAAGTTGAGGTTCTTAGATTGAATCTCATTACGATACTTAATAATGAGAGGATGCTTAGATAATCCAAGCTTAACGATTTCATCCCAAGAACCAATCCAGATTCCAACATTATCCCAAAAGCGATCGACGACAGCGTTATTAAAGCTATTCTTATTATGAGTAAAAATAATGTCCATTGGTTTAAGTTGATAAACTAAATGGTCTTTTTCTGTTTTTCCTAAATAGGTAACTTGACCACCTGTTAAATTTTCAAATTTGATAGCTTTATTAAAGTAGCCTACATAGTAAGTCTTATCTTTAAGTGCCATCGATGAGATTGTATTTTGAAGTGAAGAAGTAATTTCATTCCATCTTTTCTTTTTATTATAGCTCTTAATCAATTCATTATAGACAAGCGTCTCTTCAATAAGTGGATTGATATAATAAGAAATTCTTGTTTTATTTTTAACTTCTTCAAATATTTTTATATCACGATAAATTGCGGCCATCTTTGCTAGTCTCCTATGAGAAGGGGACTTAACAAGCTTGTTGACAAGGTTGTTGTGATAATTTTCAAGCTCCTTTTGAAGAGTAATATCTTTTTCACTTTTTATTGCTTCACGAATTTTATTCTTTAATAGTAAGTGATTTTCATAGATTGCAATATTTGCGATAAAACCAATTTTTATGGCCTTTATAATTTCGGCACCTTTTATGTCATAAGGATTAATGATTGCGTAGTCGATATCTCTTTCTTGTCTTTTAAGCTTTCGTTTTCCCTCAAAATATATTTCTCGTCTTTGTTCAACTAGTGTCGTTTGATTAGTTCGTATTTCAAAACGTGTTGTTGGATCTGTTACCCACGAAATATTTTTTAAAAATGTATTTAGCTCAGAAGTTATTTTTTGATTCGAATCAAAATACGGTGAAATAAATTTTAGAGAACTCTGAGTATTTTTCTTTTGTGCTTTTGCAAAGTCCATTCGCCACACAAGATTTTTTTCAACGGCTTCCTGAAGTTCATAGATAACTTCTTTGCTGATCTTGAACTTAGATGGATTGTAGTCTGGTGTTGTTGAAGCGATATAGCGAGATACTGCAGCAGAGTACTGATCATAGGCCATTTCTATTTGATCGACAGTAGAAGCACAAGACGATAACAAAGTTGAAACTAAAATGACTGAAATAAATTTCGAATGAAAATTCCTCACAATATCCCCACAAACTAAATCTCATTTAGTTATCGGCTAATTTAAGAAATTTTATTAATATTAGAGGATAGTAGGCTACTATCCTCTATAAGGTATTGAAATTAGTAGACAGGAAATTCTTTGCAAAGCTTTTCAACTTGCGACTTGATGTCCTTAAGAGCGGCTTCATTCTCAGCATTTTTTAGGGCCTCGACAATCCAAGTTCCTATTTGCTTCATCTGCTCTTCACCCATTCCACGAGTTGTAAGTGCAGGTGTTCCGAGACGAATCCCACTCGTTACAAATGGAGATCTTGTATCCCCTGGAATCATATTCTTATTACAAGTAATTCCTGCTTCTTCTAAAGCCTTTTCCGCAACTTTACCTGTAACGCCTGCTGGATCAGTTTTCATAAGGATTAAATGATTATCTGTACCACCTGAAACAATTTCCATTCCTAGCTCAATTAGCTGTTTAGCTAATGCTTGAGCGTTTGTAATAACTTGCTTTTGATATTCCTTATATTGTGGATCAAGAGCTTCTTTAAAAGATACCGCTTTCGCAGCAATAACGTGCTCAAGAGGTCCACCTTGAATTCCCGGGAAAACGTTGAAGTTTATCTTCTTTGCAAGTTCTTCATCGTTTGTCAGGATAATACCACCACGTGGTCCACGTAATGTTTTATGTGTAGTAGACGTTACAATATGCGCGTGAGGAAATGGTGAAGGGTGAAGGCCTGCAGCAACAAGGCCAGCGATATGGGCCATATCAACCATTAAGTAAGCACCAACTTCATCAGCTATTTCTCTGAACTTAGCGAAGTCAATTGTTCTTGGATATGCAGATGCACCAGCTACGATTACCTTTGGTTGGTGTTCTTTAGCAGCTCTTCTTACATCATCGTAATCAATCATTTCTGTTTCAGGATTTAATCCATAAAATTTCACATCAAAATATTTTCCAGAGAAGTTTACCGGTGAACCGTGAGTTAGGTGGCCACCTTCTGATAGATCCATCCCAAGAATTTTGTCTCCTGGAGCAATGATTGAAAAGTATGCGGCCATATTTGCGCTTGAACCTGAGTGAGGTTGTACGTTTGCAAATTTACATCCAAACAATTCACATAGACGATTAATTGCAAGCTGTTCAACTGAGTCAACAACTTCGCACCCACCGTAGTAGCGCTTGTTAGGTAAACCTTCGGCATACTTATTTGTAAGTACTGAACCTTGTGCTTCCATTACTGCAAGTGAAGTATAGTTTTCAGAAGCAATTAATTCTAATCCTTCTTCTTGTCTCGCTAGTTCTTTTTTTGTTAATGAGAAAATTTCCTCATCCATTTTTTCTAGGCTATTGGCGTTTTTATGAAACATTCTTTATCCTTCAATTTTCTTCAGTACTAATGAAGAGTTAGTCGACCCAAAACCAAATGAGTTATTAAGGGCGTATTTAATATCTTTCTTAACTGCCTTATTAGGAGTGTAGTTAAGATCACATTTAGGGTCTTGATTGTCGATGTTAATCGTTGGTGGAATAATCCCGTGGTGAAGAGCTAGAGCTGTAAAGACAGTCTCAACACCACCAGCAGCACCTAAAAGGTGACCAGTCATTGACTTAGTTGAAGATACATTTATTTTCTTTGCATGCTCTTCTCCTAGTACTCTTTTAATTGCACCAGTTTCTGCAACATCTCCAAGTGGAGTTGATGTTCCGTGAGCATTTACGTAATCAATATCTTCTGGAGAAATACCTGCATCTTCGATAGCTTTTTTCATACAACCGTAAGCACCATCACCTTCTGGATGTGGAGCTGTAATATGGTGAGCATCTGAAGTTGCACCGTGACCTACGATTTCTGCATAGATCTTAGCTCCTCTCTTAACTGCACTTTCATATTCTTCAAGAATTAGAACTCCAGCACCTTCACCCATTACAAAACCATCACGATCAATATCAAATGGACGAGAAGCTTTAGTAGGCTCATCAACGCGCTTTGAAAATGCTTTCATATTGATGAATCCACCCATACCTAGGTTACAGATAACAGCTTCAGCTCCACCTGTAATCATGAGGTCATGACGGCCAGAACGAATCTCTTCTACCGCATTTGAAATAGCGTGGCACGAAGATGCACATGCAGATGAAACAGTGTAGTTAACACCCATGAATCCATGTCTAATACTTAAAACACCAGTTGCCATATTTGGAATAATCGCCGGGATGAAAAAAGGTGAGATACGACGTGGCCCACGCTCGACAAATGTCCTTGCTGTTTCTTCTGTAATTGGGAAACCACCAATACCAACTCCAAGGATTGCACCAACTTTGTACTTATCGAAATCCTCTAGGTTTGCACCTGAGTCTTTTAGGGCCTCTTCAGTTGCGTGAAGAGCAAAGTGAATGAAGCGGTCATATTTTTTCGCTTCACGAGCTTCCATGATATTTTCATCTAATTCGAAGTTTTTAACTTCTCCAGCAATTTTGATTGCTAGATCTGGAATAGGGAAGCTTTCAGCTTCTGAGATTCCTGATCTTCCTTCGATTAGTCCATTCCAAACATCTTGCGTGTTTTGACCTAAACCACAAATTGTTCCAAGGCCTGTGATAACAACACGTTTATTACTTCTGTTACTCATATATATTCCTTTATCTTCCTTTATTTTTTATTCAATTCTTCTAAGTTTTTTTCCTAGTATTTGATAATTTTGCAGGCATTTTGACAAGGCGTAGAGGGTCTTAATTTTTACGCTTTTCAAGGATTACTGTTTAATATTTAACGCAATTTCAATAGGTTGAACGCTATATCTATTTTTATCATTAATAACTTAATATTTTTAACGACTTATACGATAAGACTGCCATGAAAAAGATTAACCTATTAATTTTATCAATTTTATCTGTTTACACTTTTGGCGCAAAGGTTTCCGTTGAATTTGCCAATGATATGCGCTTTGACAGCTGTAATGCTCCCGCAGAAGTTCCGGTTGTCATTTGTGAAGATGGTGACTCGCAGGTCGTTCTTCAGCGAAATCAAAGTGGTCACCTATTTGGGATTTATCGCAATGGAAGCACCAAGGAAACTGAGCTTTTTCCTGTTAGGACGATTAGCGATGGAAAAGAAATTATTTTTCATAATGCCAATAGTAAGCAATTTGTTTCTCAAAGAGCAGTACAAGAATTTGATACACCGGCCGCTCGTATCCAAGCAATGGATGAGGCCCAAAAATCTATCTTCTCACTTATTAGAAATATTGATCCTTCCCAAGAAGAAATTAGGGATAGCCTACAGAATATCTTAGAAGGTGTTGAAGACGATATTGAAAATCAAAATGAAAAGGTGACTCAAGCATACACAAAGATGTGGGTCCAAGATAATAATAACAAAAATCATCAGTGTGAGATGGCCACTAAGTGTACTATTAAAAAGTGTGGCGATAATCACTACATAATCTTTGATCCAGCTCGTAATGTGTATATGCCTATCAATTACTCTCGCGATACGAGAGGTAATGCTCAGTTCACTAAGAACGATAGTTATATCAAGTATGCTCGTACTCTTGGTGGTGCTGTTATTGAGAGAAATGAAGAGTATGAGAAGTCACGTCTTACTGTTCAAAGAAAGGCACCTGAAGCGATGGGGCACAACTCCACAACTTTCTTCAGCATGCAGGATGCTGGATTTAGCGACTACCTAAAAACAGTTCTTCCTCATTGTCCAAAAGCGATTCAGGGAGATATTATCGGCCTTGGAAGGCAATCGGTGCGCGAAAGAGATAATTTAGACTTCGTTCATCTTGTTGATGTCGTAAACGGAAATATCAATAGTCAGTATATTAATCGCCAATTCCTGCCAAAGAATAGTTGTCGCGATGGTGATAGTTACTATGCTGCTGATTCATATGAAAAAGTTCAAGACTATCGTCCACGTGCTAGTGGTGTTATCTCAATTCAAAAAGCAAATGAGCTTTTTAAGAAGGCCCGTGCAATGGAAGGGATGGCCTGGCAGTACGTACAAGACGGATGCTATGCTCGTTCAGAACTTATGGTTAATATGTTTGAAGAAGAAGGTGTTATCGCAGATAAGGCCTGGGCATCAGGAAAACTTAAAATTCCTAATCAGCAATATCCTTACTGGAGTTATCATACGGCACCTGTTGTTTATGTTGATAATGGAAGAGGCGGAGTTTCAAAGATGATCATTGATCCTGCTATTGCTTCAAAACCGATTCATGTTAATGAGTGGCTAGAGACAATGGGAGCAGATGCTTCTAAGGTCGATCATGTGGGCTTTCCTCCAAGTTTAGATGCTGTGAGTGTAGGTAAGACTGCTTTTGGAATTGCTAGTAGGGAGTCATATCACCCACAAACTGCGGCCAATATGATGAGCCGTGAAGCAAGATCAAAGGCAGCTAAGGAACTACTAGCAAATTATGAGAAGAGAATTCTTTAGGAATAAGTAAAATGAAAAAAATAATTCTTTGTACATTACTAAGCTTTGTATCTACTTATGCGGCCAATCTGGCCACATCACAATACCATGTCTCAACTTTTAAGTTAGAGAAAGATGAAATTACTGTTAGCTTCGTGGAGAGTGCTCCCTTTTACCGAGCGAGTAAAAAAGATGCGAAGTGCTTTCAAAAGGCAATTAAGTCAAAAGAGAAGGTTGAGATTAAGTACGATTACAAAACTTTTCAGATTAAAAGTTGTAAAAATTTATAAAAAGAAAGCCTGCAATATGCAGGCTTTTTTTATCTAAGAATTAATTTTTGATTATTGCTTAGACTCTAGGTACTTAACAACGTCTTGAACAGACTTAAGACCTTCTGCATCTTCTTCTGGAATTTGAATATCAAATTCGTCTTCCATTTTCATCATAAGTTCAACGATGTCTAGTGAGTCTAGGTTTAGATCGTCTACGAATGAAGTTGTAGCATTGATTTTTGCGATATCGATTTTTGTTTGATCCGCTACTAGTTGAATTACTTTTTGTTCCATATTTGTCTCCTAATAAATATATTAAGTTATAAACTCAATTTCTCTCTCTTATATAAAAATTTAATTTTAGTATATTAATATTTTTCTAGATATAAAGTCCACCGTCAATTTTAATAACTTCACCAGTAATATATCCTGACGCTTGGCTAAGTAGGAAGCAAACTAGGTTTGATACATCTTCCGTTGACCCAAAGCGTGAAGTTGGAATCGAAGCAATATAGGCTTCTTTCGCCTTTTCTTCAAGGGCATCAGTCATATCAGTTTGAATAAAACCTGGACAGATTGCGTTACAACGAATGTTGCGGCTAGCTAATTCTTTCGCAATTGACTTCGTTGCGCCAATTAAACCTGCCTTAGATGCTGCATAGGCCGTTTGAGAAACATTTCCCATAAGACCAACAACTGAGCTCATATTAACAATCGATACATTTTCAGCTTTTAAGAATCCACGTGAACAGATACTTGTTAGCATGATTGCACCCTTAAGGTTCGTATCAATTACTGCGTCAAGATCTGCTTTTCTTGTTCTTAGAAGAAGAGTGTCTTTTGAAACACCAGCGTTGTTTACAAGACCTTCAACTGGACCAAACTCTTTTACGAAGTCATTTACGGCAGTTTTCATTTGTTCTTCATTATTAAGATCAAACATTAGTCCCGTTACATTTGAAGCACCAAGCGCTTTAAGTTGCGACTCAACTTCTTTAGCAACATCTTCTTTTCCTTCACGGTAGTTGAAGATAACGTGTGCGCCTTGAGAAGCAAGTGATTTAGCGATATCTAGTCCGATACCACGGCTTGCTCCCGTTATTAAAACTTTCTTGTTCTTTAAATCGTTATAAGTTGCAATCATATTTGCTCCTAAGAGTTTAGTGCTTCTCTTAATTCATCAAAGGCACCATCTTTGTCTAAAGAGATAACTTTGATATTACGGTTAATTTTTCTTGCTAGTCCCATTAGAACTCGTCCTGGTCCAACCTCAACACAAAGAGTGTCATCATCTAGGCTTGCAAAACTTTGAGTCCAAAGAACTGAACCATCAATTTGCTTGATCAGGTTCTCTTTTACAACTTCACCGTCTGTACCAATTTGATACTTTTTGGCGTCAATATTGGCAATATAAGGAATTGTCGTTTTATTAAAAGTTACGTCATTAAAAAATGCTGCCATATTTTCTCTAGCTGGTTTCATAAGACTAGAGTGGAATGGAGCACTTACTTTCAGCTCAACTGTTTTATGTGGTTCAGAGAAGTTTTCTGAAATCCATGCAACGGCCTTGTCACAGGCATCTGCATGTCCCGAAATAACGATTTGTCCTGGCTCATTAAAGTTTGCAGGCATTACTTCATTGCCTTCAGTTGAAACTTCTTTACATGCTTTTTCAACGATATCTGCAGGAACTCTCATTACAGCATACATTTTTCCCATTCCCGCAGGAACAGCTTCTTGCATATATTTTCCACGATTGTGAACAGCTCTTAGTGCATCTTCAAAGCTTAGAGCACCAGCTGCAACAAGTGCAGGGTATTCACCAACTGAGTGTCCAAGTACACATGAAACTTCAACACCTGCTGCATCTAAGATCTCTTTAGCTTTTTGAAATAGGCCAATTGAGTAAGTCAGAATTGCTGGTTGAGTGTTTTGTGTAAGAGTTAGCTCTTCTTCAGGGCCTTCAAGCATAATCTTTGAAAGGTTGTATCCAAGAGCTCCATTTGCTTCTTCAAGTAATTCAAATGATGGGTGTCCTTCAAGACTTTTTCCCATTCCTACGTATTGTGATCCCTGACCAGGGAAAATTAAAACAACTTTTTTCATAATATAAAACCTTAATTAATATCTTAGTAGAGTTGCTCCACTAGTTAAACCTGCACCAAACGCATCTAGTAATAGTAGCTGACCACGTTTGATTCTTCCATCAACAATTGCTTCGTGCATTGCGATTGGAACAGTTGCCGCAGATGTATTTGCGTACTTATCAATATTAACAATTACTTTCTCTGGGTTGATTCCTAGAAGTTTTCCTGTTGTTTCGATGATTCTTACGTTTGCTTGGTGAGGGATTAACCAATCAACTTCTTCTAAGTCTTTACCTGCTTTTTCTAAAACTTTTTTAGCATTTTCGGCAAGAGTTCTCGTTGCTACACGGAACATTTCTTTACCTTTCATTTGCATAAAGTGAGTTCTCTCGTTTAGGTGTTGAGATGTAATTGGATCAACTGCTCCACCAACTGGTTGGTCAAAGAATTCTTTACCTGCACCATCTGCACCTAATTCAAGTGAAAGGATATCTGAGTCATCACCATCTTCGTTTGCACCAACAATGGCAACACCACAACCATCTCCAAAAAGAATACAAGTGTTACGATCTTCCCAGTTCACTTCTCTAGATAACATTTCCGAACCAACAACAAGGGCATTCTTAATTGCACCCATGCGAATAAGTCCTGTCACCATATTTAAACCGTAAACAAATCCAGAACATGCTGCTGCAATATCAATGGCCGCACACTTATTTGTGATTCCTAGCTTTTGTTGAAGAATACAAGCTGTATTTGGAAGTTTATAATCTGGAGTAACCGATGCGAAGATAATCATATCAATATCATTTGGCTCAAGGTTTGCCGCTTTAAGTGCATCTTGAGTTGCATGGTAGGCCATATCACTTGGCCACTCGCCACCTTCTGTTGAGCAAATATGACGCTGACGGATTCCCGTTCTTTCATAAATCCATTCGTCACTTGTTTCAACCATACTTTCTAGGTCGACATTTGTTCTAACTTCTTTTGGAGCGTAGATTCCAGTTCCTTTAATCTTTACTTTAATATCCATTTAAATTCCTAATCTTGGTAATAAAAAATTGCGCCTATTTTATTGAGTATAACAATGATGGGGAAGGGCAGGGGCGTTATTATTTGACACTGTGTGTTTTTGGGTCAAATTTACAATAAAAGGCCACGTTTGTGGCCTTGTGTTCATTTTAAAAGTTTTGAAGCTTCTTTAAGCCTTTGTAGACGGCGTGAAGCCAATCCTGTCTTTAAGAATTGAACAAGATCTGCTTTCTCATCCTCTGTTAATTGTAGTGGACGTCTAATATCGTCATCGCTTATTAACTGATATCGCAATTTATTGTTAACAAAATTTTCATCTTTTACGATTTTTTCTTCGTAATGACCTTGAGTTACCTCTGTGACAATATAGTTTTTAATAGCAGGACGCGTGTGATTATAGTGATCAACAACCTCTTCTAGAGTCTCATAAACACCGTTGTGCATATAGGGTGCAGATAGATGAATATTTCTTAGCGGTGGTGTTCTGAAATTATATTGGTCTGCCTTATTGCCAGTGACTTCGAAGCGACCTTTATCGTTCAAGGTAGCATCTGAACTGATTGGCCCAATTTGTGGAAGCCCAATTGATTTATAATCCCAGTCCGTTAAGTGTTGGCCACTGTGGCAGTTGATACAAGCGCCTTTATCTAAGAAAACTTTTAGACCTCTTTTTTCGGATTCATTTAGTGCTCCTTGATTTCCATTTAAGTATTCATCGTAGGGAGTATCAACAAGGTTAAAGTTTCTAGTGATAAAAGCTGCTAGTGCATTAGCAACATGTGAAATATCAATTTTATTTGCTTCAAAATCTTTTGGGTAAGCGCGTTTGAAAAGATTTTGGTACATCGCGCTTTTAGATCCATTTAGAAGGCGCTTAACTAGAGCATCCCACTTTGCTAAGTCTCCTTCTTTAGAGGCGATTTCATTATCCTTTCCTAACATCTCTTCAACAGAGAGGAGAGGGAAGATAACTTGAGCTGCTAGGGCATTGCGAATTTTCTTATTTAGTTCAGGCTTGTTATTAAGCTCCACACTTGGAGTTTTAAATTCACCCTTGTTCCAGTCAACGTGAACTCGTCCATCCCAAAACATATCTGTAATTTCGTCGTAGCCAAGATTGATTAAGGCCGGAGCATGGCGCTTAATAATATGGCCTTTGCCGTCTTGAACGCGACTTTTTCCAAGTCCGGCACCACCAGTTCCAATTGAGAATGGAATATTGTCTCCTGTACCAAGCATTGGATGATGACAGTGCATGCATGTGATGTCTTTATTTCCACTTAGGCGAACCTCTGCAAATAGGCGCGATCCTAGAATTACTTCATTCTGATTTTGTAGTTGGGATTCAGGTAGGGAAGTTAAGTTGTGTTTTTTGATGAGCTTAGAAAGTGCTTCATCTAATGGGGATAGGGCAAATGTATTAAATACGAATGCAATTGTTAAAAGTAGTCTCATGGTCTCTCTCTCAGTTTGTGTAGTTTAGTTATACTAAAAGAAAGTTTGATGGGTCAAACTGATTTTTATTAGGTTCCAGCAGACTTTGAAAACGCAAAAAGCCCACTCATAGAGTGGGCTTTCTTATATGAGAAATAATGAATTATCTTATTCTTCTACTTCTTCTCTGTCTGCTTTTGTAGCGAATACTTTCTTACCTTTCCAGTAACCAGATGGAGAAATACATCCCTTCTTAGTTAACTCACCAGTTGTTGAATCAGCTACAACTACATTATTCGCGTAAAGCTTGTGTGTTTGACCAGCTCTTCTTAGGCCTTTTCTTGAAACACTTGTCTTCTTCTTAGGTACTGCCATTTTCTACTCCGTTATATTCAACTTCAATTTTTAAAAATCTTTACGAATGAGCTTACTTAAATACCTTACTCACTCCATTATTACAAGCCTAAAAGTTAGGCCTTATTAATTCTTATGTTCGCAACTGCCTGTATTTAGGTCGACTCCACAAGTTTGACATAGACCCTTGCAGTCTGCGTCATGAACTGGGTAGTGATTTATGGCCAAAAAGCAGTTTTCTGCTACGGCTTCTCTTAAATCTGCCTTACCTCTTTCGTGGAAAAACATATCTGCAGTTTCATCAGAGATGTAAATCTCATCAACTTCTTCATACTCAGGATCGTCTTCATATCTCTTATTAATAAAAGCACAAGTGAACTCTGTTTCAAACTCTTGAGGAGTATCAATAAGACAACGTACACAAGTTGCTGTATAGGCTCCTGAAGCTTTTCCTTTAACGATTAGGTGCTCGCCAAAAGTATAGTCGCGAGCATTTTTAAGTTGAAGTTCAACATTTAAGTGCTCGAAGCCCTCAGGCTTAACTTCAGGTTCGAAGTCCTTTGTAATACCGTCTAGGATTGATTTTACCCACGCATTATTTTTATCAGTAAGATGATAAGTTTCAAACTCGTCACCTACGCGTGAGATGAGAATCGTTGAATCTTTTAAGAATGTATTATCTTTATTTACGATTTGCATTTTTTCCTCTGTGATTTGAGTTCTCTGTTTATATTGCGAGGGGCCAAAAGGCAAGAAAATTAGGACATTATGAACTTAATCGTGTAGTTTTTTACTTATGAGAATCTTTCTAACGGGCTTTTCTGGAGCCGGCAAAACAACATTTGGTGAGAAGCTATCTAAGGATGATAAATTTCAAGTATTTGACTTAGATGAAGAAATTTTTAATCGTATGGGAACTGGCTATGACTCGCTTGCGGAGTATATTCAGGACATTGGCATTGAAGAATTTCGTAAAGACGAAATCGATATGATTAAGCTACTTCATCAAAATATGAAAGATGATTATCTTGTTTCACTTGGGGCCGGAGCATTAGATGAGCAAGTTGTGGTTGATTTCATTTCAGAAATTGGCGGAAAGCTTGTTTATATTCAAAGTACATTTGAAGAATGCTGGGAAAGGCTTAAAAAGGATAATAATCGTCCATTGGCCAAAAATGGTATCGATTTTATGAAAGATCTCTATGAAAAGCGAACTCCAAGCTATGAAAAAAGTGATCTATTTCTTACGCAGGCACAAATTCAAGAAATAAATACAGTAGAAGAGCTCTTAAAATTGCTATAACCCTTCTATTTTGATACGATTTTAGACGATGTTATGTCCTTAGAAGGAGTTTTTGCGCCATGACAATGATTAGTCCAAAAGTAGCCATTCTTTCTTCGATGATTGAAGATTGTAAGGGATTTTCTAAAATCTTTAAAAATATCAATATTCTTATTGATTCATTTGATGACGCAGATTCATTTCTAATCTCTCATATTCAAAGACAATATGACTTAGTATTAGTACGCGCTCAAGATGTGGACTATGAAGGCCAATCTCTTTTTGATCGTCCTGAGCTAAAGAAAGTTCAAAGAGCATTCATTGTTGCTTCAAACTCTGACTTGAAGTCAGTTGCTAAAATTGAAAGTCTTGGATCGATCTTCACTGAATTAGATCTTCTAGTGCAAGTGCGTGGAGTTCTTGATCAATATAATCGCAAAACATCTTTAATTAGACAGGTTAATCAGCTTGAAACTTTCCATGATAAATATCGTCACAAACAAGAAGCTTTAGTTGCAAGTCTTGAGAGTGAAAGAACGAAGACTCTTTATGGAAAAGATTTCTTTGAAGTTTGCGACATAATTAATTTCAATAAAGATGAGAGTGACTTTAAATCTCTAATTGCAAATGTATTTGAGCCACAAGAATTTGTAACAAGTGTTACAGTTTTTGATCTTAATAGTAATACGAATAAGTTATGTGCCGTTAAATATGATGGGATGAAGAATATCAATGTTCCTGATATCTGGTTAGGTCATATTAAGCTTAGAGGGGTTAATGAGAACGGAATGAATATGGTAAAGAATATAGTTTCTAGCCTTGTTCATAATCCTGTTGTAACTCTTGCAATGTCTGCAAATGGTGTGGATATTACAACTGTTGTAGCTCTTGAAGTTGATCGTGATTACTTATTTAATTTTAACTGGCAGGTTGTAGAGTCTCTACTAAGTGGAGTATATGCTCAAATAGTGAATGCAAGTACTCACTCAGCTGCGGTGGCAAGTGCTCAAGGACCTTTTGAGTTACTTGGTCAAATCTCTCAAACTACTCACGGAAGAAATCTTATTGCTGTAGACACTTCTGAAATATCAGATCTACTGGAATTAAGATCGGACTTTGATTTTGATTGGGAAACTTTTTGGCGCGATATGAAGATCAATCTATCGCAGATAACTAATTTATCAAATATTTATAATATCTCTTTTGAATCAATTGTTTTAGATGTTGAAAATGATTTCTTCGAAGAAAGTTTTGCAGCGGCAAAAGATCTTTGCAAAAATATTCGCTTAGCAAAGTATTTTTCAGGGAAGGATAAGAGTTTAATTCTTTCAATGTCATTAAATGTATTTGAAGTACCATATTCTCAGTATTCAATGGTAACAACAGCAAGAAAGTTGAAAGCTAAGAGATCGTTTCAAGAAAGCACAATATGAGAATAAAAAGTTGCATGGAGATTAACGTCTCAACTCTTGCAAATAATTACCAACTACTGAAAGAAATTTGTCCAAATAATGAAGCCCTTTTTATGGTTAAGGCAAACGCCTACGGCCATGGAATGGTTCCAATTGTTAAGTTTGCGTACTTTGAACTAGGGATTAAAGAATTTGGCTGTGCCAGTATTGGTGAAGCCTTAAGACTGCGTGAAGAAATTCCTAATGGAGAGTTTGAAGTATATGTTTTCTCAGATGTGAATCTAGATCTTCAAGAAGCAGCAGATATCTATTTAAATAATCGAATCATTCCAGTTCTATCAAACGAATCAAACTTGAAGTACTTTTTAGAGCAAGAAGACTTTAGATATTTTCCTCTGTGTTTAAAATTTAATACGGGAATGAATCGACTTGGATTGAGGCTTGATCGAATTGATGAAGTCGTTAAACTAATTAAAGCTTCAGGTAGAAAGAGTATCTATCATTTGATGTCGCACTTTTCGAGCTCTAGTTTATCGATGGATAAAAATAAGAGAAATCTTGCACAAAAAGAAAATTGGCGTGAGCTAAAATCGCAATTGCTTGCATCAGGGATAGAAATTGATAAGTCATCACTTGCAAATTCTGGAGCAATTGAACAGAAAGTAGGCTTGGAGGAAACACACGTAAGGCCAGGACTTATGATGTATGGACCAACTTCACTTCTTCCTCAGTATAGTCACCTGAGCTGTTGGCAAGGAAAGTTAATTTCTAGACTTGAGACAACTTTTATCAACAGTTTTAAAGTAGATCGCGGGACTCCAATTGGTTATGGAGCAACTCCATGTCCAACAGATGGTGTTGTTGGGATATTTGCACTTGGCTATGGGGATGGCTTTTCGACTCGTTATCAAAATGTTCACTTAAGACACGGTAAAGAAATTGGCCAAATTGTCGGGCGAGTGAATATGGATATGGGACAAATTTTGTTTAATAACCAAGATCTTGAAATTAAAAATGGAGAGAGATTTGTGGTTTGGGATCAAAGTGGTGAGAACTTCTCTAACATATGCCTCGAGTCTAAGACAATTCCTTATGAAGTGTTCATTCACTTAACAGAAAGAATTCCCAAAATTTATCGACAGTAAGTAGCAGTTTCATTTTTTTTCCCGTAAAATTTCAGTAATGAATTATTTACTTAGAAGTTTTGTCATCTTTAATGAAAACTTAGGTCGCATCATTATTAAAAATGTTGCGGGCCTTGGAACGATAATGAATTTTATCGTTAACTTTTTCTATTGGGCCAGTCGAAAGCCTTATCGTTTCAAATTATTTTTTGAGCAGATGGACTTTATTGGCAATAAAAGTTTATTCATTATTTTCTTGGCCGGATCATTTACGGGAATGGTTATGGCCTACCAAACTTATTTTGGTTTCAAGTTAATTAATGTTGATTCACTAGTTGGGCCAGTTGTTGCAATTACACTAGCTAAAGAATTAGCTCCGGTATTAACTGGTTTGATTGTTGCAGGACGTGCTGGAGCAGCTATGGCAGCGCAGATTGGAACAATGAAGGTTACAGAACAAATTGATGCTCTTGAGGTTATGGGTATTAGTAGTGTTCAATTTCTTGCTGTACCAAGAATTGTTGCCGGAACATTATCTCTACCATTACTTTCAATTTTCTTTCTCTTAGTAGGAAATATTGGATCTTATATTGTTGGTACTGTTGCCCTAAAAATTGATGATGCGATTTATCTCTCAAAGCTTGGACAGTTCATGTATGTCTCAGATATTTTTCAAGGAATAATCAAAGCTATTGTATTTGGATTTGTTATTTCTGTTATTGGAACATATTTTGGTTTCTCTGTTACAAAAGGTGCCCAAGGGGTAGGTAAGGGAACAAACTTAGCTGTTGTTTGGGGAATGATCTCGGTACTCGTTCTTGACTATTTCTTAACGAGCTTTTTAGTGCAGGTGATGTAGAATGTTACACTTTGAAGATTCGTCAGTAAAAATATTTAATTTAACTAAGACTTTTGGAAAACATACTGTCTTAAATGATCTTAGTTTTGATATTCAAAGAGGAAGTATTACAACAATCCTGGGGTTCTCAGGAGCGGGGAAGTCGACTCTTTTAAAACATATTCTAGGGCTTCATCATCCAACTTCTGGAAAAATTGAAGTGTTAGGCAAAGATCTTTCTCTTTTAGAAGAAGATGAACTTAGAAAGTTTCGTCAAAACTACGGAATGCTTTTTCAATATGCTGCCTTATTTGACTCTAAAACAACTTTTGAAAACGTTTCTTTTCCATTAGAAGAGTTCACTAAAATGACTCCAAAAGAAATAGAAGAGAAGGTATTTGGTCTACTAAAGTCAGTAGGTCTCCAAGAAATTTCATTTGATAAATTACCAAGTGAACTTTCTGGGGGGATGAGAAAGAGGGTTGGTCTTGCAAGAGCGCTGGCCTTAAGTCCACAGGTTATGCTCTATGATGAGCCAACTACTGGTCTTGATCCAATTACGACTAAAATGGTCAACGACTTAATTGTCGATACGAGCCATAAACATAAAGATATAGGATTAACGTCAATTATTATTTCTCACGATGTTAAAGCGACGCTGGAAATTTCCGACTACGTTGCCTTCCTTAATCGTGGTAATATTGTTGAGTACTTACCAGCGAAAGAGTTTAGAAATTCAAAGCACCCTTTGGTGCAAGAGTTTATAAATCTGTAAGTACTAAGCCTAGGGAAGAGGGTTAAAATGAATGAATTTAAAGTTGGGCTAATGGCCCTAACTGCCATGATAGCAGTTGTTGTTATGTCACTTATTGTGACTTCAAACCAATCTGGTTTTGGAGCATATAATGAGTACTATACAACAGTAAGTGATGCGTCTGGTATTTTTCCAAAAACACCAATTAAGGTTGCAGGTATCAATGCCGGCCGAATTAAAGAAATTCGTCTAATTGGAAATAAAGCAGAAATTACTTTCGAAGTTCTAGCAAGAGTAGGAATCACAAAAGGTTCAAAACTGAAGATTCGCTCTGTTGGTTTCCTTGGCGATAAGTATCTTGAAATTTATATCGGAAACTCTGAGGTTATTCTTCCTGATGGTTCAGAAATTATTGCAGAAGAGAAAGCGGGGATAGAGACGCTTTTAAAAGATGCAACAGATGTTATGCAAGATGTGAAAACACTTGTCGGAAGTATCAAAGAATCATTTGTTCCAGAAGGTGGCGAGCCTGCAATGAAAAAGATCATTCGCGACGTTCAGCTTACTCTAGAAAATACTCGTGAAATGACTGCAAAATTGAATGATATTGTTGGTCGCAATAACGAGAAGATTCAAAATATTGTGAATAACCTTGAAGCATTTTCTGATCAAATTGCCTTTCAAACAGATGCAAATGAGCCTGAGAGTACAGTTGCTGATGTAAAAGAAATTTTAAAGAAAACAGATCGTATGATGGCCGACCTACAAGGCCTTGTAAGAGATATTAAAGATGGTAAGGGGACAGTTGGTAAGCTACTTGTAGAAGAAGAGATTGCTGATGAGGTTAAAACGACTTTAGCTAGTGTTCAAAAAGTTATTGGGCGTGTTGATAGTATTCGTACTCAATTTTCTGTTTATACAGGGGCCAATACGGGAACAGGACAAACTGATACGACAGCTGAACTTAGAATCTTTCCTTCTCCTGGACGTTTCTACTTACTTGGTGTGACAACAACTGAGTTTGGACCAGAAAGAAGAAAGATTACAGAGACGACTGTTGGTGGAACCACAACTGTTGTTGATGAGAAGAAAAGAAAATATAACGATATTCTTCTTAACCTACAGCTTGGCCGTCGCATTGATAACTGGACATTTCGTGGTGGTCTAATTGAATCATATGGTGGATTCGCTGTGGATTATAATTTTGACGATATTGGTCTGGTATCTTCATTAGAAGTTTTTGATTATAGAGAAGATGTAGGGCCAAATATTCGCGTTGGGCTAGATTTACAACTTTGGAACGTACTTTATGGTAAAATCGAAGGTGAAGATTTAATTAATGACCCACATGCAGTATATAGTCTTGGTCTAAAATTTAATGATGAAGACTTAAAAGGATTCATAGGAATTTTTCTATAGGATGTAGTAAATAGATGATGATGGACAATAGAAATTGGCTAATTCGCACAAAATCAAATAAGATTCTTGGCCCACTTTCGAAACAAAAAGTTATCGAATTTGTTCAAGATGGAACACTTACAGAGGAAGATGAAATCTGTAGTGGTAATGGATATTGGTTTTGGATTAAAGAAGACGATTTATTAAATCGTTATTTATTTGGCGAAGAAGAGCAAAGTTTCAATCCTGTATCAGAGGCAAAAACAAAGGTTGCCTCTAGCGTATCTAAGCTTGTAAAGACTACTGGTATAGTCGAAAAAATTAAAGACTCTGAAGAACTTCCTGCTACACCAAGTTCTACTGAAGCTGAAACGACGGCTTCTGGATCAATCTCAATAAATACAACAGAAGATGGTGAAGAAATCGTTTTACCAGAAGATGGTGATCTCGATTTTCCTGAACCAATTGATTATAGCAATAATACTCTTCCACAACATGATGCTCCAGTTGTTACAAACGCAAGTCCGCTAAAGGATATGGATGCTGGTGTTAGTATGGCCGAAGTTGCTGAGGCCATGAATGTAGAAGAGGAAGAAATTGTATTACCAAGTGATGATGACCTAGACTTTCCAGATCTGGGAAGTACACAGTCAACGCTTTCTCTCGTCTCTGAAGAGCAAACGGACACATCAAGCAGTGAGAGCCAAATTGATCTTCTTGTTGCTGAAGCAGAAGCTGAGAAAGAGATAATTGTCGCTGAAGCAGATTCTAATTTAGACGAGATTGCTGAAGATGCGAGACTTGCTCTTGAGGAAGAAAAGCTAGCTGGGCTTCCGGCATCGGCGCCAAATTTAGATGAGGAAGAAGAAATAAAGCCTATGAAGGCCGTTGAAATGCCTCGTCCAAAAAGAAAGAAGACGAAGAAAAAAACGACGAAATCAAAAAAGAAAAAGAGAAAGAGTGACTATAGCTTTGTCTATGTGGCCATTGGAGTTCTCATAATTCTTTTATTTTTTATTTCTAAGTTTTATTCAAAGTTAGTGGGAAAGGATCTCTTTTCTGAGCTTCATTTTAAAATGCCTACTACAACAGTATTAGCTCAAGAGTTTCAAGCAGATAAAAAAAAAAGATATTTTTAAACTTTGTTAATATTTCTTATAATTTATCGTTAAGTGGAGTTGAGTACAAGCCTGAGTTTGTAAAATCAGCACCTCCAAATTGTTCAAATATTTCACAATTTGAATTTAATTTAATCTATGCATTTACAACTTCTGGCCAGTCCTCAAACCAGTGGATTGAGTTTCAGGCAAAATGTCAGGAGCTATTTTATTCAGATCTTATTGTTCAAAATAAAAAAGAGAGTCGTTCATTAAAAGCACTCGAGGAAATCGAAGAAGCTTTAAAGATGAAGTTTGATAGCAAAAATATTGGACATCAGAAGTTTTTGAAAAAGTTAGAAAGAGAAAACTTTCATCAATTGATGTTAGAAATTGTCATCGCTTCTTCTTTAAATAAAGCAGAATGGTTAACTGGTGTAATCATTGACCTTTTAAAAAGAAATATCGAATTATATCCAGTTTGGATTAATGAAAATATTCCGCGTGAAGCAAGAGCAAGGTATGAGGGAGCACTCATACGTATTTTTGATATTATTAATAACTCAAGTATTGATGAAGTTTATAAACTAATGCTTTTTAAAAAATTCACTCATATCTCTTCTGGAGATAGTCGATTAAAACTATCACAGCTTCTAAACCAAACATTTGGCTCGACTCTTGAGTTTGATCTCTCTAGTTATAAATTTGGAATCAAGCTCGCTCCATTTTGGGTTCAGGAATTAGAAGACTTTAAGTTGAAGCAAAGACTTGTCGAGCGCTATTTTAATACTCCTGCGATTCAAGGTTTTGATGACTATGGAAATATTTTGTTTGAATATAATATTCCAAATATAGGAAAAAAGAGAGATGATTTAATTGAGAAGGTAGCTTCATCTTATCAGTCATATAATTTTGAAAAAATGATGTCATTGATTGTTGGACTTAGAAATCCTGTCTTTAAGCGAGAATTAGTTAAGAAAGATAAGTTTTTTGAAAGACCTATTTTTAGTATTGAAAGAACTTATCTGGCAGAGAAGTTAAATGAAAAAAATAGTAGCTGGATTGCATTTCATTTACTATATCTAGGGCAAAGAGACGAAAATATTATTAAGAACATAATGGTCGACCTATGAAGAATATATTTATTTATCCAACTGATACAGTTTGGGGTATTGGTGGAAATCCATTTGAAATAGAAACATATGAACTGATCGCAAAGATTAAGGGGACTTCTGTAAACAAACCTCTGAGTATCTTAACAAATGATGTCCAACAGCTTATTTCAATCTCTAGAGGCTCGGAGAGTTTGGATGAGTTATTTGATGACCTCTTTAAGTTTCAGATAACAGTAGGGTTACCAAAAGCTAGCTTGTCACTTAATTTCCCTACAGGTCCATTTGATGAAACAAGCTTTATCTGTTTTCGCGTAATTCAAAATGAGATTATTGATGAATGTATTAGGGACTTCCCAGGTTTCATTACTTCTACAAGTCTAAACTTAACAGGTGAAGATCCTATTAGTGATACTGAAGAAGCTAACTTATTTTGGCAAAAGCATTGCCCTGAAACGAACTTTATCAGTTCCGAGTTTTTAACTCCAAGTGGGAAGTCTTCAACAATTGTCTTTATATCTGGCTTGAGTGCAAAAATAATACGAGAAGGTGAGGATATTAAAAATATTCTCGAAACATTAGATAAGCATGGAATTAATTACTGATTATTCTCAACCTGAATTTTATCGTTTTTCTCGTGATTCAATTGAGCTTGCTGACTCGGTTGTAAAATACCTTTTGGCAAAAACGATTAATCCAGAAACAATTGCTGACTTATGTTGTGGTTGTGGAGTTATATCCCTTGAAATAATTCAAAAGCTATCAAATAAAGTATCATTAAACACGACTTCTCTTGATCTCTACGAGCTTCAAGAAGAATACCTCGAACATATTGAAAATAATATTGATCAACTTCGTAAGTACTTACCAAGTATTAAATTTAAAACTCAAATTTGTAATATACTAGATGACTCGAACTTAGCTACTAATTCTTACGATCTCATTGTTATGAATCCTCCTTACTTTAATCAGGCCAGCGGACGATCTGCTTTGAATGAAAGAACTAGGAAATGTCGCGAATATAAAGATGGCCAATTTGAAGCATTATTAAAAAAAGGCGCAGAGTTATTAGCGCCAAAAGGATATTTCTTCTTTGTTTGCCGTGAAGATAAAGATACAAAAAATGTCATCAGTAATATTTCAAAAAATTATTCAATTGAAAGATTAGATCAGACAAATGCCTTTTCAATATTTTTACTTTTTCGTTCTTAATTGAAAGAATAAGGACTTTAGAGATTCTTTCAAGTCATTATCACTAATATCTCTAAATTCATTTTCTGCTGCTTGCATAATTGCTTTGTATTCAGGGGACTGAGGGTGAAGTCTATTTTCAACTTCTTGTTTTACCTTCTCTTTTTGAACAACAGAAGATTTCTTTTTTGTGAAGTATTGATTATCTACTTGGAAAAAGACCTTTGAAATATGACCTTTTGTTTGTGGCAGTACATTACCAATAGACTTGATAATTTCTGTTTCCATATACTTAAGTTGTTGAGCATAAACTGGGTGAGACGTTAAAATAGTCAGTGACTTATGCTTAAGTTTCAATGGAATTGTAAATTGTGAAAGTCTTGGCCCAACAATTCTATCCCATGAATTTGAAAGATCGAGGAAGTCAAAAAGGTCGACACTTCCAAGGCCTTTTTGCTTGGGAGCATAGTTCTTATAGCGCGCCAACTGGCCGTCAGTATCAATATCTTTAAGAATATCTTTCAGGTTTTTCACAGCATGCATCATATATTAAATAGGCTCTCACAGTCAAAGTAATAGACGATTCCATTAATCCTAGGCATATTAGTAATATGAAGTTTCTTATACTTATAAGCATCGTTTTATTAAGTTCTTGTGCGGGGTATCGTTTTAGTGATTCAAGTAATCCTTTTGAGGCCCAGGGCGTGCACAGTGTAACAGTTTTTGTTGTTAAGAATCACACAGGGATTACTGGCCTATCTCAAATTTATACAGATCAAATAGTTGAGACATTATCTTCATTTAGTAACTTAAGAGTTCGTTCTGGAAAGAATTATCGAAGTGATGCAATACTATTGGCCGAAATTACAAGTAAGAAAATTGCTGGTAAGGAAGTTAGGGAACAAGGTGATACTCTGATGAGTGATGATCAGAAAAATCAACTTGGTGGAAATAGAAATGCATTCTATCTTTCGACTGAAGGTGCATATGATTTTGATATTGAAGTAAGTGTTTTTAAAAAACCAAACTTTGAAGAAATTAAATTCTACGAATCATTTTACAAGTTAGATCATTCTCAATTTCCTCGTAGTATTTTCTCTAAGAAATTTACGATTAATAGTTCTTTTATTATTGAAAATACTGTTGGTGGCATTGATACATCTGCACCTCTAAGAAGTGTAAAGAATAGAGGTACATTCAAGAAGTCTCTAGTAGATGATGCAAAAGAGTTCGGAGAAGACTTTAGAGAGGTACTTCTATATGCCTTCTAAAAAGCAAAGCTTCGAACTAAATGGTATTGATAAGATCGTTTCAGTTCTAGAAGTATTTGATGGTGTTTATCATCTGAGTGTTCCAGATGAGTTTACTTCAAAAATTATTTGCGATAGCTTGGCCAAGAAAGCTAAGAAGCTTTGGCCTCATGAATTTAGTCTCGACTTTATTGAACAAGAACTTCTTGCTGGTGGTGGTTTGTTTGGTCCATCAGGGCCATTCATTGTAATTGATGCTCAAGATATTAAATCAAATGCATTTGATACATTTAATAATAATCGTCATTTAATTAATGAATCAATTATCTTTATAACGAAGGGAAGGCTACCTAAGGGATTTCCTAAAGATGACTTAACGGCACTTTCTTTAAGTGCTCCTAAGCCATGGCATTTTGGCCAATACCTTGATGTTTTTGCAAAATATTTTGGTTTTCAGATCTCTGCTCAGATTAAAAACTTTATTGAAAAGTCTGTGCCTGAAAATGCTAGTGATTATTTCAACTGCTGCCATATTCTTTCTCACCATGTTGACGAGAGTGGGATGATATCTCTCGATAAGGCCAAGACTCTTATTAAGATTAAGAAATTGGATTTTTTTGATCAGGCAGATTTATTCAATCAATCAAATCTTAAAAGGTTTTATTTGAACCTTCTTCTTATTGAAGACGATTTTGGAATATATCTCGATTTTTTCCGCTCATTCCAGGGGCATGTAAATAAGGTTATTGATCCTTCATATTTGGCTGCGAAAAAAACACCTAGTAAATACGATAGGGGAATTCAGCTTGCTTCTCGTAAATGGGATTTCCAAGAATTAGTTAAATTTCAACAGAAAATGATTGATTTTGAAATCATGGCAAAGTCAAAGGACTTTTGGTTGAGAGACAGTCTACGAAGAGAATACTTAAGTCTATAGGATTAACTTCAAATAAGTACAAACACAAAAAGCGGAGAAATATCTCCGCTTCTTATATATTCAAACTTTCGAAAAAGATTAAAGTTTGTTGATTTGACCAGCAAGTCTAGATGTTTTTCTACCAGCAGCGTTACCTTTGATAACTCCGTGCTTAGAAAGACGTGAAAGAAGCTTTTGCGCTTTAACTAGTAGAGATGATGCCTCTTCTTTGTTACCTGCTTCAATAGCATTTCTTACGTTCTTTACAGCTGACTTAACAGCAGTTTTTCTTGCAGTATTTCTTTCGTTTCTAACAATTGATTGTCTAGATCTTTTCTTTGCAGATTTGTGGTTTGCCACAATCGACTCCTACGTTTAACTTGTTCAACATCTAATTAATAAGCCCCTTTTTATAATCTGCCAAGGGCCTTTTTGCAAGTGAAAAGTTAAAATTACACGATAAGTCACTATATTTTGTTGTTTTTGTTGGTTGGGCCATAGGACCAAATAAGGCCCTATTAACCAGTAATTTAATGGACGATCCCTTTTAAATTAGGTACTTTCAATGCCAATACAAAGGAGACACAATGATTAAACAAATTGCCGTTATTGGAGCAGGGCAAATGGGGCGTGGAATTGCTCAAGTTGCTGCTATGAATGACTATAAAGTTTTTATGTACGATATCAGTGCCGAGGGTCTTGAGTTCGGTCACAACTTTATCAAAAAGCAATTAGACAAAGGTGTTTCAAAGGGGAAGTGGGAGCAGTCTTACGTTGAGGCGACTCTTGCAAATCTTACGACAACTTCTGATATGGCCGACCTTAAGGATTGTGATCTATTCATTGAAGCTGCAACTGAAAACAAAGAAATCAAATTTAAAATCTTTAAACAATTAGATGAAATTGCAAAACCTGAAGCGATTCTTGCTTCGAATACTTCTTCAATTTCAATTACTGAAATTGCTGCTGCAACTTCTCGCCCAGCGAAAGTAGCAGGAATGCACTTTATGAATCCAGTTCCTGTAATGAAGCTTGTTGAAACAATCACAGGGCTTGAAACAAGTTCTGAAACAATCAACGCTGTGGAAGAAGCTGCTCAGAAAATGGGGAAGACTGTTGTACGCGCAGACGACGTAGCAGGCTTTGCTGTAAATAGAATTCTTATGCCAATGATTAACGAAGCTTTCTATACACTTTATGAAGGTGTTGCTGAAGCTAAAGGTATTGACGATGCAATGAAGCTTGGATGTAACCAGCCAATGGGTCCATTAGAACTTGCTGACTTCATCGGTCTTGATACTTGTCTTGCAATCATGGAAGTTCTTCACGATGGTCTAGGTGATACAAAGTATCGTCCATGTCCACTTCTGAAAAAATATGTAACTGCTGGGCGCTTCGGACGTAAAGTAGGAAAGGGTGTTTATGAGTACTAATTTTGAAACAATCTCATTTGAAAAAATGGGTGATATCGGAGTTTTAAAAGTAAACCGTGAGAAGAAGTACAATGCTCTTAACTCACAAGTTCTTCATGAACTAAAAGATTTCCTATCTTCACTAAGCGAAAATCATGACCTTAAAGGGATGATTTTTACAGGTGCTGGAGAGAAAGCATTTATTGCTGGTGCCGATATCGCAGAGATGAGTGATATGAGTGTTGATGAAGGACATGACTTCTCAACTCTTGGACAAGATGTAACGCTACTTTTTGAAAGTCTTAATATTCCAGTTATCGCATGTGTAAATGGTTTTGCACTTGGTGGTGGTTGCGAAATGGCAATGGCATGTGACTTTATCTATGCAACAAATACTGCAGTATTTGGTCAGCCAGAAGTTAAGCTAGGTCTAGTTCCAGGCTTTGGTGGAACACAAAGATTGTCTAAGCTTATTGGTCGCAATCGCGCCAAAGAAATCATCTATACTGGACGCAATGTAGATATTAATGAAGCAAAAGAAATTGGCCTTGTTGTTCGTTCATTTGAAACTCAACAAGAAATGCTTGATGAAGCAATGAAGACACTTGAGTCTATTGCAAAGAACTCACCAAATGCTGTAGCTATTTCAAAAATGCTTATGAATGAAGGAAACGACCTTACTGTTGAAGAAGGTCTAGATATTGAAGCTCGCCACTTTGGTGATATCTTCTCTTCTTACGATATGAAAGAAGGGACAGCTGCTTTTGTTGAAAAAAGAAAACCTGTATTTAAAGGGGAATAATAAATGATGTTAAGTGACTACCAAGAACTTAGAGACCTAGTTTCTAAATTTGCAGACAGTGAAGTTGCGCCACTTGCGGCTTCTATTGATAAGAATGAAAAAATTCCAACTGAGCTTGTTGCTAAGCTTGGTGAAAACGGATTCCTAGGTTCATATGTTCCAGAAGAGTACGGTGGAGCAGGTATGGATTACGTTTCATACTCAATTATCGTGGAAGAGATTTCACGTGCTTGTGCTTCAACAGGGGTACTAATCTCAGCTCACACATCTTTATGTGTTTATCCAATCTTAAACTTTGGTAATGAAGAACAAAAGAAAAAGTATCTTCCAAAGCTTGCTACAGGTGAGCATATTGGTTGTTTCTGTCTATCTGAACCAAATGCAGGAACTGATGCTGGTTCATTAACAACTTATGCAGAAGATAAAGGTGACTACTACGAGATTAGTGGAACTAAGAACTTCATTACAAATGGTAAAGAAGCGAATATCGCTGTTGTTTTTGCAAAAACTTCTAAGACTGATAACTATAAAGGAATCTCTGCATTCATCGTTGAATGTGACTCAGAAGGTTTCGAAGTTATGAAATGTGAAGATAAGCTTGGGATCAAAGGATCTTCAACAGCTCAAATCGCATTTGATAAAGTTAGAGTTCCAAAAGAAAATTTACTAGGCGAGTATGAAAAAGGTTTCAAAATTGCGATGAATACACTTGATGGTGGACGTATCGGTATTGCTGCTCAGGCCCTTGGGATTGGTGAAGCTGCATTCCGTTATGCTAAGCACTACTCAAATGAAAGAGTTCAGTTTGGTAAGCCACTTCACGCTCTTCAAGCGATTCAATTTAAACTTGCTGATATGAGTACAAAACTTGCTGCGTCTCGTCTTCTAATTTGGGAGGCTTCTCGTAGAAAAGATAATGGTGAAGAGTATTCACTACAATCTGCTCAGGCAAAGCTATTTGCAGCTGAATCGGCAATGTGGATTACAACTCAAGCGATTCAAGTTTGTGGTGGTAATGGTTATACAAAAGAGTATCCGGTTGAGAGATTCTTCCGTGACGCTAAAATTACAGAAATTTATGAAGGGACTTCAGAGATTCAAAGAGTGGTTATCGCTGCTAATGAGCTTAAGAGCTTAAAGTAGATAGTTGTTCAATTGAAAGAGAAGTGATACGGTTTTAACTTGTTATGTTAAAGAAAATCTTGGAGAAAGTAGGCATGGCCAAAAAAACTACTAAGAAGAAAACAGCTAAGAAAGCTGCGAAAAAAGTTGCGAAAAAAACGACTAAGAAAACAACTAAAAAAGCAGCACCTAAGACAGCTAAGAAAACAGCTAAGAAAACAGCTAAGAAAGCTGCAAAAAAAGTTGCGAAGAAAACAACTAAAGCAGCAGCTAAGAAAGTTACAAAAAAGACGGCCAAAAAAGCTGCCAAGAAAGTAACAAAGAAAGCGGCTAAAAAAGTAACAAAAAAAGTGGCCAAAAAAGCTGAAAAGAAAGTCGCTAAAAAAGTTGCAAAGAAAACTACAAAAGTAGCAGCAAAGAAAGTTGAGAAAAAGACTACTAAAGCTGCAGCTAAAAAAGTTGCAAAGAAAACAACTAAGGTAGCAGCTAAGAAGACAACTAAGAAGGCTGCAGCTGAGAAAAAAACAACTGCAAAGAAAGCAACAACAAAGCCAACAAAAGCGAAAGCAAAGAAGGAAGAGGTTGTTGAAGAAGTTGTAGAAGTTGAAGAAGAAATCGTTGAGGTACAACCAGAGCTTTTTGATGAAGATGAAATCGAAGAAGAAGAGCTTGAGGTTGCTGGTGAAGACGAGATTTTAGAAGAAGAGGACGAGGAAGAAGAAGTAATTAAAAAGACTCCACTTCCGGCAACTGAAGAAGAAAAAGTTGAAGAAGTATTCAGACTTGCTGAAACTTTAGACTACTTCCTAGGTGATACAGATGAGTGTTTAGCAAAAGGATGTGATAATCCTGCGACTACAGCTGGTTTCTGTCGTCTTCACTATATTGGATATTGGAAAGAAATTAAGAATAAGATCTCAATTCTTGAAGAAGGAATGCTTCAGAAATATGTAAAAGAGATTATTGGTAAGTACCCGATAAAAGTTATTGATGAAGTTCTAAAAGATCTTAATGATGATAAGGCATTCGTAGATGTTCTTCGTGAGATGGATATTGAAGCGGATGAGAGCTTTGACGAAGTTGATGATATTGATGCAGAAGACGATCAGGATATCGCTTTTGAAACTAAGTCATCTGTTAAAGCTATTATGGATGAGGAATAGCGTCATTGTTTGCCCAAAGGCAAACTATTGGACGCTATGCCAGCTCCCCAATCTTTAGCTAGAAAACTAATTCAACAAGCCGGGTTCAAGCCCGGCTTTGTTGTCTCAGGAGTAATGGGAAAACTACCGCAAAGAAAACGATATTTTCACAAAGTGAAAATGAGTAAATATTCTTTCTTACATGACCGAAACACGCGAGCTACGCTCTTTGTTTCTTAGGTCACATTCATCTCTGCTTCAAAACTACCGCAAAGAAAAACGATATTTTCACGAAGTGAAAATGAGTGAGCATACTTCCTTACATGACCGAAACATGCGACTCTTTAACAAGGCTAAAGTTAGCAAAAAAATTTACTTAAAAAATCAGAATTACTTAGAAACCTATTCACCCTTAAATAAACTTAAAAGATAAGTGTTAATATCACCAACATCTAGTGTGGCATCATCATTTGAAGATTCAGAATAGTCCATTCCTGTAGTTGCAAATTTTTCATTAAGATCATCTGCAGAGTAACCAATCGATCCTAGATCAACTCCCATCTCTTTGTACTTTTCACGATTCTCTTCCGAAAGGATAGAGTTTTTCATCTCCATTGCTAGAGCACGCGTGTTTCGTTGAGTATCTTCGTTTTCGTCTCCACTACGAATTTCCAGGTATGAAGAAACGATATTATTAAAGTGTACGAGCTTAGAGAAATTCTCGGCTTTTTTCTGCGTTTTTTCTGCTAGTGCCGCTATGGTTTCAAGATCTTCAATTTCGCTAAATTCATCACCCTTTGTTGTATGTTTTTTGATTTCATCACTTAGAGATTGAAGAATGGCGTCTTTCTTGGCCTCATAACGTTTTGCAATTTGATCCTTTACACCTTGAACAGTTGCAAGATTCTTAGCTTCATCCTCAGTGTAACCTTCTTCAATAAGAAGTTTTGCAACTTCCTCTGGATTATCTTCGATATCTTTTAGTCTTTGTAGTGTAGCTTCTTCTTGTACCTTTAGCTCTCCAAGAAGAGAGTACTGTTCCTCTCTATTTGATGAAAGAAAGTTTTTACATGCCTCTGCATCAACGATCTTGCCATCTTTATAACATTCTTCCATTGCTGCAATCTCTTCTTTTTGTCCTTTTGCAACAGCGTCCATTGCTTCACCAGAAGAAATCGTTGTAAGAGCATCAATACTCTCGTCTGACTTTTCTCGTGAATCATACATTTTTACATTTGATAAGCTATCTGTGCCTTGAAGTTTTTCAAACTTCTTTGCGATACCATCTGTTGTTGTAATACTTTGTCTTGCTAACTCAATATACTGAATGACGTTACAGGCTCTTGGGTATGAGTAGCGAACAAGAGAATCACACTTATCAACTTTTTCGTCACTATCTTTACCTGAAACATGTTTTGCACAAGTATTTATGATATCTGCACGAACGATCTTTTTCTCGCCTTGTGTGTTATTCGGGTCGGAGTTGAAAACTTTGAATTCTCCACCGGCAGCCCCTGCGTAGCAAACAGCGTTGATATTACCAATACATGCTTCCCAGTTACTTGCAGATTTTAGAACTTGTTTTTGTTCACCGGTATTTGGATCTGTTCTTATGATAGTTTCATTTAGGCCAACGAGGTTTTCATTTTTAACTTTTTCTCTTACCGATTCATCTTCAGAAATGAGAGGGTAACCATAGTTCTTTGATTCAATACAGTAGCTCGTTGCTGCTGAGATAATATTTTTACCAAGTTGCGTTTTATATAATTCAAAGAATGTTTTTTGACTTGCAATTTTATCGTATTGGCCAGTTTTACTATCAAATTCTCCGTAAAGGGCCTTTTCAAGCTTTTCGATAAGAAATTGTTTTAAGGTTTCAAGTCCTTTTGATGTTCCTTTGGCCGTATCCATTGTTGTACGATAGCGCCCGGATCCATCTTTTCCACTCTGCTTCTCAACTAGTTTGTTGATTTGCTTAAGTGTTCCTTCATCGGCTTGAATTTTTCCCCATAGACAATTTCCAACTTCAACACCATTAAATGATGTTTTCTCTGATTCCTGTCGATAGCATTCGGAATACATATCCTTGACACCAGGAACACTCATGGCACTTTCAAACATCGGGTTCTGACTTGTTAGAACTTGAAGATAACGTGCTTCTTGATTGTCATTGCTATTTTTTGCAACGGCACTAAAGCTTAAGCTCGTTAGAATGAATAGGGTTTTTAACCTCATAACCATATTATACTACTCGGTTATTTGGGCAGATAACTTTAATTCAATTTGATTTAATTTAATGTGATTTTAGTAGTTTAGGAGATTAAAAAAGAGAGGTGAGTTGCAAAGAAATTGAGGACTTAGCCGTCCTCTCCAATAGCTTCTACTGGGCATGCCTCAAGAGCAGACATACACTCTTCAAGTTCAGCATCATTTGAAGGCTGAAGCTTAACGAAGGCATGGCCTTCGTCGTCATTCATTTCAAAGAAGCGAGGAGCCTCCATCACGCAAGCATCACAGGCGATGCATTGGTCATCAACATAGAACTTTCCATCTACATTTTGATCAAATTTTGCGCTTTTGTCGGCCATCTCACTTCTCCAAATTATTTAAAATTACTGTGGTAATTGTGCGTATTTATTTTGCTTAAAAGTATATTCTTTTCCTAACTTATCTAGCAGAGTTTTTAGAGTTTGTTGAGCACTAATATTAGTAAGTGCGTTCACATCATAACCCTTTGAATCTGTTGATTTTGCAGGAGTCGTAGCAACAATTGTTGTTTGTGTAGCGTCTTCAAAAGTAAATAGACCCGAGTCTTTTGTGAAAACTTCAGCAACTTGTTTCTCATCAAGTTCACCTGTTGGTCCAGCACCTTCAAGTTTATTGATATTGATTTCTTTAATACCAAGTCCGTACTTCTCTTCAAGTGACTTAAGTGCTTTTGAGTTTGAAGCTGCTTTTTGTACTTCTTTAATTGCTGTTGCCATTAGAGGAGCAACATCTTTTTCTTTTTGAAGAATTTCTTTTGCAATATCTCTTTGGTGATCTTCAATTTTTGCAACTACCGCTTCTTTACGATCTTGAGCGTAAATGATGTGGTAACCATATGAAGTCTTAACTGGCTGAGAGATTTCACCTTTCTTAAGAGCAAATGTTGCTTTTTCAAATTCTGGAACCATTTGTCCACGCTTAACCCAGTTAAGGTCTCCACCGTTCGTTTTACCTTGTGGCTCTTGAGTATATTTCTTAGCAAGAGTTACAAAGTTCTTAGTGTTAACTTCTTTTCTGATCTTGTTTGCTTCTTTAAGTGCTTCTGCTTCATTTCCATTTTCAGTAGAAATTAAAATATGTCTTGTTCTAACTTGCTCAGGTTGACTAAGTAGAGGCAGCTTGTCTTTAAATAAAGATTCTACTTTAGCCTTATTAGCTTCTTCTTTTAGAAAAGCTGTAATATCTGAAGATGAGATTGTTACAAGCTTTCTTACGTTTGCACTTTTGATTGTAATAATCTTTGCATTTCTCTTGTCATTGTAAAGTTCATTTAATTCTTTAGTAAGAGCTTTTGAAACAGGAACATGTTGAACAATGTTTTGTAGTTTCGTCAGTGCAATTCTTTCTTTTTGTTCTTCTTCATAATTTTCTGGAGTGAACTTGTTATATGAAAGAAGAGTTTTATATTTATTGATATCGAACTGCTTATTTGTTTGGAAGTAAGAAGTGTTTTTAATTTCATTAATTACTTCATCTTTTGAAACAAGAATCCCAAGATCTTCAGAAAGAACAACTCTTAGTTTTTGGAAAACTAAATTTCTGATCGCGTTGTCATAAACTTTATATTGGCTCATTTGTTGAGAAGTAAGAGGTTGGCCTCCACCAATAAACTTTGAGTAAAAATCAGATTGTCTTTGTACTTCCATGTTAAAGTCGCGAACCTTAATATCGTGACCAGCAACACTACCAATTGAATCAGGTGTTCCCGTATTGAAAAATGGGCCTGAAACCATGAATGAAATAACGATAATTCCGATGAAAAGAGTCAGGAATATCTGCGATGATTTTTTCTGAAAATTAGATGACATTTTACCACTCCATGTAATTTTAATTTTCGTTATTATCACTTAAATATGCTACTCCGTAAAGAATATTGGCAGTTTAAATAATCCTGTGTACTCTTTTAATATAAAAAAAAATAGCAACTTAGGATTAGAATGAAGCTAATTGCATCGGAAGGATCTCGAACCAAATTAATCATAAACCTAGTTGTTCTATCACTTGCATTTTACGGCGTGTCAAAGCGTAAGGCACCTTACAAAGAAGCCTCAATTTTTGAAAATGTTATGATGGACACGTTGGCACCTCTTCAAAGAGGCATTTCAAATGCATACAAGAATGTAGCTTCGTTCTTTGAAGACTATATGCTTAATGTTAATGCGTCGAAAGAAAATGTTACTTTGAAAGAACAAATTGGTTCGTTAAAGCAGGAAGTATTTGCGTTAAAGCAATTAGAACAAGAAAACCAACGCCTGCGTCAAATCTTAAATTTTGGTAAAAAAATTAAACATGAAATGATTTCTGCTCAAGTTGTGGCATGGGACTCTTCAAGTGACTTTAGAGTTATTCGTATTGATAAAGGTTTCAAGGATGGTATTAAGTTGCAATCTACAGTTGTAACTTCAGATGGAATCGTTGGCTACGTTTATCGTTTAACAGATCACTTTGCCGACATTCTAACAATACTTGATCCAAGTAACCGCGTTGATGTTATCGTAAATCGCACACGTTCATACGGTATTCTTGAAGGTTATTCTGGATGGCGTACTGTGATGAAGTATGTGGTACGTACAGATCCTGTTCGTTTGAATGATCTTGTTATTACTTCAGGACTTGGAAATATTTATCCTCGAGGAATCCCTGTTGGTATTATCACAAAGATTGAACGAGAGAGTTATGGGATTACTCAACACCTAGAAGTAACTCCAACTGTCGACTTTTCAAAACTTGAAGAAGTCGCTGTTCTTGTTCCTTCAGAGGACCAAGACAAGAAACGTGTGGAGTGGGAAGCTCTAGAGAATAATGCTCAACAAGGAGATGGGAGATGATTAAGTCTTCAGATATCCCAATTCGATTATTAATAACTGTATTAATCCTAATTGTACTAGAAGTTTTGGCCAGTGCTTTCTTACCACTATTTGGCCTTAACAAATACATGATTCCATTTAATGTTCTTCTTGTTCTTTATATTGGTTTTAAATTGGAAACTCCGTATCTTGCAATTATCATTTTAATTCTTCAATTAACTCATTCACTTTTTTCAATTGAAGGGTGGGAGTACGGAACAATTTCGGGAATCTTAATTTGTATTGTGATTGGATACCTAAGAGATCTTCTACACTTTACAAGTAGCTTTATCACGATGCTGACAGTTTTTCTCTTTCAGGTTCTGTGGTTTTTTATCAGTTCATCACTACTATATTTAAAGTTTGATAGCTTCGATTATATTGTGCAGAAATTTTGGCGCTTTATTCCTGAGAGTATTATTTTATCTTTATTAGCTCCTATCTTCTTTTCATTACTTGATAAAGTTTGGAGAACGAAGAGTGAAGGCCTTATGGGGAATAATGTCTAATGTTTGCTGAAGAAGAAGTAGTTCGGTCTCATAAGACTAGGGCCGACATTCTATTTACTTTAATTACACTCGCGTTTGCGATTATTTTAATACGTTTATGGTACCTTCAGATTTACCAAGGTGATCTACTGTATCAATATTCAATTCAAAACCGCTTAAGAAAAGAAACAGTTAAGGCACCAAGAGGAATGATCTTTTCACGTAATAATCAACTCATGGTTGATAACGTACCTCGTTTTGACTTAGTTATTATTCCACAATACTTAGACAATAAGAAAGAGACGATTAAGAAGCTTGCTAAAATTCTTGAAATGACTGAGAAGGAGATCTACTCAACTCTTAAGAAATTTCGTGGGCAAGCACGCTATCGTCCTGTTCGTATCAAGAAAAATATTTCTAATAAAGAAGTGGCCATCATTGAAACAGAAAATGAGAAGCTTCCAGGTGTTCAAGTTGAAACATTTATTTCTCGCGAGTATCGAGATAAGGAAGTAGGCTCACACTTGCTTGGTTATATCGGTGAGATTTCTCAAAACCAACTACCTCGTTATCGCAAAAGAGATAATATTGATTACAAGCTTGGAGACTTTATTGGTCAAGCAGGTGTTGAAGAAAGATTTGATCAGGACCTTCGAGGAGAAGATGGTTATCAAATTATGGAAGTAGATGCTAGAGGGCGTATGCGCCGTTCTATTGGAACTAGTAATATTCTTGCGGGCATTGAAAATAAGAAAGCAACACCAGGAAACAACCTAAGATTAACAATTGATCGTGATATGCAAAAAACTGCTTATAAATCCTTAGAGGGGAAAGTTGGTGGTGTTGTTGCTGTTGACGTTAGAAATGGTGAAGTCCTAACGATGGTATCTCGTCCTTCATTTGATCCAGGGCAGTTTTCTAAGGGGCTAACTTCAGAGTATTGGAACTCTCTTATTAATAATCCTGACCGTCCACTTCGAGATCGTACAATCCAAGATCACTATGCTCCAGGTTCTACATTTAAAGTTTTTACAGCGATTGCTGCTTTAGAAGAAGGCATCATTAAAGCTAAAGATGAAGTTATGTGTGGGCCACGCTTCCGCCTAGGTCGTCGTACTTATAATGACTGGAAAAGATCAGGACACGGAATAACTGATTTATACAAATCTCTAAGAAGATCTGTTGATGTTTATTATTATAAGATCGCAGTTGAATTGGATATTGATGTACTTGCAAGATATTCGAGAATGTTTGGGCTTGGTGAGAAGACAGGTATTGCACTTCCAAGAGAAACAACAGGTCTAATTCCTACTCGTGAGTGGAAAGAGAAACGCTTTGGAGAAAAGTGGCAAGATGGTGAAACGGTAAGTTGTGTTATTGGACAGTCTTATGTTTTAACAACTCCACTTCAACTTGCTGTTTCTTATGCTGCGATTGCAAATGGTGGGAAGGTTTATAAGCCTCAAATCGTTAGAGAAGTTTTTAATAATAAAGGTGATATCATTAAAAGCTATAAAGAAGATCTAGTTCAAACAGCAAAGGTGAGTGAACAAACTCTGATTGATGTAAGACAGGGTCTTTATGAAGTGGCCAACCACCCAAGAGGTACTGGCTGGTGGGTTAGAGGTACTGGTGTAAAGATGGCCGGTAAGTCTGGTACGTCTCAGGTTATCTCGATGAGTACAACTGAGCTATTTCAAAAATGTTCTGAGAAACCATATAACCAGAGACACCACGGGTTATTTGTGGCTTTTGCTCCATATGAAAATCCTCGTGTTGCAGTTGCAGCTGTTGTTGAACACGGTTGTTCTGGATCAGGTGCTGCAGGACCTATTGTTCGAAATGTTCTAACGACATATATGAAAAAGTATATGCCAGATCTTCATAAGATTTATGCCAAGGAAGATCGCAAAATCATGTCAGACTTCTTCGCTGATAGAAGAAAAAAGCGTGAAGAAGCGGAAAGACTTAGGGCCGAAAAAGAAAAGAAGAATGAAGATTCTGATGGTGATGACGAAGGTCAAACTGAAGATTAAAAAAGTGAGAACTTAATGGATTTATCAAATATTAAAGAATTTTTTAAAAGATATGACTTCTCATTCTTTCTTTTGAGTTCAGTTATCTTTTTCTTCGGAATTCTTAATCTATATTCAGCAACACATGCGTCTGCCTCTACTGCACATGCAAATTTATTTAAAGTACAAATTGGATGGTATGCTCTTTCGATTGTCATTGCTTTCGTTATTAGTTTTATTAACCCACAAAACCTTTATCGTTTCGCATGGCCTATTTATCTATTTAATATTGTTCTACTAATATTGGTTATTGTTCTTGGTCATAAAGGAATGGGGGCAAGACGTTGGCTAATGATTGGGCCAATTAGATTCCAACCTTCAGAGTTAATGAAAATATCTGTTATTTTCGTACTCGCTAGATACTTTAGAAATTATGCTCCTGATAGTGAACTTGGACTCAAGGATTTAATTAAGCCTGCTATCTTGGCATTTATCCCGACGATCTTAATTGTAGTTCAACCGGACTTAGGAACAGGACTTCTTATTCTTCTAATTTTCTTTACGATGGTGTTCTTTAGAAAACTTAAGTGGAAGACACTTTTAATTCTTGCTCTTGTTGGTCTTGTCAGTGGTGGAGTGATGTATCAATTCGGTTTAAAAGAATATCAAAGAAATCGTATTAAAACCTTTATTAATCCAACTGCGGATGCAAAAGGGACTGGCTATAATGCTATTCAATCAAAGATTGCTATTGGGTCTGGAAAAATATTCGGGAAGGGACTTAGAAAGTCCTCTCAGGCTTCCCTGAACTACTTACCTGAAAATCATACTGACTTTGTATTTTCTATTTATAATGAAGAGCATGGCTTCTTTGGAGCAATCTTATTAATTGGGTTATATCTTTTCTTGTTTTTTAGATTTGTGTGGCTCTCTGTCAACGTCAGTAGAATCTTTGAGTCCGTCACCATTATCGGGGTCATGAGTATATTCTTCTGGCACACCTTTATTAATATGGGAATGGTCATGGGGTTATTACCTGTTGTTGGTCTGCCTCTTCCTTTAATGTCTTATGGTGGTTCTTCACTTTTGACATTTGGGGTTTGTATTGGAGTAGCGACTTCTATTTCAAATACAAGACGCTTCTTTTAGAGGAGCTGGATTTTGGCATCGATAATGCATCTATATTAGTAAAACAACTTAATATGGAGCAAATATGCTAAAAAAGATGATCAATTTTTTAACACTTGTCTTAATACTATCCGCGCCACAGGCCTTTGGTGCTGGTTTCGATAGTGAGTTCGAGTTATTTGATCGCCTTAAAGAAGATATGTGGAATCTAGGTCTAGATTTCGAATATGTGCATACAACTGATATGAAAATTCCGAATACTGATGTCATCGATGGGGGAGCTCAGGGGAGCGAAGATCAAATTATCGTGAAATCAGTACCTTATGAGTTAATTCACCGTTTTGAGAGAACATTTTAAGATTTGATTAAAATAGTACTAATATTTGACTATGTCTTTTTTATCTCGCTACAATATTCGTGTTAGTGAGGTATGCAATGAAGCACGTATCTGCAATTGGAAGTTTACTGAAGAAGATCTATCGTATCTACAGTAATCACATTCTTAGTTATCTACAAGACAAAGGCTTTACAGACTTAAGGCCAAGTTTTCTTGAAATTCTAGTTTATATTTGTGAAAACGAAGGACCAACTATCAAGGAGATTGGATCTTCTTGTGGCCTAAAAAAACAAACAATGACAAGCCATCTAAATGAGTTACAAAAGCGTGGCTATATCGTTCGTAAATCTTCAGAAGTTGATAAGCGTGAACAACGCGTTTACTTAACTGAATATGGTGAGAAGTTTAAGTTCTCTCTCTTTGATGTTCTTGAATTAATTGAAGGTAATTATTCGAGAAGAATTGGAGAGGTTGAGCTTGAAAGAATTCAGTCTACTCTTGAGAATATGCACAACAAATTAAGTAATGTTGAAAGGCAAACTCTAGAGTCGAGAATTCAACTCAACCTATCTCTCGATTTTTAAGAAGTTTAAGCTACTTTAACTACAACTGAACCTTGAGTTGCCGGCCAAAATTTATAGCCGCCGGAAACGTTATTTACGTTAAAGAAACCTTTCTTTACTAGCTTTTCGCATGCTTGTATTGATTTAAGTCCATCCTCACTAATCACTAGGATAGGTGTTGTCTTATTTGTAATCTCAACATAGCGGTGATCGAGTTCTTCATACGGAATATGAATAGCACCTTCAAGCTTTACAGGTTTTTCATAATCCTTAGGTGTGATATCTAAAATAATATAATCCATATCCTTATCTTCGTAGACATCAAAGGCTTTGCGAGGAGAAAGGTCATTATATGGAAGTCCCATTAAGATCATATTATCATCGATGAATTCACCATTTTTTACGCGAATTAAATGATTTCTTTGAAGTGAAACAGAGAAGTCGACCTTTTCGTCAATCTTAGCAAGGTTGCGTTCAATATTAGTTAGTCTAGTATTGATAAAATCTAGCATTTGAAAATATTTTAAATCCACGAAAATCCTCCTCGTTCCAATTTCTTATCGGCCAAATAAAAAGTGGAATGAAGGAATGTACCCTTATTTAGAAGAGAGGGTAAAAATTTCCGTAATAGATATTCCCAGTAATAACCGTTGTTAAGAAGCATGAAGTGAAGAGAATTGCACCTTCATAAATACCATAACCAAGTTCAACACTAAGGTTTGAATCGTCAGTATCATCCTTCTTAATCTGTAGATCATCTTGAATTGAGAAGACCCAAATAAGGCCTTTACGAATAATTGGAATGATAATAATAGAGAGTAGGATTTTTAAAATAACTTGAATCGTGTACCACTTAATATCTTGCAGAGAGTGATCAAGTGATGATGAAATAATCGTACAAAGCCCTAAAATAAATCCCATGTATGAGATGGCAACCGCCAAGCTTTTTTGCACAAGTAGTCTATTAAAAGAGAGCTTTGAAATAATCTGAAATGTCTTTGAACAGAATCCAATGAGAACCACAGCAAAGAGCCATAGAAAAAGCGTCATAATAAGAGAACTATTTGAAACCTTAATAACAGTTTTTAAAATATAGGCTAAAGAAATTGAGTGAGAAAAACATATAATAGCGTAAGCATAGTTTTTACGACGTAAAATTTCATCAGCATATTCAAAGTTATAAAGAACAATACTTTCTAAAATATACAGTGAAGCTAGGTAGAGTGCGATTACCATTATCGACTCTAAAAATAATTGTCCAAGTGCAAAATACATTCCATCTGAAACATTTATTACAATATTCGAATAAATTATTCCGATTCCAATAATTCTTCCAAATAGGTGAATTGTATCAGTAGAGTTTTTTGATGGAGAGAATTTCTTTAGAATTTGATGCTTAATTGATGGAAAGAGAATTAAATGAGCTTGCTTATAAATATAAATAATAAAGCAAATAATTAGTGCAAAAATAATTCGAATAATTAATTTATCGTATAACTCATTCATTCTTTTGTTCCCACTTAGGTAAACTTGTATATTTCTTAAGTATGTCTTTTAGTGTTGTTTTATTTTCACTTTTTTTCTTGAACGCATAGTGTGCCGTAGTCACTGTTCCGTTTGTCCCAAATTCATTATTTAGGCCATAGAAAGGAGAGCTTGCCTTTTCTAAGACAATCATTCTGCGATAAAAGTCATATGTTGGAGTAAATTCACCCCAGTGAAAGATTTGAGGAAAGTTTTTGTAGGTGCGGTGAAAGCGCCATACTTTTTGTCCTGAATCAGATGTTCTCCATGTTCCATAAGCAGGGGAGCCGATATAGATTGAACCCGGAGGCATTGGGACTGTTGAGCTTTCATCATTTTCATATCTTCTAAATAAAGACATCCCAATATTATTTTGATTCTCCAAGAAGAACTCTCGAGAAATCCTGACGTTAATTCTTTGGGGTGCTTTGAAGGCATGAATGATTTGGTATCGATGGTGATAAGTCTTAATCAGAGCACCAGTAGAAAATTCTCTTTCAAGAATAACTGAAATTGGTGAGCCCTTAAATATATTTGCATACGCATTCGCATTAGGAACAAATATTGTTCTCTTCTCAGACGGAGAAAAACTCTTCGATATACCGAGATAAAGCAAAATTAATAGCACATAAAGTGAAAACTTATTCATATCTATTTATTATAGACGGGCCCCATGAGGCTAGTCCAAAGATTCAAAGATTAATTTGAAGAAATAATTTTATTAATTTCTGCTAAATTCTCTTTGCTTAGTTTGTCCATGTCACAATGAAGTCTATTAATTGCGTGAGACTTCGAAAATTTATGGAATAGATCAGTTGCTTCGTTAATATCGAAGTATTCAGTCATTCCACCCATTTTTGAATTCCTTACAACTTTCATCGTGTATTGCCCCTTGTCCTTTGGTCTATCTGCTGCATAATACTTAGATAAACGTCCAGTTGAAGATGAGCGAATAACTTCCAGATTGATAGACTCTAGATAGGCTTGAACCTTCTCAAGAGTTGCCAATTGTGAAGAGTTGAAAGATTCAAAAATCTTTTCAGGCGTTTGATTGTTAACAATGGCCTTTGCGTAAGGATTATTTGAGTGTCTTAAAATCTTCATAAGGTGATAATCGTCGTGCTCAATATATTTTTCAATATCTGCCGGGATTAAATATTCATATGGAGAAGTTTTAAAATAGCGTTGTAAAAGTTTTTCAAGGCAAACTGCACGGTAGTGGAAGTAAACCATGATGAACATGTGGTAGCGACTTAGTAGGAAGTCATCAAAAGTAATAACTGCTCTTTCTGAAATACCAAGTGTAGCTTGGCCATCAATAATTGCAGGCTCAAGATTATCAAGAAGCCAGTCAAGATCGTAAGAACCATAACTAACTCCGCAGAAGTAACTATCTCTTAGAAGGTAGTCCATGCGGTCGCAGTCAAGTTCACTTGAAACTAATTGATGGAGAAGAGGGAAGTAGCTAATTCCATCGATTTTAAAATAATCGTGATCACTAGTTTCACCGCGAATTAAATCAGCAATATACTTTCTTTCAACTCCAAAGACTCTTTCAACTTCTTTTAGGCTATGAGCAAGGGAGCTATCTGCGATAGCTTTGATTGTATAATCTTCGTGAGTCGCTTGACGCTCACTATTTTTATCGCGATCAAGAAGATACTCTTGAGGAATTTTAAGATCAGTAAGCTTTGGCATTACGACTTCTGTCGAGTGACTTAAGGGCGCGTGGCCAATGTCATGCAGAAGGCAGGCAAGCTTGAAAGTTTCTTTAATCCTTAAGTGTTCTTTTGTGATGATTTGATTTTTGAAGAGACGGTCAAATGCCATTTCTCCAACTTTCATTACACCGATTGAGTGGATGAGGCGAGTATGAGTGGCACCTGGGAAAATATATTCAGAAAATCCAAGTTGCTTAATATTGCGAAGACGTTGGAAAAAGTCCGCGCGAATGATTGGCTCTTCTTCTTTAAGAATATGAATTGATCCGTGGACCGGGTCTCTTACTTCCATTAAAAATTCCTCAAAAATTAATTAATCTTATCTTTATTCGCAATCAGCCAATTAATGATATCTTGAGATTCGAACATCGGCTTATCATCGATATAGAGACATGGTACAGTTCTTCGTCCTGTAGTATTAATATGCCTTTCTAGGGCCGATGTGTCATTCATTATATCGCAATAAGTTAACTTAATCCCTAATTGATCAATAACATCCATAACGCGATGGCAAAATGGGCAGCCTGTATAGTAAAAAAATTCTAGTTTCATAATTTCGTTCCAAATAGAAAAAGCGGCAAAAGCCGCTTTTCTTATATTTATATTCGATATCAATAGATTTTAGTAAAAATCGTCCTCGTCTTCTTCCTCAGATGAGTCAAGGCCAAGTGCATATCTCTCATCTTCGTCAAGTTCTTCAGTAGAGATTTCTTCTTCTGGTGAGTCAAATGCATCGTTGTATCCCCAGCCAAAGCTAAGGTCATCTTTCTCATCTTGCTCATCATCAGGATTATACTCTTCTTGTAGGTTTGGTCCTGGCTCGTTGTAATCTTCCGCAGCTTCAAGTCCTACACTATCTTCAGTCTCTTCGATCGTTTCAAGCTTTGACTGTTCTGCCACTGCAAGCTTATCTTCTAATTCATATTCTTTTAGAGAGTCTGCTAATTGAGAATCAAGAGCATCTTTGTGCTTCTCTTTGTATTTTGCAATTGCTTCTTCGCGAGAAAGACCTTTGTTATCGGCAGATTTTTTTACAGTTTTCTTAGCGACTGTTTTGGCCGTTTTTGGAGCGGCTTTCTTTGTCGTTTTCTTTGTAGCTTTTTTTGCAACTTTCTTTGTTGCTTTCTTTGCAACTTTTTTTGCAACTTTCTTTGTTGCTTTCTTTGCTGTTTTTTTGGCCACTTTCTTTGCTGCTTTCTTTGTCGCTTTTTTAGCCGCTTTTTTTGCAACTTTCTTTGTTGCCTTCTTTGCAGTTTTTTTAGCTACTTTTTTTGCAACTTTCTTCGTTGCCTTCTTTGCAGTTTTTTTAGCTACTTTTTTTGCAACTTTCTTCGTTGCTTTCTTTGCAGCTTTTTTTGCAGCTTTTTTTGCAACTTTCTTTGTTGCTTTCTTTGTTGCTTTCTTTGTTGCTTTCTTTGCAGTTTTTTTGGCTACTTTTTTTGCAGCTTTCTTAGTTGTTTTTTTAGTTACTTTCTTTGCCGCTTTCTTTGTTGCTTTTTTTGCAACTTTCTTCGTTGCTTTCTTTGCAGTTTTTTTGGCTACTTTTTTAGTTGCTTTCTTTGCAGTCTTTTTGGCTACTTTCTTCTTTGCCATATATACCTCGCGAAAAAGTTATAAATCGTCCTTAGTATATAAAAGAAATTAAAAATTTCGCAAGTTCTTTTTTATTTATAATGGCCCATTTAGGGCCATTTTAAAGGGGACTTGGTTAATTTAAGTAAAGTGATTAGAAGTATAAATTCGAACCAAATTCTTGCAGTTCAGTTCTTGGCAATGGGTTAGAAATGACATCTCCCGTGGCCTTAACATCTTCAGGGCTTCTTGGAGTTTCACCTTCTGGCGAGAAGCCTGCTTGAAACTCCATGTAATTTGATTCATTCTTCGCGTAACCTGACGCAGTATCTGTAATCGATGTTAGGCTAATAAGCTTTGTTGAATAGGCGTTACGGCGATGATTCTTATTTTTACTGGTGAATGGATTTACTGAACGTCCATTATTTTCCCCGCCATAATCTTTCCCAGGAGCATATGCCGTCCTTAGGGAGTTATTATTTAGTGACGGTGAAGGAGGGTTCGCTTCATTGTTCTGGCGGTAAGTCGTAATGTAGTAGAGGTTAGACTGTGTTTGTTGAGCCTTAGTGTTAATATACGTCTTTATGGCCCCTAATAGTGGGATCGTTTCACAGTTGTCTGGCTTTGCTTCTTCATCCTTTCCTAGAATGAAGTAAGTGAAGCGTGAGGCAATACTTTGTTTTTGGCACTGCGGAATCGGGAGGGCAACAGTAGTCGTTGTTGGGTCGCCATCAACATCTGGATCAAAGATTGCCTTTGAGGCTTCAATATAGGCCGTAGGATCTTGAGCACTAGTATTTCTTACTTTCGTTGCATAGAAATCCAGGGCCTTGCGATAAACGATAACAGCATCACTTAGAGTATCAATATAATCAGTTAGAACACCAGTCAGGGCCTCCCTGTCCTTATAAAGTAAAGTAGAGTGGAAGAGTGGTGCAAAGTAACCAATAGTTTTGGCCGCTGGATCAATATAGCGCACTGATGGAAAGTGATCGGCCGTCATATCTGTTTCTAAGCTGTTAACTGTTGGAACTAAGTAATTGAGAACATCATAATTTGTCGGAGCACGAACATTTTGAAAAGCTTCGATAAGATTTTGTGCTGTCACCCCGGCCTGATTTACCGTGTAGTTCGGAATATTTGCCCTTAAATCAACAAATTGCTTTGTTGTGAAAAGCCCTGCTTTCTCGCCAGTGATATTACTTGGGTTAGGATTGTAGGCAAGGGTTGGAAGGTCTGATTCCGAAGTCGTTTGCGAATTCAAATTATAGATCATATTCGGTATCGTAAATTTCACATCAACATTTGATGGAATCCCACCAATTGCAGCAGTTGTGTCAGCAGCATCTAGAAAAAAGTCTGAGGTTGCCGGTAGTGGTAGGCCCTGAATCTTTACACCATCAGTAGGGTCATCTGTTGTTCTTGGGTCACCAGTTGTTGTAAAACCCATAATGAAGTTAGCACTTCTTGAACCAGAGGCATTTGCAATACGGGCCGAATTTGAACTCGATTCAGCATAATCTTTTCCAACTGTTGGTGAAACGAGGGCCGGCCCAATACGGCCACCAAAAGGCTTTGCTGCCGCATATGCTGCCATATCGATAAAGCCATTATTTTCTAGGAACGAAAATGGATTAAGTAAACCAAGGTACTTAGCTTTGGCCTTAACTGCATAATATGTCACAACTTTTGGATTCTTATAGAAGCCTAGAATATAGCCAGGTACAGGTAGTGAAGTCTTTGTCGATGCACATGACGCTTCTGCAGCTGTTCCGCTTGAATCAGGAACTGCAATCGTTGAAATACCTTCAGTTGTAGGAGCAAAAGTTGTAAAGAACGTCGTGAAATTCATAATCATCGGTACAAGATCAAGATAGCGCTTTGATGAAGCAACTAGTTCACCGCCGTTATAACTGGCATCTTGTGGGATTAGGAAACTAGATAACGATTGTGGTGAAGGTGTGAACGTCTTTGGAGCTAATTCATAAAGCACTAAAGACTTTGCAAATGCACCGTCGAATGTTGTTTTAAAAATTCCACCACCAAGAGTTTTTGCCGCGGCCATATAGGCTTTCAGTGGTCGATCGTTAATTGGAATTCCTGTCGATTGGTTCTCCATAAATAGTTGCTCAGGGTTAACGCAACCAGTGGCAGAACCACCACCACAAATTCCTTGTGTAATAGGTGGGCGGTTTACGATCATCTCAAGATTTCTAATTCTAAGAGCAAGCTCCATTGATTCAATCCACGCACCCGTTCGATCTGCTGCTGCAATAGGAACATCATTTTGTGAAACACCGGCAGCAAAAGCGTAATTCTTTGCGGCCGAAAAGTTATAAGTTGAACGAACCATACAGTTCTTTGCTTTTAAATTAACAAAGGCATCCATTGTTCTTTCAAATTCTTCACTAACATCTGGAATCCCTGCGACGTGAAAGCGAGGAAGACCAGGGATTTGATAAATTGTACAAAGGTTTTCGTTATTACCAGAGCCAAAGTGAAGACAAATAGAGGGAACGTTGTAATGGTCACCCTTAACACCACTACTAAAGTCAGATCCACTTTCATCAAAGCGCTTCAAGGCAAAGTTCATTGTTGTTGTTGAGTTAGCATGAGTGTTCTCATTCGCAAGTTGACCAAGAACGTAGTACTTAAACATCCACTCTTTATAAGTATTTCTCATCTCCCAATTAAGGTGAGCAATATTTGTTAGTTGTCTAGCTTGAGAAGCGGCTCCCGACCAAGCAGCAGTATCAACTGCATTTTGCAGATTGATCTTGGCCTTTACGAAGAGTCCAACATTCACCACGAATGCGATGAATGAGAAGATTGCCACAAGTGTAACTCCAAAGAAGATACTAATTTGGCCTTTCGTGTTCTTAACTAATTTTTTCGAATGTGAATGTTGTGGTTGTGTCATAATGCCTTATTTTTCCGGTAACTTAATGCTACCGAAAGTGGCATTTATGCGTCAATTGATATGAACACTTTCTATTTCTAGTTAGTTGCACCGAGTTAAGTTGGCATTGAACTTGTAATAGAAATAGGTACCAAGGATATGGTGCCTAATCCCTGGAGTAGAACGTTTGTACAGGCAAGGCTAACCACCTTAACCATGGCCTTTCGGTCATCTTTAAGTACTTGTTTTTGTGAGTACTTATCTCTACCAGGCTTATGGTCTTGTTCGAATCACGGATGAATAAGAACAGGGCCTGGTACCTTTTTTACCTGCTTAATTCTCAGCGACTAAATTGGTAAAATTAAGGAGTCGAAGTATGTTTACTTTGTCGATGCTTAGGAGGGCGATAATTGAAGACATTGAATTCATTTAATCCATTAGAGACGCGTACTTACAAATTTAAGAAAGCGCATATTGAATTCTTCTGTCCTCTTTGTCGCACTCAAAGGGCAGTTGTCACAAACCCTCACATGAATGCAAAAAACTACCTTCAGGTATTCATGCTTACAGTTGCAACAACTGGTGTACTTTATCCATTTATTAGCTTTGCAGGAATCTTTTCTTTCTTTCTATTCTGGGCAGGCTTTGAAGCAGCGCTTAGACTAAACTTCAAAAAAGAAATTCCATGTCCTCACTGTGGCTTTGATGCTGCTTGGTACAAGAAGGATGTGCGTATCGCGAAATCAAAAGTAAAAGAGTTTTGGCAGACTAGAGGTGGCCATGCTCAAATTGCTCCAGAGAATGTTGAGCAAGCTTTTGCAGACATGTATTAAAAAAATTTAGAACCTTCAATTTTTAATGAATATCATTTCAAGCTCTTGACGCAAGTTGTCCTTTTTTTTGTATTTGCATAGCTATTTATGACTTCTCGATAGGGGAAAGTCGTATTATTGTAGTAATGTATTCAGGTAATACTCAACCTTGCGGTTATAGCTGAATTCTTAAGTATTGTTTCAGCTATACGCGAAGAAAATTGGAGGAACAAATGAGTGTAAACAAGGTTATTTTAGTAGGACGTTTAGGACAAGATCCAGAACTTAAGTACACACCATCTGGGATGGCTGTATGTAACTTCTCACTAGCAACAGGTGAGTCTTGGACAGATAAGAACGGACAAAAACAAGAAAGAACTGAATGGCACAGAGTTGTTGTTTGGGGAAAACTTGCTGAATTATGTGGTCAATACCTAGCAAAAGGTCGTCAAGCTTACTTAGAAGGCCAACTTCAAACAAGATCTTGGGAAGACAAAGACGGTAACAAGAGATACACAACAGAAATCAATGCTAGAACAATTCAATTCCTTGGTGGAGCAGCTCCATCTGCTGGTCAAGGTGCTTCAATGGGTCAGTCTAATAACAACAACTCATTTAACCAAGAAATGCCTCAGCACGATGATATGAACCAAGGTTACGATATTTCATCGAACGCTTCATTCACAGCTGATGACATCCCATTCTAGAGATTAATTTAAATTTCTATATATGACTAAGGCCTGCTTTTGCGGGCCTTATTTATTTCTAAATACCTGAATTTTAAAGTAAACATAGAACGACTAAAGAAATCTTAACTTCGTGGCGATAAGTGAGTTGATGAGTCAGTTAAGATTTTTAACATTTTTAGTTATTCTTGCTTCATGTGGTTCTTTTGAGCAGCATGGGGGCCTTCTTCCTCTAAGCAAAGTTGAAAGTAATGAGATGCTTTTAACTGAAAGTGAGGAAGCTGAGTATCGTTACCTTGCAGACCTTTATGGGATCTCTGAAGAGAAACTTGATATCAAGGGGGACACTCCTAATCGAGTAGTGCAAACAGAGAAAGACTGGCAACTTGAAGATATTAATCTTAATGAAATTGAAAATAGCTCATTTGTTATTAGCGACTACGAAGTAAGCTTTGTTGAAGATAAGTTTAAAAATGAAGCTCAACTAGTTGCAGAGGCCAAGGCCGCTGAAGCTGCTAAAAAAAGAAAGTCACGTGGAATTGCTTCTGTTCCAGAGGTAAGCTTAGTTCACAAGAAGAGAAGGCCAGCTTCACTCTTTGCTATGGCAAAGAAATCAACACCTGAATCAATTCGTTACTATATTGCTAAAAAAGGCGCTGATGTAAATGAGAAGAATAAGAGAGGTGATACTCCTCTTCACATTGCTATCAAGAATAAGCGCTTCGATAATGTCCGTGCTTTATTAGGAATGAAGGCCGATCCAAATATTCCAGATGCGAACGGGAAGACTGTTGCCCAATATGCACAAGAGTTAGGAATAGAATCAATTTTAAAATTAATGAAGAAGAAATAAAAAAAGCTCCCTTCGGGAGCTTTTTTTTATTTTGTATATTCTTAGAATTTCTTTGAATTTATTTTGCAGCAGGAGCTGTTTCTTCAGTCGCTGGAGCAGTTTGTGCTGGAGCTGTTGTATCTGAGTTAAGTGGAGCTGCGATTGGCGCTGCACTATCAAGTAGTGATTTAGACTCTTTACCAGATTGAATCTTAGCAAGAAGAATACAGTTACCTAGGAAAAGAACAGTAAGTACAACTGTAATTTTACTTAGGATATTTCCTTGTTGGCTACCTGTGAATACGGCTTCTGAAGCACCACCTAGAAGACCTGCTTCCGCACCCTTACCAAATTGTAGAAGAACTACGATGATTAGAAGTACTGAAACAACACCGTGAAAAATCATTAAACCAGTAACCATAATTTATTTCCTTTCAATATAAATAGATAAATTAACAACAATTTATATCAACACATCGAGGCCATGACAAGTACTGTCTATGACCTGATGAGTTAAAAAATTATGATTTGATAATTATTTAGTTTGGACAACCAGTGAAAATTTGCTTTTCTAGATTGAAAAGATAGCAGTCACGTTTCTTGTAAGCGTTTTTAAAGAATAGTGGTGCTGCATTTGAAACGGCCTTTCTTACTTTATAGATTTCAGGCCAAGTAAGGGAAACAGGCATCTTTGTGTGAAGATAAATATTTCCGTTGTATGGTTTAGCGACGCGATCCCAAGCTTCTTGAGAAGGCTTATCATTGTCATCTCTATTTAAGAACCAAAGATTATCGAATTCACCTTTAAAGTCCTTAAAAAGCTGTGCAAATACTTCACCTTTATACGTGAACATATTGTCGAATTGAGTAAGCTCCGCTGTTTCTGAAATATTATATGAACCACTCATAAGTTTTGTCTTAGAGAAATCACTCTCATCATAATCAAAGATCATGTACTTGTGGTGATTAAGGGCCCAGTGACGAGGAGATGGTGCATGAGAGTAGTACTTAATTCTTACTGGTGCGACCTTATTCTTATTACCTGGAAGCTTCTTCCAATTGTAAACAAAGTAAGGAGTCATCTCTTTTGATTTTGTGCTTGTTTTATATTCTTGATTGTCGGCAACGATCTTAACATCAACACCTCTTTTAACGGCATCTAAAAGTGCATCTGCTACATCTTTAATTACAAGGTGATTAACATTAACCAGAATATTCTTTTGAGATTCATTGATTAGCTTAATCATAGCATCGCGAACTAACCAAGTTTTCTGACCAGCTACTTTCCTAGGAGACATTCCCAAGTAGCGTCCTGTCTTATAGCTTTTTGAGCTCGGTGCGTACTCTTTGTATGTGAAGTTCATTGAACTTGAAACGAATGAAGGATTCTCTTCTTCATTTGGAATATTCTTTAGATCTAAAAGATCAAGTGAAGCTAGGTTTTCTTCACTAACTTGTGAAGTGTAGATATCTTTTCCTGAATTCCAAAGAAACTTAAATTCTCGATTTAAAGTTTTAATTGTAGTACGACCTTCTTCAGAAGAGTCATTGTTGAAAATAAAGTTTTCAGAGTAACGAGATTTTGCACCACCTGAAAGGTTCGCACTAGAGTTGAATGCCCATTTATCATCAACGATTGAAAATTTCTCGTGCATTTTTTTGTAAGCGAACTTAACACCGCATCCGGCATCTTCAATTGATTTGGCATAATCAATTACGCGAGAACTACTTTTTAAATTAGGGTGAAGAACAACTTTTACATCGACACCCGAAAGGCATGCAACTTCAAGGTTCTTTGTTACTGTTGAGTCTGACCAGCTGTATACCGTTAGCCAAACTTTCTCTTTTGCGCCTTCGATTGCTGTATAAATTTGATTAAATGCTTCTTCACCTTGGTGTGGTGAGAAGAGGGCCCAGAAGCTTGTCCCAGCGAAGATATTACTTGCAATTAATGTCGTAAATAGCAGTTTTTTCATTGAGTCTCCCTACAGATTTGAGCATGGTGTATCCCACGCGATGCAAAATGAGAAGGTTATAAGAAATAATTTCAATAAAAAAGATGGTCACAAAGTGATATCAGTAACTTAAATAGATAATTTTTTTGACCTTCGGTAATCCCTTCTTTACCATTTTTATATGGGAAGAATTAAGAGACTTTGGCCATGGCTGGCCTGTGCTGCAGCGGTATTTTCGATCTCTGGAAATAGCTTTGCGAGTAGTTTAAAAATTACAACATTCAATCTACGTTGGTACGGACTTGGGGGGGAAATCTCTGGTCAAAGAACTGACGAATATCGAGATCCTTTTATCAAAGAATTTTTAAGCACGAAGTATATCAATACAGATATTTTTCTTTTTCAAGAAGTTATCGACACTGAACGATTGGGACAATTAATGGATGGCCTAGGTCACCACTGTGTTTCTTATCGTCATGAACAATTTAATCACCAGCACTTAATGATTTGCTTAAAGAAGTCACTTGATATCGTTCCTGAAAAAGGTGATGACGATTTTACTTACTCTTTATTAGAAAATCGTCCGTTTTTAAGACCTGCTCTTTATGGAAAGGTTATCGATCGTTATTCAAAACAGCCGCTTATTCACTTAGTTGGTCTTCATTTAAAAGCTGGCCCAGATGGAATTAGTGAACGCTTAGAACAAGTTAATAACTTAAATAAGAGAGTACTAGAATACCGTGAAGCTAATTTGCCTGTAGTCATTGCAGGTGATCTTAATACTTATAGAAATACTCGCTATGAAGATAAAGAATCTGACTTAGTCGTTTTAGGTGAAGCATTTAATACAATTAATGTGACAAGAAGAACGAGTGACTATGATTATACTTATCGTAATGGTGGCTCAGGAAATGTTTTTGATCATTTCTATGTTTCAAATACAGTTGAAACAAAGTACGTTGAAATTTGGCGTGCTTGTAGTGGAAGTAGTCGAAACACAAAGAGACTTGAGAATCTTTCATGGTATCAGCGATTTATCTCAGATCACTGCCCAGTTTCATTAAGAGTTGATATTCAGTAGAAAGCTTAATTGTTAGTAAATTTTAACATTCGAATTTAACTTTAATTAGGCCTAACTGTTCATTTTTTTATGCTACTTTTTGTGGCATGAAAGCTTTAATTATTTTATCACTTACTGTTTTAACGTTTGTTTCTGCGCATTTCACGTATGCACAGGATGTGAAACCAAACGTTGTTTTATTAACCTCACTTGAAACACCAAAGGTTTGGTATCGTCCAAAAGGTTGGAAGATTGACCCCAAACTTGAAAAAATCTTCAAGAAGCAATTTAAAAAATCAGGCTACAATATTGTCATAAAGCATAGTGTGGATTTTCACGAGCTTCGCCGACAACTTCATAATCCAAATAATATCGCTGTTTTTTGGGCGTCTCATGCTGCAGGAACAAGTCAGAATACGACAGGTTCAAATAATATGGGAGCTGTCCTAAGTATTAACGGAAAGGATGTTAAGGATCTATTTAAGTCAGTCCATCCTAATATTCGCTACCTTGGTCTCGTTGGTTGTGATGCTCAGGGAATCTTAGATGAAATTTCACGTGAAGGACATTACCGTTATAATCCAAACCTAAAGACTCATTCATTTACAGAGAAAATCGATGCTAGAAAAGGACTTAGAACTTCACTAAAGGCATCGGTTGGACAACTCGGATATACAAAAAGAAGACTATTCTTCTTAAAAAAGAAGTCTCTTATTTTCCGTCACGATTTTTATGGAAGAGAGGATTTATTAAAAGTTAATCAATACTTTCATTGCGCAAAAGAGAATGGATATCTTGTTAAAGGTGTTCGTACATTAACTCAAGATTCGATGGAAGTTGCTATTACGAACCCTCAAGGTATTCTTAAAATTCTTCCGGCAGGAAAAGCTGGAGATCGCCAAGAATTTCAATTCTATCTACCATACCACCCAGAGTTTGCTCGTCGTGATATGAAAATTAATGTGGATAGTCTCATTTATTTTGGAGAAGAAAGAAAATATTTAGGTGAGTTTGATTTTTCAACAGAATGGGGAACAGACTGGCGTGTCTTTGCTAAGCCCGACGGAACGGTCTTAGGAGTTACTAAAAATCTATACTTACCAAGGGGAAGTTTGCCATCATTCGATGATGTTCAAACCTACAAGGAACTAAGTTGTAACGATACTGAAGAAATGAAAGTTCACGTCTTTTAATTAAGCGTGCAGACCCATGTAGCTGTCCGCTTGTAGGGCAGCTCCACCAACAAGGCCTCCGTCAATGTCTTTGCATGATAGGAGGTCTTCTACATTTGAAGGCTTAACTGATCCACCATAGAGAATCGATGTTTTATTTCCATCAATTGATAGATTATCATTTATATACTGACGTATATAGGCATGAGTTTCTTGTGCTTGCTCTGGAGTTGCTGTTACTCCTGTTCCTATTGCCCAAACTGGCTCGTAAGCAATAATAACGTTTACACTGTCAATATCAGCAAGACCTTTACTTAACTGCTCTGCTAAAACCTCTTCGACTTTTCCGGCTTCTCTTTGCTCAAGTGTTTCACCAATGCAGAAAATAACTGTTAGGTCGTTGGCCAGAGCAATCTTTGCTTTTGCATTTAGAGTTGCATCGTCCTCATTGTAGATAGAGCGACGTTCAGAGTGTCCAATGATAACAAAATGTGCACCGATATCTTTTAGTGATGCAGGTGAGATCTCTCCCGTAAATGCACCGCTATTTTCTGTGGCAGAATTTTGAGCACCAATTTTAAAATCATCAGTATTTTGCAGACAAATAGGGATGTGGATTGCTTGTGGAGCAATCCATGCTTCATGACGAAGTTTCGTGCTGTCGATAGCATCAAAGAAGGCGATAACGTCTTCAGTATTCTGATTCATCTTCCAGTTTCCTACGATATACTTCGTTCTCTCAGTCATATTTACATCCCTTATTATTACTTATTTATTCAACACCAAATTTTAGAGCACTAATACCTGGAAGGCTACCTTTCTCGATAAACTCAAGAGAAGCGCCACCGCCAGTCGATACATGACTCATTTTATTCGCAAGACCAGACTTATTAACTGCACTTACTGAATCACCTCCACCAACAAGAGTGTAGGCATTTGACTCGCTTAAAACTTCAGCAATAGCAAAAGTACCTTTTGCATAATCTTCATTCTCAAAAATACCCATTGGTCCATTCCAAAGGATTGTCTTTGCTTCACGAAGAATAGAGCTGTACTTTGCAATTGTTTGCTCACCGATATCTAAACCCATCTTTCCATCAGGGATACCAACTTTATCAACTGCTTCCGGCTTTCCACCAAACTCACTTGAAACGATATGGTCAATCGGAAGAATGATTTTATGTGCCGTACTTTGAGAAAAAATCTTTTTAGCAAGGCTTACATCTTCGTCACTACAAAGAGAAGTTCCAACCTCATTTCCTTTAGCTTTTAGGAAAGGGTAGGCCATAGCTCCACCAATAATAAGATTAGAAACACTTGAAAGAAGTCTTTCAATGATTTTAATCTTGTCACTAACTTTTGCACCACCAACGACTGCAACAAATGGTGTCTCAGGTCTTTGCGTAATTTTTGAAAGAGCTTCGATTTCTTTCTTCATAAGAAGTCCTGCATAGGCCTTGTTTTTGAAGAAAGCATTAATTTCATAAGTTGAAGCGTGTTTTCTATGAGCAGCTCCAAATGCATCGTTAACATAAATGTCAGCATACTCAGAAAGTTTACGTGCAAACTCACGATCGTTTTCAGTTTCTTCTTTGTGGAAACGAAGGTTTTCAAGAAGAATGATCTTATTTGAGTTTAAAGTTAGAAGAGTTTTAATTCCGCGATCAAGACATGACTCAGTTAACGTTACTTCTTCACCCAGTTTATCTGCAAGGTAAGTTGCAACAGGCTCAAGAGAGAAGTCTGAGTTTACTTGTCCTTTAGGACGTCCAAGGTGAGACATCATAATTAACTTAGATGCACCTTTGTTTAGGATTAGCTTGATTGTTTCAAGAGCATTATCAATTCTTGTTGTATCAGTAATCTCTTTAGTTTCTTTATCTAGAGGAACATTGAAATCAAAACGAACAAGAACTTTCTTGTCTTTGATTTTTGAATCATCAATGCTGTCAATAAATTGTAATGCCATAGTTTTTCCTAATTTTTTTTATTAAAGTTGGCTACCGATGAAACCTGCAAGGTCGATAACACGGTTAGAGAAACCTGCTTCGTTATCATACCAAGTAACAACTTTTACACTCTTTCCATCAATTACTTTTGTTAGATCAGCGTCTACACATGAAGACTCTCTCATACCCATGTAATCAACAGATACTAGTGGTTGTTTTTCAAAACCAAGAATACCTTTTAGAGTTGTTTCACTTGCTTCTTTTAGAGCTGCGTTTACTTCTTCTTCAGTAACTTCTGTTTCAACATTTACAGTTAGATCAACAAGAGAAACGTTTGGAGTTGGAACGCGAATTGCGAAACCATCTAGCTTTCCTTTAAGTTCAGGAATAACTAGACCAACAGCTTTTGCTGCACCTGTTGTTGTTGGAACCATTGATACTGCTGCTGCACGAGCACGACGAAGGTCTGAGTGTGAAGCATCTAGAAGACACTGGTCACCAGTGTAAGAGTGAACAGTAGTCATGTGACCGTTGATTACACCAAACTTATCGTTTAGTACTTTTGCAACTGGTGAAAGGCAGTTAGTTGTACAAGATGCATTTGAAACAACTGTGTGTTTTTGAGCATCATAAGTGTTTTCGTTGATTCCCATAACGATTGTGTTATCAACGTCTTTACCTGGACAACATAGAATAACTTTTTTAACAGTTCCTGTTACGTGCTTCATTAGTGATTTTTGATCTTTGAAAACACCTGTTGCATCGATTACGATATCAACTTTATCTTGTGTCCAAGGAATTTCACTTGGGTCTCTATACTTGTGAAAAGAAATCTCTTTTCCGTTAATGTGCATTTTGTGTGATTCATCTACACTTACTTCACCGTTGAAACGACCAAATACTGAATCGTATTTGATAAGGTGAACGTAGTCGTGGATATCACCTGGTGAGTTAACAGCAACGACTTCTAAGTTTTCAATGTTGCGGTTAAAAATTTCTCTAAGAACTGTACGACCAATACGGCCCATACCATTAATACCAACGCGGATCTTTCCAGACATACCTGACTCCTGTGCTTAATTATTAAAAAAAATACCACTGTAATATGCCACAATCGAGAGAGATTGCCTACCGAAAGCACATATTTCTAGGAGGATGCGACGTTTTTGCTCACTGCCCAAAAAATAGCTGAACAGGCTATAATTTTACTAATGCAAACAAGTTCAAAAATGCCATCAAATATTATTCACTACAAATCCAAAGCGGATTATGAAAGTGGTGTTAAAAGCGAGGCCCCTGTCCCTGAAAAGCTTGTCAAAAACGCAACGAAAGTTGTGGAGAAAACTGCCAAGGTTGCCGAAGCCGCTGCTAAGGCTTCAATCTCAACAGATGCTCTTGCAATTGCTCAAGCCGGAAAGAAGTTGGCCGTAGATGCTGTGACAACAGTTGCAAAGTCTGCTGTTAATGCACCTGAAGAAGCTAGTGAAGTAAAAGAAGTTAGTCCAATTAAGGAGTTACGTCCAATAAATAAGCCTGCAATTTTCTTTTTAGAGGGACTTCATCTTTCAACTCTGAGTTCTAAAGGTGGACTTGAGGATATCGCCAAGTCATTTAGTGATGGCGAGTTTGTCAGTTGGAGTGATGAAGATAAGGTTTTGGAAGAAGTTTTAAGAAGGCCAAAGGATCAGCCAATTATTCTCGTAGGTCATTCTTTAGGAGGGGACGCTGTTGTTAACCTCGCTAATCGCTTAAATAGTGCGGAAGCAGGATTTCGAAGTGTGGATTTGCTCGTGACACTCGATTCAGTTGGCTTTGATAATGATATCATTCCAAAGAACGTCAAAAAGAATCTTAATTTCATGCTAGATCGATCTTTTATTTTCAATGATGGCCCTAATGTCGCTCGTGATTTTAAGACGACTGATGTGATTAATATCCTACGTCCTGAGGGACATACGAAAATTGATGAAGCCCCAGATGTGCATCGCGAAATTTTTGAAGAAATCACCCAAGTTTTAGACCAAAACTATCTGGCCAAGAGAAAGCAACAACTTGCGGGCCTTTATCGCGCCTTCTATGAGATGAATCAGCAAAATAACTCATAATCCTTTCTAGTCTTTATCTTCTGATTATGCTATGAAGTGTCATGATTCAGACTCTTTTGTTATTATGTATCGCTTTGGCCAGCTCTTGCTTTGCAATTGTTGGGGGGGAAGCTGTTAATAAAGGAGAGTATCAGAGTGTCGTTGCTCTCGTTAGACTTGGCCGTCCATTTTGTACTGGAGTGGCATTAACGCCTACTCATATCCTTACTGCCGCTCATTGTCTTGAGAATAAAAATTACAAATCGATTCGTATCTATACTGGAGCAGGAAAAATTATGACTGCGGCTTCTTCAAAAGAGAACCTTGATGCTCAGTATAGTGTGACTGGAGTGGAGCTTCATCCGAGCTTGAAATTCAAATATCCAAATGGACCTCTAGCAGACTTGGCCAGCTTGAAAACAGTTGATCTTGCTATCTTAACAACTGATGCTCCTCTTCGAGTGAAGAAATTCTACTCTCTTTTAACTGATCCCAAAGAGATTCTAGATAAGATCGCTCCTGGAAAGCTTACGACAGCGGTTGGATTTGGTTATACTGGCGAAATCGGCTTTATGCCAATGGACACTGCCCATGCTCATATTATTTACGGTCAAAAGAGAATGGCCATAATTCCAATTTTTGAAGTCTTTTTTAACGAGATTGATATGAGAAACAAGCAAACAGATACTTGTTATATTGATAGTGGTGGACCTGTCTTTGTTGATGTTAACGGAGAACTAAAAATTGCTGCCATTGTATCTGCTTCATTTGGCTTTTGTGCGGAAGGGAAGTACGCAACACTCTACTCTCTTGCATACCACTCTGTTTGTTGGATTAAGAAGGTTACAGGTATCTCTGATGAGCATAGTGGCTTCCACTGTGGGCGAAATATAAAAATAGCTCAAGAATGTTACGGAATTAAGAATGAGGAAGATCTTCGTAGTTGCGCAGATAAGTACTCTGATGAAATCCTTCGAAGCTATCCTTAGTTGAATATTCAGTAACTTAGAAGATCGATTCATTTTGTTAACCATTTATAAAGATTTTTGTGAATTATATCTCGCGGGCCGCGTGTTATAATCACGCGATGGAAAAATCAAATCTCTCTAATATAAAGAAGCTCTACGAGCACAAGAAAAAAGTTTGTCATGATACTGAAATCAAACCTGAGGTTATTGAGGATTTCGTTGAAGAGGCCCTCAATATTATTTTGCCAGGTTCTGTGCGAATGCAATTTCTAAATTATGAAGACTTTGAATTGTATTTCAATCGCCACATCATTAATACGGATCAAATTTTTAATCATTTGAAACTTGATGCGCATGTCAGAGAAAAGTTAATAGCGTCGTATAGCGAAGAATTAGTGACGTTGGCAAAGAAAATAGAAATTGATGCTATTGCGCTCTTAGAAGGTGATCCTGCTGCACAAAATATCTGTGAGGTTGTTCTATGCTACCCAGGACTTTTTGCAATTGCCTCTCATCGTCTGGCCCATTTTTTCTATGAAAAATCTTTAACAATCTTTCCTCGAATGATTGCAGAATATGCACATAATAAAACAGGTATTGATATCCATCCAGGTGCACAAATTGGAGATTCATTCTTTATCGATCATGGAACTGGTGTCGTTATAGGGGAGACCGCAGTTATTGGTAATCGAGTAAAGATTTATCAAGGGGTAACATTAGGTGCTCTCTCAGTGAGTAAGGACTTACAAAATACGAAACGCCATCCCACTATTGAAGATGATTGTGTGATCTATGCTCACGCAACAATCTTGGGAGGAACGACTGTTATTGGTGAGGGGTCAACGATTGGTGGTAACGTTTGGCTAACACAAAGTGTGAAGAAGAAGTCTATTGTTTATCATAAAAGCGAAGTTCACTTAGATGTGAAGGATCGACAATTCAATATAGAGGAGCTTACATATGAAATTTAATAATATTTTGGAATCTGTTGGAAATACACCACTTGTAAAAATAAATCGTCTCTTTCCTGAGGCAAATAAGAAAAATATAACTATTTATGCAAAGCTTGAGCGCGCAAACCCTGGTGGTTCAATTAAAGATCGAATCGCAAAGAGAATGATTGAAGACGCGCAAAAGAAGGGCCTTGTCAAAGAAGGAACGGTAATTGTTGAGCCTACTTCTGGTAACACTGGAGTTGGTCTTGCAATGGCATGTGCTGTTCTTGGTTACCGCTTAATCATTACAATGCCAGAGAGTATGAGTTTAGAGAGAAGGCGTCTTATGGCACTTTTTGGTGCAGAGCTAGTTTTAACTCCGAAAGAAAAAGGTATGAAGGGAGCGATTGAAAAGGCCCAAGAAATTTGTGAGCAAGAAGAAAATTCATGGATGCCAATGCAATTTGATAATCCATCAAATGTTGATGTACACAGAGATACAACGGCCAAGGAGATTCTCGCTGATATTGATGGAAGTATCGACTACCTTATTACTGGAGTAGGTACTGGTGGACATATTACTGGTGTATCAGAGGTCTTAAAAGAGAAGTTTAATAACCTGAAGGTTGTGGCGGTTGAACCTGCGGATTCTCCTGTTCTCTCTGGAGGTGAGCCTGGGCCGCATCCAATACAGGGAATAGGTGCTGGTTTTGTACCTAGTGTTTTAAATCGAGAACTTCTTGATGAAGTTGTGACAATTAGTAAAGATGAAGCCTTTGAATTTGCAAGAAGTGCTGCCCGTCTTGAAGGCATCCTTCTAGGAATTTCAAGTGGTGCTTCACTAGCTGCAATTGAAAAGAAAATTAGTGAAATGCCAGAAGGCTCAACAGTATTAACATTCTGTTATGATACTGGTGAGCGCTACTTATCGACTGAAGGATTATTTTAATTTAAAGAATAGATTTTCGGCGTTGCTATTAGCAACGTCGATTAATTCTTGAGGATCAATTCCTTTATGAGTTGCAATAAAATCTGCAACACATGGAAGATAGAACGGAGCATTCTCTCTTCCTCTAAATGGAACAGGAGTAAGATACGGAGAGTCCGTTTCTAGTAGCATTTGCTCGACTGGAACAATATCTAAAACATCACGAACGTTAGTAGCATTCTTAAATGTAACAATTCCATTAAATCCAATATGAAAGCCTTCACTAAGGCAAAACGAAGCAAGCTCAATTCCTGAAGTAAAAGAGTGGATAACTCCTTTTCTTTTTAGTGTAGTTGAGAAGTTTTTTAAAATGGCCTTAGTATCTTCATCTGCTTCACGTGTGTGAATAACAACTGGCAGGTCACTATCACAAGCAATTTGCAGTTGCCTTTCAAAAGATTCTTTTTGAATGCTCGGATCTGAAAACTCATAGTAGTAATCTAGACCAATTTCTCCAACTGCTACAATCTTAGGGTTTGCTAAGTTGTCTTGAATTTCTTGATAAGTTTCTTCTGTAATGTGTTTGGCCTCGTGAGGATGAATTCCTTGAGTACCATAGACGATATCATTGGCCGTAAGCTCTCTAACTTTTTTAAGATTGTCTGGAGATACTGCAATTGTCACAACTTTATTAACACCATATTCCTGGCATTTGTTAAGTGTATCAATTAATTCTTGGCCTTTGAGATAGTCGAGATGACAGTGGGTCTCTATTGGACCCACTGTATATTTAGGAATAATTCTTTCTTTTTTTTTACTCATTAGTTCTTAGCTTTATTTTCTTTAAGAAGGTGATCCATAATCGCTGTGTAATCACTTAGTGGCCTAACACCTTCAATTTTTACACCATTAATTAGCTGAGTTGGTGTTGATTGTACATTAAAAGAATTTGCCTGAGTGATCATATCCACGACTGCCTGCTTTGTTTCAGGCTTTGCCATACACTCAGTAACTCCAAATTCCTTACCTTTATTGCTAATCCATTCAGCAGTAAGGTTTGCTTGGTTTTCAAAAATTGCATCATGTACTGATTTAAACTTTTGAGGTCCTACACAACTTGCAAGATAAGCAGCTTCACAAGCTAGTTGATGAAGTGGTCCACTCATTCCCGCATTACAATTGTGATCTAGTGGGTAAAAGAAATATTGGATATTAATTTTCCCTTCATACTTTTTTTCAATCGTTGGAAGAACTAAGTTAAGTGCGTTACAGGCCGGACATTGAAAGTCTGAAAAAACAGACATCTGGATTGGTGCATCTTTAAAGTCCTCTGAAGAAGAAGCTAGACGGTAAGGTGATGCTTTTTCTGGAGTACCTAAATTATTTAGGTTCTTAAACATTGCAACAATTTGTGCGCTTCTAGCAGTTGAATTTTCAACCTTTGAATTTGTAAACGCATAACCAATTGAACCACTAATAAGCATACAGACAGCAGCAGTTGCAAAGAATTTAATATCAAAGTCACGAGCTGCCTTATATTGAAACATCAAAGCTAATGCTAACCAAGAAGCAACGTAGTAAAGAGTACAGAATGGACAAAGTGTACCAAGCATTACAATTGAGTAAATAAATAGTACTAAACATCCAATACCGTTTAGAAGAAGGAGAAGAAATAAGCTTCCTTCTGCATGCTTACTATTTACCATATAAAAAAGCATAACCATGGCACCCATAACAATTCCGAAGATTGAAATAGGAACACCTGCAATATTTGAAAGAGGTGAAAGTGTTGCAGCATCACATGTTAAGAAAGAGTTGATGTTACAGGCCGAAGCCGAACCAAATCCTACCGGAAACTTAATTTGGTAGTAGTGGTTTGTTAGATAAATTGAAAGAATAAACATCGACAGACCTGCGATGAAGAATAAAACTTTCTTGTTAAAATTTAGGCGATTTAAAAAACTATCAGTCATATTTTAATTCCTTTTTAAAATATTATAATTTCTCTTGGTTGTTTGGTTTCTTCTAAAGCTATTATAGTTGAGATTTGCGAATGTGCATATATTGGTAGATATGACATAGGCCTGTGGAAAATGTTCAGCAATTTGCTTCTTCACCTCCATCTCTAAGCTGAATGTTAATCTGCCTTCTACCATGTCAAATGCTTGGGAGTTAGGAAAATTTTGTTTAAATTCTTCGCTAACCTCATAATTTACAGCACTTATATGAGGTCCAATGAGAATAATTTGAGGCTCTATTGCCTTAACTTCTTTATTTAGAATGATTTCTTGTGCAACTCCACGCCATCCAGCATGAAGATTGGCCACGCCAAACTTTCCTATAATGGCAATTGGTAGACAGTCAGCAGTTTTAATGGCCAATGGTTGGCTCAGTTCAAGTTTAGAGACAATCCCATCGGCCTCAATACTATTTGTGGTAGGTGTTTTAACTACAATATCCGAATGGATTTGCTTTACTTCATCAAATTCAAAGTCTGGACGATCATCGTAGGTCTCAAAGAGAAAATCACCAATTTTTTTTTGATAAAGTAGCTGTGCCATTTCTACTCCGAGTCTGATTCAAGAAAGTTTAGAACCTCTTGAAATACTGGTGGGGGAGGCTCTTCAAAGTAGAGCTTCTGTTTCGTAATTGGATGAACAAATCCAAGAATTTTTGCATGTAAAAATGGATGCTCGTAATCTTTGATAATGGCCTTAAGTCGATTATCAATTCTTAGAAGGTCATTCTTTGGAACACCGTAAAGTGGATCCATTAGAATGGGAGCATTTAGTAGCTGGCTTAAGTGAACACGAATTTGATGTGTTCTTCCCGTTTCAAGCTTTAATTCAACATGGCTTAGATTTTGGTAATATTTTAGTACTTTAAAATTTGTAATAGAGTTCTTTCCACCTCGTACATCAACGGCCATCTTTAAGCGATTATTTGGATGACGTCCTATAGTTGATTCAAGTCTTCCTTCTGGTGGAATTTTAGTACTGACGCTTATGCATTGATAGTAGCGGTCAATATCGTGGGCCTGAAATAATTTTACAAGTTCTTCATGGCATTTCTGGTTTTTTGCAATCACCATAACACCACTTGTTCCTTTATCAAGTCGATGAACAATTCCTGGACGCTTTTCATCTCCAACACCTTGAATGTCTTTACAGTGATGAAGAATAGCGTTTACAAGAGTTCCGGTATAATTACCTGGGGCAGGGTGGGTAACCATGCCAACTGGTTTTACAACAATGGCAAGATGCTCATCTTCAAAGAGAATTTTTAAAGGAATATTTTCTGCTTTTGCTGTAGCCTCTCTTGGAGGAGGTATATCAATAGTAACTTCAGTACCTACTGGAGGCATTTTTTTTAATTCGATTTTATTATCAGAAGTAATGGAGCCTTTTTTAAAAAGCTCCTTTAGAAAACTACGAGACTGTTCAAGCTTACTCGCAAGAACTTGATCGAGCCTAGTAAACTCATCATGGTCTTCTTGGGTGATCGTAATAACAAACTTAGAATTTTGATCACTCATGACAGCTTAGTTGCCTTCTTTTAAAGCTTTAACTCTTTGTAGATAAGAGTTTGCAACTAAATCTGGATTAAGTTTTAGTACTTTCGCATATTGATAAACAAATCCTCTAACGTAAACGATAGCAGGCATCTTATCAACTTCTTCATTTTCAATATACTGTAGGAAAGTTTTCGATATTTTTGTCATATCAGACATACGACTTACATCTACTTTCTTGTATTCACGAACTTTCTTTAAGAATTCACCAGTATACTCACTACATTGCTCAATTTCTTTTTCAAATTCAGCATTTTGCTCGTATTCAAGTCCGTAGCGTTTTTTGGCAACGAGACGATTCATTTGATTCGTTACTTTGATTGTATTTTCATCAGCAGGCTTTGACGTTGGAATATAATTTGTATCATCTTCGATTACAATTCCACGAGCTTGATTGTATTTCTTTCTTTTCGTTGGATTACTTAAAATATTGTAAGCTTCCTCGATAAGTTCAAGTACTTTATGTGCCTCTTCTTCTGATAGGAGAGAGTAAATGGCCAGACTATCTCCACTATAAGCTGCTCTTGCGGCCGCATATGCTTTTTGAATATCGTCTGCCGAAGCATTAGGTGCTACTTCTAATACTTCATAATAGTTCTTCTCTTTACTCATTTATTCCTCATTAATATATTAAACAATTTTCTTCGTTAGATTTAAGATTCTGTTGATTACGTGCTCAAAATTCTTTACTAGTGCAGAATTAGGAAACTCAAGAATAAGAGGTCTCTTCTTCTTCACACTTTGCCAAACTGTTGCATCGTACTCAAGAAAGCCAACGTAATCTAAGTTAATGCCAAAGTATTTCTTAGAAATAATTCTCATGGCAAAACCAATATCGATATCAGCTTGAGTTCGGGCCTGGTTAATAACTAGTTTCGGAGTAATTGCTTCAATTTCTCTTTTTAGTTTTAGACCTTGAGCTTCATTTATTTGCATGGCCTTTTCAATAATTTCAGATGGAGTGCGGTTTTCACCGACTTTTCCATTAAGAACTTTATCAATAAGTGGTCCAAGCTCTAGGAAGTCATCAACTGATTGCAGCTTGCGATGATATATTGACTTGATAAAACGATAAGTGTTTTCAATTGATGTTGGCTCTGGAAGAGTTACTAAGATTCCTTGGTCAGCTCCTAGGAAGAAGTCCAAAGTATTATTAGTTGTTCCCGCACCAAGATCCAGAAGTATATAGTCGGCATCAAGTTCACGAAGATCATTTAAAACTTTTGATTTATGAGCGGCTTTTAAATTGGCCATTCCTAGATTATCTTGAGCACCACTAATTAAACTTAAATTCTTAAGTGGAGTAGGAGTAATAAGATCAGAAAGTTTTGTATTTGGTTTTGTGAAATAATCACTTAAAGTTTTTGATGGAACATTTACGCCAAGACATGTGTGAAGGTTAGCACCTCCAAGATCCATATCAATGGCAATTACCTTCATTCCCATAAGGGCAAGGCAAATTGACAAGTTTGACGTAACAAGACTTTTACCTACGCCACCTTTTCCGCCACCAATGGCCCAGATTTTCTTGCCATTATTTGATGCACCTAGATATTGACCAGCATCTGCTAAATGTGAATTTGTACTATTATTCAAAATACGTCCTTGTATTACTTGCTTAACTTTCCATCATTATAGCCAAAATTAAAAAGCCTCGAAAAGGTCTTTATTTTATTTTTCTAAAATTATATATTGTTGTAATGGAAAGTATTTATAGATTCCCAAGTAAGTTTGAGCCGCACTTATTACGAAAGTTAGTTCATATTTTTGCAGGATTGGGAATTGCCTCAATTTATCTAATTTCAAATCTAGATTCATATAGGTTTTCAATTATTGTTCTTAGTGCAAGTGCCGTGTTTACTTTAATTGAAATTCTTCGATTGAAATTTGATGGAATTAATCAAGTATTCGTTAACTCTTGCCGAGGAATCTTAAGAGATACTGAGGTTAATGGATTTACAGGAACTCCTCTTTTTCTTTTGGGGATCGGGCTTTCATTCTTTCTCTTTGATGAACAAATTGCACTTTTAGCAACTCTGATTCTTTCATTAGCTGATCCGGCATCTTCATTTGTTGGAATTCGTTATGGGAAGAGAAAGGTTATGCAGGATCGTACTTTTGAAGGGTCTTATGCGTGTTTCCTGACAACATTTTTGATTGTTGCATTCTATGGCCTATTGTATTTTCCACTGAGTCTGAAAATTGTAATCTTTGCTTTTTTTACTGCAATTGCGACAGCTTTTGTTGAATTGTTATCAACTAAGATTGATGATAATTTTACACTTTCATTCTTTAGCGCATGCGCGATGGCCTTAATCAATATATTAGTGGCCCTTGTTTAATTGGCCTGCTTAAGCTGTAGCTTTTCACTAACAAACTCTTCAAAAGCTTGGGCCACGATTGGGTCCTCGTGATAGATGTGCTCATCAGTAATCAAAGAATTTAAAATCTTGATTTTATCATTGATATTATTTTGTTCTAAGAGAAGCTGTCTAATTTGACGACTCTTGATGATAAAGGTTGCCACGTAGTTAATAATTTGATCTGGCTTGTTAAGTGTTTCGATAAAATAGTCGCGATCCTGATCGTTGGGAATATTTGTTTCTAACCAGTTATAAAGGATGCTTTCAAGACGATAAAATTCATCAATATTACTCATCACACATTCATCATCCTTTAAAATAGTCACATTATACATTGGATATGGATTTGATTGAGTAGGGTAATTGACTTGGCATTTGCCAATACAGCGAACGAGTACTTTCAAAGTGTTCCCATCGACTCTCTCAATCATAAGAGGCTGTCCCATTCCAAAAACTTCACATGGATAAGCAAAGTATGTTTCGAAATCTTTTTCCATTGCCAATGAAATACCAACGGGATTTCCTGCACAAGTAGCTTCTTCAAAAATATCTTGAAAAATGTCATCAACGACATATAAAGGAAGAGATGTTCCCGGGAAAAATACTATATTGGGAAGAGTGATAACAGGAATTTCAATTCGTTCTGGAAAGTTTAAAGTCATGCTTTATCATAGCTTTTATAGGCTCTTGAAGCTTATTAAACCTTATTAATATTGGTAAATCTTCTTTGCTCATGCTGTAAAGTACGATAGCATATACTAATGATTCTAAAGCAAATTCCACATTTAGTTACCACTGTTTGGGGTGGTGAAAAGTTAAAAAAATATAAAGACCCTGAGGGGATATTTGAAGGTCCATTGGGCGAAACATGGGAAGTTTCAACTTTAGAAAATGGCCTATCTCTTTGTGAGAATGGCCAAAGCCTTGAAGAAGTTCTTGAAGGAAAAGTATTAACTTATTTAATTAAATTTATCGATACAAGCCAAAATTTATCGATACAAGTTCACCCTGATAATGAGTACGCTCATATTCATGAAGATGCGCTTGGAAAAGATGAATGTTGGTATATTTTAGACGCCGAAGAAGATGCAGGGATTTATCTTGGTCTTAAAGAAGGTGTCACAAAAGAAAGACTACAAGAGGCCATCGAAAGTGGAGAAAATGTAAATGATCTCCTCAATTTCATAAATGTTCAAAAAGGTGATTTCTTTAATATTCCTGCTGGATCAATCCATGCCATTGGTGAAGGAGTAACTCTTGTCGAAGTTCAACAGAACTCGGGCGTTACTTATCGTGTTTGGGATTGGAACCGTATGGGTCTTGATGGTAAGCCTCGAGAACTTCATGTGAAGAAGGCCATGGATGTTATTAATTTTAATCCAAACGCTAATGTCGCGGAATATTTTCAATATAAGAATCTTGATAAGAGTGGACTACTAACAAGCAATAACTATTTTAATGCTAGAGTGAAAGTTCTAGGAGCAGGAGATGAGAGTGTTCTGTCGTTAAATGGTATAAGTTCAATTGTCGTTTTAGAAGGTACTTGTGAAATTGATGATACTGAAATTAAAGAGTATGGGTCTGCGGTAGTTAAGGATATTGAGTCCGCTATCTTGAAGGCAACAACGGACTCTAAGGTTTTAGTTGTAAAACAAGTTTAGATATTATTACAGCTCAGTGGGTAAGTTACTTCGTGCCCATTCTTTGTACGAATAGAAATATAAGTATTCATCTCATTTGAGTTCGTTACATCATCAAAATGAATTTGATATTTCTGACCAGCAAGTTGGTAGTGCTTTGTTACAGAATTTCCAACTTTGTGAGTGCGTCCGATTAGGGCCTGTGCAGGAGTACGACCTTCTACTTGAATCTGATTTCCCTTTAGATTGAATTCAATATTCTTGCGCATAGTAGAACACTTAAAGTTGACTGCCGCGTGAGCAGAGGCCGTAAAGACTAGTGAAAGTGTAATTAGGCTAAGTAGTTTCATATTCCCTCCAAGATTTAGACAATCTATTAAGAGCAGGAATGATGCCAAGTAATTATTTGTGATATCAGTATGTTAGGTGTCCTAAGAAGGTAAAATGATTTTGCAACTGTCTAAAACTTATTCAAAATCCTTAAGGTAATACTCTGCTAAGTCCTCGTCAGATACCTCTTCATCCAAATCTTGCTTTCTAAGTTCTAGAGGAATATTGCTCGAGTCATCATCAGCTTTTTCGTTAAAGCCAAAAGGGCAATGAAGACAGCCACTTTCACAGCAGTAGCCACGACGTAAGTGGAATTCTTTTGTAAAAACAGTATTACCGTCTTCATTAATATAGAAATCTTTTTTGGAATCGTCGTGAGAGTTTGTCATAGGCTCTAAAAAAGTAAGGCCCCTAATTCAGGGGGCCTAAAGTGTGTGTGGTGTTTTGCAAAACGGTCACTCTTATATCTAATAAAATTTATTACATCAAGGAAATTTTCAAATTTGATCACTATAACGCGACACGCATTTAGATTCCGTATTGTAAGTAGCTAAAAATTAAAATACAATAAAATCTAGACTAAATTTATTAATAGTAACAAATGGAGCTGTCCTGTGACTAAACCTTGGCTTAAGCACTACCAAAATGGTGTTGCTGAAGAAATTAATCCTGAATTATATCCTTCAATTCCAGCATTATTAGATGAGAGTTTTACTAAATTTGCTAATAAGCCATCTTTCCATTGCATGGGAAAGACTCTAACTTATAAAGAGATTGATCATCTTTCAAAGAAATTTGCTTCTTATCTTCAAAATGATCTTGGGCTTAAAAAAGGTGACCGTGTCGCTATTATGATGCCTAATATTCTTCAATACCCTGTAGCTCTTTTTGGTATTCTTCGTGCAGGTATGGTTTGTGTAAACGTAAACCCTCTTTATACTGCTAGAGAACTTGAGCACCAATTAACGGACTCACAATCAAAAGTAATTATCATTTTTGAAAACTCAGCTTCTGTTCTTGCTGAAGTTGTAAAAAATACGCCAATTGAGCACGTACTTGTGACTCAAATTGGTGATATGCTTAAATTTCCAAAGTCACTACTTGTAAACTTTGTTATTAAGCATGTTAAGAAGATGGTTCCTTCATGGGATCTTCCTGGCGCTAAGTCATTTCTTGAGGCACTTGATAAAGGTGATGAGTCAAAATTTAAAAAGCCAGAAATTAATAGTTCTGATCTTGCTTTCCTACAGTATACAGGTGGGACAACAGGTGTTTCTAAAGGTGCAGAACTTATCCACCGTAACATCGTTGCAAACCTACTGCAGGCAGGCGAGTGGATTTCACCAGTTGTAAAAGAAGGTGAAGAAATTATCATTACTCCTCTTCCGCTTTATCATATCTTCTCACTTACAGCGAACTGTTTTACGTTCTCTAAAATTGGAGCACTAAACGTTCTAATTACTAACCCTAGAGATATTCCAGGATTTGTAAAAGAACTGAAGAAGTGGAAATTTACAGCATTTACTGGTGTAAACACGCTATTTAACGGTCTTTTAAATAATGAAGACTTTAAATCAGTTGATTTTTCAAAGCTAAAATTAACTCTTGGTGGTGGAATGGCCGTACAACGTGCTGTTGCTGAAAGATGGAAAGAGGTAACAAAAACTCCATTAATTGAAGCCTATGGATTAACTGAAACATCTCCAGCTGCTTGTATCAACCCAATGGATCTTAAAGACTACAATGGAATGATTGGTATCCCTGTTTCATCAACTGATGTATGTATCAAAGATGATGATGGAAATACTCTGAACGCTGGTGAGGTAGGTGAGATCTGTATTAAAGGTCCACAAGTTATGAAGGGTTACTGGGGACGTCCTGAAGAGACGGCAAAAGTAATGACTCCTGATGGTTATTTTAAATCTGGTGATATTGGTGTGATGGATGAAGAAGGTTTCTTCAAAATTGTTGACCGTAAGAAAGATATGATTCTTGTTTCAGGATTTAATGTTTATCCAAATGAAATTGAAGAAATCGTAGTTACTCATCCTAAAGTTTTTGAATGTGCTGCAGTTGGTGTACCACATGAAAAATCAGGTGAGATCGTAAAACTATTTGTCGTAAAAAATGATCAGTCTCTAACTGAAGATGAGCTTCTAGCATTCTGTAAAGAAAACCTAACTGCTTATAAGAGACCAAAGATTATTGAATTTAGAACTGAGCTTCCTAAGTCAAATGTTGGGAAGATTCTAAGAAAAGATCTAAGAGGACAATAACCTCATTAAAATAAAAAGGGAGCTAATCAGCTCCCTTTTTTATAACTTTAAACTTTTTAATTGTCTGATTGTATCTTGATTATAAGTATTAATTCTCAACGTCGAATAAGCAGCTTCCTTCACAACAGCATCAACAAATTCTGGCTTTGTCGCTCCTGTTAATGCATCCGTCATATCAGTTGGATGTTTTACTTTTTTAAATACTTCAGGATTGATTCCAATAAGTAGGTGTAGGCGATTGATATCATCGACAGTCATTGGTTTGTGAAACTTTTTAGTTAATCCTGCCTTAGATTTCAGCTTTAGAAATTCATACTTCGTGTTGTAATAGAGTGTAAAGATCACAGGTAGACATGCACTATTACATCCTGTTGTCGTATTTACTTCTCTAATAAATCCAAGCTTTTTACCATTTTTATCATAAGCTATTTGAATCGTAGTATTTATGGGATTCTCACTAATTGTATCAGTAATACTGGTCTTCTTCAGGTCTTCTACACTTGGGAAGATCTCTTTGTGGAAACTAATATTATTTGCAAAAGAATAGGAGAATGATAAAAAGAAAAGAAAAAATATCTTAAACATAGGCTCCTCAATGAGATTTTTGTTATTAGCGTTAATTCTTTTTCATTCTATGACTTTTGCCCAAAAAGCGCAACGTGACGTTAAGGCCTCAACAGGCCTCGATGAGGGACAATTCGTCATTGTTCCAGGTCCTTCTTATATGCCAAGCACTAAACTAGGACTCGATCTTATTGGGATGTATCTCTTTGATGCAAATAGCGGAAAGTATAAGAATAGTACAAAGACTGTGCCACCTTCTATTATAGGTGCTTATGGAAAGATTACGACAAATGGAACCGCAATGGGGGCCATTGGAACGAAGCTTCATCTCGGTGAAGATAAGTGGCGTATCACAGGTGGTTATCTTGAAGGAAATATATTAAGTCAGATGTTTCAAGCTGAACTTGAGCGATTCCTTGATACATCTAATAAGATTCGTGCTGTTATTGTTAATGTTAACTATCGAGTGTGGGGTGATCTCTTTATTGGTGGTGGGATCATCTGGAATGAGGTTATTTTTAAGGCCGATATAAATCCTGAGAATTATGCAACAAATACAGGTCTTAAATTTAATTTATTCTATGATACGAGAGATAATACATTTTCTCCAACTAAAGGCTTTTACTTAAATACGCGAACGAATTTCTATCGAGAAAATCTTGGAGGAGATGATAATATCACTACGCTAGAGGCAACTTTCTCGCATTATATTTCTCTGGCAGAAAATACGAATCATTTGTTTTCATGGCTATTTGATTCAAGCTTTAATCTAGGTGACACAAATCCTAATTATAATTATAACTATGGTTCACGAGGACCGCGAGGTTACACTGGAAAAGTGTATGAAGGTGCTAATATGATACGCTTTGAAGGTGAGTATAAGCACTACTTCCAATCGATTATGGATGGAAAGTTTGGTCTAGCTGGATTTGCCGGAGTTGGTTTTACATTTGGAGGAGAGTCAAGAGTTGGAAACCAGATTCCATCAGACTTATTTGAAGCCGATCCACTAACACATATTGGGACAGGAATTCGTTACAAAATTCTACCTAAGCAAAATCTCAACTCGAGAGTCGACATCGCCTATGGCCGAGAAAAAGAATTTACAATGTATTTTGCCTTAAATGAGGCGATCTGATCGAATCACATGAAGTAGACACTATGTTCATTTTTTAGACACCATGTAATACTGTAAGTAGCCAAAATTATTGATCTTTTGTCCCAGTTAGTTGGCACTGTGATTGCACTATATAGGGCATGAAACTAAAAAAGCTAATCTCATTCATTATTATTTCTCTTTGTTCATTCCAAATGGCGTTTGCTCAGACGATCGAAAATGCTCGATCTGTTGCAAGTGTTTATGACCTAGAGGAAGTTCTTTCAGAGCTTAGTGAAATTAAAAAGAATCTTCGTGGAAATGTTTCAAGTGATCTTTCTGAAGAAGAGCTTGGTCAAATTGCACAAGGCTTTCAAGCACAAAGTGATCAAGAATCAGAAGGTGAAGCTGAGTTTCAAACTGAATTTATTACTTTTCTTGATTCAATCAAGAAGAATTCTTGTGGTGTAAAAGATTATCAAGATGAGCAAAGAGCACAAGAAGCAAAGAAAACTTCTCGTGGAGAAAACCTTTTTTCAAGCATTGCTTCTGTTCTTGCTGAAGTTGAAGTTGATGCAAAACTAAATCGTACTCAAAATAGAAAAATCGATACTTACTCTAAGCAAGCATTAAATTACTTCACAAGAGCGAAGTCACTTAAGACAAAGATCGAAGACATTATTAATAACACAAATGAAGCTTATGCTGATAAAGAGCAGCTTCTACTTGCTTATAATGATTCAGTTGTTAAGGGCCTATATGATATTAAGGTTATCCTTTCTCCTTTTAGAAATGTGTCTGAAATCAAAATGGATCAAATTCTTCCAAAGTTAACGACTGACTTTATTGAAGAAGAAACTGAGCTTTATAATTTTCTTGTTCACGGTGAAATGAAAGATAAGATTTTCTTCACTGTAAATATTGATGGAAGTGATGTTGAACTAAAGCTTAATTCATTTTTAAATTCTAAAAGAGATGTTGTAACAGTCAATGAATCTCCAAGTGCAAAGAGTTATCTACGTGCTTTAAGAATTCTAACGATTCAAATGATGGCAACTCAAATTAAAAACTACGACCTAATGATAGAATCTAAAGAAGATAAGATCGTGATTCCTAAGAGCTGTCGTAGTGAAGTTAATGGTTCATGGCCACAACTTTTAGAACTAAAAGTTGATGAATCAGTTGCAAAAACTTACCTAGATAACCTTATTAATAACTCTGGCCTTTCATATGATGAATCTAACCTTGAGCTTATGAGCGTTAGAGAGGCTGAGCAACTTAATCCTTTAGCTGAAACAATGGTTGCTTCAACTACTGTTGAAAATTTTCTAAGAGCGGCAAAGGGAAAAGAAGCTACAAACTTCTATCAAAAATATTTGAAAGCAGGTTTTGATGAAGTTAATGCATACAATAAGTTTGTTGATATGAAGATGGGTGAGATCGCTCAAGCCTATAAGAAAAATATCTACTCTTATAAAAGAGGTACAAGAACGCAAACTTCTAAGCAAGTAACAACAAAAGATATTGGCCTTATCAATGATATTATTGGTGTTGTTCCAGAATCGAAGACTATTGAAGTTGATATTTACGAAGGTGACCAGAAGTATGTTGAAAATATTTATCCTTCAGCAATTAATGCTTCACCATACCTGGCTTCTAAAATGGCACAAGCTAGAACTGAGAATTTAGAAGATATTATTAGTGATTCAATTAAAAATGAATTAAAGAACAATAAAGTTGTAATTGAGTTTCCTTCTCTCTATTCTCAAGAGTCATACCGTAACTGGGGACTAAATACTCTTTATCATAAAGCTCTTGAGCTTCAAGATTCACAAGAGTTTAAGGTTGGTTCTCGTCACAATACAATGCTTTTTGGTTTTTGTTACAGAAATCCAGCTCAGATTTGTAAGGGACTTTCAAGAAAAGATAATGTTCTAAAGAGAGTTGTAAGCTATATTGACTCTTTAAAGATTGATGGAAAATTCATTCCTGTTGCACGCCTTGATCAATCAAAAGTTAAAGAGAGTTATGTTACTCTTGCTAAAGTATTTGATTACCTAAGAACTGGTCCAAAAGTATTTTCTGAGCTTGTAACAAATGAATATGATTACTTACTTGACCAAATGCAGGCCCTTAATCCTCTTGCAAAGGTACGATTAGGATACTTAGTTGCTCGTGAAGAGCTGCAAAATATCAGAGATGGGCAGGTTAAGACATATAAGAAAACTTCTCGTGGAATGAGAGTAGATTATAGCTATAAATGTTTTAATAATAATATGAAGGCTTATCTTGAAAACCTTGAAGAGGCAGCTGAAATTCTTAAAGTAAACCGTAGCATCAAACCTAACTTTCTAACGAATGAGTTAAAGAAAGATGAATATGCGAGACTTTGGAACACAATCTTTGATGAGTTCAATAAAGACACGACTCAGATCATGACTGCTGAACTTAACTCTGGAAAAAAAGCATTTGAGTTAATTGACTCTTTATCAAATAAAGTAACTCTAGATCGTAATCAAATTGAAGATGCTGCCAATGAGACAATTGATGGCCGTCTTCTATATCAAACAACTGAGGATATCAACGAGCGCTTACAAGAAGAAGATGTAGAGAAAGTAGCATTCTTTAAAGAAATCTTAGCTGCTAAGTCACACAAAGAAAGATCAGCAATTTTTGATTCTCGTCCAGATAGTATTGATATCTTCGATGACTATGAATTAGTACATAACTTTCTAAAGTTAAATATGGATCTTAAGACTCCTGTATACAAAGAAATCTTAAAAAGATCTGCACTTAAGCGTCAGCAAGATACTTATAAGAAGCTTAATAAATTCTGTCAGATCGATGAAGATGATATCGATAGTTTAAAAGAAAACTTTTATGCAACAGTTAAGATCCAAGATCAACTAAATCAACTACTAGGTATCCCAGCTGTACCTAAAGAGTTAATGGATAGAATGGATGACTGGAATAGCGACGAGAAGTGGGCAATGTTTAATGGTGTATTTGGCTTCCTTTTAGGTATGGGTGCCGTACTTGCTGCAGGTTCATGTACACTTGTAACTGGTGGCCTATGCGGTCTTGCTATTGCAAGTGCTGGTGCAGTTGGATTTGGTATGCAAGCAAATGCCATTCGCTTAGAAACAAAAGTAAAATTTCGTGCCGATAGAAGTGAGGAATACGTAGGTGAGATGGCCGAGCTTGGTTACACAGATTCAAACTCAACTGAAAACGTAGCAAAAGGATGGATGGCCGTAGCATTTGAAGTCATTGGAACGATTTCAATGATCTCAATTCTTACTAGAAGTGTTTCAGTTGGTTCTAAGATCTTTAAAGAATCTCTAAAAGCAATTGTTAAGAATCGCTCTCAACTTGGTATTAAAGAAGCCTTAAAGCAGTCTGGTAAAGATGCTTCGGTTATCGTAAATGAGTCTGAGGTTGAATTTGCAAAGCTAGTTCTTGGTCTTAAGAAATATAGTGATGTATTTAAGAAAATGCTTTCATCAAAGTCGATGGATGATATTGCTCAAAATCTAAGAAATCTTGATCTTGATGAAGAATTTGTCGAGAAAACTCTTAAAAAAATGGACCGTATTGAAGCTAATTACACTGCTGGGAAGCTTTCTCAAGCAAGCTATAACAAAGCAATTAAGAATATTGTTGCAAGTGTTGAAGAAGCAATTACTCGTTCACATGGTGGAATCTACCGTTATACTAGTGATGTTGCTGTTAATTTAAATTACTCTCAAGTAGATGAAGCACTTGGAAGTACAGTTTCAAAGCTATTTAATGGAAGTCCATTAGAGCTTAGACACTATATGGGAAGTTATGTGAAGAGACTTAACTCTACAACTTTCAGTAACTCTTCTAAGGCAGCTCGCTCTAAGCTAAGAGTGAGAAAAGCAGACCAAGGTCACTACATGAGAGGGACAAATTGGATCGTTCGCGCTTGGAATGAAAACACTGCAAACCTTGCTAAGAATCGTCGCCAATTCTTAAAGATTTATGATGAATTACAAAGACTTCCTGAAGCAGAGCTTGCTGATTATATTGCAAAGAATGCTGATACTCTAACTGAGATTTTTGTAAAGATTCCTCTTAGAAAGAGAGACTTTCCATACATGCTAATTCAAGGTGCTCCTCACACTGGTGGATTCTTTGGAAAAAGACTACCTGTGATTTCAGCAGTAGGAGAGGGTGTTCTTATGAGAAAGATCTTTACTGCTCGTGCAAGACTTATTTCAGAAGTTGCTCGTCGCTCAGCACGTGAAACTTTAGGAATGAAGAAAGTTCTTATGGCCGAAACAGTAGGAGATATTTACCGTGGACTTGAAGTTTCAGTTCTTGAAGCTCTTCCTAAGATGAGTAAGAAGGAAGTTACTGAAGTTGAAACGATGATTGCTACTGTTAAAGAAAAGGCTATCTCTGGAATCGTTAGAAACCTAGAGAATGACCGCGCAGCTGTTAAATTCATGAATAAGTATAATGTAAGCTTTGATGGATTAACTCCAGAACAAACATTTAGTGAACTTAATAGAATTCTTTATTCTCCAAATGGAACAGTTGAGAACACTCTTTCACGCTATCTATGGGCAAGTGCAGATGTTGAAGGACTATTTAAGTCTCCAGAGTTTTCAGGATTAGCCTATAAAGTTATGAGAGATACAATGAAAGAAGAAAATATTGGAAGCTTACAACGCTACCTAAATGCTCTCAAAGTTCTAAAGATAAAGGACAATGGATCACTTGGTAGCGTCGAAATTTTTTAATTATTTAGAAAAACACTTAGTATCAGGATCTCTTAAATATTCAATTAATGCCAGCTTCTTTTGACGAGTTGCTGGTGTTCTCGCTTCATCAGCTTCTCTTTGAAGTACATCAAAGAATGCATCCATCGTACCTTTTTTAGTCTCTTTCATTTCATCAGAAGTTGCTTTAAGAAGACGAGTTAACTCCGTCATTTCTGCATCGCTGAATCCACTTGATAGAAACGAATAGAACTTATGTCCATTTGTATTGCTAAATAGGTCAACCTTTCCACCACTAACTGAAACATCTCTAATTGCAGAGATTAGATCTTTCTGCACTGGTGAGCCTACTTTTTCGGCAGTTAAGAAATATAGTAATGATTCTTCATCCGTTGCATTTAACATTGGTGTACGGCTTGACCATTTTTGTGTCTTTACGGCAGAGTTTATCTGACGAGACATTTTTACTGGTGAGCTATAACGAGACATCACTTTAAAAATTCTTTGAGAATAATCATCTTTCATTTCAGATAAAACAAAGTTGAAACCAGCATCAGATAAATTTTTGTTCACACAAGGTGCACATGAAAGGATACCACTTTTGTTATACCCATAACGTTGTGATAGGTAGACAAAGTTATTGATAGCATTTTTGATTTCCTCTGGAGACGCGGAATCTTTTGTAAATACTTCTTCCATTCTCTGAAAACGGGCCTTGTCCTGCGATCCCGAAACCATCATCTTAAGGGTATTCATACTAAAGTCTTCTTTCTTTCCAGTGTGAGAAAGATCCTTCATTGCCAATTCAATATTATTCGCAACAACAGACCTCACTTCTTGGTCTGCGATTCCACTCTTAATCAAAAGCTCATCTAGGCCGTGACCTGCTGACTTAAATACACTGAATACCGAACCAAATGACAACTGGCTCGTAAGCATTAGGAATACTATTTTTGATGATAATTTCATTCAAACCCTCTTCTGATAATTTCTTAACTAAAATATCGGCTAATTTTGATCAAATATTTAGTAAGATGCTATGTGTCGGTGGGGAGAATCCTCAAAATACGAAGGAAATCAGGATGTTATGAAGATGAACAATCCTTGAATTAAGAGAATCGCTTGGGTACAATGACGCCTCACTTTGGGGAACGTATTATGGTAAACTTATTTAAGGTATTAGTTTTATCTACTTTTTTACTGCCAAATTTGGCCGTAGCAAGTATCGATGGAGCAACAGAATCTGAAATTGAAACCTGTCGTCGTCTAAGAACTTTCCTCGCTGGTGGCGTTGGTGAAGTTGAGTGCCAAACTGAATATCAAATCTATTCTAAATTCGTTGGAAATTATAATCGTCAAAGAGTTAAGAAAGAGTCCAAGCAAGTTCGCATTGGCGCTTTTAATTTATTTAAGCCAGGTGCAACTCAAACTGAATACAAAGATCACGAGTTAGTGGCAGAGATAATTAATCATTGGGATGTTGTTGCTGCTGTTGAGTTAACTTCAAATAATGGCCTTAGTAAAAGACACAATGATGCAATTGTTGAGTATTATACAAATCGTCTTGCTGAGCTTGAAACAACTAACGCAGATGTAAATGCACTAACAACAAGAAATGAACTTGCTCTAATTCGCGAGCAATACGATTTTCCTGGATATATTCTTCTTTTAAAAGAGCTTCAGAAACTTGATTCTTCTTGGTCACTTGTTCTATCTGGTAAACAAGAGGGAAGTGAGAATGCTACAGTAAAGGAGCTAACAGGTTACTACTATAGAAGTAGTGTTGTTGAGCTAAAGAAGACGGATTACTGCAGCGATCGTTACGGCCGTAATGGTAAATTTGGTTGTCTTCCAGTTTTAGATGAAAAGACATTTGGACGTGATGTTGATGGTCTTTTTTCACGTAGGCCTTTTATCTCGACATTTGAATCAGGGGAGTTTGATTTCACTCTTCTTTCAACTCACGTCATTCACAATGCTCCATCAGATGAAGCACTTCAAAAGAAGATTTTGAATAATGTTTTTGGTGTTGATGACTATAAAGATATTGGTCCAGGTGTAACACAACTTAAATACGCTCGTTTTGCGGAAGTAAGACTAATGGCAGAATTTGTTGATTACCTAAGAAAGTCTTACTATGAGCAAGACTATATTATTTTAGGTGACTTTAATTTAGAAAGTTCAAATAATTACTGGGAAACCTTCTTCAAGGATTTCAATAATCTTGAAATTAGAATTGAGGGTGCAACTTCAATGGCCGTTGGTAAGAGTCTTTCTGATGGGACGATCACTCATGGGACAAAGAGTAACTATGACCACTTTCTATTTGATCCTAAAGAAACGACAAATTGCCAAGGTGATGGAGCTGCTAAAATCTTTAACTTCATTGAAGGTGATTTTTCTCGTCTAATTAATAGAAGATACCTAATTCGTTCAAATGCAATGTACTACTCAACAACAAGAGAAAAAGATATGTACCGCCTAAAAGCAGGTGGGCGTGAAAAAGTTGAATCACTTGTTAGTAATTATGTACGTTCAATTGAAAATAAAATGACAGTTAAAAGCGGTCAGCTTGTTAAAAGATTTGATATCGAAGAAAGCAAGCAAGAGTTTTACGATCGAGTGATCGATTCTCAGCTATTTGATAAGACTTATTACAGCTATCTAAAAGAGGTAATAAGTGATCACTTACCAATCTACATGAATTGCTCAAATCAATACGACAACGACTAAATTTATCAGTGCTTAGGCATTGGTCGAATTTGGGGAACAACGAAATAGAAAGCCTCCGTATGGAGGCTTTTTTATTACCTAAATGCTTAAAAATACATTGTTTTGGGCCGTATTTATCCTGAACGGCCTATGAAATATGTTCACAATAGAAGATATTTAGCCTTATTCGTTCTAAGATCAATTTATTAATCAACTTAATGAAAGGTTTTACTATGAGCAAAGCTAAAGAACTTATTTGTATGACAGCGCTACTAATGGGGCTGACTTCTTGTCAAAATGACAGTGCAACTATTGAGAAAGTAGTCGAGGCAAGTAGTAGTAATATCATCATTGGAAATGATGATCGAAGATCAACGATCGATAATTTAAATAAAACTTTCTATCGAAAAGTTGGCCAGTTAAGGTCTGATCTAAAGCTTGGAAACTCTGGAATTAAAAAAACTGCAACATGTAGCGCGACACTTATAAAGAATAAATTTGTTATTACAGCAGCTCACTGTGTATACCTCTCTGATACAAGTAACTTACTTAAGAATACATACTTTTATCCAGGGATCGATGGTGTCGATAACTTTGATAGCGGACGTTATCCAGTTGTTCGTGTCTATCATCCTGAACTTTATGATAATGAGAGTTTTTCTTCTTCTGAAGATATTGCAATACTTGAACTTGGTGCTGGCAGTGATGGACTACACGCAGGGCAAAAAGTTGGAACACATGGCTACTGGGGAACAGAGTCATTCCCAAATGGTGAAACACTAACAATCGGCTATCCTGGAGATAAGCCGAGTGCAAAACAATTTTATGAAACAGGTTGTGATATCACTAATAGTAATTATAACCATCTTTCTTTAAATGTAGAATGTGATGTTTTTAAAGGACAAAGTGGTTCTCCAATTTTTGTCTACAACTCAGAATACGATAATTTCTTTATTCATGGGGTAATCACTAGTGAGAGTCCTAGAATGAACTTTGGAAGTTTCCTATCTAAAGAAAGACAAAAAATCATTAATACAATTTTTGATGGAAGCTTTTCGACGAATAATGAATTTGAAGAAAAGTGGATAACAAAGAAAATTGAACAGGATCTGCTAGTTCGCATCCTTGTTAAAAATACTTGTAAGAGTAGTGAGGCGAGAGTCGCTTTAAAATATAAGAATATTGAGAATGAGTGGAATACAGTAGGTTTCTATACTGTTGGTGCAGGTGAAACAAAAGAACTTGCAGTAAGTCCAAACGGAGTTTTCTACTTAGCTGCTAAGAACAGAAGCTGGAAGTCAATTATCAGCGGTTCTTACTCATTTGATTTACCAAATAGTGGAGTCCAGAAATTTAATAAGTATTCAACTCAAAAGTATGGGGACTACGTTGTAACAGTACCGTGTTACTAATATCGAGTGACTTAAAGAACAAAGAAGTATGCCTTAGCACTAATAGCTATTGGCCTCAATAAAAAATACTTTTAATAGCATTTCATGTACCCTACAATAAATTAAGTTTTAATTTACTTAAGGGTTTATTTTGAGAAATCTTCTTACTTTATGCTTACTTGTCTTAATTTTATCGTCATGCACAGAGAGTGACATCGTTGTAGGTGTAGATGTTAATTCTCTGGAGAGCCTCTCTGTTGAAGAAGCATTCTATGCTCAGGCCATAGGTACTTGTACAAATAATACTCGCCAGCATAGGGCCTTGATGTTTACTGGAATTCTTTCAAGAGAAATCGCGGGAGAGCGCTACGTGGCCGAGGTAAAGATTATTCTTGATCGGAATGCAAAGACCTATGACATGATCTATTCGGAATATCCATTTCCGGCCAATATAGACCAAACAAACTTTACAACTAGTTTATCAAGTACATATGAAGTTGTGGAAAATACTATTGCTTTAAATAACTTTGCTATTATTAAAGCAACTGTAGAAAATGATAAAATTTCTCCTCTTATGGAAATCACAAATGACATTCGAAGTATTATTGATACTAGAGCTATTGTAGGACGTGCGAAGTTCTATTCAGATGATGATATTGTTAATGAGTGCTTGTAGATTTTTCTTTTCGTTTTATTCTTCAACTTTCCCATTGCTCCAGAGGCAACAGTCAGCTCCAGCTCCTGCCTCTCGCTGACATACAATTCATCCTTAACATAAAAGCCTGCATAAACGCAGGCTTGTTGAATTTGTTTTCTAGCTAAAGTGTAGGGGAGCTATAACAGCGTCAAATCTTAGCTTCGCTAAGATGCCGCAGTTATTTTAATTCTACCTTAGGGAAAAGTGCTTCCGGCGGTTGAGGCGTATAAGTCGCCTTACCAAACTCCATTAACTCAGATCCATTTACGCTTGAACCAATATATTCAAGAGCAGTCTTTGTACAGTTTGGTAGGAAGGCTTGTAACATATAAGATGCTGCGGCCATTCCGTAGAAACAGTTATAAGCGATTGGAGCAAATGCTGCTTCATCAGCCTTATGCTTCCAAGGCTCTTTGTCGTTAACGTAAACGTTGAGGCTAACGATTAGATCCCAAATAGCATCAATTGCTTTATTGTGCTCACGCTTTTCCATGAACTCTTTAGCGCGCTCAAAATATGGAAGAGCATCGATCTCTTGAGTTACACCTTCAGCGTTATAAACTTTATCTGGGAAGCTCTTAAGACCTAGCTTGATAACTCTCATTAGAAGGTTACCGTAGTCATTTGCAAGTTCACTATTGTGTTTATCTACTAACTCTTGCTCAGAGAATTTTCCATCTCCTGAAGAAGAAATATTCTTTAGCATATAGTAACGGAAAGTATCCGTTGGATATTTTTCAAGCATCTCAAATGGATCAACAACATTTCCAAGAGACTTACTCATTTTCTTTCCGTCTTCAGCAAGTACCATTCCGTGAACGTAAACTTGTTTTGGAAGAGGAAGATCAGAAGCCTTTAGCATACATGGCCAGATTACAGAGTGGAACCAAAGAATATCTTTTCCAATTACGTGCATATCTGCTGGCCAAAACTTTTCTCTCTGGTCTGTAGTAAGAGCAGAGTAGTAGTTAATTAAGGCATCAAACCAAGTATACATAACAAATTTGTCATGACCTGGAACTGGAACACCCCAGCCTTGGCTTGGACGAGAGATGGCAAGGTCTCTTAGATCGTCATTTTCAAGGCGAGAGAGGATTTCTTTGTAGCGTGCAGTTGGCACGATAAAGTCTGGATTTGCTTTTAGGTGATCGATAATCCAGTTTTGGTATTCACTTAGCTTAAAGAAGAAACCTTCTTCTTCTTTTAGTTCAAGTGGCTTGTGGTGTTCTGGACAATTGCCATCTGGCGCTTGTGCTTCTGTATAAAAAGACTCACATGAAAGACAGTAATTACCAGAGTAGTGACCGTGGTAAATCAGTCCTTTGCTTTCCAGGTTCTTCCATAGTTCAACACATGTATCAGCATGGCGCTTTTCAGTTGTTCTAATGAAATCATCGTATTGGATATTTGCTTTAGCACATAGTTCTTTGAAGATCTCAACATTGGCATTTACGAACTCAAGTGTATCAAGTCCAGCGGCTTTTGCTGATTCAATTAGTTTTTGTCCGTTCTCATCAGTTCCTGTTAGGTAGTGAACTTCTTTTCCAAGAAGTTTATACCAACGAGCGTATGAGTCAGTTACGATCTTCTCATAGGCATGGCCAATATGTGGACGCCCATTAGGGTAGTCAATTGCAGTCGTCGTATAAAATGTATTTTTCATAATTATCCTTTTACAACAATATTACAAATTCTACCTGGTACGTAGATTTCTTTTACAATAGTTCCTGTTAGGAATTTCGCAACTTTCTCATCAGCTTTCGCTTGAGCTAGAAAGTCTTCTTTTGAAATATCTGCTGGAACATCAATTGTTGATCTCGTCTTACCATTTACTTGGATGGCCATTGTGATGAGGTCATCTTTTGCAAGGTCAGCATCAAATACTGGCCAAGCTGCAAGTGAACAAGAAGTCGTCTCACCTAGGTTTGCCCACATCTCTTCAGCAGCGTGTGGTGCAAATGGAGAAAGAAGTCTTGTGAAGGCCTTAGCTGTCTCAACAGAAACCTTGCCAAGCTTGATAACTTCATTATTCATTACCATCATTGCTGAGATAGCTGTGTTAAAACGTAGGTTCTCAACATCTTCAGTAACTTTCTTAATTGTCTTATGTAGGTGCTTTAGAACGTCTTGGTTTGTTTCTTGACCTTCGTAAGTATTTTCTGGGTTACCGTAGAAAGTGAAAGACTTTCTTAGGAAGTTAAATACTCCTTTTACACCTTTCGTTTGCCATGGCTTAACTTTTTCAAGTGGCCCCATAAACATTTCATAAAGTCTTAAAGCATCGGCACCGTATTCAGCGATAATATCATCTGGGTTTACAGTGTTTCCTTTAGACTTACTCATCTTCTCACCGTGCTCATCTAGGATAAGACCTTGGTTGAAAAGTTTTTGGAATGGCTCTTTTGTTGAAACTAGTCCTAGATCAAAAAGAACCTTGTGCCAGAAACGAGCATAAAGTAAGTGTAGAACTGCGTGCTCAACACCACCAACATATAAATCTACTGGCATCCAGTATTCTTCTAATTGTTTATCCCATGCAACTTCAGAGTTTTGTGGATCGATGAAGCGTAGGTAGTACCAACAAGAACCTGCCCACTGAGGCATCGTGTTTGTTTCACGTCTTGCTTTCTTTCCTGTCTTTGGATCAGTTAGGTATAACCAGTCATCAATACGTGCAAGTGGAGATTCACCAGTTCCAGATGGCTCATATTTTTCAACTTCTGGAAGACCAACTGGAAGCTCATCTTCATCAAGGCATCTTACTGTTCCATCTTCAAATTTAAGAATTGGGAATGGTTCCCCCCAGTATCTTTGGCGAGAGAATAACCAGTCACGAAGTTTGTAGTTAATTTCTTTTTTTCCAATTCCTTCAGCTTCAAGGTGAGCGATTGCTTTTGCGATACCGTCTGCCTTATTAAGCCCATCAAGGAAACCTGAATTAATATGAGTTCCGTCACCTGTGAATGCAGCTTCATTTACATCGCCACCTTCAAGTACTGGAGTAATTTCTAGGTCGTACTTCTTAGCAAATTCCCAGTCTCTTTCATCGTGAGCAGGAACGGCCATGATCGCACCAGTTCCGTACGAGATTAGTACATAGTCTGCAATCCAAACTGGAATCTCTTTTCCATTAACTGGGTTGATTGCATAGGCTCCAGTGAATACACCAGATTTATTTTTGTTTAAGTCTGTTCGATCAAGATCTGACTTAAGAGATGCTTCTTTAATATAAGCTTCTACTTCAGCTTTCTTCTCATCTGTCGTAATTTGAGCAACTAGGTCGTGTTCAGGAGCTAGAACCATATATGTTGCACCAAATAGAGTATCTGGACGAGTTGTGAAAACATCAATTTTCGAATCAACACCTTTTACAGAAAAAGAAACTTGGGCACCTTCAGAGCGTCCAATCCAATTTCTTTGCAGCTCTTTAAGAGACTCTGGCCAATCAAGATCATCAAGGTCTTCTAAAAGACGATCAGCGTATTCAGTGATTTTTAACATCCACTGCTTCATTGGCTTTCTGATTACAGGGTGTCCACCAACTTCAGATTTACCATCGATTACTTCTTCGTTAGCTAAAACTGTTTTTAGCTCTGGACACCAGTTAACAGAGATCTCGTCTTCAAATGCTAAACCTTTATTGTAAAGTTGAGTGAAGATCCATTGAGTCCACTTATAGTAGTCAATACTTGATGTTGCGATCTCACGATCCCAATCATAAGAAAATCCACAGGCCTTTAGTTGTCTTGTGAAATTTCCAATATTTTCTTTTGTGATCACACTTGGGTGTGTTCCAGTTTTGATTGCATAGTTTTCTGCAGGAAGCCCAAAAGAATCCCATCCCATTGGATGAAGAACATTATGTCCGTTCATTCTCTTGAAACGTGCAAGAATATCTGTTGCTGTATAACCTTCAACGTGACCTACGTGAAGTCCTGCTCCAGAAGGGTATGGAAACATGTCCAATACATAGTATTTAGGTTTTGATTTGTCTGTTGAGTCTGTTCTAAAAGTTTTGTTGTCGTCCCAAAACTTCTGCCATTTTGGTTCAATTTCACCAAAGTTGTACTGCATTAAAAGCTCCTGAATTTACTAGTAAAATATCAGGCCGAATTATAAACCCTATAATGTAGATCGTCTATTATGTGTGTCGCGTTAACTTGGGGATGCCCCGCTAAAGGAATTGCCAAAATAAGTCAGTGGATTTATACTTAAGCCATTAAAAGTAGATTAATTTTTTGAATGGAGAAACGATGTATCGTTTAGTGCTTTTTTCCCTAACGCTAGTAGGGCTAGTTCTTGTTATGAACCTATCGGGTTACCAGAGTGTTGAAGTCAACAATGAGAAATATAACTTTGAAAATGCAAAGAAAGCGCACGCTGCTCACTTAGTTGAAGTTGCGGAACTTGCTAAGAAGCACGCAGAAGTAACAGCACCTCCAAAAGTTAGTGATGAAGTTATCGAAGAGAAGACTCTTATTCCTCTAGATACTCCACAACTTGTTAGAGCAGATAAACTTTATAAGCAATGTATTGCATGTCACGCTAAAGATGGTTCAGGGAAAGCTGCAAATAAGGCACCAAGAATCGGTGGTCAAATGGAATGGTATATTGAGAAGCAACTTCTTGATATGAAATCAGGGGCCCGTGTTAACCAACAGATGTTAACGATTGTTAAAAAACTATCGACTGAAGATATTGCAGACCTAGCGGCTTACTTATCTAAGGTGCCATGGGGCGGAGTTAAAAACTAAAATTGAATATCGATAAGAAGCCGCTTTTAAGCGGCTTTTTTTTTGGGAGCAACCATGAGAATATTTTCACTTTTACTACTTTTGACGATTACTGCTTGTGCATCTAAACCAAAGCTTTATCCGAACTCAGCCTATCAAAGATACGGAAAGGTCCAAGCCGATCGCGATATTGAAATTTGCATGGCCAAGGCCGACGAGTTTCTTGAGAGTGATCGTGGAAGACAAATGGTTCGTGAAGGTGGAAAAGGTGCTGCGTGGGGTGCTATTGTAGGCGCTGTGGCAAGTGCAGTCTTTGGTGGTAATGCTGGTAAAGGTGCTGCTCAGGGGGCCGCAATTGGTGGTGCTAGTGGAGCCGCTTCAGCGGGGCTTAGTGAAGATCAGATCAAGCAACGTTTCGTAAACCGTTGTCTTGCGGAGAAAGGCTACGAAGTAATTGGGTGGAGATAAATGACTTTATATCGTTATAAAAATATTGAACCGACAATTGGTGAGGGATGCTTTATTGCAGACTCTGCTGATGTTATTGGTAAAGTTTTCTTGGGAAAGAATGTTTCTCTTTGGTTTAAAGTTGTGGCCCGTGGGGATGTGAACGAGATTCATATTGGCGACAATTGTAATATTCAAGATTTAACAATGCTTCATGTAGAAGATAATATTCCCCTAATCATTAAAGAAAACGTTAGTGTTGGTCATAGTGTGACTCTTCATGCTTGTACAGTCGAAGAAGGCTGCTTAATTGGTATGGGGGCGACCGTCTTAGATGGAGCAGTTATTGGGAAAAACTCAATTGTAGCTGCCGGAAGTGTTGTTCCTCCTGGTAAGGTATATCCTCCTGAGAGCTTTATTATCGGAACGCCTGCTGTGGTTAAAAGGAAGCTTACTCCACAAGAAGTAGAGCAGTATAGTAACCACTATAAATCGTACTTAATAACAAAAGATGAGTATTTAAACCAAGTCGAAGTTATTTGCTAAGCTTTAATAGATTGAAGACTTTATCAACAAGGTCATCTCTTGAGAAAGGCTTAACAAGAACATTTGTTACTCCTGAATTGATTACACTCACCATTGATCGGTTATCTAAGAATCCTGAAATAAGAAGGTATTTCATCTTCTGATACTTCATCGACTTACTTGCTATATCAATGAAGTAAGTTCCATCTTTATCAGGTAATTTGTAATCAATAATAACTAGATCGAAATCTTCATTTCTTAGTTTTAATAAAGCAACACTTACAGAGTCGGCCGTGACAATATTTCTAAAAGCACCAGTTTGCTCCAGAAACGTTTTTATTAAAAAGCAAATCTTATCTTCATCATCTACGATGAGAATAGAAGGTTTTTTAGGTGTAAGTGAATTCTTAGAAGGGGACATGGCCATTAGTCCTGCTCCTCATTTTTAATACCAAGCATATTTAATATATCTTCTCTATTAAAAGGCTTCTCAATAAAGCCTTTAATCTCTTTATGATTATCAAATTTTGATTTATCCGCTACTCCTGACATTACGAAAGTAGGGGTATTGAGGCCATTTTTTATGATATCTTTGGCAAACTCAACACCATTCATATTTGGCATATCATAATCAGTGATTATGGCATCAACATCAGTACCTTCTAAGATTCTTTTTGCTTCAATAGCACTTGATGCAAAGATCAAAGTAATAGGTCCTTTTGCAAAAAAGTTCGTAAAAAGATTTAAGATCTTTGGTTCATTATCAATGATTAAAACTTTTTGGAAGCTATGGTTTACACTAAGTTCACTATCCGTAAAAGTTGTCGTTTCCATTTTCGGAAGAGTGATTTGAAACTCACATCCAGTTTTTGTATCAATTAATTCAAGTGATCCCGAATATGAATCAATGATTTTAGAAGAAATTGAAAGTCCAAGACCTGTTCCTTCTCCTACCTCTTTCGTGGTAAAGAATGAATCAAATATCTTTCCTCGATTTTCTTCAGGAATACCTCTTCCATTATCTTTAACTGTAATGATGTAGCAGACATCATTGCTGGAGATTGAAAGTGAAATTTTTGGATCTTTAGTATTTACCTCACCCAGAGCGTGAATTGCGTTGGTAACTAAATTGATAATAACCTGTTCTATCTCGATAGGATTAACTTTAACGATCGAAGATGTGTTTACATTAAAATCAAGAGATATCTGATTCTGCTCTAATGGTAGTTTCAGTAGGGTAAGAGACTTATTGATAATATCTTCAAGGGTAATAAACTTCTTATCACTCTCTCTATTATGAAGAAAGCTCTTTAAGCCTTTGACGATTTTAGTGATACGATCAATTGACTCACGAGTATCACTAATACTTTCGTGGATAATATCATTTTCTTTTAATTCTTCTCCGGCCAAAAGAACACTAATTAATTCAATATTTCCTGAAGCAATAGTAAGTGGATTTGAAATCTCATGGGAAATCGTTGCTGTAATTTCCCCAATTGTACTTAACTTATCAGCTTGAATAATTTGATTGTGAATTTGCTTCAGCTCTTCAATTTGATAACGATACTTCGTGTAGAGATTTTTCTCGATACTGATGTCGTTAAAACAAATTACTTTCTCGTTGTTGTCACTTTCAATTGCTTTGATAATAACGTGATAGAAGGTTTGATCTTCTAAGAAAATCTCTACTTCTGGCCCTACCTTTACATCATTCATATCTTCAAGAAAATCTTCAATATCAAAGCCGGTAAATAGGGTGCTAAGCTTTGGCGATTTTTTTAAAACTCTTGGCGACTTTTTGAAAAATGAAGCAAAGAAGTGATTATAATAAACTATCTCATTGTCATTATTTATGACACAGATTGGTTCAAAAATGGAGTCGTATAATTCGTATTTTGCCATCAGTTACATCTTTGTTTACTTCATCTGTTTAATGAATTGAAAGTACTGTGCTTCAATTGCATCAAACTCGAGTTCTTCACCTTCATCACTTTTCATAACAGGTGCCTTGTTATCAACGACATCACTTGTTTTAATAAGCATCATTTTTACATCGTCTGAAGATTCTTCGTAATATGGAGCATAGAAGCTTTCAACTTTTATTCCCGGTTTTATAAAGCCATGAACCATATTAATTTGTTCAATAACTGCCTGTGGACAATGAGAGTAGGTGATTGAACCAGTCAGCTCTGAAAGCATATTGATCCATTCACGAATTCCACATGAGTTAATCATCTCAACAGCATCGAAGTTGATATGAAGATTTTTATCTTTAACTCCAAGGATTGGTGTTAGATCAGCATCTTCATCAATTCTTCCAATTAAATTTAAAATCGTTTCATCATTTTCGGCCTTAATTTCGACCTTTAAGTTACTCATATTTTAATCCTTTAAATTATAAAAACTTATTGATGGTATTCTTTTACTAATATCTTTATACCGTTTATTTTTTTCAATATAGATGTAGAAACTAGTGCTATCTTGATTTCCAACAATGTGAAGTTGATCACAATTTTGAAGCATCAGATAAAGTCCAAGCCCTGCTCCACGTCCTTCCTGCCTCGGTGTCTTCTCTACAGCTGCTCGGTAGAGAGAATTTATAATTGAGGATTTTCCCACATTAGTATAACTCCTGTAGTGGAGGATCGTTTTATGTTCATCTTGAGAAATTTCAATTTCTCCATGTTTTTGGCTGTTTACTCGATGAAAAATATCATTCGTGTAAAATTCATTTGTAATCAATTTTAATTTATTTTCAAAGCTATCGTGATAATCTTTTAAGTCAATACCATCGAGTAATTGATGGCACTTCTGATCAAATTCATTTTCAAGAGTTATTTCTATTTTGTTTGTTTTTTTTGAATTGATTCTACTATCAAGATTGTTTTGTTTCTGCTTTGTTAGATAGGCAATAACGCTCTCAACCTCATCTTGTATGCAAGGGGAGGCTCCTATGAGGTGATTTGTTCTGTTGTCTTTAAGGTACTTTAAGTTCACAAGTATATCGTAGCGACTCAAAAAAATATCACTTGAATCGGCTAACTGATCACTGATTTTAAGATCAAGACTCGAGGATTGAATTTTCATTTTTTCAATCTCTTTAAATTGTTCGCTTGCAATCTTAAATTCTATACCCATAAGTACATCACTTTATTTCCTGGCAGATGAGTGTAAGATCATCATCAAATGAATCACTTCCTCTGTGGTCGTATACAACAGAAACTATTGTATCACGAATTTCAGTGGCCGTGTGCTCTCCATATGTCATTAAGATCTTTAGTAATTTTCTTAGGCCCCATTGTTTGCCTTCACTATTTTCTGCCTCTGTTATTCCATCTGTCATATAAACAAGCAGATCACCTTGTTCTAGAATGATCGTTTCATAGTCGTAGCTAGAGTCGGCACTTTCTCCAAGTCTTGGTCCTTTAGCATCAAGTAGGGGAATGATATCTGCTTTAGTAATCTCAGGCTTTTTAGGAACCTTAAGCACTTCTAAGTGACTTGCATTAGTATATGAGTATTCCTTAGTCATTGTGTTATAGACCGATACAAAGGCAGTAAGAAGTATTTTATTATTTGAAAGATTAATAACCTTATTTAGATGTGAAGTAATTAAAGCTGGCGAGATTTGACTCGAATCTTCTGTCAGTCTTATTTTAATACTATTAAATGCGGAATTGATTGCTGAAGTTAGAAGGGCCGCTGGCAGGCCGTGACCTGTTGCATCTGCTATGATGGTAATAATATATTCATTAAATTCGAAGTGTCCCCACCAGTCTCCACCACACTCAGAAGCTGGAGCAGCATAAGAGCTTAGGCGAACATTTGGTGTATCAATATCTTTTGGCGGAAAGAACTCTTCTTGCACCATTTTAGCAACTTTCACTTCTTCATCTAAGCGTGCTTTCTCTTTCATTTTTTCAATATATTCTAGAATCTCACGACTCATTTGATTAAATGAGTCTCCAAGTGTCCCGAGCTCATCACTAGTGTTGATCTCTACTGTTGATTCAAAATCTCCCTGACCAATACTGATGGCCCTTTGGTAAAGCTTTTCTATCGGCTTTGAGATTGTTTTTGATAGAAGGATAATAATTATAGTCGACAGAGCAATAATAAAGACTGCAAAGAATATAGCTCGCTGAATAAGAAACTTTGTTACCGATAGTGCATCCGACTCTGAAATTGTTGAAACAACAGAAAGTGCAAATGCCTTTGTTTGTGCTATGGAAACAAGGTAGTCGTCATTATTGAAAGTTAACTTTTTTACAATGTTATTTCCCTTAAGTTCATTCTTATCATAATTATGAAGTCCAATAAGGTCATTTCCAAGAACAAGTGCTCCATCTTTAAAGACAAGCGTATTATATGTTCGATTTTGTGAGAGTAGGTTATTTAAAATATTGGCCTTGATAACAATTGAAGTAAGACCTTTATTTATCTTTTTAGTTAGAATAACAAAAACATCTTCTTTGTATTTGAAAGAAGTAAGTGAGTTATCTCTTGTGCTCTTAGGAATCACTAACTTGAAATCATTTTCATTTTGTTCAAAATCTTTATTGATTATGAATTGGTTCTTTTCAATGAAGGCGAGAATATACTTACTTTCTGCTACGGCCTTTGCTCTAAGTTTATTGTTCTTTATAAGAGATAAATTTTGGAGATCATTCTCAATTTTATTAAGAGTATAGTTCATCTCCTTAGCAACACTTGTAACATTGAATAGTGAGTTCTCATATAAGTAGGCTTTCTTATCCTTTTCAAAAAGGTGAGTGGCATACTTAGTTAGAAAAGCGATAACAATTATTAGCAGCGCTGTATTAAGCGATATTAATTTAAGCTTGATCGGAAATGTCGGTCTTTTGCCCATTATTTACCTATGTAGAAGTCTATTGAATATTTAGATACAATGATATTAACGATTTGCGTCATGCGCAAGAATGAGAAAAGAGTACCAGGAACAATTTTGGGGCGACTAAATTCATTAGTTGATACATTTCTAATCTTGATGTGCCTTTGTGTTGCGGCCTTTGCCGGCAACCAAGTTTTTAACACATCATATATTCCACCAATCATGGGTGGGGAGCGCATTACTTTAGGCCAAGTCTTCGAATTACAAAATGATGTGAGAAGAAGAAGTTTTGATAATTTCTCTTGGCATGATCTTGGTTCAAACGAAGCACTTTTCCATAATGATCGTATTTTCACAGATAGAGATTCTACTGCTCAGTTGGAATTTAGCTCTGGTAACCGCATTAAAGTCTCCGAAGAGAGTCTATTTAAAATCACACAAGAAACAGATGGAATTAATCTTAATATCGAACAAGGTGTTATCTTTGCTACTCTTAATAATGCAAGTGAAGCCTTTGTTGTTAAAGTAGGTGATCAGATCTATGAGATCACTTCAAATGATTCGAAGATTAAGATTTCAAATACAAATGGTAATAAAGAGTTATCTGTTCTTGATGGTAAGGCAAGCGTAAGACTAGGCGATCGTGAAGAAACCATTGAAAAGGGTGTAAGAGTACTGCTTACTGATGAGAGCTATACTATTAAGCAGAGCTGGCCAAGCGAATTTTCTCCCGTTGATGGTGATGTGTTCTATGTTAATGAAAAAAATAAAATTACATTTAAGTTTAATGAAAAAGTAGAAAAGTTATACATTTCAAACTCTCGTGAAGCTTTTGAAAACGGAGAAGCACATACTGTTAATGGACTCGAACTTAAGTTAGAGAATTTAGCTCAAGGCAGTTACTATTGGCAGGTAAGTGATGAAAGTAATGTTTCAACGGAAAAGTCATTTGAAGTTATCTATGAAGTTGTCCCTGAGTTTGAAAACCTCGATGAGATTCAAAACACCGTTTTAGTGAATAAAGAGAAGCTCATTTATACTCAAGCATTTGAAAATATCGAATTAATGATTAATGGAAAAGTTTGGGAAGATTTTGATTATGATGAAGGTGAGTTGAAAATTTCTTTTGAGGAAGTTGGTGAGTATGAACTTTCTTATCGAAATAAAAGTGAGACGCATCCTTATGCGCTCTTTTCTAATCCTGTTCTAATAAAGGCCGTTGCAAAGCCTGGAGATATTGTTTTAAAGAGACCATTTAATGGCGAAGAATATTATTTCTATAATGATGGTACTGTTAAATTTTCTTGGGAAACTCAAGATCTCTTTAGTGGGGTTAGTACTTATCTAGTTTTAAATGGCAAAAGACAACTGGTTGCTGGGAGTTCTTTTTCTACTAGTGTTAATGAAAGTGGAGAATATTTTTGGTCATTGGAGTATGTCCTAAATAATGAAGTGATTGCTCGTTCAAAAGAAAATAAATATGTTGTTACTTTTGATAATGACAATAGTGCTCTTGAACAAGGACGTAAGATAGTTGTTAAAAAGCCAGGTGATGTTATTGATTTAACATGGCAGCAACAGGGGAGTGATGAGTTCATTGTTGAGATCTCTCGCGATCGTAATTTTAGTGCTATTAAAGAATCTATAAAGACCACTGAAAGTAATACTAAGCTACTTATTAAGGAACTTGGTGTTCACTATTGGCGTGTTAAGAATGAGGAAAATAAATTTGTTCCTCCCGTTAAAATAATTATTGTACCTCCGCCGCCACCAAAAGCGCCTCGTATTGATAAGGTCGAAAAGAGAGTTCAAGTTATTAGGCAGTCACTACCAATTGCCATCGTAAATTTACTAATTGATCAGGCATTTGCTCAAGAGAAGATTGAACTTAAGTGGGAGCCTGTAAGTGATGTTAAAGAGTATCGTATACAGATTCTTGATGGTGAAAAAATTATCGTTGATGAGAAAGTTAAGAATAATCGTTATGAGTGGGATGACTATCTAACAGGTAACTTCCAGTGGAGAGTTTCTGCAATTGATTATTGGAACCAGGAAAGTCCATTTTCTGCGCTTGAGGATTTAATCATTACAAAAAAGTTTGGTGGAGCAAAGGGGATTGATCTCGTTTCTCCAAGACACGGCCTTGTTATTAATGAAGGTGATATTGTTGAGATGAAGTTTGACCAAGTTCGTGGAGATAAATTCTTTATCGAAATTTCAAAAGATAAGTATTTCACAAATATTAAGGAAATACCTCTTGGAAATAAAACAACTTATACTTTTAGAAATAAATTAGCAGAAAGCTTTTATTGGCGCGTTAAGGCCATTGAAAAGAAGGACGTAATTTATTCTAAAAAAAGAAGAGTTGATGTTTTAAGTAAAAAAATTGCCAAAGTAGAAAACAGTAGAAAAAAGATTTTTACTACAGGTAATAAGAAAGAAAAAAATTGGTATGTAGGCTACGCTCCTGAAAAAACAAATTATGAAGTCATTAGTAATGGAAAGAAAATTGTCGTTGATGATATGAACTTGATCTCATTTTATGCTGGCCTTAAGAAAGATTTTAAGGTCGCTGTAACTGATTTTGAATTACGTCATTCAAGTGGTGTTGTTTTTGATGATCTAGCATTTAATCAAACGCGCTTAAAAGTTAGCAGTCACATGCCCTTAAAGAAGCTCCCTCGCTTCAAATATGGTGCGGCAGTTGCTTTTGATTATCGAAGTACCCTTGCTTATGAGGGAAGTGAAGTTGTTTCAAATGCTGAGTTTACTTTCAATATTGGTATAAGCGGTATTTATGAATTTGAAAAAATTAAGATAAAAGCAGAGTATTTCATCCTTGGTTTTTCTGGCCTTAATGCAGAGGCACTCTATCAGATTAATAATAAATATCAGGTTGGTTTCCAATATCAGACCCTTGAAAAAGATGACCCAAGTATCACGCTTGATAAGATGGCCTTCAAACTTCAGTATAGTTTTTGAAAATATATTTTATGGACTGACCAGTATATGGGCCAGATTTTTGGCCCAATAATCTTAATATTCCCTTCTAAGTTATTGATAATGAATAAAAGTAAGGCCATTTTCGGGGCATGCCGATGGGCGTTTTATAATTAGAGCAGGTTTAAACTTGAACTTGTGAGGGCATTTTGAAAAGAGAAAGTAAAAGGCCACATTCACATTTATATTCGGTAAAGCTATTTGCTTTTCTCGTTGGGGTTATGTTGGTTGCTTCATCTTGTGTTCCACAAGATGAAGTTGAGGATTTAGTAAATGTACCGGGAGCAGATCTACCAACGCTTCCAAATCTTGATGTAGCTTGTTACCAAGATGTGTATGCACCTAAAGAAGAAGATATTACGAGAAATATAGATATTCTGGTTATCCCAGATACTTCTGCTTCAATTATTTCTGAAAGAGCGCAAATTGCAGAAGGATTTAATGCCTTCTTAGATGTTCTTCCATCGGCCGCTGATGTAAATATCGCAGTTATGTTGGGGCATGGGTCTGGATCGACACACTTTGGTAAGCTTTATACAAAGTCGACGGAGCCGACAATTCTTTCAAATCGTTCATTAACAATTGAAGAGATTAAAACACACTTAAGAACAAAAATGGAGAACCCAGCTGGAGACTATCGAACTGATGGTGGGGAGGCCGGACTTGCATCTCTTAATCGTGCACTAGAAGACGATTACTATAGCTCTATTCAAGGACAAGGCTTCTTTAGAGAAGATGCAGCTCTTGTGGTTGTATTTGTCGCTGATGAGCAAGATATTTGTGCGATTTATCCGGAAGGTGTAACACCTGTTCCTGACCCTCAAGGTGGTGAGGATCGTTCACGTCTTACTGAATGTTTTGATGGTGAAACACAAATCGTAACTCCTAAGAGTGTTCTAGATAAATTAAAGGCCCGTTATACAGATCGTCCACTTGTTACAGGTGGTGTTATTTATAACAATCTAAGTACTATTCCATTTGGTGGAGAAAACGAAATTGGATATGGTTATAAAGAGTTTGTTGAATTTGGTGGTGGATTCACTGTCGACATGGCAACTGGTGAATACGGAGATGGGTTATCTAAACTAGGTACACTAGCAATGTCACGTATTGATCCAGTTAATTCATTTAACCTAGAAGTAACGAATATTGATACGAATACGATTCGAACTTTTGTTGATGGAAAAGAAGTACAGTATTCATACGATACTGAACTGAATATTGTTTCACTCAATGAGGAGCGAGGTCCATTTTCAATTGCAGCTGTTCAATACTGTGAAAAGCCTTCAGTTACAAAACAGGTTATTCAAATTGTAGCAGGTGGTTCACACTCTTGTGCTCTTATTGCAAATGGTGAAGTAAAGTGTTGGGGAGATAACTCTAAAGGTCAGTTAGGACAAGGTGATACTGTTAATCGTGGTGATGATGAGGGAATTGATTCGATTCCGGCCATTGATTTAAACGGAGAGCTTGCACTACAAGTCATTGCAGGAAATCTTCACACGTGTATTCTAACTGAATCTAATAAAGTTAAGTGTTTTGGTGACAATACTTATGGACAATTAGGGATGGCATCAACTGATACTTTAGGTGATGACGAACAATTATCAGAATACGGCTATACTGAAATTGGTGGAATTGTAAGAAAGCTTTATGGTGGTACTTATCATAACTGTGCTCTTCTAACGACAGGTGATGTTCGTTGTTGGGGGCAAAACTATTATGGTCAGCTTGGGACTGGTGATACTGAAATAATTGGAGATGATGAAACTCCAGCTCAGGGTAATCTTGTTGCTTTAGGGGCAAAGGCCATTCAAATGGATATTTCTTCGATGAGTTTCCATGCCTGTGCAATTTTATCTGGTGGTACTCTTAAGTGTTGGGGACGTGGGACTCACGGACAGCTTGGCCTAGGAAATACTGACAATGTGAATTCTCCAAGCTTGGCCACTCCAACGCCGAAAGGAGTAATTGCAGTTACAACTGGTGGTATCCATACTTGTGCACTTCTTTCTGATTCGACAGTATATTGTTTTGGGAATAATTCTCAAGGTCAGCTAGGGGATGGAACAAGTGAAGCAATGGGTGATAATGAAACTTTAGATAATCATACTGCTCTAGACTTAGGTTTTGAAGTTGCCTCAGTTGTTGCTTCAAACACTGCAACATGTGCTCTCTCTAAAGCTGGAGATGCAAAGTGTTGGGGTAACGGAACTTCTGGTAAGTTAGGTCAAGTTGGAACGGCCAAGATTACAGGTGATCTTGCAAACCTTCCAGTAATTGAACTTGGAAAGAGCGTTTCACAAGTTTCAGGTGGACTTAATCATCATTGTTTCTTAACAACTGATGAAGGTCTCGTGAAATGTATTGGTAATGGTAGTAAGGGACAACTTGGTAATGGAAATACAGATTCTATCGGTGATGATGAGTCACCTGTATTAGCAAACTTCCTTGCTCTTTTTAATATTTAAGAAATTAATTCCAAATAATAAAATCATAAGAACGATGGCACCGAGTATACTTTCATTATTCGGTGTCATATCTTCTCTCACTGCGCAGCCAGGATCAATTCCAGATTGAAGAGTTTCAAAACCGTTTGCTCCAAGGGTTACTATCGTTGGGTTAGGTGAGTAAGAACCACCAACTCCTGTAATGACTCCATCAACTTCATCAAGACGAATGATCCCGTCTCCGCCATTTCCACCGGCCCTTCCTAAAACTCCACCTGCGGCTCCACCTGTTCCACCAGAAGCATCGAGAGCAGCATTGAGTTCGATATTACCAACTGCTTGTAAGAAGATAACTCCACCGGCGCCGCCACCTGAGCCACCAGAGTCTCCGTTGGCAGAAGTTGTGCCCGGCTGTCCAGCTCCACCATTGGCCAGAATAGGAGCGTTGATATACATATCTCCACCTGCGGCGATATGAATGACTCCACCTCCGCTTCCTCCTGGAGTTGCACCAGTTTCAGTCGCACCACCTTGCTCGCAGCCACCTCCGCCATTTCCGCCACCGGCACCACCAAGCATTTGTGCTTCAAGATTTAAAGCTGAGTCATATGTTACAGATGTGGAACCAGGGGCACTTAGAGTGTCCGATCCATCAACTGGTCCTGAAGAAACACCTGAGCCACCATTTCCACCAAGGGTTGCATGGGAGCCACCGGCACCACCACTACCGCCAATATCTGAAAAGCTTGATCCACCACAGGCTGCATCCGTTGCACTCGATCCTTCTGATCCTGGAAATGCTACTGGACTTAATCCTGCACCATAGCCTCCAGCAAGACCTTCTGCTACTGAGATTGTGTGAGCAATTGTAACGTCACCTTGAACTTTAATGATTAGTGGATTATTTCCAGTGATTGTAAGAGCACCAGTTGTCGTTAAGTCAGTACAATTATAAGTCCCACTTGGGATTAATCCTGTCCAGTTGCACGAAAGATCACTACCATCGCCAGTGTCAACAGCGGCAAAAGTAGTTGATGATAATAGTAGGAATATGGGTAGGATAAATCTCTTCACTGAAGAGATTTTAACATATCTTAACTATGTCTTTAACTAGGTATAAATGGCTAGAAATTGCCTTGAAAGAAGTTAAAGCGAACCGCCTCAATATCCTTTCTTCCTTGATTATATGAGAAGAAACTTTGTTTCAAAACTTGAGAGCGTACTTCAATCTGCTTTGCAGCTTCGTTGAAGATGAACTCAAGTTGAACTTCTTCATTTGTGGCCTTTAAATAGACCTCATTTCTTTCGATTTGATAGCCACCAATCTTTCTGATGACACTTGCAATCTTTTCAATATTCTCTTCAGGAGTTGCCCCTAGCATTTTAAAAGGCATGATATAACTTGAAGATGCTTTCTTCTCTTTAGAAGAAAGACAGTTGTCGATGGATGGACAAGTAAAATTATCTAGACTCGAAGACTCTTGAATTAGAAATTCCTTTGAGCATGATGCTGTTGTTAAAAGAACAGCAATAATCACTGATAGTCTAGCGAGTCTTTTCATTAAATTAGTCCTTCTCTTTTAATTTTCACTAAAACATACGGCTGAACTATTAGGTATTGGAATTCAGTGTTCTCTTCTTCCCACATTGTGATTTGTTCATCTGTTGGACGAAACATCTGTTCATCAGCAAGCCATTTCTTAATATATTCAACTTCGTCACGCGCCATTGTAAATCCTACGGCCGCAAGCTCAAGTTCATCAGTTATCATGAATAATGCTTCTCTTTCATGGTGAGGCTTTAGTAAGTCCCACTTTGCATCATCAATATCATTAGCTAATCTGTCTAATAGGTTCTCATTGTTATTTTCATCGTTCATATTAATTTCCTATTAAATTGCTTTCATCATTTTCTTATCATTATTAATTTGAGCAATTAACTTTTCATCAGTGTCGATGTAGTTAGAAGTGTGAACTTTTTTTGCTGCTTCAATTAATTCTTTAGAAGGATCTTCTTTGTCGATTTCGTTCTTAAGAAGAGAGTAATATTCTCTTTCTAGTTTATTCTTTTTTTCTTCTTTCTTACGGTAGTATGGAGTTAGGATAAAGAGGAAAGCAAGAACGGCAATCATCGACCAAACAATATGATAAATTTTCAAAAATACACCTCATGATTTAGTTTCGTTATAAATATACTATGTTAAAATTGCTCTGTGAATGATTTAAAGAAACTTGTTATTCTTGCCCAAAGCGGTGATGCACAGGCTTATCACGTCTTTTTGGAAACCGTATCGCAAACAATAAAACGCATTGTTTCTTTTAAGGTTTTTAACGAGTCACATCGCGACGATATATGTCAGGAAATCTTAATAAGTATTCATCATTCACTACCGACATACTCGCCAGATCGACCGATAATGCCTTGGATTAATTGTATTATTGAACGTCGAATAATCGATTACATTCGTAAATACACGAAATTAGAAGAAAGAGAAGAAATATTTGATGAGGCCGTCACAAAAGAGGCTAATGCATCGAATAATACAATAGAAAGAGTTGCGCTCGAGCAGCAGCTAGAGCTGTTGATTGAAAAGTATCTAACTGACGAATTGAGTAAACCGCTTCTCATGGCAAAACTTGAAGGGTTAAAAACGAAGGAAATCTCACAAGAGCTCGGAATTAGCGAGGCTGCGACACGAACGAGAATTTCTCGTGCTATGGCAAAGCTAAAAAAAGCGGTTAGGATTAATAATGGAAAATGAAAAGTTAATAAATTCATTAGTAAGTGACTTGAGGCCAGTAAAGAGATTGGCATCGCCAAGTCTTAGGACATTCTTTTGGCTTATTCCACAAGTCGCGATTAGTTTAATTGCAATTTCGATTAGTTCACCAATTGACTTTAAGTATATGCAAAATACACAATTTATAATCCAAGTAATTGTTGCCCTAATTGCACTTGCCATTGGTTCTTACTTTGGTTTTGCTAATACTGTACCTGGTCTATTAAGTGAGAAGAAAGCAAAGCTTATTTTCGTACCATTTATTATTTTATTCGCTCTTATTATCTTTAATCTTTTATTTCCTATTGGCCTTGATTCGGCCCATGAGCATCGAGCAAATTGTTATCAAGAATTGAGTGTTCTTATGATTATTGGATTTGCTCACAATTACTATATGCTTAAGAAAGGCTTTATCGCTTTTAATAATGCAACTGTAGCGACAAGCTTATTAACAAGTGGGATGATCCCATTAGTAATTCTTTACTTTGGTTGTTCATTTTCGACAAGGCATCTAGTTATTTCTCATTATCTACCAATCTTGGTTATTACAACTTTAGGTATGATAATTTTTAAATTTACAAAAAAATAAAGTAGAATGTAACAATTTTAATTTTATATTCGAATAATTGAGTAAGAAGGAATTTAGCTTCTTAAAAAAAATAAAGGAGAATATTATGAATTCTAAAAAGTCACTATTAATGGGTGCCGCTGTTGCTGGTCTAATGATTTCATGTACGGGAACAGAAACTAAGATGCCAGAAACGGCTGCTAATGAAGTTATGTGTTACGGAGTAAACTCTTGTAAAGGTCAAGGGGCTTGCCACGGTAAAGTTGATGCTTGTAATGGAAAAAACGGATGTCAAGCAGAGCTTAAGTGTGGTGGACAAAACTCTTGTAAAGGTAAAGGCCTAATTAAACTTACAAAAGATGAGTGTGAAGCTAAAGGCGGAAAAGTAGCTGCAAGGTAAGAAATGCAAAAGTACGGTGTTGGATTAAGACATACACATTTTCCATATTTGGAAAGTGAACACTCGAGGTCACAAGAAGGTGTCGAGTGGTTTGAAGCTCTTCTCGAAAATTATATGGGAACTTACGGGCGACCATATAAAATGCTTGAGAAGATTAGGGCCGATTATCCAATAGCGTTTCACGGAGTCTCTTTATCAATTGCCTCTAGTGAAGAATTAAATTTCGATTATATGAAAAAGGCAAAAGAGCTATATGATAACTTCGATCCTTTCGTGACGAGTGATCATATGTGTTGGACAGGGCATGCCCATTCAAATTTACACAATCTTTTGCCTTTTGCGTATACTAAGGAAAATCTTGAATTCATTGCTGATAAGGTAATGAGAGTTCAAGACTTTTACGCAAGAGAGATGGCCTTTGAAAATCTATCGGCCTATTTTACTTTAAATAAATCGACAATGAGTGAAGCCCAGTTCTTAAATGAATTGGCCAATAAAAGCGGCTGTAAAATTCTTTTAGACTTTAATAATGTCTACGTAAATGCAGTAAACCAAAAGTTTGATGCAGCTGAATTTTTTGAAACAATTGAGACCAAGAATGTTTCTCAAATACATCTTGCTGGTTACTCTGACTTAGGTACACATCTTTTTGATACTCATTCTCATCCCGTTCACGCCGAGGTGTGGCAATTGTTTAAAAAGTATTGCCATAAATTTGATGTTCCAATTCTTCTAGAATGGGATGAAGACATTCCTGAATTCCCAGTTTTAGAAAGAGAAGTCTTAAAAGCAAAAGAGATTTTTGAAGGGGCCTTATTATGAATCATCATGATTTTCAAAATAAGTTCCTGAAGGGTGTTCTTTCGAAAGATATATCTCACGATATTATGAATGAAATGATTCCTATTGGTGAATTATCAAATGAACAAGTGATGGAAGTTTACCAAAATGACTATCGTGCACGCTTACAAGAAGTTATTGGTGATAATTTTGAAACATGTTGGTTTGTTATAGGCGATGATGACTTCCTTGATATTTCACTGGCCTATGTTGAGTCTAGGCCATCTGAATTTACAAATCTACTTCATTATGGAGATGACTTTCCCGAGTTTATTTCTTCACGTGTAAAAGAAGTTTCTTTTATTAGAGAACTCGCAGAGTTTGAAAAAAGATTTTGGAATTTATTTCATCAAAGAGACAATTCAAAATCGTTTATTCCTCAAGAATTTGGAGAAGGAATTTTTGAAATTCCTTTAAATTTAAAAGATACTTTCTCTCTTTTTTCTAGTGAAGTTCAGTTATCTGAGCTTTGGCAAATGAGAAAAGGTGATAGTGACAAGAGTTATCATGATATTCAAAATAATGAATTAACAATTCTCTATAAGAGAGATGAGAAAATGCAGATTCAAGTGATCTCAGAGGGGATCTTTGAACTCATTACAAACTTAAAGAATCATCAAACAATCCTTGAAGCTGTCGAAGAAATTGAGGAGGATAAATTAAGTGATCCAACTTTGTGGTCAGTTTTCTTCAATCTTCTTGGTTATATTGCCGAGATCAAAGGCAAATAAATCGTTGGCTATTTTAAGACAGTCTTCTGTTACTGGGGACTCGATGACGATATCTTCTTGAGTGATTGGATGCTTAAAACATAATTTATAAGAATGAAGAAAGATTCGGTAGAACTTATAATCTTTCCTAAATTGATTGTTAATCGACGAATGGCCATATTTCGCATCACCAACTAAATTGTGCATACGACGAGAAAAGTGTTTTCTGATTTGATGTTGGCGACCTGTGAAGATTTCAATGTCAACAAGACTGTACTCTTCATTTGTAGCGAGTCTTTTAAATGCTGTCTTCGCATCTTGAATACCCTTGTCTGTTTTAATTGGAAAGTCGTACACGCCTTCTTCTTCCGCTACGCCCTTAACCATTGCAACATAGTGCTTTGATACATTGTCACTATTCCATTGTTCCTTCATGAGCTTTGTTGCTTCCTTTGACTTTGCAAAAAGAACAACTCCTGAAACTGGTTTATCAAGCCTGTGAATAGGAAAGAGATAAATATCTGTTTGTTTCTTTAGCGATCTTAGAAGACTTCTTCGATCAGAGCTTCTGGCCTTAAAAGGGTGGACTAAAAGATCACTTGGCTTTGTGGCCGCTATATAGTGATCATCTTCAAATAGGACTTGGATTTTATTCTTCACGAGTAAATATATATCAGATTTGATCGAGGTAAGTATATGAAATTTTAGGAAGTCTTACTCTTTTACTAAGGTACTGCTTATAAGTTACCGATATGTGAGATGTGAGAATATTAAGAGAGAAACTATTTTTTATTTTATTTATATGTGTGGGCCTTTCGCTGCCTTCCATGGCATCTGAATCGGGTGTTCTCTATCGCAATGGAGCGACAACGATTTCGTATGACCGCAGTAAAGATCAATTTATCTTTAGAGATGAAAAATCAGTTTCAGAATATTCAAGATTTCGCTACAACGATTTAATTCTCGAAAAATTTCATCGTATTCCTATCGAGGATCACGGGGAAGTCGAAAGAAGATTAAAAATGGTAAAGAAAACGTACCATCTTTCAGCTCCCGCTCCTGAAGAAATTTTACAGGAGAGTCTGGCCGTTGCTTCAAAAATTAATGAGGCAGATGATTATGGCTGTGGGGATTCGAGAATTAATATCGGAGATGACCAAGTTGCTTATACGGCAGAGATTGAAATAGAAAAGCTTGATGTTAAGAAAGAAGGCTTCTTTGGCCTTGGAGAACTTGAGGGTGCCGAGTTTGAATTAAATACTTCAAATGATAATCCATTACATGGTGGATTAATGGCCCTTGGGATAACTAACTTCAATGAGCGTGATGGTATTGAAGGAGATGATCGAGGTCTGACTTTTGGTGCAAAAATTTCAGCTAAGTTAAAATTTGAAAATGGTGAGGTCCTATTTAGCTATAACTCGAGGGCCTATACTAAACTTGTTGAAAAATCTTGTGGAGTCGTTGAAATCCATGGACGTTTATACGAGAGGTTCTGCTATCAAAACGACGACGGTACATGGAATCAAGAAGGATTAAATAGAGACGATATTGACCTTAGTGTTTATCGATTAATAGGTGATGATAAAAAGAGCTTTGTCCAACTTGGAGCAGGTTTAACAATCCTTGACGACAATGGGCTTGCGATGAATACGCAAAGAGCGTGGCATAAAATGTCTAAGTCCGCGGGAACGGTTCAGTATAAGAACTACGGTCATATGGATCAAGTGGTATCACCAAAAGCACATTTTAAGGTTGGAAAGATCTATGATTATAAAAATGAAGAGGGGACGATTTCAACAACCTCTCAAATCTATACTGGTGGACAACTTTCTCATATTAGTGGAAACGAAAATTATGTCGGCTTAGGTGGCGAGTTTAAAGTTAACTTCAAGCCACAAGATAGTAACGGTAAATTTCCAGCGGTAGAAACTCGTTTCTACTATGACGGCCAATATACACAAGAAGGTGAATTAAATCATTACTATGGTGTTGAAGCTAAAACAAATGTCTATACAACGAAAAAGTCTGTTATCTATATTAAAGCGGGTATGGGAATTGAAGATGATCAGTATACTCGCCAATACGAGAATTATGGAAAGTCTTTTCTTAATCGTAATTTAGATATTCAGCACTACTTAGGAATTGGTATAGAAAAAAGGTTCTAAGCAAAGCAAAGAACCTTTTGTATTTATTATGGTGATTATTTTTCTTGATAGATATGAACATCTCTTTGAGGAAATGGAATCGTAATCCCTTCTTTATCAAACTCTAGTTTTACATTCTCATGCATATCAAACATAACTTGCCAGTAGTCCGCAGACTTTACCCATGGCCTAACAGCAAAGTTAACTGAACTATCTGCAAGAGCAGCAACTGCAACGACAGCTTCAGGTTCATCAAGTACCATTGGATGCTCTTTTGTAAGTCTCATTAGAACTTCCTTGGCCTTCTTGATATCGTCTCCGTACCCAATTCCAAAAGTCATATCAACGCGTCTAATTCCTTCAGCTGAGTAGTTTACAATACTTCCAGATGAAAGTGATCCGTTTGGTAGAATGACAGTTTTATTATCTGCAGTATTTAAGATTGTGCAAAATAGTCCAATCTCTTTTACCTTACCAATAAACCCTTGAGCTTCGATTACATTTCCAACTCTAAATGGCTTAAAGAATAGAATAAGTACACCACCAGCAAGGTTACCAAGAGCTCCTTGTAGAGACATACCAAAAGCAAGACCTGCAGCACCAAGCATTGTAATGAAACTCGTTGTCTTAACTCCCACCATTCCAATGATAGTGATGAATAGTCCAATTTTTAGAGCAATACTTACGATTGAAGTGATAAAACCTCTTAGAGATAATTCAACTTCTTTCTTTTGTAGCGCTTTATCAACTAATCTATCGATGAAATTGATAACTTTAAGTCCGATAATTAGGACGACAATTACTTTGATAAATTGAATTCCATACTCAGCAGCATGATTCATTAATTTTTCAATATTGGCTTCATTTAATAATTCTTTCATTTATTCTCCTAAAAATTCGCCAAAAGACTAATTGTTGTTTTGTAATCGTGTTGATCTCTTCCTTCTACTGGCTCGTTTTCGTATTCCCAAATAACACCAGCTTTTAAAGAAAAAGTACTATTAATTAACATACGAATAGATGGCTCCATATTAATAATGTAATTTTCACTATTCTTTAGACTCGGAATATATTCTAGCCAGTAACGAGCATTCACACCTTTTCGAAGTTCCTTACTAATTTCATAATAAGCACGCAGTTTTTGTTCGTGGCTATCTGGCTCATTTTGAACAAAATTTTCTCTTGTATAACGATAACCAAGTTCAGCAAACATTTTATAATCATCTTGATCGTAGAACTTATACTTAAAACCTATTTCCATGTTATTTCTGGCCCAAAAACCTTTAAAGCGATCCGACTCAAATAAGTCGCCAAGATAGATATCTACTTTTTTTGAAAGTACGTGATCAAGTCTTAGTAGGGCACTCCATTTTTCATCATCAACAACTTCGTCGGACTCACCATAAGAGTATGTCCCATTAAAAGTCAGGGTATTGGTATCCCATTTATAAGAGTTACGTGATGCAAAGTCATAGGTCTTTTTGTTAGTATTTCCACCAGAAGCAATAAATGTTACTTCATCTTCTGATTTAAATTGTGCATGAGTAAATTGGCCTACGATAAGGGCCAAAAATAGTAATTTCTTCATAACAAAATCCTTTTTAAAAAAACTATTCTATGTTCATTGTTAATAATAATTATCCTAAATTCTGTCTATTTATCTTAACTACGATTAACTTTTTTGTACAATTCAACCTTTAGCAAAATAATGCCAATAATCATTGGTTTGAGATAATGCTTATTTGAAACTAGTAATTATTTGGCCAACAATTACAGAAGCTTAAAGACTGATAAAAAAACTAGATTAATAATAGTGGGATTATCGGCAAAATGGAGTAAATGTTTGTAGGAAGTGTTTTTCTCAATTAAAATTAATTAATTGCGAAATTGGAGCTGTAATGGAGTTAATCGAACCTTTTTTAAACGCTTTACTTGAAGTGTTTAAAAAGCAACTAAATATCCCTCTTCTGGCGGGAGAGGTCCATCCAAATTATGAATTCAAGGATGTTGTTGATATTGTAGGACTTATTGGAATTAGTAGTGAAAAGATTAACGGAGAGTTAGCACTATGTTTTAATAAGGATAGTTTTTTAACTATTTATAACACAATGTTTTCTGAAAACCAGACAGAGCTAAATGAGGATATTTCAGATTCAGCTGCTGAATTTGTTAATATGGTTTTAGGTCAGGCCAAAGCTGACATTAATAAAATAACAGGACTTACTGTTGAAAGAACAACACCGGAAGTAATCATAGGGGAGAGTATTAAGAATGATCGAATAACAGGACCAAGAACTGTTACGATTCCATTTGAGCTTCCTGTTGGTATGAATAAACAAGTATTTTATATGAGCCTAACAATCGAAGAGTAATTAATGCAAAAAAAAATATTTCTAATTTCCTTTCTATCTATTTTTCTATTTATTTCGTGTAACAAAAATGTAGCGCCTAAAGCTGATTTAAAATATTGGAATGATACTGCGGTAACAAATAAGATTAAAACTTATTTGAAAGATATTTCTGATGAAAAATCTAAAAACTTTATTCCTGTTAGTGAAAGAATTGCTGTTTTTGATAATGATGGAACACTTTGGGGCGAGTACCCGATGTATGTTCAATTTATTGCGTTGTTAGACTTCTATAAAGACATCATTGTTGGAAAGTATGATCGACCAAATGCCTTAGTTGATGAAGTCCTTAAGCAGTTTCCTAATGTTGAAGATAAGGGCAAGCTTTATCAGGCCCTACTTGATATGCAAGCTGGTGTTACTAATGACGAGTATATGGAATACATGGCAAAGTGGTTAGAGACTAAGAAGCACCCAAAGTTAAATAAGAAATACACAGAGCTGATCTACGCTCCAAGTGTTGAGCTAATGAGAACGCTTGAAGATTTTGGTTTTAAAGTTTTTATCGTAACAGGTGGGGGAACACACTTTGTTAGGGTTCTAAATAATATTGTATACGACCTTCCTTCATATCAAATTGTTGGAACAAAGTTTGGTAAGAAGTTTTCTGAAAATGGAAAAGTCGAATTTCAAAATGAGGCAAAGCTTGCTTTTTTAAATGACAAAGAAAATAAGCCTGTCGGTATTCTAGAACATATTGGAAAAGTTCCTGTATTTGTTTTAGGGAATTCAGATGGGGACTTTGCAATGGGGAAGTATGCTACTTTAAATTCAAAATATAAATCATTTGTTGGTATTATTCATCACGATGATAGTGCACGTGAGTTTGCCTATGATAGAAAATCACACGTTGGTAAACTTGATAAGGTTCTAACTGAAGGTGATAAATACTTTGTAAATCTAATTAGTATGAAAAAAGATTTTAAGCAGATTTATTTTTCTGAATCAGATAAAGGCCATCGCGAATAGGGAGCATGGTCTTATAAAGATCATCTCTCGATTCAATATAGTTATTAAATTCAATGAGCGCATTGGTTGTCTTATCCTCAGGGTCAACAATATCAGAAGCGACCTTGCCATTCCAAAGAACGTTGTCCACAACAATCATACCATTTTCACTGAGTAGTTCTAAAGAGAGTTCTAAGTAGTTCTTATAACTTCCTTTGTCGGCATCAATGAAAATTAAATCAAAGCTTTGTCCTGCTAACTCTTTTAGAACTAAGTTAGCATCACCGAAGCGAGCTTCGATTTTCTTACCTACTTCGCTACGATCCCAGTAAGACTTTGCAAAAGTATTGATTTTTTTATTCTTATCAATGGTAATCACTTTTCCATCAACAGGAATATTCTCTGCCATGGCCAAGGCCGAATAGCCTGTGAAAGTACCGATTTCTAAAATATTCTTGTAATTATTTGAGCGAATAAAGAAGCCCAGAAGGGAAGCGACCAGTTCTCCCGAAATCATGCGTCCAAGTGGATGATTATCTTTTGTATAATCACCCAGCTCAACGCAAAGATCACTTGGGATATTTGATTTATTTAAACAATATTTTTCAATCTCTTTTAAATTTTCCACTGAAACTCGATAAGTTTATTTCCGCTTATTTCATCACAAACGCTAGTTAATTCTTTCGATAAGAATAGCATAGAAATATATGCATTGTATTTAATGATATATTTAAATCCAGGCGAAATATAACGATCGAGTTGTTCTTTTAGCACCATGCACTCTGGTGTATTTGTCATATATGATGTTTCAAAATCTAATCTCTTAAATCCTTTTTGTCTTGAAAAGTCTGCACTATAAAAGCATTGACCATCATTTGACTCAACATCAAGAATAATTCTTCTCGTCGAATCGGAAATACCTAGTTTCGTAAATGAAATATCAAGTCCCGCTATCTCATTTGGTGCAGCGACTTTATCGCGAAAGCTCTTGCACGCAAAAGTTGTAAATTCAGTGACAAATTTCATATCCGTGGCACTTGGAATGATCTCGTCTGAGGCGTAAGTGTTTGAAATAAATAGAATTGTAAGCAGGAGTGTCTTCATTTATGAGGTCCTTTATTATTTTTGTTTGACAGGTGAAACATTAATTTTCTTCTTCATACTCCTGTCTTGGCAAAGAGTAAAGTTAGTATGAAAATTTGACGGGCCAATCTTAAAAAAAGTAAATAACCCGATGTTTTTACTAAAGTTTTAAGAAATCTCTCCGATAAGCCCAGTCCTATGGAGCAGTTTTTAAATAATTTTCTATTGGCATCTTCAATCTTACTTCTTTTAAGTATTGTGCTTAGTAAGTCTTCAAGCCGTTTTGGTTTGCCTGTTCTAGTACTATTTCTCTTCATAGGAATGATGGCCGGTTCTGACGGAATTGGTGGAATCAATTTTAGCAATTATGAGTTAACTCACTCTCTAAGTTTAGTGGCCTTATGCTTGATTATTTTTAATGGAGGTTTTGAAACTCCATTTAGTAAAGTTAAGAGGGACTTTGGGAGAGGTGTTGTTCTTTCTTCAATTGGTGTCATGCTCACAACATTTCTTGTGGGTGGTTTCACACATCTTGTAACGGACTTAGGTTTACTTGAATCACTACTCATTGGTGCCATTTTATCGGCAACAGATGCGGCAGCGGTCTTTTCTGCTTTTAAAGATCCAACTGCTCAAGTTGGTGATGTTAAAAATATTCTTCGTTTTGAATCGGGAAGTAACGACCCAATGGCCTACTTTCTTGTTTCAGTCATCATTGGATTTATTGAACAAGGAATGGGGGACGTTAAAACAACAGCAATCATGTTTATTTCAAATCCAATTATTGGTCTAATTGGTGGTTGGGTAACTGCTCGCTCATTCATCTTAATCAATAATGTGGTTAAACTAGATTTTAACGGACTGTATCCACCTCTAACAATGGCCATGTTATTTCTTGGCTACTCTTTGACAACGAAGTTAGGTGGAAATGGATTCTTAGCTGTTTATGTATTTGGAATGATGATTGGTAATAGAAAGATTCTACACAAGAACCTACTATCACTATTCTTTGATGGAGTTACTTGGCTTTCTCAAATTGGACTCTTTATTATGCTAGGGCTACTTGTATTTCCAAGTCGTCTGCTTTCAATCGCTCCAGCTGGACTTTTCATTGCTTGCTTCCTGACATTTGCAGCAAGGCCAATAACTGTTTTCCTATGTTTAGTTAAGAGTCGTTTTAACTTAAATGAAAAGCTCTTTGTCTCTTGGGCAGGGCTCAAAGGTGCAACACCAATTGTTTTTGCAAGTTTTGCAGCTACACATATCGGAGAAAAAGCACACGTCTTATTTGATATTGTATTCTTCGTTGTAATTGTTTCAGCTCTAATGCAAGGTTCATCTTTAAAGTTTGTAGCAAAGAAATTAGGTCTTATTGTTGAGCAAGAAGATGAAACAAACTTTCCTGTGGATCTGGAACTACTGGAGCAAACAAAGCATGGTATTGTTCAACTAGAAATTAGACAAACAGATTATGCGGTTGAGCACAGGGTTGTCGATCTACGACTTCCGACAGGGGCAATCGTTCTCTTTATTAAAAGACATGGTGCATTTATTATTCCAGATGGTGCAACAGTTTTTGAAAAAGGGGATAAAATTCTTTTAGTGACTAAACTAAAAGAGGATCTAGAAGCGGCTCAAGAGTGTTTCGTAAAAAAAAAGATTGAAGATTTAGATGAAGAGGATGATGATACACAAGAGTTACATGCGGCCTAAAATTAGTTAGGTCACTAACTAAAGGATATTTGTGGAAGCTCGTGATCTTACACAAGGATCTGTCATCAAGTCTTTGTTTAAATTATCGATACCAATTGTAATGGCCAATTTTCTACAAACGGCCTATCAACTTACGGATACATTTTGGGTTGGGCGTTTAGGAACAAACGCTATCGCAGCACTCTCTCTTTCTTTTCCTGTTATCTTTCTTTTAATTTCAATGGGCGCAGGCTTTGCCGTTTCTGGAACAATTCTTGTTTCTCAGTATACTGGTCAAAAAAATACTAAGATGGTTTCAAAAGTATGTCTTCATACTTTATTTATTATTCTTATTACTTCGGCTTTATTAGCAGGTGTTGCCTACGCAGTTATTCCTTATGTCATTCGCGCGATGACACCTACCGTGGATATTCAAGATTTAACAATATCGTATTTAAGAATCTCATTTATTGGTTTGATTTTTAGTTATCTCTACATGATGTTTCAATCTCTATATCGAGGAGTTGGAGATGTTAAGACACCATTTTATATTGTTCTATTTTCTGTCATATTAAACTTCATCATTGATCCAATTCTAATCATGGGATATGGGCCTATTAAAGCTTATGGTGTAGATGGAGCAGCGTATGCGACTATTTGTACCCAAGGTTTATCAGCAGTTATTGGACTTTATTTACTAGCAAAAGGTAAGGGGGGAATAAAAATTGATTTCACAAAAATCTCTTTTGATCTTTCTTTGGCCAAAAGAATTATATACCTTGGCTTTCCTGCTTCGACAGAACAGTCCTCAAGGGCCATGGCCATGATGGTTATGACTTTTCTAATTGCAACTTTCGGTGATATTGCTCTTGCTGCTTATGGAATCGGAATTCGAGTTTTAACTTTAATGATTATTCCTAGTCTTGGTTTTGCGATGGCGACCTCAACTCTCGTAGGTCAAAATATAGGTGCGGGAAAAATTGAAAGAACGAAAGTAGTTACGAGTCAAGCGCTATGGGTAATATTCATTGCTCTATCAATTGCTGGAATAGGCTTTTTCATATTTGCTGAACAAACACTTCAGATTTTTGTACCGAATGAAATTGAAGTTATAAATGAAGGAGCGAAGTTTATTCGTATCATCGCTCTCACATTCGGTCTAATAGGTGTTCAGCAGGTTGCTTCTGGTGCCATGAGAGGGGGAGGAAGTCCGATGATCTCGATGATGGTGGCCATCGTTTCTTTATGGGTCATTCGTTTTCCAATCGCTTATGTTCTTTCAAAGCATACAAGTCTTGGCCAAACAGGAATCTACTTGTCATTTGTTGTAGGTAATATTCTTGGTGCTTCCATTGCGATTTTTATTATTAAACAGAATCGATGGATTAAGAATCTAACGGATCCAATTACTGAAGAAGAGCGAAAGGTAATAGAAGAGACCATTGTTGAAGATGGTGTAATTTCTTGAATTCACTGGAATATAAAGAATAATTGTTAAGTAAGTAACCTAGTCCTCCGATAAGGTATTGAGAGATTTCTTTGAGAGGGGGGAGACGGTGAGAAAGGTTTACTTGATGCTTTGTATGCTGGCCGTACAGGCTTATGCTGATGCCGTTGTTGTAAATACTTACGAGAAAATTTCAACCTCAAACTATGTCGAAGAAGTCACTAATCAAGTTAATAATGTCGTCGATGAAGCAATTGAAGATATGGAAATGGACCCTGTTTCAAATCCTGAAAGTGCCGTCACTTGTAATCCAAATACAGCTATAGATAATCACGCTCCTGAGGCAAAGAGAGTTCTTGAAGAAGGACTTAAGTTAGCAGAAGCTGCCGCAAGAGGAGAGGATTGCCAATTCTATCAAAGATTTATCGATCAGGGGGTTCCTATCGAGGCACTTAAGCAGTCACTTCTTTATTATAAAGAGAATAAGAATAAGTTTAAGAATAAAAATTACATAACTATTGCTGACTACTCTCAGAATTCTAAAAGGAAACGCTTTTTTCTACTTGATATGAAAACTGGTGATGTGAAAAGTTATAAGGTTTCTCATGGTAGTGGAAAAGTTAAAGGAGTTACTTACGCTGATGCAACAATTGCAGATAGTGGTAGAGTGACTAGGGCATCAAATCATGTTGGAAGGTTAGTTCGCTGTCGTGTTCCTGCAAGGGCGAAACCTCAACATGACCAATGGGCGATGACGAGACCAGGCTTTTTTAAGACAGGTGAATTCTATATGTCTAGTAGTCACGACGAAAGAGTAAAAGGTGAGAGAGGATGGCCAACTTTCAAAGCATCTGGAAGAAATTATAACGGTATGCGATTAGATGGTCTTTCAAAAGGTGTAAATGATAAGGCCCGATCGCAAGGTGTTGTGATGCACGAGGCTTATTATAACCGCGGTAATATTATGGGAAGAAGCTTTGGTTGTCCTGCATTCGTACCAGGTGAGGGGCGAGAGATCATGGAGAAAATCAGTAACGGCTCCCTCTATTATTCATATGTTCCTAATGAAGGATGCCGTAGTGATTATAACAAGGCCCTGGGCGATGTTAAGGGTTGGGAAAGAATGTGTACAGGACGTGATTAGCCCTTATTAACATCAAGTGGATTGGAAAACTCAATTGTACGAATTGGAAATGGAATTGAGATACCATTTTGATCGTAGTACTTTTTAATATTAATAACAGCTTGGTGTCGTGCTTTGTAAAAGGCCACTCCTGTCTTGTAGTGAATCCAAACTCTTGCCGTAAGATTAATTGAACTGGCCCCAAATTCTTCAAAGAACACTTCGACTGGAACATTTTCAAGTCTTCCTTCGATTGCCTCTAGTGCTTCTCTAGTAACTTTTTCTACTTTCTCTAAATCATCATGATAAGAGACTCCAACGGAGATATCTACTCGACGTTGTGGGGTACTTGTGTAGTTGATAAAAGGTTTTGTGAACATATCTTTATTTGGGATAAAGACTTCAAGACCTTGATATGTTGTAATCCCCGTCGTTCTTAATTCAATATTTGTAACCTGACCAACGATCTTATCAATTTCGATAATATCTCCAATTTGATAAGGCTCACGAAAAGCAATCAGAACACCTGAAACGAAGTTTGCAGCAATTTCTTGGAAGGCAAAACCTAAGGCCAAACCAATTACCCCGGCCCCTGCAAGAATTGATGTAACGGTTTTTTCAAGACCGATAATTTCTAGTGCTGTAAATATTCCGACGACGATAACGATGACATTTGTCGTTGTTCCAAGAATCTCGTTAACTGATTTTTTATAAGAAACTTTTTGGAGAACTTTCTTAACTAAGTTTCGAAGAGTTTTTCCAAGATAGAAGAAAACAAATAGAGCGACGATAGCAACGATCAAATTAGGAATATTCTTAATAAATGCTTCGTACCAAAAAGTTAACTTTCCAGAAATAAGTGTAAAAACTCTATTTATATCAAACAATGTAAACTCCATTTAAATTATTTCCCTAAATTTTATCGTATTTAAAAGAAATAAAAAAGGAGCTTATTTGATTGAAATCTTTGCAAGCTTTTCTTTATAAAGATTTGAAATGACTTTAGGAACCTTAAATGGAATTGTTTCGATTATAAGCTTCTTAAAAAATTCAATATAACTTGCCCTGCGATACCATGTTAAGCTTGAAAGATTTTGAGTCATTGGCCCGTAGCCTTCATTGATTAACTCTTTAATACACTTTGAATTATCGAGTCTGTTGTATTTACTTAAGTCGAGAGAGAGGATGATGTCAGCATCTTGAATTTGCTCCCTTGTTCTAAGGTCTATTGCAATATCCATAGCATTACTTATGATCGCAAATGTATCATCTGGTTCCTGATATTTTTGTACACCATTCAAATCCACCGCAACGATAATACCCGCGCCCATATCTTCTAGAGGGGAAACCGGAACGTTCTCTGTGATACCTCCATCAACAAGAGTTCTACCATCGATTACTTGAGGAATAAATGCACCGGGAACACAGACAGAAGCACAGAGCGCATCCGCAAGATTACCCTTATAGAAAACAACTTGCTCTCCAGTTGAGATGTCTGTTGTACAAATTGCTAAGGGAATCCTTGCATCTTCAATATTCACATCTCCTAAATCTTTGATGATCATTTCTCGTATGGACTTCGTACTAAAAAATCCTTTTTTTGGTATTGTTAAGCTTATTGTATCTTTATAATTGAGCTTATTGGCCAATGCTAAGAAGTCATCGTAGTTCTTACCAAATGCGTAATAGGAAGCGATTATTGCACCGACACTTGTTCCTGATAAGTAGGAAATAGGAATTCTTTGTTCCTCAAAAGCTTTTAAGACGCCTATATGTGCGATACCTTTTGCAGCACCACCACCAAGAGCAAGACCAATTTTAGTATTTAGAAAGTTCCATCTCATATTCTAATCTTATAGGAATATGAGGGACATCTCCACATAAAATTGTAATACCTCTCTCTTGAAGAAAAGCGGCTTTTTTATCGAGAGAGTGGGAGTATTTAAGGGCGAAAATATTTTTTCTTAAATATTTGTTTAGAAGCTTTCTTGGTGATTTAAGGCCTAGTTTATTGGCATGTTCGATATAGAAGGGAGTCAGAAATGAGCTGCGCCCAAGTGATTCAAGAACATGCTTTAACATACAATTGTAATTTCCATATTTGCTTTTATCAGAGATCTCATTCTCGATATATTCAACCATTCCTAAGTAATCTTCATTTTTTAGTTGTTTGGATAGCTCGGAGCGAATCTCTTTAATATCGACTGATTCAATATCACTATATTTTAAACGAGGAGCATGTAGCTTTGTTTCAATTTTTGGGGCCTTACTCATTTCGATAAAATCAAGGCAAAGAATTGGAATACCAGCAGTTCTGTATTTATCTAAACTTAGATTTAAGCTCTTTGCATAGATACGTGAGATCTTTTCTGCAAATATTAAGCTATTAGATATTTTCCTGCTTTCTGAATTTGAGATTTTTGAATAGATTTCACGACGTTGGCGATTGTTAGAGATGGCCGCATCGAGATGCTCTTCAAAACATTCCATGGCCATTGAGTCTTGGGCCAAGTTTAGGAAAACAAGAATGAAAAGAAGCGCTTTCATGCTCTAGTACTACCACTTGGCCAAATTTGAGTAAAGTGAGCATAGAAGTTTTTCAGGGAGCAACGGGTCGAGACTTTGGTGGTGAAATTGTTATAATTAGTCTGTAAAATCAGGAGCTTACCATGCAATATATCAAGCAAGAAGAATGTTACTTAATTAAATTATATAAGGATGAAGATCTTTTCACATCTCTAGAGGAATTCGCTGCTGCAGAAGAGCTGGGGGCGGGGATGTTAAAAGGCATTGGTGCTCTGAAAGACGTTGAGCTAGGCTTCTACCATCTTGATACTAAAACATATGATCGAAAAGAATTTAGTGGTGATTATGAATTATTAAGTCTTGATGGGAACTTGTCTCATTTGGATGGAAAACCATTCTTTCATATTCATACGGTTTTAGGTGATGAAGATTTTTCTTGTAAAGGCGGACATCTGTTTCGTGCCACTGTTGCGGTTACTACAGAAATCTATTTCTTTCCAATCATGCAAAAAATTGAAAGAAAGATGGATGAAGAAATCGGCTTAAACTTATTATCATTACCACAAGCTTTTTCTCGATGTGGAATTAAAGGATAGAATATGAAATTTAATCGCCCATTTTTTATTAAGATTCACCTATACTTATCGGCCCTCGCTTCGCCGCTACTTTTGATGATGGCCTTTACAGGTGTTTCTTACTTATTAGGTTTTAAAGGAAGTGAAGTTGTTGAACCTATAAAAGTTGTACAACTTTCAAAATCTGAACTTACGAAAGAAAATATTTCAGTTCAATTAAATGAAATCGATGAAAGCTATGACTTTGCCTATGTTAAACAAGTTGGAGATGGTGCAATCACTAGACCAACAACTCGTGACTACTATAAATTCCAAATAAAAGAAGATGGAACACATATCTCTCATGTTAAACCAAATCTTCTAAAAAAATTGATTGAACTACACAAAGGTCATGGCCCACAATTTCTTCGTTATATTGAAAAGATTATTGGGATTTTTTTACTGCTAATTATTTTAAGTGGATTGTACTTAGCTTATACAATGAAAAAGGAAAGAAAGATCGTAGGGATTTTATTTCTTATTGGACTAAGTGTTTACCTTTTTATGTAGAGGTTATTTAATCCATCTTGTGAAGCGCTCGTGATTGCTTAATCTCTTATTTTCTTTTTGGATTTTAAGCTTCACGCGCTCTTGTAAACTCAAATTTTCATAAATTGGAGCTTCTATAACCTTTGTATTGTCTCCAAACTCTAAAGTCTCAAGATCAATATACATAAGCTTACTTTTAGTTATAAAGAAATAGTTAAGTTGCCATTCAAAGTGATAGCCGTATGGAGCGGTCAGTTCATTTAGGCGAATTTGAATTTCGGAAACTTTTTTGGCCAAATCCTCATCAATTTTTTCTTCAACAAGCCTTGCAAGTTTTCCGTTAGGAATGTCATAGAGAATGAGTGAATCGGTTTCTTTTAGTAGGGTAGGAAGTTCAGGAAATTCCTCATTAAATCTTCTCATCAATGGAAGAGCTTCAGGTTCGATTTCATTTTTTAAGAGCACCATATAATTCTCTTTTTCATATTTCATGAAAAAGAAAAACTTACTTCTTTTGTCGATATAAAGTGTAATACCATCAAAGCCCAGCTCTGATTTAATAAGCTCTTTTGGATCCAAAACAATGACCTCTCTTTATGAGAGTATATCATAGTTTATTAGTTAGTGGGCCTTCTTCGATTTACGTGTTGAGAATCCAAGCATTGAATAGCCCGGACAAATTCCAACTGCGCCAGTAATTAGAGGTATCAAACCGATAAGACCCCAATATGTTTTGGGACCGACAAAGACAAGTGAGATTAAAACTAACCCTGCAATAACTCGAATCACTCGATCAGCATTTCCTTCATTCATTTTCATAGATTACTCCTTCATTTTCACTATCATTATAAATTTTTAATCTGTAGCTAGAATGAAGTAATGTTAAAGAATTTTAAGAGTTATGCTCTAAGCCAACCGGTTAAAGAAAGCCTTGGCTTAAATGCTGGGAGAACTTCGTGTGGAAGGTCTTCAGAAAGAAAAATTAAGATTCTTCCAAGTATTGGATTAATGCGAGCAACTTCTTGATCTTGATCGTCGTGATGGTAGATAACGACTTCACCACCATCACCATCATTCATATCACTTAGATAAAGAATAACACTTAAGCGCCTTAGGCCTCTTCCACGGTGTTGATCCACATGCTTGCGATAAAATGCACCTTCATCATAACAAGCAAAGTGGCCTTCATATGAGCGAATACCTAGGTAGAAAATAGGATTAAGTAAATCTTTAAGATCATCGAGAAATTTTAAATATTCTTGTAGTGCCGGTGGATGGTCGGCCATGTCTCCCTCAATCCAAGAAGTGAGGTCTCCACGAATCTTTTCATCTAGGCGCTTTGTTAGCTGTCGTCCAACTTTGGCTTCTTGAAAGTCTCCAATGTGAAAACGTGTCTGGGCCTCGTCCTTTAAAGAACGAGCTAGTTCATTTGAAATAAGCGTATCACTCACGTAGTATCGTTTCTCAGTTAAGGATTCGACTAGCGTTTCAAGCTCTTGCATTAAAATGTTCTCACTAGGCCTAGGGCCTTAAAAGGTGACAGGAAGGATTGGTCACCAAAATAATGGATAAAATCATTTAATCCTAAAGGCTATCTAAGTCAATTTAATTGTTATAACATAAATAGAAATAGGATAAATCATGATCAAGGCACTTTCACATTTAGTCATTACCTCTAAGAATGTTACGAATATTTCGAACTTTTTCACTGATGTCTTCGGTGTTGAAGCGCATTTTGCTAATGAAGACTTTGCTGATTTTGTTCTACCTGACAAAAGCCGTGTGGCCTTTTTTCGTCCAGTAGGTAAAGCTTCTAAGTTCTTTGAATTAGTCGAGAATCCGGCCCAGGTCTCATATGGTGTCACTGTTGAGGATGTTGATGACTTCTACCATAAACTTATGGCGCAAAAGGCTAAGTATGAATTTGAAGTGAGTGGTAAACCAAAAGATCATCCGTGGGGAGAAAAGAGCTTTCTTTTGATTGATCCAGATGGAAATCGTTGGGAAATAACGCAGTCACCCAGTGATGATGGTCATCTCGTAAATATCTCATAATTAGATGAAATCTATATTTTTAATATAATTGATAACTGAACGGCCTCGCGGTAAATAAAGCCTGTGTTTATGTGGAGGTCGTTATGAAATCAGTTGTTGTTCTTTTATCAGTTATTCTTTTAAGCTCGGTCATGGCCTGTCCAGAGTTGAATAATGTTGATCTTGCATCAAGCTATGATCGTGATGAATACACTGAAGTTTACTCTGAGAGACTGCCAAAATTATCAAGAGAGGAATTTGCTAAGTATACAGAATTAGCAGATTTCGAATATGAGTACTGTGCAGACGCCCTAGAGCTTAGAAGAGTAGAGGCGACACAAACTGGCACTGTGTACACAATCGTAGTAACTGTTGAAGATAGCTGCGATGGTGGTAATTCTTATGGAAATATTTTCGATGAGTCTGGAAGTAAGATTCTAGGTAGCATCGGCGATTCGTATATTGCTTGTTTCTAATTTAGAAATAATTCAGCTTGCTTTGGGTATCTTTATCACAAAGCAAGTTGTTTTCTTATTTGGTTCTAAGAATAATTCCCCTTGATGCTTCTCTAAAATCCCTTTTGAAATCGATAGTCCTAATCCCGTTCCTTTCCCAACTTCTTTAGATGTATAGAATGGCTCAAAAATCTTATTTCGAAGATCAAGATTGATTCCGGGGCCAGAATCCATTACATAAACTAAAACGGAATCTTCTGTATTTTTTACGGAGATATCAATCCAAGCAGATTCACTTCCTTCAACGGCATCATAAGCGTTATTTAAAAGATTAATGAAGACTTGAGATAATTGGACTCTATCTACATTTACTTTTATGTTAAAGGCATCGTCGTCGAGATCAAATTTAAGTATAACCCCATGGGCCCTAAACTTCTCTGAACAAATGGCCGTCGCATCAATAATAATATCTCTAAGGGGAATAACTTCTTTTTTTATCTCACCGCTCTCTCGAGAAACAACTTTCAAGCTAGAGATAATGCGAGTAATTCGATCAATTGTATCTAGGATACGATTGATATGAATATCATACGCCTCTTTATTCATCTCACCGATACTTAGAAGTCGCTTGATCTGATAAATTGAGCCGTAAATAACTGTTAAAGGATTATTAATTTCGTGAGCGATTCCACCGGCCATTTCACCAATTGCACTTAGACGAGAACTATAGATAAGATTTTCTTTAGTGCTATTAAGCTTATCCATTGTTTCCTGTAAGGCAATCGACTTATTCACTTCACTTCGATAAGTGCGATCCACAAGACTAAGAAGTCTGTAGAAGAGCAGACTTAACATAATCATAGTCAGAGAATGAATTATGATAAGAGAAGTTTCTGGCTCATCAAGAAGTAAGTAACTTGAAGTAACATAGCTAATAATAGCTAAGAGAGTTATAAGTCCACTATAGATATGTTTACCAGTAACTTCAAAGAAAATATTATTGCTGGCAACGATCATAATGAGGTAGAGATACCAGAACGGTGAAAATGGCCCATCAACGATATAGATTGCAAAAGGACATAGGACACAAATTGCAAAAACTTGTCTGAAGATTTCAATATATAGAGAGTTCTTAACTCGAATACTTATTTGAGAAATTGTGAGATTGAAAATAAGGAAAGCGAAGATTCCAAAGAAGCTATTTAGTCTTTGTGAGATTTGATATTCGTAAACACCCACACAAATTGCAAAGAGCATTGCAAACGGTCCAAGAGTATAATCCATAATTCTCAAGATATCTTTAATACTCTCTGTAGGTCTTTTCGGATTTATTCTTAAATTCATTCTTTTCCTAACTAATTGAAGTCATTATAGATTTACCGCATTAATAAACTGAGTTCAATAATATTTAGATGAATTTGAAGTAATGTAAGGGTAGAGATTCGTACTTTTTCTTGTGAAAGTAACAAGTTAGCACAGAAGTTATGTTAAAATCTGTTCTTAATTTATTAAGAATATGAGGAAAGAAATGGATTTAAATCAGCATAATAAGCTATTGGTACAGCAAGTTAGAGAGAATTGGGAGCTTTTGGGCTATGAAACAAGAAATAAGTATCAATTCTTAGATGAGGCGCAAAACCCTATTGGCTATGCGGCAGAACAACAAAAGGGATTCCTTGGCTTTATCATGCGCCAGTTCCTGGGTCACTGGAGGACTTTTGATCTGCACTTCTTTGACCAAGCTCGTAATGAGTATATGATTGCTAAGCATCCATTTTGCTTCTTTTTTCAGCGTCTTGAAATACAGGATCTGAATGGGCAGTTGATTGGTTCTCTTCAGCAAAGATTTTCTTTAATAACAAAGAAATTTGATGTCTTGGATGCTCAGGGAAATGTCATTATGGAAATGCGCTCACCAATTTGGAAGCCATGGACTTATCCTTTCTATTCTCGAGGGCAAGAGGTTGCACTTGTGTTGAAAAAGTTTTCTGGACTATTTTCAGAGATGTTTACTGATCGAGACAACTTTGCCATTGATTTAAAGAGTCAGACACTAACGGAGCAGGAGAAGAAAATTATTCTCGCGACTTCGATTTTCATTGATCTCGTTTATTTTGAAAGAAAAGCAAAATAAAGAGAGTTCTTGTAAGAAAGAAATTGTTTACGGATAAAGTTGATAATTCTATTTTGTGAAAATGAATTGTCGACTTTGCCGTTATGCAATCTCTATTTCTATCCTTTGGTGGCGCTAGTGCGCCTTTCACACATTATTAATTAATAATAAATTTCGATCTATTTTTTTAAAAAATTTAAGAGGTAATCATGAAAAAGATTATTTTATGCTTTGTTATATTAGGACAAAGTGATTTTACAAATACGAACTATATTAGAAGAGAGGATTCGTGCCATGAATGACTTTATTCAACAATTACATTCTCATCGTTCAATTAGAAAATTTTCTGATAAGGATATTTCACAAAGTGATTTAGAACTCATTCTAAGTGCAGCAGCAAGCGCATCAAGCTCTGGAAATATGCAATCCTTCTCAGTTGTTGTGACAAAAGATAGAGCAATGAAAGAGAAGATGTACCAGGCCCACTTTGAGCAAAGTATGTTAATGGATGCTCCAATTTTTTTAACATTCTGTGCTGATTTCTATCGTATGAGAAGGTGGCTTAAATTAAGTGAGGCGGCCAATAACTTTGATAATTACATGAGCTTTATGATTGCTTCTATTGATGCCATTCTCGCTAGTCAGAATGCGGCATTAGCAGCTGAAAGTCTTGGAATGGGACTCTGTTATATGGGGACAACGTTGGCCAGTGCTGGTGAAATTGGTGAGATCTTAGCGTTGCCTGAGAATGTCGTTCCTGTCGTAGGCTTTGCTCTAGGCTATCCAGATGAGGCACCTGATTTAAGAAAGAGGCTTCCACTTGAATCTCTCGTTCATTATGAGAAATATCATAAATATTCAGATGAAGAAGTGCTAGAAATATATCGAGAAAGAGAAGTCGAGGGGATGAAGCGTTATCGTGACAACCCACGATTAAATCAAATGATTAAAGATGTCGGAGCAAAGAATTTGGCCCAAGTCTATACACAGGCGAAATATACAGAAGAGTCCCATCTTAAATATAGTGAAGATTTAATTGCTTATCTTAAACGTCAAAATTTCTTTTGATATTGGCCACTAGGGTATGCGAAAATAAATAAAAAACGTGTACCCTAGGAGTATTGCTTGAAAAAGATATATATATTTATAATCGTCATTATCTTTGTCGTCTCTGCGATACTTTTAAGAGTTTTCTATTTTAAAAATAATTATGAATTAATCTCCCCTAAAAAGGGTGATGTTGTGGAGGCCATTTATGGCCTCGGACGAGTCGATACAGATAAAGAGTTTAATGTAAAAATTGGAGTCTTATCTCTTGTCGAAAAACTCTATGTAAAAGAAGGCCAAAAAGTTAAAGAAGGTGACCGCCTTGTTAGCTTCGATGGCCGTGTTCTATTTAAAGCACCTTTTGATGGTACGGTTACTCTCGTTGCAAATAAAGAAAAAGAAGTTGTACTTCCACAAGTGACAGTTCTTAGAATGCAAAATCTTAATGAAAAATTTATTGAAGTTTCATTAGAGCAAGAAGCTGCACTGAGAGTTATCCCAAATCAAAAAACAAGAATTATTTTTGAAAGCCAGTCCCAAAGAAAATATGAAGGTTATGTAAAAACAATATATCCAAGGGAAGGAGAGTTCATCACGCGCATCGAGGTGAAGGGGTTGGAGAAAAGTATTCTTCCAGGCATGACTGCGGACGTAGTAATAGAAGTTGGAAAGAAAAAAGGTGTTCTTCTAATACCTGTAAAGGCGATAAGTAACGGAAAGGTTCTTCGTATGCGAGATAAGAAGAGGGAAAAAGTCGAAGTTGTTACAGGAAATAATGATGGAATGTGGGTTGAGGTTATCTCTGGAGATATTAAGCTTTCCGATCTACTTTTTATCAAGAGGTAGTCATGCTGTTCTTGTCGATGAAGCAACTATTTTCTAAAAAGAAGCAAACTCTTCTTATTCTGTTAGGTATTAGTTTCGGTACGATGCTCTACGTTGCTATCTCAGGGATTCAACTAGGACTTAGGCAGTATATCATTAAGGCCCTTTTAAATAATACCGCTCATATCCTGATTTCAGGAAAAGAAGATCTTATTGATCGTCCTCTTGTTAATAAGTGGTTTTATGAAAATAAACAAGTTGATTGGATAACTCCTCCATATGGAAAGAGAAGTGAATCAAAATTAGAAAATTATCAAGGCTGGGCCGATCGTCTTTCTCATCATCCAGATGTCTATGACTTTAGCCCCCGCTTAACAATACAGGTTATGTTAAAGCGTGGTGATCTTACTCACAGTATGGGGCTCATTGGAACAAATGCCAGACGACAAATCAGAATTAGTGATATTCCTGATTACATGGTGGAAGGTGATTTTTCGTCACTTGCCAGTGGAGGAAATAAGATCATTCTTGGTGCCGCTGCTGCTGAAGAAATTGGAGCACGTGTTGGTCAGTATGTAGAGGTCATAGCGGGAAGCCTAACACATAAAAACTCATTTAAAATCGTAGGCCTCTTTTCTTTCGGAGATGATCGAGCAGATAAGTCCATAGCATTCTCTCACCTTGAAGATGTACAAAAACTTAATAAGACACCTGGGCGAGTCTCTGAAATAGCAGTTTCACTATTCGACATGAATAAGTCACAAGAGCTTGCTGATCAGTGGTCTCTATTAAGCCATGATAAAGTTGAAGACTGGAAAGAGTCTAATCCCATGTTTATGGAAATGATAATGATGCAAGATATAGTTCGCTACTTTATTACAATTGCCATTCTCATTGTAGCTGCCTTTGGGGTTTATAATGTTCTAACAATTATGATTAACCAAAAGCGAAAGGAGATCGCTATTCTTCGCTCTATTGGCTATGGCCCCAAACGAATTCTTGAGCTTATTATGTATCAAGGCATATTCCTTGGTGTAAGTGGTGGAGTTGTTGGGCTAATCCTGGGATTCATCATTTGTCGAGCTGTCGAAAGTATTGAGTTAAATATAAATATTGGTGGCGATAATCACTTACTTATGGATTATACACCTTCAACGTATATCATTGCATTTGTTGCGGCCCTTGTTGCTTCACTGGTTGCAAGCTTTCTTCCTGCTCTATCAGCAAGTCGAATGACTCCAATTGATATCATAAGGGGCGAGTAGTGATAAAAGCTGAAAGTATAGTTAAAGAGTTTGGTGATCCTCCACAACGTATTCTTCACAATATCTCCATGGAGATAAATAAGGGAGAGTTTGTTTCTATTTCAGGACGTTCTGGAAGTGGAAAATCAACCCTTCTTTATATTATTAGCTCCCTCGATGAACCAACATTTGGCCATATTTATATTGATGGAAAGAATGTTACTCATATGAGTGTTGATGAAATTCATGAGTTTCGAAATCGCCACATTGGTTTTATTTTTCAATTCCACTACTTACTTCCTGAGCTGACGGCCTTAGAAAATATTCTATTACCTCCTCGAAATCTTGGTCTCTTAAAAAAGTATGAGCCTCGTGCAAATATGCTACTTGAAAAACTCAATATTCCACATACTCGTAATAAGCTTCCAGGGCAACTATCAGGTGGTGAACAGCAACGAGTTGCTATTGCTAGGGCCCTTATTATGGAGCCAAGTTATATTTTTGCGGATGAACCTACGGGGAATCTCGATACGGCAAATGCTGAGATTGTGATGAATATTTTAAAAGAAACTAATAAAGAGAAGGGAACGACAATTGCGCTGGTTACTCACGATCCTGATTATGCTGCTATGGCAGATCGAGAGATTTTCCTTGTTGATGGCCATGTTTCAGATACTTACACCGGTGACTAAGAATTATTCACCCATTAGAAATCTTACCTTATAGCTTATCTCGATCTATTTTTTTGATAAATTTAAGCTATGAAAACACTAAGCCCAAAACTAAAGAAAATTGTTCTAACGGGAGTTCTTTTACTCTCACAACTAAATCAAGCCGCGACATTTATTCAGGCCGAAGAGACTCCTTATAAGTATATTAAGGCAACGGAAATTGTTAATGACCGTTATATCTTCGAAGAATGTCATGGGAATAGAGAAGAGCTTAAATGCCGCAACCTCTTTTCTGATTACAGAACATTTGCAAGAAGTGACATTAAGAAGATGGCCGATATGAATGGACGCCACGCTCTTTATGCCGCCGGTGCTGATGTCGCAATCTTAGCAGTTTCTGCTTATCTTGGGTTGATTATTGGAGCAAAGGCTACGGCCGCTTACTATATTGGAACAGGTGTGAGTCTTGATGGTGGTGTTGCCGCTGTTGGTGGGTTCTTCTTTGGTGTACCATCGGGAACGGCCGTGGGGACGACATTTGCAGCAGGCCTTGATGAGCTCGATCCATTTGTTCACAGAGATATGTCAATTGCACTTGAGCAAGTTATCGGCGTTGCTGATAGCGACGATCTTGACGATGTGGAAGCAAGACAAATTGATGAAGGGATGATTGTTGAAATTGAAGATATTAATTTTGAACAATTAAAAAATAAAATTAAAACTCAGCTTGAAGATATTGATTAACAAAAAAGGCCTCAAACGAGGCCTTTTCTTTTATCTCTACTCAGCATCAACTGCTGGGAAGTATTCTGCTTGTTCCCCAATTTTATGATTTGCAGGGAAGTCTTTTGCAAGCTCATCAATCGAGTAAACACTCTCAGGAAGATTTAAAGATACGCGAAGCTTCTCCATTGTCTCCGGCGCAAATGGCCTAAGCATTACTAAGATATTTCTTAGAATGTAGAAACAAGAATAAAGAGCATCAGTTCTTTCTTTCTCATCAAAGCGGTCATCGTGAGGCTTATACTGATTAAATAGTCCGTTAATAATACGAGCATAGTTTTCAAGGGCACCAAGTGCTTTTGGGTATTCTCCCTTTTCCATGAATTTCGTATACTGTTGAACAATCTTAAGAGTTTCTTTTTCTGTCTTACCAATAAGCTCACCCTTAGGAACCACGCCACCAAATTGCTTATGACAAGCAGAGATTGGTTTTTCAAATGAAGCGTTCATTGGCCCTGCAAGGAATGCATTCTTTGCTTTGAAAACTTCAAAATCAAAGTTTGATGCTTTCTCTGAAAGACTTAGAGTTGATAGGAAGTAGCGAACTTGGTCTGCTGTATATCCCATCTCATCAATTAGCTGATCACCTGTGTAGAAGTTTCCTTTAGACTTACTCATTTTCTCACCATTAATTTGTAGGTGGAAATTAGAGAAGACATCAGTTTGTTGGAATTCACCTTTAACTGCTTGTCTCATTGGGTCTTCTTGAACACCAAACCACATCGCTCCCTGCATAAGAACGTAGAAGAAAACGTTATCAGTTCCAAGGAATTGGAAAACCTTTGCTTCTGGATCAGTCCAAAATTCTTTATGAAGTTCTGGATCAAGTCCTTTCTTTTTAAGGGCAACTTTTGTAAATGAGATCGGTGCAATTAATGACTCTGGCCATACATATAAAGTTTTACCTTCCATACCTGGCTCAATATCTGTCGGAACAGGAATTCCCCATGAAACATCACGAGTAATTGCTCTATGTGCCCAACCATCATTTAGCTCACACTCAATTCCTGCATCTTCAAGAATTTTCTTTCCTGTTGCAAGATCTGCAAGATTTTCAAATTGAACTAGAACTTTTCTTCCTGGAGCATAACGGCTTTTATGAGTTGGAAGAGATTCTTTAATTTCTTTATATGCTGGCTCAGATTTATTTGTGAAAGTTACACATGGATAAACTGTACCAAATGCTTCTTGAAGAATAGGTTTTCTCCAAGTCTTCTGCTTTGTATTTAGCCACTCAATAAGTTGGTCAGTTACTTTCCACATATTTAGATACCAGTGATCAGTATCTCTAAGCTCTGGTGTCGCATCACTTACAGCTGAAACAGGATTCTTTAACTCATGTGGATCGTAGTTTTTGCCACAAACATCACACTCATCACTATATGCTTTAGTATTTGAGCAGTCTGGATTTGGACAATCACCCTGAACATAGCGATCAGGTAGGAACATATTAAGTTTTGGATCAAACCATTGCTGACTTGTTTTCTTATCTAGCATTCCATTAGCGTGCATTTTTCTAAGAAAATCCTGACAAAGTTCTTTATGAGCTTCGTAATTCTCTTCTCTTGAAGTTCCTGTATAAGTATCAAGACCGATTGAGTAGCGCTCCATTGTCTTAGATTGCTTTGCATGAACCTCACTAATGAACTCTTGTGTTGTTTTACCAAGTTTCTTTGCAGCTACTTCACTTGTTGATCCATGATCGTCAGTACCACAAACAAATAGTACGTTATCATCACCAATCAGTAGCCTCATCCAACGCGAGTAAATATCTGCTGGTACGTGGGCACCTGCTAGGTGACCAATGTGAACTGGCCCGTTTGCATATGGCATACCTGCTGTAATAACAGCTTTCTTTGGTCGACTTACACGAGATAGGATTGTTGGAATGTCCTGCTTTGGACGCATGTCTTTTTTGTTTTCTTTTACTTCATTATTCATAGGGAATAATTTAGCATTGCCCTGCGTTTTCGTCTATATAAAGGTACCTTCAAGATTGAGAAGGGCCTCTTTAGTTTGTGCTCCTGCAACGTATCCTGAAAGTTCGCCCGACTTGGCTATGACGCGGTGACAAGGAATTATTAAACAAATTGGATTTTTAGCATTGGCACTACCAACTGCTTGCACAGCGTTGGGGGAACCAACTTTATTTGCAATTTCTGAATAGGTTGTAACTTCACCGTAGGGTATATCAAGAAGCTGGGCCCAAACTTGTTTTTGAAAATCTGTTCCCTTGCTAATACTTAGAGGAATTGAAAACTTCTTACGACTACCTGCAAAGTATTCCTCAAGTTGATCGTGGGCCTCATTGAGATATTTTACAATCCTCTCGTCGTCTTCGTAATGAGGACCATCAAAATCTTGCTCTTGCCAACCCAGGTATGAGACACCGTTTTCATTAGCACAAATATAAATCGTGCCAAATTTTGAATGGAATTCAATTTGTCTATCAGTCATGCCGTGATTATAGCACTATCAAATCTTAAAAAGAACTTATGTTTATGTGATCTGTTTTGAAGTTTATTGCGTATATATAGTTAAGAGAGATAAACTTAACCAATTTTTAATTTCTGGAGGAATTATGAAAGTAATCAGTCGTTTATTTATTGCAATGTGTATCATGTTCTCTTTTGCCCATGGGGAAGAAATTAAATTAGGTCAAAGTGTGCCAGAATTTACAGCAAAGAATCATGAAGGCAAAAACTTTTCAATCGTATCACGCAAAGGAAAGTGGACTGTTCTTTACTTTTACCCAAAGGCGGGGACTCCTGGTTGTACTAAGCAGGCATGTGCCTTTCGCGACAGCATTAAATCAATTAGAAAATTAGGTGCTGAGGTTTATGGGATCAGTATGGACTCTGTAAAAGATCAAGCTGCTTTTCACGAAGAGCATGCTCTGCAATTCGATCTTCTTTCGGATGAAAAAGGTGAAGTGACAAAGAAGTTTGGTGCAAAGATGGCCGTATTTAATATTTCAAAAAGATGGACTTTTATTATTGATCCAAGTTTAAAGATTGTAGCAATTGATCGCGATGTTGATCCAATGTTAGATGCAGATCATGTATCGAAGAAATTAGCTGAACTGCAGAAAACGAAAAAGTAATCATTTATGAGTCAAGCGAGTAGTGCTTTATTATTTTTTCTCGTAAATCACGAAAGGAAATATCCTAATCGTAAATTGGCCGCTGCTATTGAGGCTGCATCAACACATGAAGACTACCTATCTATTTTAAAAACTTTTAACTTCAAAAAAGTTAAAGCAAAGGCCCTCAATGCTCTAATGCATTGGGGGAATAATCAATGGGAGTTTGAACTTCTCGATTATATTCCATCACCATATGAAGTTTTAAAGTTTCAGGCACAGGGGATTCGTCCTGTGACATTAATTGAGCAAGAAAACTTTAAACCGATACTCATGCGTGAAGATTGTTTAGAGTTTTTTCTACATGATCTTGAGCATGGCCATATGTTCTTTCACAATGAAGAATTAAAGAAAATGCAGATCAACTTTTTTAAAAAAGTTGAAGACTCTCTTGAGCGTGGAGAATGGAAAACCTATCTAAAATGTCGAGAATTTAAAGAAAAATTCTTCTACCTCATAAGCGACATGAATAGCCATATTGAGCACTATCGTCACTATCTCAACTCTATGCTTCCTCCGAAAGATATCAATAAATTCGAATACTTGTTTAATTAATTGACCTGTTGCGGTGATAGTTAAGAAAAATTAAGTTTGAGCTTCCATAGTCAAAATCTATCCTGATATAGACAAAATATATTATCTTTACATCTGTCTTTCATCGATACTGATTGCATCGAAAACATAGATTTTCAAAGGAGCCAAATATGAAAAGAAAACTACCTTTGTTAATTGCTGCAGTAACGCTTTTGAGTTGTGCATCGAACTCAAATGATAATATGAAACAGCAATTTGCAAGCGGTGAAGCCAAGCCGAATAACTTTTGGTGGCCTAGCCGAATCGATTTAACACCACTTAGGCAGCACTCTCTCGAGTCAAGTCCATTAGGTCCTAAGTTTAATTATGCAAAAGAATTTAAATCACTAAATCTTTCAGCAGTGAAAAAAGACATCAGAAAAACATTAACAACATCCCAAGATTGGTGGCCAGCAGATTACGGTCACTATGGGCCATTTTTTATTCGTATGGCATGGCACAGTGTTGGAACATATAGATCTCATGATGGTCGCGGAGGCGGCGGTGGTGGTCAACAACGTTTTGAACCACTTAATAGTTGGCCAGATAACGTTTCACTAGACAAGGCCAGGAGATTACTTTGGCCAGTTAAAAAGAAATATGGAAATAAAATTTCATGGGCAGACTTAATGGTTCTTGCTGGTAACGTATCACTTGAAGATATGGGATTTAAAACAATCGGCTTTGCCGGTGGCCGAACAGACGATTGGGAAGCTGATCTTGTTTACTGGGGACCAGAGACTCAGTGGCTTGCTGGTGACAAAAGATATAAAGGTGAGCGCGATCTTGAAAGACCACTTGCCGCAGTACAGATGGGACTAATTTATGTAAACCCTGAAGGGCCAAACGGAAATCCTGATCCATTACTTGCTGCAAAAGATATTCGTGAAACATTTGGAAGAATGGGAATGGATGATGAAGAAACAGTTGCTCTTATCGCTGGTGGACACACTTTTGGTAAGGCACACGGTGCTCATAAACCAGATGACTGTTTAGAAAAAGATCCTGCCGGAGCACCAATTGAGAATCAAGGTTTTGGTTGGAAGAACAAGTGTGGAAAGGGTCACTCAGAAGACACAATTACTTCTGGTCTTGAAGGTGCTTGGAATGCAACACCTACTCAATGGACAACTGGTTACTTAGATAATCTATGGGCATTTGAGTGGAAGCTTACGAAATCTCCAGCGGGTGCACATCAGTGGATTCCAACTGATGAAGGCGCAGCTGATATGGTTCCAGATGCTCACATAAAAGATAAGCGTCACGCACCAATCATGTTCACAACAGATATTGCACTTAAAGAAGATCCTGCATATGCAAAAATCTCTAAGAGCTTTTTAGATGATCCAAAGAAATTTGAATACGCATTTGCTAAAGCATGGTTCAAACTTACTCACCGTGATATGGGGCCACAAGCTCGCTATATTGGTAAGGAAGTTCCAAAAACTTCTTTTAAATGGCAAGATCCAACTCCGAAAGGAAAGAAGATCTCTAATGCAACAGCATCTGCAGTTAAGTCTGATATCTTAAAATCGGGTCTGTCTGTATCAGATCTTGTTAGAACTGCATGGGCCTCAGCTTCTACTTATCGTGGAACTGATATGCGTGGTGGTGCAAATGGTGCACGAATTCGTCTGGCCCCACAAAAAGATTGGGCAATTAATAAGGCCTCAAACGTTGATGCAGTGATTGCTAAGCTTTCAAAAATTAGTAAAAGACATGGAGTTTCTTTAGCTGACACAATTGTTCTTGGGGGAGCTGCTGCAATCGAGAAGGCTTCTGGTAACAAAGTTAAGGTTCCATTCTCTTCAGGGAGAGGGGACGCAACTCAGAGACAAACAGATGTAACATCTTTTGCTTTCTTAGAGCCAAAAGCAGATGCTTTCCGTAACTACTACACAGAAGAGTCTGGAAGAACTCCTATATATATGCTTATTGATAAAGCAAATATGTTAGGTCTAACAGTTCCTGAAATGACAGTTCTTATCGGTGGGATGCGCGCTCTTGATGCAAACGCAGATGGATCTAAAAATGGTGTATTCACAAGTCGTCCTGGAAAACTTACAAATGACTTCTTTGTAAATCTTCTAACGATGGACAATAAGTGGGTTAAATCAAGTACTCCTGGACTATACAATGGTGTGGACAGAAAGTCTGGAAAGGTTAAGTACACTGCGACTCCTGTTGACTTAGTCTTTGGTTCCCATGCTGAGCTAAGAGCTGTCGCTGAAGTTTACGCTGCTAACGATGGTCAAAAGAAATTTATGCAAGACTTCGTTAAGGCTTGGACTAAAGTAATGCAAGCAGATCGTTTTGATTTAAAATACTAATTAGTAATATGCCTGGCCGAGCTTTCTCGGTCAGGTTCTTATGATTCCACTCTGGAATAGTAAAAATACCGATTATATATTGTTCAGAAAATCTCTCACAAAGTAATGTTAAGCATGGAGAGTCGTCATGTTAGAAACATCATTTGGTCATTTAGTTAAGTTAGATATTAGTCAAGTAAGTGAAGTGAACTTCCTTTCTTTTTCAAAGAGGGGCCGTGCTCATAAGCATCCGCAAAAAGAAGTTGTTTATATTACATCAGGAAGTGGAGCGATTCATATTGAGGGTGAAATTACTAAAGTAAGTAAAGGAGACCTCATCACTATTGATAGGATGAAGTCTCACTATATGGTACCGACAGAAAATGAAGTTTTGGAGTTGATGCTATTTTATAGCTAGAGCCCGTAATACTTACTCATCCAGTAGATTAAAGTGATATCGTAGCCAGGGTTCTCGTCTCTAGCAGCACCTCTTTTTTCATAGCCTACAGTGTATGGTTCTCTTTGCCACATGAATGATCCACCAGGATGGCGATGCCTGATATCAAGTGGGTCTGCGGAAATAGACATGAAACCTTTTCCACCATACTCAGGGTATTGCACAAGTTCAATGTCTTCTAGTGGTGGTTTTACAACACTTACATTTCTTGGAGAGCGTTCTAAGAAGCGTACAAGATTTTCTTGAATTCGTGTGATCTTCTCTTGCGAAACCGCATCAGGATTAAAAGAGTATTCAATTAAATTAAAGAAAGAGTTGTCGTGATTTCCTGTGCTGTACTTAATAACGTTATAGCTTCTAAGCATATCTGCACGGCGCTCTTGGTTCTTTTCAAGTCTAAAGTAATTGTAGAAGTGCATATTAAGTAAGTTGAATTTATAATACTTATTAACATTATCTTTTGCTGTAATATTATGAAAAATATAAGCAGTCTTACTTAATTCAGACATGCGGTTAAGTTCTTGTGTGTATTGTCCAGGAAACATATGTTGTCCAATCAATAACATATTAAGTTGCTGCTCAGGACTTCCAAACCAGACAGTTGGAGCAATTACTTTTGCAGGAGTGATGCTGATTTCACGGTCTTCAGAAATTGTCCAATTATTACGAATAAGATAATCAAGCATCATGCGATAATATGAAGCAGCTTTTGTCTTAATCTCTTCGTCTTCAATAAGATCATAGACGATCGTAAGTCCAAAAATAATTCCTGTGTATTGATCTCTTGTAATACCTTTCTTCTCGTGATGGTTTACCCATTTTTCACCTTTGTAATCGACGATTTCATAATCTAGAGGGTCTCTATTGGCCATCAAAGCACGACCGGCCATGCTGTTAAGGGGTTGTGCAGATCTTGAAAGTAAACCAGTAAACCCATTTACTCCTAATAGATTTCCAATACCATCAAGATTGATTCTAATATTATTTAAGGCTTTTTCATTTTGAGAAACACTATAGCGAAAAGCTTGAGATGCAAGATAGGCACCATTCCAAATCGCAGCATCTGAAAAAGTTCCAAAACCAACGACATTTCCTTTTGTTCCAATACCATTTGGCCCATAAGCATCAAACCAAGAAATATAATCATTTTGATCATAAATTAAATTGAGAACAGTACCATTAATTAAATGTTTTTCTGCTATTTTGTCTTCGATATTTTCAATTGTGTCCTCTAGGTCTGAAAAGCTATAAAGTGGAGGAGTTTTTAGGCGTTCAGGAGTTGCTTGTCTAAAACGCTCATTTAGTACGAATACTGTTTTTAATTGTTCACTACCTTGCGCCAATAATTTATCAAAGGATTTGTTGATTTTCTTTTTTAGAACTTTTTTTGTCGCAACAAGTACACCGTTTAGAAGTACATTTGAAGCTTTAAGGTCAAGTTTTAATTTCTTGTCGATAGTATCAATTGACTTAACTCTGATAACACTATTTTCATCTCTGTCATAATTGATAACGTATTTAAACTTTAGCTCTTTGATATTTAGCTTAATAAGCTTTGTCATGCGAAACCATTTTGTTTTGTATCTTAAACGAGCTCTTAGCTTTAATTTCCATTTATTAGAATCTGGAATACCAACAACAATTTTATTATCCGTAATTTCATAGAATTCTATTGGGAAGTCGAGAATATTTGTTTCAGCAATATTGGCACTCATAAGTTTTAAATTACTGCCAATTTCTTTATTGTTAAAATTTTCTTTAACTTCTTTATTAATATTGAAAATAATGTCTTCTTTGAATCCATTAAATAATGATTTTAATTCATTATTTAGAGTGCTTTCGTGAGAAAAAGCGAATGAATAACTTTGCGCTAAGATGGCAAGGAATAAAACGTACTTCATACTACTATCCTATGTATTACAAGTTTAATTTATCCCTAAGTCAATTTAGAAATACTATAGTGATTCAATTTATTATTTGCAAATATGATAGATGAATTTTTAGGATGATTCTGTCAAAAGTAAGAAACTTAAGAAAAATTAAGTGATCTGACCAGTTGCCTGGTCAGAATGACATCACTTTCTAGTATTTGATTAGTGTTTTTGTATCCATGATAAACTCACCATCACGATCTGGTGAGTAAACTCTGGCCTTGCCATGAGTATAAATTTCAAGAACAATATCGACTTCGTTGTACTTGTCGATAACTTTATCTTCTACGCAAATTTTTTCAAAACACTCAACTGATTTACCTAGTTCTGAATATGGAAATGAGTATGTACCTGGCCCATGAGCAAGCTCTACCTCAACCATATCTTTTGATTGATCAAAGCTTACAACGTATCCAGACCAACCAAATACATCCATAACCTTATCATCTTGGCATAGTGATTTATAACATTCACCTGCAAAGATAGGCATAGTGAGCATTAAGGTAAAAATAATTTTTTTCATTTAAAATTCCTTGTTTTATTCTTTTGAAAATGTATCAACAAATTTTTTGATTTCATCAACATGCTCAAGAATGTATTTCGCTTTAGTTAAGCCGAAACTCATTATCGTACCATACTTCTCAAGTTCGTTGCCTTCTTCATCAACTTTATAAATTTTGAATATTTTATTTCCTTTAAACTCTTCTACACCAACATTATGTGGAGGTAAGTCATAGCTCATATTAATCCCTTTATAAAATGTAGTTAATTATTCTTATTCTAACATTTAATTGTAAATTCATTAAACTATAAAAATTTAATATCATAAGTGATTATCCGAAAAGTAAAATATTGAAAAAACCATTTAAACTAATTTGATAACCAAGTTTATCACTAAGATATTTAAATATACTTAATTAAATCTATACCAAGGATTTTTTATGGAAAATAAGATCAAAGAAATTGAAAAAGTTTTAGAACTAAAAAATACAAGCTTATCTTACATAAGTTTAAAGAATCTATGTGAAAAGTACGGCGTAAATATTGAAACGCTTCCTCATACAATTAAAATTCTTCTTGAGAATATTGCAAGAAGAGTAGATGGAAAAGATGTTAAGCTCACTGATGTTGAAGCTCTCGTTAAATGGGGCAGTGGCTATGATAAAAAAGCCTCTCTTGCTTTTATGCCTGCAAGAGTTCTTATGCAAGACTTCACTGGGGTCCCGGCCGTTGTCGATTTGGCCGCAATGAGAAGTGCAATGGCCAGAGCAGGGGGAGATCCTAAAAAAGTAAATCCATATGTTGGAGTTGATTTAGTTATTGATCACTCTGTCCAAGTTGATAATTTCGGGCATGCTGATTCATATGAAAAGAACTTGGAGCTTGAATATGAGAGAAATGCAGAACGCTACGCTCTTTTAAACTGGGCCCAACAGGCATTTCAAGATTTTCGAGTGGTTCCTCCTGGTATGGGGATTTGCCATCAGGTAAACCTTGAGCACCTTGGTCATGTTGTTCAGAGTAAGAATGGATGGGCGATCCCTGATACTCTAGTGGGGACAGACTCACATACTCCAATGATTAATGGATTGGGTGTACTTGGTTGGGGCGTTGGTGGAATTGAGGCAGAAGCGGCAATGCTTGGACAACCAATGTTCTTACCTGCACCAATTGTTATCGGTATTCGTACAAAAGGGACATTGCCAGCTGGAGCAACTGCTACTGATTTAGTACTAACTCTTACTGAAATGCTTCGTAAACACGGTGTTGTTGGGAAGTTTGTTGAATTTTTCGGAGATGGCCTAAGTAGTTTAAGTATTGCAGATCGAGCCACTCTTTCAAATATGTCACCAGAATTCGGTGCAACTGCAACTTTATTCCCAGTGGATCAAGTGACTCTCGATTACTTAGTTATGACAGGTCGAGGTGATAAAGTAGAGTTGGTTGAAAAGTACACAAAAGAACAAGGCCTATTTAGAAATGATGGAGATAGAGAGCCTCAGTTTACTGAAGTTTTAGACTTAGATTTAAGTAGTGTTGTTCCAAGTCTTGCCGGCCCTAAACTACCTCAGCAGAGAGTTAATCTTAATGATGCTCGTAAATCATTTGATGATAATTTTAAAGTTGGAAAAAATGAGGGAAAAGTTATTAAACATGGTGATGTTGCAATTGCAGCGATAACTAGTTGTACAAATACTTCAAATCCTTCAGTCATGCTTGCCGCAGGACTTGTTGCAAAGAAGGCAGTTGAAGCAGGTCTTAGTACAAAACCTTGGGTTAAAACTTCTCTTGCTCCTGGTTCTCGTGTTGTTACAAATTATTTAAAAAAGGCAGGGTTACTTCCATATTTAGAGAAACTTGGATTTAACTTAGTAGGGTATGGTTGTACTACATGTATTGGAAACTCTGGGCCACTGCCTGAAGAAGTTTCAAAAGATATTAATGAGAATGAGCTTGCGGTAGTTTCTGTTTTATCAGGTAATCGAAACTTTGAAGGACGAGTTCATAGCCAAATTAAAGCAAGTTACCTGGCCTCACCACCTCTTTGTGTAGCCTATGCTCTGACAGGAACTTTCCTTTGTGACTTATCAACTGAAGCAATAGGGCAAAATAAAGATGGAAAAGATATTTTTCTAAAAGATATTTGGCCAACAGCAAGTGAAATTCAAGACTTGATCGCTTCTTCAGTAAGTTCGGAGCAATACGAGTATGAATACGGACGAATTTTTGCAGGTGATGATAAGTGGAAGAGTATGGCCGTACCAAAAGGTGATCTATTTGAATGGCAAACAAACTCGACATACGTTAGAGAGCCCGACTTCTTTGTAAATTTACCAAAAGATGTAGCACCTCTTAAGAATATCAATGAAGCAAGAGTCATGTGCTTACTTGGAGATTCTATAACGACAGACCATATCTCACCTGCCGGAACAATTGGAAAGGATTCTCCGGCCGGAAAGTATTTAATGGAGCAAGGTGTTTCACAAAAAGACTTTAATAGCTTTGGTTCACGCCGTGGTAATCACGAAGTAATGATTCGTGGAACTTTTGGAAATATTCGATTGAGAAATGATATGGCCCCAGGGACAGAAGGGCCATGGACAACACATCTACCAAGTCGTGAACAGATGAGTATTTATGATGCTTCTAAGCGCTATCAAGAAGATGATATTCCTTTAATTGTCATTGCAGGTAGTGCATATGGCTCGGGAAGTTCACGAGACTGGGCAGCAAAAGGAACGACATTACTTGGGATAAAGGCCGTCTTAGCTGAAAGTTATGAAAGAATCCACCGCAGTAATCTCGTTTGTATGGGAGTTCTACCGCTGCAGTTTAAAGAAGGTCAAAGTGCTAAAACTTTAAAGATTACTGGTCTAGAAACATTTACGATTAAAGGTATTGAAGAAGGTATCAGTCCACGTAAAGAACTAAGCATAGAAATGAAGCGTGATGATGGAAGTATTGAAGTGTTTGATGTTATTTTAAGAGTCGATGCACAAGCTGAAGTTGACTACTATACTCATGGTGGAATTTTACAAATGGTTCTTAGGGAAATGCAGAGTAAATGATTTTTTAGAAAAACTAATTTTTACTAATTTGACTTAACTTGCTCTGCTATTAGGTGTTTACGTCTATCACGCTGGCCGTTTTGATTCTCTATTTCCGTGTTGTTATTCAATTTATAATGAAGAAACTCACAACAACATAGGAAGGATAATATGACGAACAAAACAGGTGTTTTAACATTCGGAGTGATTAGCTACTTAGTAGGCTTTTCTGCGCTTGTCGGTTGGATTGGTAGTATGCTGGGGCTAATTCCTTTTCAGTATGGAATTGTAAACTATACAACAGACTCTGTGGGAAGTGCCTTTGCAATTGCCATCGGGCTTACTAGTTTATTTGCGATCCAGCATACAGTAATGGCAAGGCAGACTTTTAAAAGATTTATTAATCAATATATTCCAGCTGCGGCAGAGAGATCGCTCTATGTTCTGATGTCGGGTATAACACTTCATTGTGCTATTTTATTTTGGCCTAAAAATGGAGTTGTTCTGTGGAATATTGAAAACTCAATTGCCTCGACTCTCATTATGAGTATCGGTGTTGCTGGTTGGGCCTACCTTTTTGTTGCAAGCTTTGCTTTAAATCATTTTGAACTGTTTGGTCTTGAGCAAACTTATAACTATTATCAAGGCAAGCCGCTTCATCGTGTGCCTTTTCAAGAAAGTTGGATGTACAGTTTTGATCGCCACCCAATCATGACAGGTGCACTTATCGGTATGTGGTTTACTCCTCAAATGACAGTTGATCATCTTATGTTTAGCGGAATTTTCTCTGCCTATATTATCGCAGGCGTTTCAGTTGAAGAAAGGGATCTTGTTAGGCAATGGGGGACGCGATACATGGATTATCGAAGTCGTGTAAAAACAATTGTTCCTACTTTTGATATAATTGGGCCAAATGATATCAAGGCCAGTGAGTCTAAACAAAATAAACAAAAGAAAGATGAAGATGAAACGAAAAAAGCAGCATAGTAAATAGTGAAGGAGTCTTTGACTCCTTTATGTTTATTGAAAAAACTTCATGAATACGAAAGCATTTGTGAATTTGGTCCTATTTGGTGATAATAAGAGCTATGCGCAGGAATCGTTTTCTCTATTCGACAATTATTTCGATAGGAATTCACGGACTATTGATATTTGGATCAGCTTCGACTTTGAAGCCAGAGTCTTTTAATACGCATTTTTCTAGAAATACTGCCCAAGTAATTCAAGTTAGACGTTTGGTGAAGCTGAAGAAGATTACCCAATCACCTAAGAAGACAATTCAAAAGAAGGCCAGATCTAAGCAGGTTGCTAGGCCAATATCAACGAAGCCGCTAGAGCAGTCTCTAGAGAATTCGCCAGTGGTAAATAAAGTCGTTAACACGGGACAGGCCAATGAGAAGGCCAGGTATCTCAAGAGTATTAGAGATCAAATTCTTTCCCAAAAGCGCTATCCAAAAATTGCTAAGATGTTAAAAAAACAAGGAATTGTTGATATTTACTTTGAGGTTTCTTATCCAAGTAATCTTTCAAATATTCAAATTCAAAAGGGGAGTGGCCACGCAATTCTTGATAAATCTGCCCTTGAGACAATAGAGGCACTTGATGAGCTGCCTCAAATGCCAGACTTCCTAAAGTCTGAAATTTTGAAGGTAGCAATACCAATTAAATATGAGTTGTTGTAACACGACTAACGCACTGTAAAAACTAACTTCTTTACTAAAACCATTCCAAAAATCACGTCAAATATGATAGTTTGCCTACATGATAAAAAAGTTTGATGGCCAATACAAGCTAGTCTTTTTAGGCCTTCTCTCAAATTCACTTATCTTTGCGCAAGACGTAAATCGTTTGGAGTCGATATATATTACCGACGAGGCGCAAATCTATGAGGAGGCTCAAAGCACTGCTTTAGGTCTTCAAGATGAAATTACTTCAGACGAGCTTGAAGAGGAAATTGCTCAAAGCATTGATGATGTTTTAAAAAATACCTCTGGTGCTACAACTAAAGGTGGACCACGTGCTATTGGTGAGACTCCGCAGGTTCGTGGCCTTGAGGCCAATAAGCTTTTTGTTAACATTGATGGCGTGAAGCAGACTTTTTATTTTTCGAATCATAATTACTCGCATCTTGCAGTTGATCCAGATAGTATAAAGAAAGTTGATATCTTTAAATCTAATACAGATTATTCTCAAGGAATTAGTCTTGGTGGCGGAATGTCTTTTGCTACGAAAGATGGGCGAGATTATTTAGAGGCCGGTGAGAAGTCTGGAAGTATTGTTAAATACTCATATGAAGAAGCTTCAAATATGAATGCTGAGTCATTGAAAACTTTTGGTTTAATGGATGGTGGTGATTACCTCATAAGCGCTAGCTATAAAGATTCAAATGATCTTAAGCTAAGTGATAAGACAACTCTTAAGAATTCAGCTTTTGAAAATTATAATATTTCTTCAAAGTTCACTTTTGATCTTGGTAAAGGTCAGAAGTTAAAGTTAAGTGGAGAGATTTATGACCTTGAAGATGAGTCGCCATTAAATGCAACTCTTGATCCACCAAGTGATTTAACAACACTTCATGGCAAGACAAGAATCAAACGTGAATCCTTAGGATTAAATTACACAAATAACTCTTACGCAGGAAATCTCTATTATTCTGGCCAGCTTAATAAGCAAGAGCGCGATAGTGATAATCGCCAAGAAGAGCGTAATATTCAAACGCTTGGAGCACGCCTTAAAGATCATATTGAATTTAGAGAAAATCTTAAACTTGTTATTGGTACGGATGCAACGATTGATAAAGTAACTGGAAAAAGCTCTGTAGGTAGTGTTTCTGATTATCCAGATGGACAAAGAACTGAAGCCGCTGCATTTGCTCAGCTTAATTATAAGGTAGGTGGACTAACTGTTGCACCTGGGATTCGCTTCAGTGATTATAAACTTGAATCGAAAGATTCTGGTTTTGATGATGTAAAAGATAATAACCTTTCGTCAAAAATTTTATTAAATTACGAGTACAAAGGTTTTAATTTCTTTTCTAACTTTTCTCAGGGCTTTAATTCGCCAGATGTTCAAGAAGTCTATGCAACAGGACTGCACCGCCTGGGAGATGGATTCTTTATTTCAGATAATTACTTTGTGACTAATTTAGACTTAAAGCCTGAAACATCAAATACAATTGAATTTGGAACTGAATTTAAGAAACAACTTTTCTCTGATTTAGATCTTCTGACATTTAGGGCAAGTGGGTATGTATCAAAGGCACACAATTATATTGATCAAGAAATTATCGACTATGCCATTTTTGATGGAAAAAATGGAACGACCCAATTTGTTAACCGAGATAAAGTGACTCTTTATGGTCAAGAATTTGATCTTAAATATCTTTACGACCAATTTGAGCTTGCCGCAAGTTATTCACGAAGTGTTGGTTGGGATAATTCAAGAAGGATGTGGCTTTCTAATATGCCAGCAAATACTTATACTTTTGGATTTAACTATCACCTCGATCAATACGGTATAAAGCTTGGTTATGATGCGCTTATGGCAATGAGGCAAGATCGAGTGAATCCGGCATCACTTGAGAGAACAACGGCAACATCAGGTTATACACTTCACAATGTCTTTGCTTCAAAAGAGTTTGTTTCAGGAGTATTTGAAGGACTGAAGCTTACGACAAGACTTGATAACTTAACTGATAAATCATATCGTCGACATGGCTCATATATTAATGAAGTTGGACGAAATTTTAAAATGAGTATTCAATATAAAATAAAGCATTTTTAATAAACGGAGTTTCTAATGAAAACAATTTTAGCCTTTTTAATGGTAACATCAGTATTTGCAACAATCCCTCAAGGGACATATCTTCTTGATCGTATTGAGTGTACGACAGGAGAGACATTAAAGCTTGGTGGTGCCTTTATGAGATATAATGTGATACTTAAAGTTGAAGAAGAGAAAGCTGAAATGACAGCAGTTGCAAAAAGTGCGAAGTGGGCACCGTACTTACTAAATTGTACTCAAGTTAACTCGGGTGACTTTAAATATGTTGGCCCTGGTCAGTATCAAGGTGGACTTGAAATGACTAAAGTTAAATGTAACCTTGGTGTTTGGGAAGGTATTTTAAAGAAGCAACACTTTGGTGTTGAATCAAATGGATCAATCTTTGATTATGAATATAACGACGGAAAGCTTGTCCTAAGTGTTAAAGACACTTTCACAAACTACAAGACATGTCGTGAAGCCGGTGGTTCACCAATTTATCACTATAATAAACAGTAGTATTTTTTATAAAGGTTGTGTCATCTTAGATGGCACAACAAATTTATCAAAATCATCAGCACTTAAAAGCCCTAATTCAATTGCTGATTCCTTAAGAGTAAATCCTTTTTCATGTGCATTCTTTGCAACCTTGGCAGCGTTATCATAACCAATATGTTGGTTTAAAGCCGTCACAAGCATTAGAGAATTTCTTAGATGTTTCTCAATATTTTCATGGTTTGGTTCAATTCCAATTGCGCAATTATCATTAAAAGAATCCATTGAATCAGCAAGTAATGTAAGTGAATGGAGAAAGTTATGAATCATAACTGGTTTATAAACATTAAGCTCAAAGTTTCCTTGAGATCCAGCAAAGCCGATTGCAGCATCATTCCCTAGGACTTGTACGCATACCATTGTTAGCGCCTCACATTGTGTGGGGTTTACTTTTCCTGGCATGATAGATGAACCAGGCTCATTAGATGGAATTGAAATTTCTCCAATCCCACAGCGCGGACCACTGGCAAGCCACCTAATATCATTTGCAATTTTCATTAAAGCCGTTGCAAGTCTTCTCATGGCACCAGAACCTGCAACAATCGCATCATGTGCTGCAAGGGATGAAAATTTATTTGGTGCCGTCACAAATTTCTTACCTGATATTATAGTGATTTTTTGTGCTACAAGTTTAGCGTAATCAGGATGTGTATTTAATCCTGTTCCAACGGCCGTTCCACCTAGTGCAAGCTCTCTTAAATTTTCGATAGAATGAAGTATATCTTTCTTTGCTCCTTTAAGCTGAGCTGTGTAACCAGAAAACTCTTGTCCTAAAGTAAGTGGAGTTGCATCCATTAAGTGTGTTCTTCCAATCTTTACGATGTCTTGAAAATCTTCAGATTTAATTTCGAAGGTCTTAATTAAGCGATTGAGTGATGGAATTAATCGTTCTTCGATTTGCTCAATTGCTGCAATATGCATGGCCGTAGGGAAGGTGTCATTTGATGACTGTGACTTGTTGACATCATCATTGGGATGAATTGGAGATTTGGTACCCATGGTACCTCCACTAATTTCAATTGCGCGATTTGAAATAACTTCATTGGTATTCATATTTGTCTGAGTGCCAGAGCCGGTTTGCCAAACAACCAGAGGGAAGTGTTCATCGAGTTTGCCTGCAATGACTTCATCCGCTGCCTGTATTATAAGAGTCGCTTTTTCTTTTGAAAGTTTACCGAGTTCTTGGTTCGCAAGAGCGGCACCTTTTTTAAGGATTCCAAATGCTCGTATCATTTCTCGTGTAAAGTGATCTTTACCAATCTTAAAGTTCTCTAATGAACGTTGAGTTTGTGCTCCCCAGTAGCGAGAAGACTCAACTTTTATTTCTCCATTACTATCTGTTTCAATTCTAAAGTCCATCACAATCCCTTCTGTTATTGTTAAGATTTTAGTACAGAAGCATGGCCGGCCATACCTTAAGAAAGGTTAAGTATGGAACTTTTATAACTCAAAAAGGTCTAATGTGAAGACAACAGGGATTTCTTCTCCCGTTTCGTTTAGAACAACTTCAAATTCTTCAAGTAGTTTTAAAACTTTCTCTTTTAGCACTGGTAGATCTTTTCGTGATATACCAAGTAAGCTTGAATAGTGAAGATCATTTTCTCCGACATGATCGACTGACTCCATGGCCTTTTGGCGCCAGTTAACATGATGGCGTGGAAGCATGTCAGAGCCTTGGGGAAGATGGATTCTCGTACTGCCAATGGCAAGTTTTCCATGAGAATCTATCGTGACAAAATTTTTATCGATAAGAAAATCAAGTGCATCTTTAACGACTTTGATATTTAACTTTAAATGAGTCGCTATCTCTTGTGCCCCATTAAATGTAGGAAGTGCTGTTAAGATATGAATTGCAACATAGTACCAGCTTGAGTAGTACTTCATTTGATCTTCAGTAGTTAGTGTATTAGTGGCCTTTATTCGATTCGTAATTTCTTTACGTTTATTTTGTATGTCATTAATTTTTTCTAGAAAATATCTCTCAAGCTCTACACTACCTGCACGATCTTTTTGAACCATAAGAAGAAAATAGTCTTTCTCCTCATCTGTTAATTGGAGATAATTTGAGGTTTTAATTGCATGCTCTAAAGATAAGTGAGAGCGAAATGTGAGTACCTGATTGATAAAGGAGAGCTGGCAATTAAGCTCGTCGCTTAGAGACTTCCTCGTAAAGTTCTTAGACTTTGGGCCAAGACATTCTCTTAAGTATTCTCTGTAATCGGTAAAATCATAAATATTCATATGTTAGTATTTTATAACATAATTAGTAATAAAGTTATAACTTTTATATAGAGTCGTGTCATTTATTTAGATATAAAGCCTTCACAATAATAAATATCAATGGAGGCATAAATGAAAACAGTAACTTATCTATTAATTTCTTTAATTTCACTCTCTGTCGCTGCAACTAGCTCTTCAGATTTAAAGTCACGAGTTCTATTAGATCAGCAATTAATTGAGCAAGAATTTTCAATTAATTTGGACTCAACAACTCTTGAATGTTTCTCTGGGTCTGAGTTTGGACACTGTCTTGTTCAAGGCGATCTTAGGGCCCCTAACTCTAGTTGTGAATTTATGATTTCCGTAAGAGCCTCTTCTTACAATGTGTATACGCTTCAATGTGAAGAGTAATTGTCTATGACACAGACAATGAACGTAATTATTTCAAAAAGTCATGAGTATCACTTAGAAGGTGATAAATTTGGAGATATGATGAAAGGTCTATTTTTAGTAACATCTTTATTCTTAGTTCAATCTGCGTTAGCGGAGCAGGTAAAGTGTATACCGTCTTTAGAAGTTCCTAAGGAGATTAAGAAAGATTTTTATCAGAATTATAAAATTCAAACTCAACGACTTGGTGTCGGAAGCAGTGGTGGTGGTGACAATATTCGCCACTACTTTATTTCTGAAGCTAATGAAATTCTCAATGAGCTAAAAAAACATCCCAAATTGATTAAGGATCTTGTTTCTCTAAATAGCTTAAAGGAAGTCATAGATGTCAAATATATTAAAGTTACTTCAAAAAAGTTAATTGATAATACCGGCTCTATTGTTGATGCCTTTGCAAGTGAAGGTCAGATATCTTTAAATGAAGAAGTTTGGATTAACTATATCGAAAGAAACGATAATGTAAAATGGCTAGTTCTTCATGAGCTTCTTAGAGCAAGTGGAGTTAATGACGATAATTATATAATCTCTAATAAAATCATCGAGCGAGTGCCTGGAATTACTTTTAAAAGTTACTTAGCAAAATGTGGTGATTATAAATTCATATTGAATTCAAGTATTCCAGTTGCTGCTTACGCTGGTGAAAAATATATAAAAATAGATTCTGTTAGTATCCATGATGGGAAAGCAAATATTAGTGTTCACAATAAGAAGTTAACGATAAATGAAAAGTCGTGTGAAAAACAGGCCGTTGAAAACGGTTTAGTTGCACAAATTTTAATTGAGAAAGACAAAATTCAACGAAGCCACAATATTAATCTTGAGACAAATACTTTAACTTGTTTAAAGAAGCAGGTCTACGGATTTGAAGGTGCATTTACTGGAGTCTGTACAGTAGAAGGAGATTTGAAAGCTCCTAATTCGAATTCGACTTTCTCTTTAAGTGCTTCAATATCAGATGGAACCCCTAGTATTAACTACAATATTTCTGTTATTGATGGTGAAGGGATTGATCCTTTTTAGAATATTAAAACCTTTGCTTGAATCTCTCCATCTTTGAAGATGAATTCAATTGATAAGTCATTTTGCTTAATTCTCATTTGATTAGTTGGATTCTCACAATAGGTATCTAGCCAAAAGTTCATTCTAAAAATTGACTTTGTCCCATGATAATTTGGCCTTTGCCAGTGACCATTATTTAAATTAAACCCATAAACAACTTCTTCATCTCCACAAGATAATTGCTTGTAGATAAGATTATCTAAACGTTCAACTTTTCCATTGTAGCTGTAACTTAAGTTTGAGCTTATAAAACTTTTTGCATTTGAAAATAGTCGTAGTGTAAGGGGAAGTTCATCGACCTTTATTTCAAATGATTGCCAATTCGAATCCCATTGATTTCTTACCTTAGTACCTAGTTGATCTAGATAGCTATGACTAATAATCCCAATCTGGTGTCCTAATTCGTGGATAAGAATACTAATCATGGCAGGAATGTCATTAGCTATAATTTCTGACTCTTCAAGATTAATAAATATATGACTTTGTTGACTGAATCCCGTTTTTGCAATACGTGCCGTCATATCAACACTATTATGAAAGAATTCTCCAGCATATTCCTTACTAACAAAAATTAGAGGTCTTTTCATATAGATCTTATTAATAAATAACTGATTGATCTCTCTTAAAATTGCTTCTTCTAGGGCGTCGATTTGGCACTCGTATTTATTTGAGAGGCAATTAAAGATTGCTCTTTGAAGATTGTGGTAGGCAAAACTGAAGTTTTGTTCGATTAGTCCTGATCCATTACCAACGATATCTCCAGAGCCTAGTGCATCCATGATAGGTTTTGATTTTTTATTAAAATTCTTCGTTAAGATATAACTTTGAGAAGGACTTAGCCTTTCAAGTTCTTTTGAAAATATATAATTTGAAAATAGTATTACTGATAAAATTAAGTAACTTTTCATTATTTTTTCCTACTGCTTAACGACTTCCCCAGTATGGGCAAAGAATTGAGTATTTAATTGGTAGAGATTATTTGCTTCATTTGTTGAAAATTTCTCATTGAAGTCTTTTATAAAATCAAATATAAATTTTTTGGCTTCAGATACATCGCTTTGTTTAACTTTCATTGTGACAGATGTAATTTGACGCTCTTCTACTGGTTGTTCTTCGATTGCTTCTAGAGCACGATTAATCATACCGTAGTGATGTCGCTTAATTGCTGAGCTAGGCACATCATTGGTTGTAATAAGACCTTCTTTTTGTACTATCAGGCGGCCATCGTCATTCCTACCAATTGTCTTGGTTTCAAGCATTGTCTCAATAGCGTACTTGATTTGATTGATTGTCGGTTTCTTCCTGAGCTTATGATAGATCCATTCTTCGTCTTCTATAAATGACGGCATTGATATAAGTTGCTTTATTGCCAAAAAATACCAGTCACTAATTGCATTAAACTCTTTGAGGCTAAGAGCGATTGCTTTTCCTCTTGGATTGATTATCGCAATTTTTTCTAGAATCTCTTTTGTATCTTTATTTTTCTTTTGTGCTTTTTCTAGCTGAACAAGAAGCATGAAGTATTGCTTCTCTTTCATATTCATTCCCAAATCTTCACTAAGAGCATTGATCATTTCGAGGCTAGGGGATCTTTGTCCCTTAATGACCATTGTTAAGGAACTTGGCGATCGATAACCAAGTCGATTTGCCCATGTTTTAAGATTATTGGATGTATGAGAGTAGAGGCCATCTGGCATCCCTGCCTTAATGAGGAAGTCACAATAATTTTCAAAGTCGAAAATTGAAACTTTTGGATCTTCAATTTTATGTACTTCTTCCATCTTTGCCCTAATCAAAGAAAGGCCCTCTTAATAAGGGCCTTTAGGTTTTATTTAATTATTCACAAGCTTCAATTGTGTAGTTTTTAGTAAATAGTTTTCTACCCAGTTTATTATCATGTCTTCTACCGTGAAGTGTTTTGTGTACATCGATGTCATATGAAAGTGGGTGAGTATATGAATAAGTTTCATATTCTAGACAGATATCACGTCCATCTCTTCTTCCTTGGAGTGACCATCTTACACATCTTTCTCTTTCTGTAACGATCTCTGCTCTTCCGTAGAAGCTAGTATATGCTGTACAGATACTATCTCTATCGCCACCACGGTGTTGCCACTCAACACATCTCTTAAGCATTTTCTTTGTTCTAATTGTGTCACCATCAATACAACCAAAGAATACTGAGATTGCTCCACCATTATCTAGGTTTAGTGCTGGCTCATTAAAAGTAACTTTCATAAAGTTGTCTTTGATTGTTTCCCATGAATCATTCTCATTAGGCATACCAGCGAATACTGATGTTGTTACGAATAGTGCGGCAATAAACGTGATTAGTTTTTTCATTTAATTCTCCCTATAGTTAGTTTGATTCAGTTGAATCATGTGATTTTGAATCTAAACTAAAAATATGTAGCAGATAAAAGTATGTAAATAAAATTTCACGATAAAGCAAACTATGTTTTCACAAGATGTGAATCTTGTTGTGCAAAGAGATAGTTGAATCTTGAGTCTAAGGAGTTAAGTTGTGGATTATTCAGGCAAGTTAAAATAGTAAAGATTTCGTTCTTTCTACATATGGAAATAAAATAAAGGCGTGATTTCTCACGCCCTATTCAATTACATTTTAGGTAAAGCTTTAGCTTCAAGTGACCCAAGGAAGGCCTTGATACTTTCTCTGTCTTCAGCAGAGATCTCTACACCTAATTGGTGCTTGGCCATAATAGTGATGGCCTCATCAAGAGTCTTTACGCTTCCATCGTGAAAATACGGAGCTGTCTTTGTGATATTTCTTAGAGTAGGTACCTTGAAGAAGAACTTATCATCTTCATTCTTAGTTACTTCAAAACGACCTTCATCTTTAGTCGGATACTCTTCAGCAAGTCCTAGTTTTTGGAACATTCCACCACCAACGTTGGCACCATCATGACATGTTGTACATCCAATCTCGTTAAACTTTTTTAAACCAACTTTTTCTTGGTAGCTAAGAGCTGAATGATCTCCATTTAAGTACTCATCATAGCGACTTGGTGTTAATAGTGTTTTTTCAAAAGCACCAATTGCAACACCAACATTATTAAAGTTGAAAGCTTCTTTATTTCCAAATGCTCTTTCAAAAAGCTCGCGGTACTCTTGTGTATCGATTTTTTTCATCGCATCTGATGCTTGTGCAAGACCATGCTCAACTGGATTTAAAATAGGGCCAAGTGCCTGCTCTTCAACATCTTTCGCTCTACCATCCCAAAACTGTAGGAAGTTTAAAGCTGCATTATAAACAGTAGGAGAGTTACGTCCACCAAGAGTTCCATCGTGACCTGGTGATGTTGGTAGGTTATCAACACCAAATTGATCTAGCTTGTGGCATGAATTACAAGAGATGGTGTCATTAATTGATAACTTCTTTTCAAAGTAAAGTGTCTTACCTAGATGAATAAGATCCTTATTTGATTTTGTATCAATTAGAGAAGCTGGTAGTGGAGCTAGAACTCCATCGATTTCAGTAAGTAATCCTTTGTCATCAAATTGTTTAACCTCTTGCTTGTTACAGCTTACAGCAAGTACGAACATACCTAAAAGCATACACTTTTTCATGTCTTCTCCCTCTTTAAAAATATAGCGTTATCTACTTATTATATAAGATTTATTAAAATCTAAAATAGGAATTATTTCTCATTTAGATATTTAAGAACCTTGTTTTCAAGAGGAGCTTTTGTCAGTCCTGTTCTGCGAGCAAGTTCTGTTGCTTCTTGTTTAGTCATTCCTTCATACTGGTAGAGGTGAGTTAGATACCAAGCTGCTGCACGATTTCCGCTTGAGCAGTGAATATAGATTTTTTTGTCTTTATTAGCATCGATAAGTTTTGATATTTGATAAAGTGAATTAGCATCAATTTCGCTTTTCTTATTAAAGAATGGGATTCGATGGTATTGAAGATTTAGCATTTTTGCCGTTGCCTCTTCGTTATATCCTTTAAATTCATCTTCTCCTCTTAGGTTTATTACCATTTCATAACCATCTTTTTTGATTTTACTAAGAGTCATTTTCGTCGGTTGCGGAGCAATTGCTAGATTTCCAACAACCTTGGCTTCTTCATAATTCATTACAAGTGGCTCGCTTGTCGAATTACTAGAAGTTGAACAAGCTGTTAAGAAAATTGCCGTAATGATTATTGAAAGAAGTGATGTGATTGATTTCATATATTATTCCTTTTTTATTTATAATTCACTAATCATACCTCCAAATTATTAAATGATATTTGACCTACATCAAATAATTCTTCAAGATAGTGGAATAGGATGTTTTATATGCAAGAACTTATTCAATTTATATGACACAATATGGTTTTTATTATTATCTCTGCTTTTGTCTTGTGGCGAGTATATCGCTTTTTCAAGTCCAAAAAGGAGGTCGAAAAAATATTGAATTCTAATGATTATCAATTAGTCGATGTTCGTAGTGAAGGTGAGTTTCTCTCTTTTTCAATTCCTAACTCAGTAAATATTCCAATTGATCGACTAGCCTCTGACTATGAAAAGCTTGATAAGAACAAGTCTGTCATTGTTTACTGCGCTTCAGGTGGAAGAAGTGCAATGGCCAAATTACACCTTCAAAGACTCGGCTTTAAGAATGTAGTCAATGCTGGTGGTGTACATGCTTTATCCCGCATTCTACAGCGAAGATAATGGCCGAAAATCGATAATATTTACCCTAAAATACTATTGAAGTACCATATATTGGTACTATTATGATAAGTGTTTAAAATAGTTCTCGCTTGAACTACTTTCTCTTCATTAACTTAATAGCAAGGAGAATGAAATGAGAAATGACGTATTTGTTGCACTAAAAGAAGTAATGAAGGTTCGTAAGGTTAATTATAAGGATCTCGCGGCCCGAATTGATATGTCAGAGTCTGGCCTTAAGAAGCTTATGGCAAGTCAGGATTGTTCTATAAGTAAATTAGATCAAATTTGTGATGTTATTAATATTGATCTAGGAGATCTCTTTGCCATTGCTCAGAATTCAAAAGAACCAACTTTAAAAATCAATGATAAACAAGAAGCTCTATTCTTAAAGAAACCAATTATCTATCACTTCTTTACTGAGCTGCTTTCTGTCGATGGCGATTGGAAGAAAATAGCCTCAAAACATCGACTCGATAAGAATGAATGTCTTTCAATGTTAAGAGATTTAGATAAGGTTAATCTTATTGAATTAGGAGAAAAGGATCGCGTAAAACTCCTGTTTAAATGGAGTGATATCAATATCTCTGCGAAGTTAGGTGCTCTAGTCAGTTTCAATATTGATCGTGCATTCTTCGAGTATGCTCAAGATCAATTTCAAATGGAACAAAAGACGTCACATGGTTCTAGGGGAAGTTTTTATCTAAAGAAGGAATCAGTATTGGACTATCTTAAGGCCCTGGATGATGTGCAATCGGAATTTGCTAAGAGGTCAAAGAGAGAAGAGCTGCTGTATGGTAAAGAGAATCTTGAAAATATTACTTTCATGACTTATATGGCCTCTGACTTTAGAGCAGCGGATTACGTATTCACTAAGTAAATAATTCATGATTAAAGTTAACTAATGTTATTTAATTTCAAGGTTGCTATATCTCAATAAGTTTATAGAAATCTTTGAGGAGTGAGTGTGAGTGGTTTTTTAAATACTATTGGCATAATTGCAATTATTTGCCTTGTTGTTCTGGGGATAGCTGTATTTTCTTCTTTTAAGTATTCAAAAGATGACGATGGTAAAGTTACACTTTCTCTTTTCTGGGGAGCAATTAAAGTTAATGAAAAAGAGCAAAAAGTGAATATCCTAGGGGACTTTATAGCGGTTGACGGTAAGGATGAAAAAGTTAAAGTTGCTGGTATTGTCGATGTTGATGGTAAAGATGAATTGGTAAATATTGATAATGGAAAGATACTTGTAGATGGAAAAGAGAGTGTTATAAAAGTAGAGAAGTCTCTCGTTGTTGAAGTAAAAGAAGATCATGTTATTATTCAAAATGATTTTAATTCTGATATTTTGAAAGTGATTACTTCTTTAAAGAAAAAAGATGATAAAAATTTAAAAGTCGAGGGGAGAGTTGTTGGTGAAGATGATCGCTATCTAATACTTGAGCCTAAGGATGCTTCAAAAATAAATATCAATGTAAAATTTGAGTCTTAATAAAAAAAAACGCCACTTACGTGGCGCCTTTCTTATATAGCATCTTTGAATCTTGAATCATCTGAACTTATTGAGTCAGAGTCAATCAGTTCCAAATTCTTTTTCTTAGAAAATGGCATTTTAATTACTGATGGAGTCACTTTTGACGCTGTCATAGTGCTTGCTCCAGTTTCATTTTCACCAAATACGATCATTTGAATATCTTGAACAATTCTTGAAAGATCGTTTGACTGTTCTTTCAGTTCTGCTGCTTTTGAAGATGATGTGTGGGCAACAGAAGTATTCTGTTGAGTAACCGCATCAAGTTGTTGAACAGCAGTTGTAATTTCGTTAACACCAGCAGATTGCTCTGTTGAAGAAGCTGCAATCTGTCTAACTGAACTATTTACTTCATTGAAGCTTTCTAGGATTTCACTTAGAACAGAGTCACAAGTTTTGATTTCAACTAAACTTTCATCTACTGACTTCTTACCATGCTCGATAATGCCAGACATTTTAGACTTAGAGCTTTCAACTGTACGGTGTACTTGCCCAATACTTCTATCTAGTAGTTCTGTAATTTCTTGTGCTGCTGTACCACTCATTGCTGCAAGAGCACCAACTTCTTCGGCTACGACAGCAAAACCTTTTCCATGTTCCCCAGCTCTAGCCGCTTCAACCGAAGCGTTGAAAGATAGAAGCTTTGTTTGGAACACGATATCGTTGATAACTTTTGTTTTTTCTGAAATTTCATCAATCACTTTAGTGATATTTTGAATTTCAACATTGTTTTCTTCAACACTCTTGATCAGAACTTCGTTATTCTTATGAATATCTTCGATTTTATGTTTTACGCTACTTACATATCTTTTACCTTCTTGAGCCTTTTCCTGACTTTTTTCTGATAGGTCTGAAGTTGTATTAGCATTCTCTGAGTTTCTATCAACCATTGCAGAGATCTCTGTAATTGAAGCCGAAGTCTCTTGTAAGCTGGCCGCTTGTTGCTCTGTTGCTGATGAAAGATCAGATGAACTTTGAGCTAAGGCATTGGCAGAGTTAAGTACATTGTGTGCTCCAATTTTTAACCCCTCAGCAAGCTTAACAAGGCTATTAGAAATTGTTTTAGCAAAAGTCAGGGCAAGTAGTAGAATTGCAATCCCTGAAATTGTAATTAAAGTCATGATAACTTTTCTTACAGTGTAGAGTGAAGATAAAGCTTCATCTTCATCCATTTCACTTAAGATATACCAGTTTAGACCATTTATGTTTAAAGGTTTATATGCACTAATTACATTTACATCTCTATAGTCTTTAAAGATTTCTGCACCAGACTTTCCTGCAATTGCATGATCTGCTCCAAGTGTATCAATCTTAGTTGCAAGCGCTGAAGTCTTCTTAGACTTCATATAATCGATAGCTTCTTTACTTAATCCAACTTCGTGCATTGTCTTAAAAAAGCTAGCTTCATCTTCTACTATTGTTCTAGAGATACTTCTCATAATCTTATCTTTACCGATTATATAAGTTTCTCCAGTATCACCTTGTCCTTGCTCTTTCCACTTTTCACCGCTTGTTAAGATTTGATTAATCTTTGCAACTGGAACTTGGAATACAAGTACTGCGCTAAGTTTGTTATTTTCAAAAATAGGTGCCGAAATAAATTGAGCAGGAGATTCATAACTTGGGTAATACTTTTTGATATCAGTAAAGAATACTTCATCTTTTGATGTCGCATTCATTGCTAAATTGTATGCTTCTGCTAATCCTGAGTCAGAGTAAGGACCAACTTTTAGATTTGTTGCGAAGTCAGCTTCTTTATATACTGAATAAACAACTTCACCCTTTCCCGCATCAATTAAGAAAATATCGTAGTAGCCAAACTTATTTAAGTAAGTACGAAATGCCTGGTGATATCTTTCGTGTGTTTTTGAATAGCTTGTTCCATCATTAAGAGAAATAAGTGCATCCTTTGAACCAAGAGGATTATTATTTGAACTGATGAAAGCATTTTGAAGAAGTAATTCATTCTTGCTCAGTTCTCTGATAATTTCACTAGTCTTATCAAACTCTTTTCCAATATTTGTTTTATTGTATTGTTGACCAAACTCATTTGCATAAAAAGATGTTAATGAGGATTTTGCAGCATTAAAGTCTGTTCTCGTCTCTATTTCAAATGATTGAAATGAACTTTTGAACTTCCTAGCAGCATCAATCGTTGAAATATTTTGTGCCAATGCAGATGCCTGTCCGGCCATTGTTTTGTAAAGCTCTTCTAGCTGAAAACTTCTTCCCTCGCGGATCGAAACTAACATATTTTCTGCATTTTCATGTAGTGTCTTGTCGACATTACTTAAGACAACAAAAGTAATTGTTAATGAAGGGATGAGCCCGGCCAATAAGAAACCGAGAACTAGTTTTTTATTAAGGGAAAATTTACTTATACTCATTAACTATCCTTTTTCATTAGGCTAAAATAAAATTGTTAACTGAGTTATCGAAAACTTTCTAAATAACTTTATAGTAAATATTGATATTTTTTTTATAGATAAACTTTGTTGAACCCTGGGAGTCTTTTGATAACAGTTAGTTAAAGATTTTTTGAATAAAATTGCTGATTTTAATTATAAAAAAACCCTAATTAAAAATTATTAAGATAGGCAATTATGTTACTCGTGATACGAGTTGGAGATAGAGGACAAACTATGGAAGCTTTAAGTTATTTGAAGAGTGTGATGGATTCGTATCATGAGTTATCGAACGATTGTTGGGGAGAGCTTCAACAAGCATTGCGAATCAAGTCTTTTAAAAAGGGGACTGTTTTAGTCGACTTTGGCGATATTCCAACAAAGTTTTATTTTGTCTACAAAGGGCTTGTTAGGGCCTATTCCATGGGACAAGATGAGGCAGCGAAGGAGATCAATAAGAACTTCTTTGATGAAGGCAGGTTTCCATCTGCTGTCGTTGCAACACTTGATAGGACTCCTTCTGAGATATGTATCGAAACACTTGAGGATTCAACTCTAGTTGAAATAGATCATTCTAAGTATCGTGAACTACTTGAGAAGTATGAAGACCTAAAGTGGTATCACATAAAATATTTAGAAAAACACTGGGTAAAGGAAAAAGAGCCCGTTGAGATATCTTTATTGGATGGGGAAGCAAAGGAGCGCTATCTTTCCTTTATCGCAGAAAATCCTCTATTGGCGAAACGAGTCCCTCTCTATCATTTGGCTTCCAAGCTAGGCATTACACCAACCCAGTTGAGTCGAATCAGAAAAACAATTAATTGATTCTTCTCAACATATGTAAAGGAAATATTACCTCTATTTTTATATATTAGGGGCATGACAAATTTAGCTTTAGTATTATTATCAATTCTTTCGGGATGTCTTATCCTTTTACAAAGTAGTCTTAATGGGCAACTTTCTAAGTATACGCATAATCCCTTCTTTTCATCGTTTGTGCTTTACTTCTTTAGTGCTGTTTTTATGATGTTCATATTTCTAAGTACACGTCTAAAAATACCTAGCCTAGAAGTTATAAAAGAGGTTCCTCTCTACCTTTGGGGAGCTGGAAGTATTCTGAGTATTGTGGGTCTAACTCTCGTTTATTGGTTAATGCCAATTTTAGGGGTTTCAAAAGTATTAAGTGGTATAATTACAGGACAAATTATTGCTGGAATGATTGTTTCTCATTTCGGTTTTTTTGACTTACCTGTAATTGAAATAAATCGTTACAAAATTCTTGGCGTAGCCTTCTTATTTATAGGTGTATATTTTATCAATTGGAGTGCAATTAATGAAACAGTTAAATAATGAAATTAAAGAGTTTCTTCTAAATAACACATTTAACAACATTGATATTTTAATCAGTGATAGAGAAATTTTAAAACTTGATGATGAGAGTTTAGAAAACAAACTTATTGTGAGAAAGCGTGGAGGTTATTGTTTTGAAAATAATCAATACTTCTACACAAAGTTAAAAAAGAATGGCCTTGAGGTGAAAAGAGTTTTAGGTCGTGTTGTTTACGGTGATACACCTGATGATAAGCCGAGATCTCATCAGGCTACAGTCATAACACATGATGGTAAGTTATACTTAGTGGATGTAGGATTTGGACCATATACACCTGGAGCAGTAATCCCTTTAACTGGTCAGGAAGTCGAGAGCTTCAATAAGCGAACTTATCGAGTTTCTAAAATTAATGATGTTGATTATCAATTAGAAATTAAAAAGGAGGATGGGTTCTTTTCTCTCTATCAATTTAACCTTGCTAATTATAACGATGCTGATTTTAAGGTCGCAAATTACTATACAAATACTCATGATGATTCAAAATTTACGACATCTCTCATCTTGTCTCAACAAATCGAAAATGGAACAAGATTTATCAATAATCTTATCTATTCTGAAATCTATGAAAATGAACGTAAAAGTATTGATATAAACTCAGCAGAGGAGTTATATAAGCTAATTAGTGATTCATTTAACGTTAATATTACAAAAGAAGAATGCTCTTATCTATTCGATATTGTGAGTAATTTTTAATAAGCTAGTATGCCTAAATTGTTTAGGTTGACGGGAAGCTTATAAAAAGAGACTAATGACTTAATAAATATAATAAAAGAGAAATAAACTGTATGAGCAATAGCTTCACTAATTTAAAGATAGATAGCAGATTAAAAAGCAATCTCAAAGATTTAAAGTTTGAGAATATGACACCTATTCAGGAAAAGTCTTTACCAATCATTCTTGAAGGCAAGGATATAATTGCTCAAGCTAAAACAGGTAGCGGGAAAACTGTAGCATTTGGACTTGGTGTCTTAAATACTATTGATGTTAAACAAACAAGACCACAATGTTTAATTTTATGTCCAACAAGAGAATTAGCAGAACAAGTTGCAATGGAGCTAAGGAAACTCGCTCGAGCAATTTCTAACATGAAAGTATTAACAATAACTGGTGGAAGATCAGAGTATCAACAAGAGAAGTCTCTATCTCATGGTGCCCATATTGTGGTAGGAACACCGGGAAGAGTATTGAAGCTTTTAAAAAGAAAAATTCTCGTTCTTGATTTTGTTAAAAATTATGTTCTTGATGAAGCTGACCGTATGCTTGATATGGGCTTTTATGAAGATATCTCGAGAATTTCAGCATTTGTTCCAAAGCAAAGACAGACTTTACTTTTTTCGGCAACATTTCCTGAAGACATCGAAGATTTAAGTAAGAAACTTCAAAACGATGCTATTAGACTTAGTGTTGATGTTGTCCATGAAGAAACAAATATCAAAGAAGAGTTTATTCAACTGGGTTCTCATAAAGATAAAATGGATATGCTTTTTAGAGTTCTTGGAAAGTATCAGTCTAAGCGCTTTATCGTTTTTTGTAAGACAAAGAGAATAACTGATGTTGTTGCTGATGAGCTTTATAAAGCCGGTGTGGCCGTCGAGTCAATTCATGGTGATCTAGACCAAAATGAAAGAACCGCTGTTTTAACGATGTTTTCAAATAAAAGTCTTTCTGGAATTGCTGCAACTGATGTCGCGGCCAGAGGGATTGACATTAAAGATCTTGATCTTGTTGTTAATTATGATCTCTCTAATGATCCTGAGGTCTATGTTCATCGCATAGGACGTACTGGACGAGCTGGAAATGAAGGAAGGGCCGTTAGTTTCTTTGTTGAACAAGAGATTGATAATTTAGAGAACATAAAAGAGTATCAGTCACGAGATTATGAAATTATTGATCCATCTAATTTTAGTGAAAGCACTGAGTACAATATTAGACCACTTATGGCGACAATCTATATTCATGCAGGGAAAAGAGATAAACTAAGACCTGGTGATATTGTTGGGGCAATCGTCGGTGAGTCTGGAATTGATTCGAAAGAAATTGGTGATATTTCGGTGACTAAGAATATGAGTTATGTTGCTGTAAAAGCTGAGCATATAAAGCATGTCGTTGAAAGTCTTCGAAATGGAAAAATTAAAAAAAGAAAATTTAAGTTAGGAATTCTATGATGAATAAAGAGCTGATGAAGATTTGGGTCGATGCTGATGCCTGTCCTAAAGTTATAAAAGAGGTTTTATTCAAAACATCTATTCGTCTACAAATTCCATTAGTTCTTGTCGCAAACTCTTATATGAATATTCCTCTTCATGAACTTATTACTTTTATAAAAGTTGATAGCGGTGCGGATGTTGCTGATATGTATATTGCTGACAACGCTAAAATTAATGATCTCGTTATTACAGCAGATATTCCTTTAGCTGCAGAGGTCGTAAAAAATGGAACTCTTGCTATAAATCCTAGAGGAGAGCTTTATGATGAAGAAAATGTCGGAGAACGTTTGTCTATGCGTGACTTCATGAAAGAGCTTAGAGATGGTGGTCTTATTACAGGGGGACCTGATGCATTTAGTACTAAGGATAAGGCAAATTTCGCGAACTCGTTAAATAAAATCCTTTCTAAGAAGGGGTTTAAGTAAATATAGTTTACAGAGGGGATTATAAAGGTTGACTTGTATCTCTATTCGGGAGATGAAGAGGGTTGATCTAGATACATTTTAAATATTCGCCTTTGCTAGTATTTGGATTAAGCAATGGCACTAGCGCTTTTTAAGCAAGGATATTTATTATGTCTTCAGTCAAATCTTTTGATTCTTTAAATCTATTACCTGAAATTCTTTCTGCATTAAAAAAGAAAGGTTATACAGCACCAACGCCGATTCAAGCAAATTCAATTCCACACCTATTAGATGGTGGAGATATCTTAGGGATTGCTCAAACGGGAACTGGAAAGACTGCTGCATTCTCTCTTCCTATTTTAAATAATTTAAAAATTAAAAAAATAAAAACAAAACCAGCTCGTATGAGGTGTCTAATCTTAACTCCGACAAGAGAATTAGCATCGCAGATAGAAGAGAATATAAAAGAATACTCTAAAGGATTGGGGATTTCATCCGCAGTTATCTTTGGAGGTGTTAGTCCTAGGCCTCAAGTTCAGAAACTGTCACGTGGAATGGATATTATCGTTGCAACACCAGGCAGACTTCTAGATCTAATGGGTGATGGCCACGTTCGTTTTGAACAACTAGAAACTTTTGTTCTTGATGAAGCCGATCGTATGCTAGATATGGGCTTCATTAGAGACGTTAACAAGATCATTGCTAAACTCCCTGAAAAAAGACAAACTCTCTTATTTTCGGCCACAATGCCTCAGGATATTGTGAACCTTTCTAAGAAATTGCTTGTTAAGCCTAAGAAAGTTGAAGTGACACCTGAGTCGACAACAGTTGAAAAAATTGATCAAAAGATAAATCTTGTTCATAGAACAAATAAGCCGAAGCTTTTAAAGAATATTTTAGAGGATACTACAATTGAGCACGTGCTTGTTTTTACTAAAACTAAGCATGGCGCTAATCGTGTGGTTAAGCATCTGGATCAAGTTGGAATTACGGCCGCTGCAATACATGGCAATAAGTCTCAGGGGGCACGAGAGAAGGCCTTGGGTGGTTTTAGAAAGGGAACTGTTAGGGTGCTTGTTGCTACTGATATTGCTGCTCGTGGAATTGATGTTTCCCATATCACTCATGTTATTAATTATAATCTTCCTGATGATCCTAAGAGTTATGTACATCGTATTGGGAGAACTGCTCGTGCTGGAAGAGAAGGGATTGCTATCTCTTTTTGCGACGATACAGAAACAAAGCTATTAAACGATATTGAAAAAACGATTAACTACAAAATTCCTGTCGACACGAATCATGCTTTTCATGGAGTTGCGGGGCAACCTGACTCACAAGAGGCGCCTAGAGCTCCTAGGACGCCTAGGCTTAGAGCAAAATCTTCTAAAGATAATAACAATAAGCAAAGAAGCGCTAGGCGAAGAAGAGCAAAACAAAAGACTAAATCATCGTCTCTTTAAGAACACTAAAAACGCGTTAAAAACTCAAAGTAAGTCGCACCATCTAGCATAAAAGTGGTGTAGACTTCTGTGTTTTGACCGATTTTTCCGCCAATTGGGGCAGTATTAATATCTGAGAAATCATAATTCTTATCACCGAATTCCTTAATAACAAAGACGAGCAAACCCGCACCTTGTGAAAGAAATTCTCCAAGTCCATTTTCTTTCGCTACAGCGTAAGCAACTTTAGAAAAGCCTGCATGACACCATTTATTTGAAATATCTCCTTGGTTATGTAAAGCACTACAAGGATCATCATTTTCGATAAAGTAGTCAGACTTAGAATTTGATAAGAAAAGGGCCGATTCACGACTTAGTCCTAGGACTTTAAAATCTTGGGGTCTTTCTTCATTATTCTTTATATATTTTTCAAAAAAGATTGAGGCAGCTCGAGTTGATTGTTCACTGTCTCCAATAACTATATCTTTGTACTTTTCAGAAAGCTCTACATACTCTCTGGCCATTCTAGAATATGAATCTTCTTGCGCCTGCATCATGTTTGGTTTGATGTTAAATCGCATATCACTAATATTTTCAGTGCTCGATAGGGCAGAGAGAGATAGTAAGATACTTAGTGGCATTATCAATTTCTTCATATGTCGTCCTCTTAAATTATTTTGATCATCTTAACTAATTAGTTAGTTTGATGGTGAAAATATGAAAAAATGAGTGCCTGTTCTAAGATTAGACAGACGTGATTTCATATGGTTATACTATGAATTGAGAGTTGGAGGTTATTGATATGAAAAAGATTTCCGAGCAATACAAGCGTGATTTACTGGAGTCGATTCCAGTCGTCTCAGGAATGAAGCTTGAAATTAAGACTGTAGAAGATCAGAAAATCGTACTAAAAGCTCCTTTAAGTAAGAATATTAATTATGAAGGAACTGCATTTGGTGGAAGTATTAATACACTAGCAATTCTTTCTTGCTACCTCTTAACTCATCATACGATGAAAGTTCATAATATTGATTTCAAGTCTCTCGTTATCCAAAATAGTGAGATTGATTATCTTATGCCCGTGGATTCTGACTTTGAGGCCATTGCAGAAATTGATGAAGCTTCAGTAAATAGTTTCATACAATCACTTAAGCGACGCAAAGTCGGCCGCTTAAATGTTCATTCAAAGATTATGGTAGGAGACAGTGTTAGAGCGAGCTTTAAAGGACGCTTTGTTGCTACTTTATAATACGAATTCTTCTCTTATTAGAAAGAAGCGACCACGCCCATTGCATAAAGACCATAACCTTATTTCTAAAGTTGATTAAGAAGAAGATATGGACAAGACTCCACGCAAGCCATGCAATTGGACCTGCTAGCTTAACACCTTTCCATTCTAGTACAGCTTTGTATTTACCTACTGTCGCCATCGATCCTTTATCAAGGTATTTGAAGGCAAAGCGCTTATTTTTTAGTAGTTGCTTGGCAAGATGCTTTCCTTGTTGGGCCGCAACTGGTGCAAGAGAGGGAAGTGGGCTACCGTCTAATGACTGGAAGTTAGCTGCATCTCCTAAAATGAAAATTTCGGGAAAATCTTTTAAACTTAAGTCTTTTTCTACTATTGCACGTCCCATTCTGTCTTGTTCAACACCAAGCTTTGAAATTAACTTTGTTGCGCGATTTCCTGCTGCCCATATGATATTCTTAGATTCAATTTTCTGGCTTTTAGTTTTTATATAATCGTCACCAATTTCTTCAACGACTTCATCTGTTAAAACAATCACACCTAGCTTTTCGAGATAGTTCTTGGCCTTTTCTGAAGTTGGATGGCTATAGCTTGAGAGAATATGTTGACCACCTTCAATTAGATATATCTTTGTTAGTTTTGGATCGAAGTCGTGATATTCGTTAACAAGAGTTTTATAGGCAACTTCTGCAAATGCCCCCGCAAGCTCTACTCCAGTTAGGCCACCACCAATAATAACAATGTTTAACTTCTTTTCTTCTTGATTAAGCTTTATCTCTTCTTTTTCAAATGAGTTAAGGACACGGTCACGAATACTAAGAGCATCAGTTAGAGTCTTTAAGCCAGGGGCACTCTTTTCCCAGTCATCATTGCCAAAGTAGAAAGGTTTTGATCCTGTTGCTACAGCTAGGTAGTCGTATTGATATTCATCACCACTTTTACATTCTATAACTTTTAGATCTTTATCAATTGAGACAACTTCCTGCATGTGTACTTTGATATTTTTAGCATGAGATAAGATTTCACGTATTGGCATTGATATATCTCCTGGAGATAGGGATGCCGATGCTACTTGGTAAAGAAGAGGGTGGAATAAATGATGATTTTTCTTGTCTAGTATCACGACTTCAAAATAATCTTTATTAGCAAGACCTTTTGCCAGGGCAATTCCTGCAAAGCCAGCTCCAATAATGACCACTTTTATTTTCTTCATGATTTCCCCCTTGTTCTAGTACATTTTAAATTTAATTCAATTTTGCGCTTGAAACAATAAAGCTAATTTGAAATAATTTATTTCTAATATGGAAATAATAGAAAAGACTACATTTGATCGTTTATATGCCCTTCAGGTGGCAACTGTGGTTGCTCGAGAGGGAACATTTGCAAAAGCAGCTAAAGTTCTAGGAACATCAGCTTCAAATATAACTAAAGAGATTCAGAAATTAGAGAGTTATCTCGGAGTTGTACTATTTAAAAGAACAACTCGATCTTTTGTTCTTACCGAAGAGGGAATGCTCACTCTTGAGAAGTCTAAAAATCTTTTAGAGGAATTAAATAATCTAGAAGAGCAGTTACATGGAGTTGTTGACTCAGTTAAAGGTGTTATTCGTATTACTGCGCCAACGACAATCGGTCAAAGCTTCTTGGCGTCAATTTTTGCTGAATTTCAGCTTCATTATCCATATGTTGAAATTGATTTGATTTTGACAGATAGAGTACTTGACCCTGTTGAACATAATATCGATTTAAGTATTAGAACGGCATTTCAATTAAAAGATTCAAATCTTTATATGAAAAGAGTTACACAAATCGACCGTGTTATTTGTGCTTCCCCTTACTATATTGATCATTTTAAAAAGCCAACAAACCTTGAATCTTTAAGCAGGCATAACTGCTTGCTATATCTAAGAGGAGATAGCCCTTTTATTTGGAGCTTCAAGAAAGGTCAAAAGATTAGTCATATTCAAGTACAAGGCTCATATAAATCGAATAATTTAATGTCTCTCATAAAGGCTTGTGAGTTAGGAGTTGGGATTCTCAATGTACCTCGTTACTTAGTAGATGAACAAATACAAAGAGGTGAGTTAATTGAATTATTTAAGAGTTGGGAGCTTCCATCTCATAGTCTATTTTTCTTAACCTCTAGAAAACCTTCTAGTTCAAAGAAACTAGAAGTATTAGAAGAGTTTTTATCGGAGAGATTGACATAAAAAAGATAAGTGAAAAACTTGATTCATATATTATTCATGAGGAAGCGCAGGAATATAATGGTTGTTCATATATATATGAAGGAAAGTACTATATTCAACGATCTTCCAAAGTAACACCTAAGAAAGTTGGCCAATTTGTCACATTGTGGAAGAGAGACGAAAGTGGAAAAACAATACCATACCACTTAAATGACCCTCTCGATTATGTTTTGATTATTTGCGATACAGAAAGTGAACAGGGTTACTTCTTATTTCCAAAAGATGCTCTAGTGAAAAAAGGTATTCTCTCTAGTGAATATAAAGAAGGAAAGCGTGGATTTCGTCTTTACCCCAAATGGGATCAACCTACTAGTAAACAGGCTATCAGTTCACAAAAATGGCAACTCGATTATTTCTTTAATGGAACTTTTCAAGGGATTCGTTAGAAGCTAGTATAGCCAAATGAAAAGATTAATACTTGTTACAGTTTTATGGGCATTTTCATTTAGTCTAATAGGGCAATATATTGCTGGTAAGATGGATACCTATCTGGCCATATTTCTAAGACTCTTTTTCGCATTCTTAGTGTTTGTTCCATTTTTAAATTTTAGAAATATTTTTAGAGTAGAATCTCTTAAGACAATGCTCATTGGAATATTGCAAATCGGAGTGATGTACCTCTTTTATTACAATTCCTTTAAGTATCTATCAGTATCAGAAGTAGCACTCTTTACTATTTCAACACCTCTCATTATTTCAATTATTGGAAATATTATTGAGAGACGCTTTATCTTAAGACAGCTCTTCAGTGTTTTCTTAGTTGTTTTTGGTGCGGCCATCATAAAGTGGAGTGAGATCTCAAATGATTATATTATTGGCTTCTTGCTTGTTCAGGGAGCAAATATCTGTTTTGGGCTAGGACAGGTTCTTTATCGCAAGATAATCTCTGAACAAAATCAGATGCAAAAATTTGCACTGTTCTTTTTAGGTGCCCTTATTCCAATCTCATTTGTTTTAATCTCTAGATCAACCTTCGCAAATCTTTCACAAATTACATCCTTGCAGTGGGGAGTCTTGTTGTGGTTAGGCTTTATTGCATCTGGTGTGTGTTACTATCTTTGGAATACTGGTTCTAAGCAAGTTTCATACGGAGAACTCGCTGTTATGAATAATGCAGTTATCCCTGCAGCTATACTTGTTAACGTCTTCTTCTGGGGAGCAAAGATTCAATGGACATCATTTCTACTCGGTGCTTTCATTATAATTTGTGGTATTTTGATTGAAAATAGGAGAACTCAAGATTGTTAATGTAAGAGTTGTGAATATTATTTAAGTTTTTTTGTCCTAAACTGAAATGCTAGAATACATGTATGAAAGCAAATAGTATTCGCACAGAAGTCATAGCAGGAATAACAACCTTCTTAACGATGAGTTATATTATCTTTGTCAATCCGCTCATCTTATCTTCAGATGGTACAGGAATGTCCTTTTCTGCTGTTATGACAGGGACTATTTTGGCCAGCTTTGTTGCAACTCTTCTTATGGGTCTCATCGCAAAGCTACCTTTTGCCCTTGCTCCTGGAATGGGGCTTAATGCTTTCTTTACTTATACATTAATTCTCGACCAAAAAATTCCCTGGGAGCAAGCCTTGGGCCTGGTCTTTTGGTCAGGTGTTGTCTTTGTTATCTTGTCAGTGACGCCATTTAGAGAGAAGTTAGTTAAATCGATTCCAAAGAACTTAAGAATGGCCATGGCCGTTGGGATCGGTATTTTCCTTGCATTCATTGGTCTTAAGAATACCGGCATTATCATTGACCATCCAGTAACACTTGTTCAAACAGCACCGCTTTCAAGTGAGGGGGGAGCAGTCATCCTTGGCTTTGTTCTTATTATTGCCTTATTTAAGAAGAATATTCCTGGAAGTCTTCTGATAGGGATATTTTTTACTTGGACACTAGGAGCTCTCTTTGGAAAGTCGACTCTTCCTGAAAACTTCTTTGCAACTCCTGACTTTAGCTACTTTATGCAAGCAGATATCTTGGGGGCCTTAAAGATTGCTTATATCCCAAGTATTCTCACTCTTATGATGACTGATCTTTTTGATTCTTTGTCGACTTTTATTGGCGTCGCAGAGACGGCCAATCTTAAAAATGAAAAGGGTGAAATTAAGAATATGAAACAGGCCCTAACTGTTGATGCACTTGCGACTCTCTTTTCTGCATTCTTTGGAACTTCTACGACGACAACCTTTGTCGAAAGTTCCGCTGGTGTCAGTGTCGGTGGCCGCACTGGATTAACATCAGTTATTACAGCAATCTGCTTCCTTCCGTTTCTCTTTCTTGCTCCATTTGCACAGTCCATTCCAAGCTATGCAACGGCCCCTGTTCTTATCTTTGTTGGGATTCTCATGTTTAAGAATATCTCATCAATAAACTTTGAAAAATTTGAAGAAATGATTCCTGCATTCCTATGTATTGTTCTTATTCCACTAAGTTTCTCAATTACAACAGGGATAATGTGGGGATTGTTTGTACATACTATTTTATATATTGTAGCTGGTCGCATAAAGGACTTAAGTCTAACAGAGTGCTTACTTTCTATTGTTGCCTGTCTATATATAATTTTTCATTGATCTCTATCAAATATTTTTTAAGTTTTTATTGGTATAGTAGGATTAAGGAGTGAAAAATGAAAAAAATTATTATCTGTGAATCATGCGGTGCAATTAATCGAATTGATAAAACAAAACTTTCGGCAAGTGGTGCTGTATGTGGAAAGTGCTCTAAAGATTTGGACACAAGTGCAAAAGTTCAAAGTATTACCTTTGATAAGTTAGAAAAGATCATTCAACACTCTGAGCTTCCTGTCTTTGTTGACGCTTACGCAGATTGGTGTGGCCCGTGTAAAATGTATGGACCAACTTTTACGGAGTTTGCTCAAAAGAATTGGCAGTCTGCAGAGTTTTATAAAATCGATACTGAAAAGAATCCAATGATCTCGGTTAAGTATGGAATTCGAGGAATACCAACTACTCTCATCTTTAAAGGGGCAAAGCTAGAACATTCACAAAGTGGCGTTTTGCAAGTTGGGCAGTTAGATCAAATGCTCTCTATTTTTTAATATAACCAACAACTTTAATAAGTTCCATATTCAGGTACTTTTAACTTGGTTGTTATGCGCTTTCTCAATATGGGGTATGGTTTATTCATCATCTAAATCTCATTAGGTGAATATTTGAAGGAGCGTATCATGTTTAACTATTTAGGAACTATCATTATTAAATAATTTCGAAGCCTCCTTAAGCGGAGGCTTTCTCATTTGTACATATTTTCAAACCCTTACAGTTCAACAATATTGTAAAAGTAACTGATTCCTTAGAAGTCATTTGAAGAAGCTCTTCCTTTCTATTAAATTCAGCGAGAATAAAGAAGGGAAATTCATGAAAATCATAATCTTAAGCCTATTATTATCTCTTGGTGTTAACGCTGAAATGGTGTCGATTAGACAGTATCAAACTCCAGTTAAAAACCAAAAAGACAGAAATACATGTGCATACTTTGCGGTTACGGCCATGCTTGAGGGTGCCATTAAAAAGAGATTTGATATGGAATTCGATATTTCAGAGCAATTTCAAATCTACTATGGGAAAGAGCACTTTGGAGAGTACCCAAATGCTGAGCATGGGTACACTTACGAGATTGCACGTAATTTTCGCAATCAATACTTCTTTATCGAAGAGGCCCAGCTTCCTTATCAGATGAGTTATTTTGAAAATAATGGCCCTTGCTCGCAATTCGATCCATTTGATGAAAGCGCGCCGTCTTACTGCTTCTCTCATGCTCCAGTCGATACTGGCTCGCTTAAGAGAGTGAAGGTGGATGGGTTAGAAGTTAAAATGGTCACAAATCTGTGGAGCTCTTGGAAATCCAAAACTGATTTATACGAAGATGAGATTAGAAGTGGGAATGGCCTTGTTGCAACAGTTCTCGTTTATTCTCCTCTTTGGGAAAATGCCCATGTGACACTTCCTGATGAAGTTTTTGCAAAGTGTGAGTCTGGTGAAGTCGCCTGCTATGGCCATGCGATTCACTTTACTGGATACGACAAAGAAAAGAGAATCTTTCAATTCAAAAATAGTTGGTCAAGTGAGTGGGGTGATGAAGGCTATGGTTATATGTCTTATGACTATGTCATGAAACATGCAGTTGATCCCATCTCATTTAGATGGGATCGTTTTTTGGCCGATATCAGAAAATAATATCAAACGAGATATTTAAATTTTTGACTCTCTATTGAGTTAATACTTTCAAATGTTGTCTGTGCAATATTACTTAATGCCTCATGAGTTAAGAAAGCTTGATGAGAAGTAATTAGAACATTTGGAAAAGTCATTAACCTTGCTAGGTCATCATCTTGAAGTACGTCTTGAGAGTGATCATCAAAGAATAGATTTTCCTCTTCTTCATATACATCAAGACCTGCAGCTAATATCTTCTTTTCTTTCAAGGCTTTTATTAGGGCCTTTGTATCGACAAGCCCACCACGACTTGTGTTGATGAAGACGACACCATCTTGCATCTTCGAAATATTGGCATCATTAATGAGATGATATGAATTTTTATTAAGTGGAATATGAAGTGAGATGATCTTCGATTCTTTTAAAATCTCATCAAAGCCAACATACTCAACACCTAGATTCTCTAACTCAGAGTCTTTTGTTAAATCAAATGCCAGAACTCGACATCCAAAACCAAGGGCGATTTTACAAAAGGCCTTCCCAATCTTTCCTGTTCCAATAACACCAACAGTTTTCTTATAGAGATCAAAACCAACGAGGCCATCGAGGTTAAAATTATTCTCTCTAACGCGATTATACGCCTTATGAGTTTTTCTATTTAAAGTTAGAATCATTGCCATCGTATGCTCTGCAATTGCTTGAGGGGAGTATTCTGGAACTCTTGTAACAGGGATTTTTTTTGATTTAGCGTATTCCAAATCGACGTTATTAAACCCTGCACATCTTAGTGTGATGAGCTTAATACCAAAATCACTTAGCTGGTCTAGAACTTCTTTACTCACTTTGTCATTTGTAAAAACACATACGACATCGTGACCATTAGCAAGTGGAGCAGTTTCTTGATTAAGTTGCTCTTTGATAAAAGTAATATTGTGTCCACTCGCTTGATCTAATAAATATTTTTTTTCAAAATTGTGGGTACTAAAAACAATTATCTTCATACTTCCTCTCTTAGGCGGTAATAAATTATATGTAGTATATGATACAGATTTTGTTAATATTGTAACTTATAATCTTTAAATGGATTTTTAATGAAACAAATAATACTAACACTCTTATCTTTACAAGCATTTGCGCAAGTACCGGCGATTAGACCAAATAACTCTGTTATTATTGAAGATTTTTGTATTTGTAGCGAACAAAAAGATATTCGAGCATCAGCAGGTGAGAGTTGTACTCAAGTATGTCAGAATACTTCTTTTGATATAACAACAATGATTGCTAAAGCTAGCGTAGGAAAAGATATTTCTACCAACCCTGACTTAAGAGATCTTAACGGTTGGTGTTCTCATGATCTTGATAATGGAGCACTTAATCCAGCTTCATGCACATTAGTCGTAACTGATGAAGCAGGGGATCAGTTACGATTACTTCCAAAACATATAATGGCACGAATTCATTTGAAGTTATTTTAAACGACCTTGCTATTAACCCACGCGGAGAGCTCTATGATGAAGAGAATATTGGAGAGCGCCTTTCAATGAGAGATTTCATGCAAGAGCTGGCCGAGATGGAGTTGCTATTTCATTTTGTGATGACACAGAAAAGAACCTTTTAAAGGATATTGAGAAAACGATTAAGTATCAAATTCCTCAAGATAAGGATCACCCATTTCATGGTGTCGCAGGAGCTCCTACACAACCTCAAAATAATCGACGTCCAGAAAAGAAGAAGCAGGCTTCTTCAAGAAGTGGTGCGAAGTCTAAAGGCAACAAAACGAGTAAGTCGAATAATCAGCAAAGAAGTGCGAGACGCAGACGTGCTGCAAGTAAAGCGAAGTAGATTGAAATAGGTTAGTGGGATTGCTTCTTTTATGGCCCAATATGCTTCCATACAGAAAGCAGGGTTTTAAGTGTTTGCTTATGATTTAAGTCTTGGGCTTCATTTAAATATTTAACTGTTGCCAACTTTATATCCCTGATAGTTGAATTCTTATTAAGATATTTCATGTAAGCATTGAAAAAAACTTCAGTTGCAACCTCATATCCTACACCCTCAAATTCAGCTGTTCCCTCAGACAAGAGATAAAAAGCATTCGTTACTATGCCTGCATTATAATAAACATTAGGGCCATTAGGCTTGTATTCGTCAAAGTTACTTGCTTGACCATTTTGTTCTGGGTTTGAAATATCACGTAAGCAATTACCTTGACCAATATATGCTTCATGTCCTAACTGATAGCAATCTGCACTTGGATTATTTTTAAAGCAAACAAAAACCCCGATAATATCTGCAAATGCTTCATTGAGTGATCCCTGGTCACCTTCGGAAGCAAGTTCTATTGTATTTGCTAACAGCCCATGAGCAAATTCATGGGCAACGATTCCAATACTTGCAGACAAGTGTGTGTGATCTGAAATATCTGAACTCTGCCCGAATGTAATTATATTTTTATCTTTATCCCACCATCTTGCATTATCATTAAATGAGCCTTTTTTTAAAAGCACTGAAATTACTTCCGCGCCTTTATTATCAAAGCTATTAAATCCTAAGTGCTCTTTTACGATTCTTATTGTTTTTATAGTATTAACATGAGTATCTACGAGAGCAGGGTTTGAGAATAAGCAATTTTGTGATTGTACAATTTTTCCTGGTACTCCCCAAAAATCATCAGAGAGGAAATACAATGGATCATTGTTTAGGTTGCCATTGCTGTGACCTGTAGTAGTTGTAACTTTATATTCTTTGGAGTGAAGGTATTGTTGAGCACTATAAATATTTTCAACAACGTCAAACACCTGAATCTGACCACGAGAATCTTTACTATGACATGTGACCATACGGTGATCTTTAAACTGATTAGCAAAGTTATAAGGAAAAGCCTTAAGCGATATGAAAATAGTTACAAGAGCTAATAATTGATACATATGCTCTTATAAGGAATCTAAATATGAGTCGCAACTTATATAGTTATAATTTCAGTGTTTTGTAAAAACTACAGGAGTTCTTAATATAAATATTACAGTACCGAAAGCTTGACCTGCGGTGAGAGCGTAAGCTCTGATCGCTGAGTCTGCATAGGGTTGCGAAAGAATGGAACGAGTGTCAGCTTCGTGAGATTGCAGGGACGCGATACCGAGATGTAATTACAGTACTTTATGCTAAGTAAATAATTTGATTTATTAAGGAAAGCTGACGAAAAACCGATAATATTTATATGAGATTTTTCATTTTAACATTTTCATTTTTTTCAATATTAGTTTCTTGCTCTTCAACAAATAAGGAAGAGTATTCTTTGGTTTATGATCCATCAAAAAAAGTTAAAGCCCCCCCTATATTGAACAAGGAAAAAATAGATTTAGATGTAAACCTTGTTGAATATATTCTTAAAAATTCCTATTCAGGTTATTTTTTTAAAAATAAAAATAACGTAGAACTAGGAATTAAAAAATTAAAAGAATCTGTTGTAAATATTGAATCGATTAAACCAGGAGATTTTTGTAATGTATTAGGGGAATCATTTTCTCATGTTCAAGATGAGCATTTGACTTTTCAGTTTGGCCCTAGGAAATGTGCGAGAAATACATTCGTTGGAAATGTCGGTAAAAGAATCGATAGTGAAGAGAAGAGACTTTGGACGGTAAAAAAAGTTGTTGAAGGTAATAGTAACGTTCTCGTTATCACTATCTCTTGGTTTGCATCACCCTCTTCAAATAAATGGGATGGGATGCTTAGAGAAATTAAGACGCATTTAGATAAGATCGATTTTGTTGTCGTTGACCTAAGAGGTAATAGTGGAGGAGATGATACTATTGGATATCAGTTAGCAAAATTATTAACTGGTGGCTCTCAGTTTTCTACACCATATGCAAATCAATACAAAGTCGTTACAAGGCCAGGTCTAGAAAGTCGAGCGAACTTATCTTCTTTCTTGGCATATAATGCAGAATCAAAGAAACAAAAAGATTTTTTTTTAGACTTCATAAAAAGAGATAAGCAAAAATATACTAACTATAAAAAAGAGACCGCTATTGTAAATAAAGTGTTACCTAAAGTTGTTAAGGCCAAGGCATTAAAGCCAGTCGTGATTTTACAAGATCGTGCTTGTGCATCTTCATGTGAAAGTACAATAGACTTTTTTGAATATATTGATGATGTAACAAGAGTCGGTGAGAACACAGCTGGTCAGGTTCAATTTGGTAATCTTGGGTTTGTCGTACTTCCTGAAAGTCGCATTCAGATAAATATACCTTCAACATTTAATAGCTATAGAGATAACAGATTTATAGAGTCTATAGGTATAAAGCCCGATGTTAATGTTCCAAAGGGTCAAGATGCATATGACTTTGCAATAACATATATGAAGAATAGACGTAAGTAATAGAATGTACGGTTAGTTATTAGAATTCCCACTATTTACGACTATTTCAATAATCTGATCATCAAAACCATCAGATTCTTATGTATACTTTTTAGACACTTTTACTTTCTCTATAAAAATTCTTCAATAGGACTGTCTCTCGATCAAGATAATCTATAAAATTGATTAGTATTCACATTTTTACTTTAGCCGAGGAGACACTATGAACAAGATTATTATTGGTTTTTCACTACTTTTAACATTACCAAGCGTTTCAGCTCAAGCAACACCTGTGTTGACATTTGACTCACTAGTAAACCCTGCAAAAGTAAAGCTTGTAGAAGAAAAAGTAACGAACATATTAACTACATCATTAGAGCGATCTAAAGTCTTAAAAGAAAACAATGAATCTGATTATAGAGACCTTGTTGAGCATATTAATATATCATTCAATGGAGAACTTAAGCTTCTTCTAAAAAATAAAATCAAAACTGTATACGAAAGAAGAAAGAATACTTACACAGCAGATGAATCACTAGAAAGTGATATTGCAGAATTCTTCCAGGAGATTAATGAAATTCATTCAGAAATGTCTGAACTTAGAACTAAGTCTGAAGGAGTTAATGGATGGGAAAAAGATGTCGAGAATAGAACTCACAAGAAAATTGCACAGCTTTGTAAATCTAAAACTTCAAACCTTTGCAATACCTTAGAGAGCCTAATCAGAGGTAGAACATTACATGCAGGTAATAAATGTATTTCGACTTCTCTTTCAAACTGTACTATTGATATTATTAAAGACATTGCTCGTTTAGAAGACAAGCCAGTACGTGAGTACGATAAATCTAAATATATTCCACATAGAAGTATGTATCTTCTTCCGATTAGTTTCCTATCAGAAAATAGTTATATTGATTCTTTAAAAGAAATTCATAGAAATAAGACAGAGATCAAAGTGTCTCATAGTACTTTCTTCAATAACACTATTTCTTATTCAGCTGAGGAAGTAAGTTTCAAGCTTAGTCGTAATGGAGCTTCTAGAGTTATATTTGGAGGCCAATATAGTAAAGTAGAAGATTCATTAGGGTATTTTTATGAACTATACTCTCAAAAAGAAACAACGCCGAATATGTCAGCTTCATATTAATCAAGAAAAAGTTATATAGAACTTAAAAACAGTGCTTTAGGGTACTGTTTTTTTTGTTTTTACTCGAAAAGAATTTTTATCAAATTCATTAAGAAGAACCCTTTAAAGGGGAGACTAATGATTTTGCCATACTGGCATTTCTTATTTGAAATTTAGTGATATTGAAAATGTTAGTGGGATTACTTAGTTGGTTACCCGAATCGTCCCATCATCGTGTATACGTATAAATGTAGCTTGGAAATTTTGCGGAGAACCCTCTCTCCCTCGCATCCTGCTCGGTCGTGCAGGGTTGTTCCGCGCAAAATGCCTTCGTGGCATTTTTCGCGTCCAAAAAAAAAGTCGAGTGGGTTCTTACCTGCGGTGAGAGCGTAAGCTCTTAACGCTGAGTCTGCATAGGCTTGCGAAAGAATGGAACAAGCGTCAGCGCCGTGACATTGTGACCAGAGTTGCAGAAGCAAAAAATTGGCAAAAAAAAAGCCGAGTGGGTTAACTCGGCTTTTAATATCTTAGTCTCCGAAGAGATTAAAACTTGAATGTTACGAAATGAAAATGGCGGGAGCGAAGGGACTCGAACCCTCGGCCTTCTGCGTGACAGGCAGACGTTATAACCAACTTAACTACGCCCCCGCATTTCGTAAGACTTAATATAGGGATTTCGGTTTCATTCGTCAATAGAAAAATTTAAAAAAAGTTCAATTTTTTTTAGCCTGTCTATAAAATTTGTCTATGGTTGTGTGAAAAAGCCAGTAATAAAGGACGTTTCAGAATAATTCTGCTAAGATTGGTCAACGAAAAAAAGGTAAATTTTATGAGTTTTTTAACGTCACTTTGGAATTATATATTAGTATCGGCTCCGTTTTTAATGTTTGGGCTTCTTGCTGCAGGAGTTATTAAAGCTTTTATCTCTGTTGAGCGCATAAAGAAGGCAATGGGTGGTAAGGGATTAAAGGGAGCGGTAAAAGCCTCTGTCTTAGGTATTCCACTTCCTCTTTGTAGTTGCGCTGTTATTCCTACTGCGGCCACATTAAAAAAGCAGGGGGCTTCAAATTCGGCCACTTCTGCGTTTTTGATTGCAACACCTGAGTCTGGGGTTGATTCAATAGCCATGACTTATGGAATGATGGATATCCCAATGACGATCATCCGCCCAGTCGCTGCTTTTGTGTCGGCGTTTGTTGCTGGTGCTCTTCAATTAGTTTTTAAAACAGATAAAGATGTTGAACAGGTTAGTGGGGAAGTTAAGCCTAGTTGTTGTGGAAGTTCAAAAAAGAAAGATGAAAGTGTTATTGTAAAGCAAAGCTTTGCAAAGAAGGCGCAAGCTTCTGTTCACTTTGGATTTGTTGAGCTTGTTGATGATATGGCCATCTGGCTTGCCTTTGGTATTGTGGCCGGAGCATTCATTGACTTTGCACTTCCTGCTAATTTCTTTGATGGCCTTTCTGGTTGGGGTGGAAGAGGGGCAATTCTACTTGTAGGGATTCCTCTTTATATTTGTGCATCAGCGACGACACCTATTGCAGCTTCTCTTGTAATGAAGGGAATGAGTCCTGGTATGGCATTACTTTTTCTTTTAGTAGGTCCAGCGACGAATATCTCAAATATTTTAGTTATCGGGCAGTATATTGGAAAAAAAGGTGTTGTGATCAACCTTCTTTCAATTGCTCTTGTTGCGCTAGGTTTTTCTTTCTTAACGGACTACCTTTACAGTGCATTTTCATGGCCTCTTAACTTTAATGTTTCTCATCACAATCACGAGACATCAAGCTGGTGGGAAGTTTCATTAGCGGTAGTCTTTACACTTCTACTTCTTCGCTCACTACTATTTGTCGAGCTACCTAAGAGAGTAAAGAAATATTTTGAAGATAAAGGAAATTCAGGTAGCTGTTGCGGTTAACAGCTACCTGTTTGAATATAGAACTCTTTATTATTTGTGGCGTTTTTCGATATCGTCTTTTGACTTATAGATCATACTTCCAAGAGCATTGATAATTGCAGATGAGCGTTTTCCAAAAGCAACCCCTTGAACATTTGCCTCAAAATTTTCGATATCAAAGATCTCCATCTTTTCTGAGTCGTGCCAGTCTCGACTAAAGCGTCTTTCAAAGCTTGCTACTTCTTTCTTATCAAAGATCTGTGCACCAAATTCTCTAAATGAACCTTGGAGAGTATCTGGATTAATATTTGATGAACCACCTAGAACAGTGATTCCATCAATCGATGTAATCTTTCTATGGTTTTCTTGGTGATACTCTTTAGTTGAGCCGTCTGGAAAGTTTGCTGTAATACCATAAGTCTTACGTGCACGTACTTGAATTCCTGCATCAACAAGCTTTTTAACGAATAGGGTATTTGGGAGGCCGTTCATTCCAAAGTTTCCGTTGTGATCGATAACTAGCTTAATATCGAGAAGAGGGTTCTGTCTCTTGGCCTTTACAAGGGCATCGATTACATATGAGTCATATAGGAATAGCTGTTCCATAAAAATATTCTTTTCTGCCTTTGAGATCATATCAACGAGGATATTTCGAACATTCTTAATTGTTCCATCAACATCGGCTTCGGCAAGGCGAATAACGGAGTCACCTTTAATTTCATATTTTTCTTTCTTGATTCGCATATCTTCTAAGATTTGATCTTTTTGAGAGAGGTAGGCACGGTTATCAAAACCTTGTTCTTTATAGTAGAAACCTACTAGCTCTTTTGGGTCTTCCGTAAGTGCCGCTTGAAGATCGCGGTAGTAAGAAGCTTGAACAAGTCCTGCTGCAGCACCTGTTACGTAGATAGCATCATCGTAGTAGTAACCACCACTATGGTCAGTCCAGTTTTTTGAACCAAAATATGCTTGTGCATTTTCAGTGTTTCCATCAACGACAATTACTTTAGAGTGATCAATTTTTGATTCAAAATATGTACTACCTGACTCAAAATATTTGATCGCTTCAGCAGTTTTTGGGATTAGTTTTGTAATTCCAAAAGGGATACCTGGAGGGTGACGCTGAATATTTGCCTGAAGTAATGAGACACTTTTCTTTAAAACAGGGTCTTTTTCACGACGCTCTTTAATGTATTCAAAGATCGGCATCATCTCATCTAACATATTATAGTTAGTGGCATAGTCGTGTAGTAGGACAACTTTAAAATTAGAATTTTCTTTAAGCTTCTCTTTCGTTTGATCTAAAAGATACTCTGATAGAGTTGCTCCAAGAGTTCCTCCGAAGAGAAAAATATCGATAAAGATTGAGTCCTTAGAACTTGCAATCATATCACGAATCTTAATGTAAATCGGATCCTGTTGAAAAATGATATTTCCTGTAGGATCTTCAGGTGTTGGCATCTTAATATAATCAGAATCGAAGTCTAGAGTCCCACCTGCAAAGATAACTCTTTGATTCAGCCAATCGATACGCTCTAGCGAACGCTCGTTCTCCGAGACGATTTCTGTTTTATTTGAAGGAACAAAACCAAGCGCTGAAAGAGAGTAGTTATTAATATCACTAAATGTTTCTGAAAAATCAATTGTTGCAATTTCATTCTCTTTAATACTTTCGATTACATCTTTACTGCTTGCGATTTTCATGGCCTGTAGCTTTAATGTTGGAAAATAAGTTGAAATAGAATTTGATGTGATTCCTTTTCTCGTGATCTTTGTAAGAAGCTCTTGTGCAGCTTTTTTATCCTTATCCTTCGTTAGAGGATTATCAATAAAGTCTCTGAGTATAAATAGTTTATAGGCCAGGAAGTAGTAGAGAACTTTACCAAGCTCTTTTTCATTTGGAGAAACTTTTGTCCAGTAAGTAACAGGCATTGCTATTTTATTTGGCAAAACTTCGTCAATATTCTTTAAGAACTTTACTGCTTGTTTCTCTTTCGATTTATCGAGCTCTTTTATCGCATCAAAGAAAGTCGGAGCATGAGCATAGTCACGTTTTCCATAGACTGATTCGTAAGACTCTAGAAATAGTTTTTGTGAGTCGAGACGGTCTTTGATATTAAAGCTTGCTGCAAATGATTGCGTAGCAAGAGTTGAAAGTAGAGCTGTTGTTAATAATTTCTTTGTCGATTTCATTGTCGATCCTATTATTTAATAAATTTCTCTAGATTAAGTTTTTGTACAAGAAAGTCTGTATTTTCTTGTAGAAGAGTTTTTCTGATTGCATCTTTAACATGCATTCTTAAATCAAAATCTCTTGGGTTTGTCGTAATGCGACTCTTGCTCGTAAACTTCTTGTCTTTATGACTGTAAACTAAAGTTTTTAGCTCACCGTTGAAGTTTGTACGGATTGTGCCATTAGAGTAGTCTCCTTGAAATTTGAATTTGGAAGTTCTAATGTCGTTCTTTTTATCAAATACACTAAAAAGTCTTTTGAAGAAGCTATCGTACTTCTTATCAAGGGAAACAATCTCGCCAAAGTGAAAGATCGTTTTAGTTTTCTTAGGAACCAAGCTATCAAGATTGTATTCATAGATTGTATCAACAGTAAGAACTTGTGGTTCTTCATTCTTTGCTTCAAATTCCTGCTCTGTGATATTCAAATATTTTGATTTAAATGAATCTATTTTTAAGTCTGTAGGGTAGTTGATACGATAATACTTACGAAGTCGTACATATCCCTTTATTCCATTCTTTTTTGGATTGGGAATAGGCTGAGATATCTTCCAGTCTGTATCAATTAGCTCTGATGTCAGTGTAATTGCCCCACCGATATATTGATAAATATCGTTAGAAATTGGGATTTGTGTATCTAGGACACGATGTGAGAAATTCTTATTATAAGTTTGGAAAGCTTCATAAAGTGATCCTTGAGTCTCAAGGTTTATAAGTTGATTTGTTTGTAACTCATCCTTATATGAAACAGAGTCTTTATTGTAAGGTGTAAACATAATATCGAACTCAAAATTAGAATCGATAAGCTTATGAACTTTAACTGTATAAACAAAAGTATTGAGGAATTCTTTTGTTAATTCAGGAAGTAGTTCCGATTTTAAAGTCGTCCCTTCCTTATTTCCTTTTTCGATAAGTCTTTTGAATCCAGCACTAAGGCCTTTTTCAATTGCTTCTTTACCGTTTTTTGTGAAGTATTTAGCGCCTTTGTCTGACCAGAAGTCTACAGACATCTTGTAGTCGACATTTCCATTGAAGTCTTCATAGATGACATACTCTTCAAAAGGGAATAGTTGTGGGAACTCTTTGTATTCGCCAGGAACTTTTTGAGACGCTGGAGCTCTTCGTTCATGGATTTTTTCTTTCGAATAGACGTTATCAAACTTAGATGTTGAAAAGAATTGATATGCAACAAATGCATTAACACTAAGTACGCACGCTAAAGCAATAAAACTTTGTTTCTTACCTTCACTCATAGTATGTCTCTCTCATTAGTATTTATCCTTCTTATCTTGTCGGATTTTAAATGCAAAAACTTTACTTTAAATTCGTAATCTCTTGAAAATACTTGATAGAAGTAAAGTCAGACTCTATCACTTGTAAAAATAGCGAGTTGTTTTTTATAAAATCTCGCTCGACATATTACCTTTATTTAAGTTTAGAAAAATCTAGTTGGGCGTTATCGTTATTTACAACCAAAAAAAACATGGAGGAAAAAAATGAAAAAGGTAATTCTAAGTCTACTTCTTGCAACAGGTCTTTCTTTTAATGCGTCTGCAGCAGTTGGTATGTTAACAGGTAACTGCTACATCGCTTATACTGGACTACTGGCAATGAAAGTAGGTGTTGGTTACTCAGTAAAAGCAATCTTCTCAGGTGACCAAAAAGATTGGGCAAAAGCCGCTAAGATTGGTCTTGCTGGATTAATTGTTCTTGATAATGAAGGACTAGCAGAGTTTGGTCCTGTGTATGGAACAATTAAAGGTGTGAGTGCAGATCAAATTGCTATCTACAACTCTGAAGTTGAAGAAGCAAATTTAATCCTTGAAGAAGTTGTTGCTCAAATGGATCGAGACACTTCTGTAGCAGAGACTAAAGAAATTTGGGCACGCTACGAATCATCACTATCTCCTGAAACATTAGATGTAATGCGTGCAATTGTTTCAGAATAATAAATAAAACCTTCTACAAAAAGAAAGGCCCTCTTTATTAAGAGGGCCTTTTTATTTTATAAATTTTCTTCGTAAACGAGCTTTTTTATATCCTTTACATTATCTACGTAAAGTTTCCCATATAGATGGTCGATCTCATGTTGAAAAACTGTTGCTAAAAAGTCTTGTGCTTCAAAAACGACTTCCTCTGCCTTTTCATTTAAATATGTCACACGAATATGATTTGGTCTTTCTACATATCCTCTCAGTCCAGGAACCGAAAGACACCCTTCCCAATATCCATCTTCTTGTTCTGTTAAGAACTCAATTCTTGGATTGAAAATAATGAGCTTTCCACTTGGTGTTGCATCTTCGTATCGTGAATCCTCAGGTACATCAATTATTGTAACTTTCTTAGAAACACCAATTTGGGGAGCAGCAATTCCTATTCCACCTACTGCTAGCATTGAATCATTCATATCTTCTAGAAGTTGCTTTGTCTCTTCACTAAGAATTTCTTCTTTAGTAAAATCTTGTGCTATTTCTCTTAGAACTGGATCTCCCATTGTTCTGATTCTTTGTACTGTCATAATTTTATTCCTTTAAATTTACTTTCACCCTCGATTCTATCATAATTTCGTAATGAAAATCTTATTTGTTTGTCTTGGAAATATATGTCGTTCACCGGCCGCTGATGGGGTACTTCTACATCGTATTCAGGAGCTGGCCTTAGAAGAACAGATTCAGGTTGATTCTGCAGGTACTAGTGCCTATCACGCAGGAGAAGGTGCCGATAGACGTATGCAGGAGCATGCCTTGAAAAGAGGATATAAGCTTCCAAGTATTTCAAGAGGTTTCACAAAAAGAGATTTTGAAGAGTTTGATCTTATCGTTGCTATGGATAAGTCTAATTATCGAAATATTTTAAAACTTGACCCTGAGGAAAATTATAAAAATAAGGTTAAATTATTTTGTAGTTTTTGTAGTGGTCCATATACTTCATATGAAGAAGTACCCGATCCATACTTTGGTGGTGCAAGAGGCTTTGAGGAAGTGATGGACCTCGTTGAAAATGGAGTAGAAGGAATTCTAAGTCAATATGGCAATAAAGAAAGATAATTATATTACTCCCAAAGGCTTTGCAAAGCTTGAAGAAGAGTTAAATTTTTTAATGAAAACTGAAAGACCAGAGATAACTGAAACAGTTAAATGGGCTGCTTCACTTGGAGATCGATCTGAAAATGCTGATTATCAGTATGGAAAGAAGAGGTTGCGTGAGATCGATCGTCGCATTCGCTTTCTAAATACAAGAATCAATGCCGCCTTAATTGTTGATCCTCTCTCTGTCACAACTGATAAGATTCAATTTGGTGCAACGGTTACCTTAGAAGATGAGAATGGAAAAGAGAAGAAATATTCAATTGTAGGCGTCGATGAAGTGGACACGACAAAAGGATATGTCAGTTGGAAGTCTCCAATTGCTAGGGCCATGATTGGAAAAGAAGAAGGTGATGAGGTTATTGTTCAGGCACCAGGGGATGATTTTGAGTACACTATTATAGAAATTAATTATATTGATATTGAGGTATAAGATGATTATTGAATGTCCTGTTTCACTTGGTGAGCTCGTTGATAAGATGACTATCTTAAAAATTAAGACAGAGCGTATAGAAGACAATGAGCGCGTATCTTTGGCACAGGCCGAATATGATGAATTAGCGAAAACTTTGGCCGAACTAAATTTAGAAGGAATAGAATCTTTTATGAGTGAGCTTAAAGAGATTAATGAGAGGCTCTGGGTAATTGAAGATGATATCCGTCTTAAGGAAAAAGAAGCAGACTTTGGTGAGGAGTTTATCTCTCTGGCACGTAGTGTCTATAAAACAAATGATTTAAGATTTAAGGTTAAAAATTCAATCAATATGAGTTACAATTCAGGCATAAAAGAAGTCAAATCATATAAATAAATAACAAAAGAGTATTTAATGTCGAAAATTCCAACGAATTTAAAGTACGAACTTTATGAAAAGTCAGTCCAAAATCACGAAGTTGATATTGAATTTATCAACAAAGAATATAAGAAGATTTTTGGCCGCTCTCCAAGATCTCTACGTGAAGACTTTGGTGGTACAGCTGCAATGGCCTGTGACTGGGTAAAAGAAGGGAAAGATCGTGAAGCTTGGGGTATTGATCTTGATGAAGAGCCACAGGCATATGGAATGGAAAATCACTACTCTCGTTTAACAGAAGAAGAAAAAACACGTATGCATTATATTAATGGAAACGTGCTTGATGATTATGAATTTAAAGCTGACGTTACGGTTGCTTTTAATTTTTCGTATTTCATCTTCAAAGAAAGAAATGTTCTTCTTAATTATTTTAAACAAGTAAAAAAGAATATGGGACCTGAAAGTATCTTTATGGTGGATATCTTTGGTGGTGAAGAATGTCGTCAAGAGCTAGAAGAAGAGACTGAGCACGATGATCACACTTACTACTGGGATTGTGATAGCTACAATCCATTAACAGAGGAAGTTCAGTACTATATTCACTTTAAAACACATAAAGATGGAAAAATGTATCGTAAGGCCTTCTCATATGATTGGAGACATTGGTCAATTGGCGAGATCAAAGACATCATGAAGGATGCTGGATTTGAAAATATCATTACTTTCTGGGAAGGTGAGGATGATGATGGTTCAGGTGATGGTATCTTCTATCGTTCAACTGTTGAAGAGAACTGTGAGTCTTGGGTGACTTATATCATGGCCTACTAACGTATTTTCAATGCCTTAGTTAGTGTAAATTCGACAGAATTTCTTAAAACCTAAATAAATTCACATTTTTAGTGCTACAAGCTACTGTTTTTAAAATCTAAATAGGACAGTAGCTTGTGAAAAAACTAGTTTCATACTTTGTAGGAAATAGCTTTCTAGTAAACTTATTAAGTATCATGATGGTGCTCTTTGGGATTATCTCCCTTGCCCATATGAAACGAGATCTAATTTCAAATTGGTCATCAAAGAGAATTCAAATCACTGCCACATTGACTGGTGCAGGTGCATCTCAAATTGAAAGGTTTTTAACTTACCCAATTGAGCGTGCAATTAAAGGTAGTGCTGGTATCGATAAAATTTGGTCAAACTCGCAACAAGGGTATATGCGTATCAATGTTGATGTGAAAGATGAGTTTGAGGAAATAGGTGATTTAGAGACTCGAATTAAAGATGCTATTGAAACAATCCGTGGAGATCTTCCATCTGAAACTAAAGATATTGTCGTTCGCCATATTAAGCAAACAGATTCTTGGTTTAATTATTATGCAATTTTAAATTTTGAACAAAGTAATGACTTACACCAGAACTGGTTATTGAAAATAGAAGAAGAGCTTGAAAGAGTCGATGGAGTATCAAGAGTCGATACATATGGATATACAAAAGATCTTTATATTAAACTTAATGTCGATAATATGGCCCGCTATAGAATAGCGCCATCAGATGTTTATAATAAGATTAAAGAAACTTTTAGAATTTACCCTTTAGGAAGTATCCGTAAAGGAAGTGATTCTTATTCGATTGAAATTGAAAACTTAAACTACGATATTGAATCACTTAATAATCTTTTGATTCGTTCAAATAATTCAAGCCATACTTTGCGTCTAAGGGACTTAGCAACTCTTGAGTATCGCTTACCTAAAATTAAACGATCTAATTACATAAATGGGAAGCCAGGGATTAACTTTAATATCTTTAAAGATGTTGAAGCCGATTCAATTACACTAAAGGAAAAACTAGAAGAGAAGCTTAAAAAGATTAATGAGCAAGCTCCTGAAGGTGTGAATATCATAAGTGTTGAAGATGGTCCGGCATTCATTGAAAGACAAATTAATGCTCTACAATCAAATGCTCTAATGGGAATCGTTCTTGTTTTGATCACGCTTTGTTTATTTTTAGGTTTTAGAACTGCAATTATGACTTCTCTTGGGATGCCTCTTGCATACTTTTTTACATTTACAGTTCTTGAAACAATGGGGATTTCAATTGATCTAATCTCTGTTGTAGGGATGCTTCTTGTTATTGGGATCCTAGTTGATGATGCTATTATTATCTCTGAACAGTATATGCAAAATCTTGAAAACGGTGCCAGTTCAAAAGATGCGGCCGTAGGTGCTGTTCTTTCGACTTGGAAACCTATTTGTGGAACTGTTGCAACGACACTGATTGCCTTTGCCCCAATTCTTGTTGGGAAGGATTCAATGTCAAATATCTTAATGGCGATTCCTGTTGTGGTTTTCTCGGCGCTTCTTTTAAGTTTATTTGAAAGTTTCTTTATCCTTCCAAACCACTTAAAGCACTTTGTAACAAAAGCAAATGCACATCATGAGTCTAATTACTTCCAGCGCTTTAAAAGAGGGTATCTTAAATTACTCGATGGAGCACTAAGATGGCGCTATATTGTTTTAACAGGTTTCATTGTGGCAATGATTGGCTCAATAATCTTTGCGAGCAAGAATATTAACTTCAATTTCAATTTAAATATTTCTTCTGAAACAGTTGAATTTGTCGGTACTTTGAAAGAATCAAAAAATCTTGAAGACTCATATAAACAACTGACTCCTGTAGAAGAGGTTATGAGTAAGATTGACAAAAATAAGTATAATAACTACCAATTCTCAATTGGACAAAATTATACAAATGGTAAGAAGCAAGAGGGGCCACAGTATTTTAGTTATAGAGTTTCTTTTTCACAGCTTGATAATAATGTTGAAGCCAACAAGAAAGATGTACAAGACTTCCTTAAGGAACAACTAAAAGAGCTTGAGAAAACTGGTAAGTTTGAAAGGCTAGAGGTTAAGATTGCAAAGGGTGGAGATGATGAAAGTCGTGAAAACCTTGTCGAAGTAACAATTCAATCTCTTTCTCCATTTAATGTTGAAGAAGTGACAGAGTATACTAAAAAATCGATTGAGGATTTAAAAATTGAGGGAATTAAATCAGTTGATCTTGATGATTCGCTTTTTAAAGACGCTTGGATTTTTACACCTCATAAAAATGAGATTCAATCACGAGGACTTTCTCTGGCTCAAGTCTCAAGTCAATTAGTTCAGTTCATTAGTAAGAATGAAGTTTATGAGTATACAAGTGGTAATCGAAAGATTCGCTTTTTAACTTATGCAGCTGATGGCGATGATCTAAATTTCGAAGAACTAGGTAACCTTCCTGTCGTTCTGGCAAATGGTGAGATCATAAAGTCATCTGATATTGGAGTTTGGAAAAAAGAAAAGAAGCAATCGACAATTAGGCACTCAAATTTAATGAGAAAAGTTGTTGTTGATCTTCCGTTTGATAAAGAAATTATTAAAAAAGAAGTTCTAATTAAGAAGGTTGATCTACTAACTCAAAAGCTTTCAAAGAAGTATCCCGATTTAATGTTTAATGCACAGGATGCTGATGAGCAGTCGAGAAAGAATAAGAGTTCAATGGTTAAGAAATTTGCTTTTGCTCTTCTTGGTATCTTCTTTATTTTAGCGATTGTTTTAAGAAGTATTATGCAGCCGATCTTAATCTGTTCGGCCATTCCTTTTGGAGTGATAGGTGTTATCTGGGCATTCTACTTCCAAGGACTCGACATTAGTTTAATGGCGATTATTGGTATTATTGGTATGGCCGGAGTTGTTGTAAATGACAGCTTACTTCTTGTTGTTACAATTAATGAGAAAAGAAGTGATTGGTTTAGCTTTCATCGTCCAGAGATTTTAGAAGGGGCAGGAAGTCGTCTAAGAGCGATCATATTAACAAGTATTACAACACTTGGTGGTGTATTCCCAATGGCATATGCAATCGGTGGAGATGCCGGATTTACGAAAGGCCTTGCCATGAGTATGGGGTGGGGACTTCTATTTGCGACAGTTTTAACTCTTGTGGTTCTTCCATGTATGCTTCTTATCCAAAGAGACTTCATGGTTTTCTTTAAGCGCAAAATTTTAAGAATGAATAGAGTAGAAGAAGTTGAAGAAGATATTGATGATGTTGTTATCGTGACAAATAAATTAGAAGAAGAAAGTGTTATTCATTAGAATAACTCTTTCTCTGCTTCTTTCGCTTTTTGTTCTTCAATCTTTTTAATCATTGATTCACGTTTTAGAATACGTTCAATTCTATAGAGGATAGTTTTCTCTAGAATTCCATCCGAACGTACAAGGCGCCAACCTTGTAGAAAATCTTTTTCAATCATTTGGCGTCGGTAAATTGAAACCTTAGAAACTTCTTGTTTTCCGCGATATCCTTTAATGACATTGATAACTAATTTAAATTGGGCCGCTTTAACCATCTCTTTTGAGCCGAAGGCATCGGAGAAGTTAATTTGACTCGTGTTGTTGATCCAACGTGTTTTTACGACTCCAGCTTCTTGATTTTTTACTGAAATGTCATACTGTTGCATGATCTCAAGAACAGCTTGCCATGTCTGGTTAAAATTCGACTTATAAGTTTTTGAAGGTATTTCTGATTCTTCAACTAATTGTTCAAATTGTTCATATGAACTACAACTAAATAGCAGGGAAAAAAGCACTATTATTTTTAACATTTTCATATAATTATAATAACATAGTCGTAGACTCGATCGAGATAGAAAAATTGACACTAAAGGAGATGGTAGTGGAGCATTTTGGTCAGATGAAGGAAGTTTTAAAACTTGAAGCTGATTCAATTCTAAGAGTAATAGATCTTTTAGATGAGAAGATGTGTAACAAACTGACTGGTGTCTTCGAATATCTGCATGCTCATAACGGCCAGATGGTTTTATGTGGCGTTGGTAAGTCAGGCCTTATTGGAGAGAAACTATCTTCAACATTTAGCTCTCTTGGCCTTCGCTCAATTTTTCTTCATCCAACTGAGGCCCTTCACGGAGACCTTGGGAGAGTTAGTGAAAACGATGCCATTATCTTTTTATCAAAATCTGGTACCACAAGTGAGATCTTAAAATTAATACCATTTCTAAGAATAAGAAAAGAGAACCGTATTGCTCTAGTAGGTGATTTAACAAAACAAATTGCACTTGAGTGTGGGATTTCTTTTGATTGCTCGGTAGAGCGCGAAGCCTGTATTAACGATCTTGCCCCAACTACTTCATCAACTGTTGCTCTGGCAATGGGAGATGCCATTGCTGTTGCCTATGAGAAATTTGTGGGTCTATCACGTGAAGGGTTTGCTATTAATCACCCTGGTGGGAAATTGGGTAAGTCTCTTACGATGAAAGTAAAAGATTTAATGTGGGTGGCGAAAGAGTGCCCAATCCTTAAACCATCAAATCTTTTAAAAGATGCCGTTCTTGAAATGACGAATAAACCTCTTGGGGCCCTTGCTGTTATTGAGAATAATAGCTTTAGTGGAATTCTTGTCGAAGGTGATATCAGACGCTCGATTGCTAAAAATGCTAATGCACTTGAAACGGCTCTTAGCGAGATTATGACGAAAGAGCCTAAGAAAGTTTCTTCTGATGACCTTGCTATCGATGCCCTAACATCAATGGAGCAAAATAAGATTTATGTACTCCCTGTGATTGATGGAAATGAATTCAAGGGATTCATTCGAATGCATGATCTTCTTAAAGAAGGTTTTTAATTTTAAAGAGAAAAATCTTTTATTTCTTGTTTAAAATTTTCTGTACGAATTAACTCTCGACCATCTTGTTTGATGACGGCCGAGATTCCAGTATTGGTCGCTCTAATAATTGGAAGATTAAATTCCACAGCTCTCCACTTTGCTAAGAATAGGTGCTGCTCTTGTTCTGAGTAAGGCCCATACCATGAATCGTTTGTCACATTGACGATGAAATCAATTTTTTCTCCACGCTTCTTCACTTCTTTAATGTATCTTCCAACATAGCGAGGAAATAGGACTTCATAACAGATGAGTGAAATAAAGTGTTTATCTTTAACTTCAAAGTTTGTGTACTTAGTTCCACTCGCAAAGAATGAGATATTTGTTAAGTAAGGCGCCAGGTAATGGTTAAGTGGTCCAAAAGGTAGTCCTTCTCCAAAAGGAATGAGTACTTGCTTATGATAGACCTGATCAATAATTCCTTCACCTCGAGATAGTACTGTCGCATTATACGTATTCTCTAAGACACTTGGATTTGTTGAAGCAAGATCGTATGTTCCAAAGAAGTAGCTAGCATTACTCTTAATAAAGAGATCCATTAGCTCGTCTGACAACTTTTTACTTTTTTCTGAGAAAACAAATCTAGGATAAGAAGTCTCCGGCCAAATAACCAAATCGATATCTTCAATTCCTTCGGCCAAGCTTAGTCCTTTATAGATATTAATAACTTCTGATGAGGCAAGCTTTATGCCCTGTTCAGATTTAAGCTTTAGGTCATTTCCAATATTTCCTTGAACAATTCGAATCTTAAGATCGTTACTTATATTAGACTTTATTGGGCCTACTCCAAAATTCATAAGTAAAAGTGCAAGGATGATTCCACCTTGAACTCTTGGAAGCTTTTGTTTTTGGTAGAACATAAAAATAAGATGCCCAATGAATAAACTTAAGAAGCTATAGAAGGGAACACCTAATAGGCGTGCTGGTTTTAAGAATGGAGATATCTTAAGCCACGGATGGCCAAAAAGAGCTGGGAATTGTTGTGGCGTAAAATATTCAAGAATAACGAAGATTAGCGAATAAAGGATTCCTCCCGCTAATGTATCGATCTTCACATACTTCTTTAAAAAGAAAAAGATAATAAGAAAGAGATAGAATTGTGGCGCAATAATAACCGAAAAAAGCTGCCACAGGATAAAGTTAAATGGAAAAAATAGGTTTCCAAACTCGTTTAGTGTGAATGTTAACCAATAGTATCCTGCAAAATTATAGCCCCAACAGAATAAGAAAATATTTATGAGGTTATACTTAAAACGAATTTCACTTTTAAGCCCGTAGAATAAAACGGCCGCACTAAAAAAGATTGTTGGAAAGATTGTGAACTTTCCTATGAATGGAAAATTTAATGCGTAAATGATACCTGCAAGAATATGAAGCACAGGTAGAAAGAATTTATTTTTCAGCAGGCTAGACATACTTTATTGTCGTATATGATTTAACATTTGCCAATACTAAGCTTATGAAATTACAATATTCTTATGGATAGAGAATTCTTAAACGACATACAAAAACATCAACATCTCTTCATGGAAGATAATATTGCACAGGATGTGCAACTTATAACATGTCCTAAGTGCGAAAGTGAAAATATTATTGAAGAACGCTGCCAAGATTGTGACTTCGATTTAACTTTTAATCCATTAGGAGAACCATTAGGGGAGAAGAGCTTCTATACTTTTCGTGAAAAGTATTGGCTGACACTTTCTCCTCTTGAAATGGAAAACCCAGCAATTTTCCAAGGTGATGTGAAGTTTAAGAAATTTATGATTAAAGTGCGTCGCCGTTATAATAATCTTCTTGATTACTTCTATAGTGAGCACTCAAAGACTGATAAGCTGAGAGCGCTTTATCTTCAAGAGTTAGTGGATATCGTTATTGAAATGATGAACTCTGGAGTGAGCGAGCAAGAAATTTGGCAACCATATACGCAAAAGGGTATCGAAGAGGTTTCTCTTTATGAGCGTATTAAGGAAGCAATATCTGAAACACGCGAGCTAAATAATAAGAGTCAAATTGAAAGTTTTCTTGATTATAAGATGATGGGATTTTTTAAGGTGTCTTATTTATTGTATGGAATGCTAGGAGTGATTTTTATTATGGGGACGACCCTTGCGCTTACGTCCTATTTTAGGGCCATCTAGGAATTAATTATTTTCTGATAATTACTTTTGGAGTGTTTGCTACTTCTCTTTTGCTTTCTTTGTAGTTAGCTAGTTGACCATTTGTCTTTGTGTTTAGCTTTTCAGCAAGTTCAACAGCTGCTGTAGCATCAACACGTCCTGAAGACTTAACCTTTCCATTAAAAGTGATCTCTTTCTTTGCAGTGATTGAGATGATCTTCTTAATTTGCTTTGCTGAAAGACCTGGGTATCCAGCTTTTAACATTGCTGCTACTCCAGAAACAAAAGCAGTAGCTTGTGAAGTTCCTGTTAGCAGACCGTTTCTTGAAGTCGGGATAGCAGAGTTGATCTTATATCCTGGTGCAGAAACGTCTACTGTTTGTGCTCCCCAGTTTGAAGAGTTAAGAATCTTCATCGACTGATCGTGAGCAGTTACAGTAATAATATTTGATAACTTGTAGCTTGCTGGGAAGTAAGCAGTATTCTTGTTATCGATATTTTCTTGCTCGTTTCCTGCTGCTGCAACTACGATGATTCCTTTTCTTTCTGCTTTCTTTAGAATTTCAAGTTCTTCTAAATCCGGCTCTGGTCCACCACCTGAGTAGTTAATGATATCAACACCAAGATCAACTGCGTAACGTAGAGCCTTGATTGTTGAGTTTAAGTTGTCCTTACCTGAAGCGTGACGGTTGTAGTACTTCAGTGAAAGAATCTTAACATTTGGAAATACTGACTTAATAATTCCCGAAACGTGAGTTCCGTGACGATTCTTATCGTAAGGAGTATTTACATTATCAGCACCTTTAGAGAAATCTAGTCCAAAATTAGAAATGCTAGCATCTCCTTTAGGTACGTAGATATTATCTTTAAGGAATGGGTGAGTTGGATCAATACCTGTATCAATAACAGCTACAACAACTTCTTTTTGTGTCTTTAATTTTTTAAGTGCACCTGGAAGATTAATTGATCCTTGTGCAAAGTTATTTTTGATACCCCAGCTTGAAAAGCGTGAGTGTAGTACGTCAGTATTTGATGTTTCCTGTTGGTATTCTTTTTTGAAAACACGTTGTCTTAGTTGATCAAATGATAATTTCTGACCTTCACCAGCTCCAAAAGCAAAAGAGCTAGCAATTAAAGTAGAAAGTAGTAGAAAAGATTTTAGTTTCAAAAAGTGCTCCTTAGTAACTCAAACTCACTGTTATAGAATGCACAGCTTGTGCCAACACTATGACAGGATTCTACCTACTTAAGTTGTTCACCTATAGCCCATATGGATACTTTATAGATAGGTGTCAAAATCTTATACACTATTTTAAAAGTGGTGGTAGAAAATAAGGCCAAAAAGCCACCGTGTTCATTACTCCACTAAGTTAAGTTGCCGTAATCATTGTACCAGAATTTGGCATGGGCCGTGCTTAATTATGAACAGAAGAAGAACTTACCATGGAGGGTAATTCAGTGAAAACTATTTGGACATTATCAATCAGTATTTTTGTGTTTGCATATGTCATGATCGTCGCGCCAATTAATAATACGAACTCAAGTACAATAAGTCCTAAAGTGGAAGAAGTACTTAAAACAAATGAACAGGTTAAGAAAGTGCTTAAGAGAGACATATCGAAGTATGTCTATATAAAGAAGGAGACCTTTAGTGTAGACGAGGGGATGGCCCTATAAAAAAAGCCTGCATAAGCAGGCTTTTTTACTAACATTTGGAATATGAAAAAAGCTATACGGCTCTTCGCATGTGTTGTTCTTCACGCTCTCTTTCTTCTGCGTGTGTGATACAAAGATCGGCCCATGGTTGATTTTCAAGCCTTTTCTTACCGATTGGCTCGTCACAATCTTCACAGTGCCCATAAGTACCTTCTTCAATTCGGTGAAGGGCCTCTTCGATTTGTCTTAGCTTAGTCATTGCTCGAGCACGCATATTAAATGTAACCTGTTGGTTAATTACTGCGTTTGCTACATCACCTTCATCAGGTAGATCATCTGTCGACATCTTAAGGTCTTCAGTACTTGTTAGAATACCACCGTTAAGAATCTCAGCTTTAGCGGCCAATAACTTCTTTTTAAAATATTCTAGTCTTTCAGCTTCCATTTAGTCCTCCTCCTTAACGAAGTAAAACAAGCAAAGTTTGTTGGTTAAACTATTACGCGACACTTAATTTTAACCCTGAATTTATTTAGTTCAAAAGTCTTCTTAAAAGTCGGCAATTGTTGCTTTTAATACATATTCAATAGTTGCCCTAAAACCTCAGCCTTTGCTTCGCTCTGAAGCTTCATGGGAACCTATTGTAGGCACTCTTCGTGTTTGGCGGGAAAATAATTAAGTTAATTTCTTTTTACCAGTAATATCGGTAAGTTCTGCCGATAATAAAAAAAGGACGCTGAACGCGTCCTTATTTTTTTCGCCTAAATTTATTGGCATTAAACTATGCTTATCGTTGTTCGAACTCTTCTTGAATCATTGGACGATTTAAATCGACCGCTCCTGTTGTTGAATTCACTAGGAAGTACTTATCAAAAGCCGTTGTCGCCATATCTGCAAGAGCGTAATTCGTCCCATTGGTTAGTATCGCTGTATCAAGAACACCTGCAAAAGAAGTAGGGTTAATGAATACGTAATGATTCTTTACTAACATTGCTGAACCAGCATTATTCGTACTGTGAATATCTGTTGGATTGTGTCCATCTTTATGTCCCACGTAGAGAACATTTTCGAAGCTAACATCAAATGTATTATTTCCTTTATTTGAGAAGAATGCATATGTATTGACTGGCGCAGGATCAGTGAACTTATTGCCAATAAACTCAAGATTCTTAAATGCAAACATTTCTGAGCTAGACATTGAATAATCAATGCGATCAACAAGAAGGGAACCTGTAGGTGAGCCAAATGTATTATTTTTCACACTAATATTTTCAAATACTGGCCCATCTCCGCTATTCTCTGTTGAGTAGGCTCCTGCAACTAGTCCTGTTGCTGCACATCCGATACTACTTTCAATCGTATTATTATCGAATTGAATATTATGAAATTGCGCTCGATCATCACCAGAGTTATTGTAGCGACTAATTCTTCCCATGAGAATTCCGGCATCCCCTGTAGAAGTACAATTAAACTTTACTGTAGAGTTTGCAATTCGGAGATTTTTAATTCGTCCGTGTTCAACATATGGAAAGATACCATTAAACATTTGATTGGCACCAGTGTAGTCATTGTAGAAATTTGAAATAGTGAAGCCATTTCCATCAAGAGAGCCATTGTATGAATTATTAAAGTCTGATAACTGAAGTGATTGTCCTCCCATATCAATATTATTTGTAAGTCTAAAACTAAAGTTACTTAAGAAGAGATTGTTTTTAACAAATGTAAGGTCAGCTACATTTGAAAGAAGGAATGGACTTTCTTCAGAACCTGTTACTATCGCGCGTCCATTTGTTGCAAATCTCATGAAGCGGTTAAATGCGACATCTAACTTAGAATCACCATTTGGAGTAAAGAATGGGCTACCAGTAAAAGTCGAAGGTAGAAACTTATTAGCAAGTTCGTTAAAAGTCAGGCTGATCTCACCACCAGGTGTTCCATATCTTAGGGCACTTTGAAGAAGTGCTGTTGAGCTATCAGTGTAGCCTTGGTAAACAACTTGATTTGTCGTGATTCTATCTAGGACGTTTGATAGAGTAGAGTCATTGATAAATCCAATGAAGTCGATAATGTGAGAAGTACTCGTTCCCCATCTTGTATAATGGTGTCCATTAACTATAACGAATGTGTTGATGTCTGGCATAACTCCAACAAGAGATCCACTTGAATTTCCAGTAGCATAGCCAAGGTTATTAAAAAGTAGTCCAGAATAATAATTATTATCAAAGTTTGCTGAGGAAAGATTTGTCGTTGATGAAAGTGTCCCTAGGGCTCCACCAACACCTTCAAGTCCTGCTGATCCCGCAGCTGCACCTGTGACTGAACTTGTTGCGATATGATTAAGTACAAAGTTTGCAGAAGTTCCATCGAGATTTAGTCTTCCAATTAAGCCACCAGCGCTTCCATCAGCACTAACGCTTACTCTTGTTGCTGAAGAATAAATTCCAAGTGTGTTACCAGGATTAGTAAAAGCAGCATGACCAATAAACCCACCTGCATTTTTTAATGTCGTATCAATACTTCCAGTTGTAATAGATGAGCGAATCTGAAAAGTTTCAGGATTAAATATCTTTCCAGCAATTCCGCCAGCACCTTGAATCGTACTATATGGAAGATCACTACTAATTGCTAAGTGAATATTATTTTCACCAAGCTCTAGACGGCCTAGATAGTTTGCGGCCGTTGACTGATGTTGTCCTAGAAGGCCACCAATAATCGCTGGTGCCGCTGAAGTATATGAGTTAGTAAAAACATAACTATTACTATAAGTACTAATATTAGTAAGATTTTCTGAGAAGCCGATTAGGCCACCAACTGATTGTTGTGGATTAGCTGCATCAACTTCGATATTAATATTTCCATTAACATCATAAATTTTAACTTCACGACTATTAGTTGCAGTATCAGTTGAGCCACTTGTTAGGGCACCAATAAGGGAGCCTACGTAAGCACTATCAGAACCAGGAAGTCCCGTACATTTTAAACTAAAGTTACTAAAAGTGATTCTTTCAACTTGTGCGAATACATTCTTTGTTGATGTTCCATCATAGTAAGACTGATTAAATAATCCACCGCACGAGTAACCAAAGCTTGAACCAGGTGGTGTTGTTGATGGATTCGAGTTTGTCATTGAACCTGAGATTATTAATTCATGAAGATTTGAAGAATCGCCTAAGTACTTTGCAAGTGCCGGCCCTGCTGTTAACGAATTAACATTGATATTTAAGTTACTAAGTCCTGACTCAGCGTTAGCAACCGTGCTTCCAATACTATTAAATAATGAGTCAGATGCTCCAATAATATGTGGAAGCTTCTTAAGACTTATAAGAATATCTCCCTCTAATTTTCCACTAAAGTCAGTAGCGCCCGTTGCTGGTGCTGAACCTGCAAAATCAATTGTTCTCGCAACAATATAATTCTCTGAAGGGTAGGAAGCGATATTATTAAATTGATCGGCCGTACAAATAATATTAAATCCTCTTGATCCAGCGCTATCAGCTGCAAATGGAGAGCTTGTTGCCGCTCCTGCAAACGCACAAGAATCAAAGCCTGCAAGTAGAGTAAGACCTGTCGCTGAATCTTCTGTTGCTAGTAGATACTCTTCTGAAGGAAGTCCTGCTGTTCTTGGAATCCTTTTAACTTGAGAGGCTCCAGAGCAAGCAGTATCATAGTAGGCTACAATTTCAACTGGATTATAAAAACCACTATCACTAGTAACAACGTTATAGTCGGCAGTTAGGTCATAGGTGAAAATATCTCCAGCATTTGGTGTTAAGCATTTTGATTCAAGAGTTAAGCTTGGATCGACGACACCTTCAGCATTAATTGAAGGGTAGCGAATCTTAAGTGATTGAGCGTTACTTGGTGCTTCATCGCAGCTTTCTCTTTTTCCTTTCCCAAAAACTTGGACAACCCCGTGACAAGTTTCAACCTTGAACTGATTTCCTGTCGTACTGTCATGAACAACTGTATTAGTTAGTGATGCACAATTGGCCGTTGTCATTACTAGATTCATTGGAGTTTCAGTAGAGTCAACTTGAGTATTAATTTGAGAACAATACTTTGTTCCAACTAGATTCGTTGGAGTCGTTCCTTGGTGCCAACCGATGGCCTTTACATCGTAGTTTCCAAAAGGAAGCTCAATTTCGATTTCAGAAGGGGAGCTTGGATCAAGACCAATTTGAAAAACTTGTTTTGTATCGTTATTTCTTCCAAAGATAAGTACACCACCATCAAAGTTTGAGTTTAAGTCTCCAACTAAGAATTGTGATTTTGAAAAAGTAACTTTTGTGTTTGATGTTTTTACTCCACATGAAGTGAGAAGAAGTGAAACAAGAAATAATCCAAAAATATGACGGTGCATACGGTCCCCAAATTCAATTTAATCCACAAAACTCATCGGTTAAGCAAATCTTAACCTTTAAAGAATTGGGGACAAAAACTTACGGGATTTCAGTTGGTTATGGTTTTAACCTCAATAGTGAATGCCATTTCTTAGTGCCATATTAATAATATGTGTAATTAAAAAGCTGACCATTGGCATTTAAGTCAAAATTTCCTGTACCTGCAGGAGAGCCTGCGATTGTAAGTGTACAAGTCGTATAGGGAGAACATGAAATGTCTCCTGAGATTGATAAGGTGTCTGGTGTTGAATAGATACTAAAATTCACAATTCCATCAGTGTTATTATTAAATGTAATTGTCGTGCTTCCACCTGTTGTAATATCAACATTTGATCCAGGTGCTGGTATGAAATCTGAATCCGGAATCATAACAATAGGGTTTGCCATTACGCTAAAGCGCTTCTCTGGAGAATAGATTAATCTACTTGAAGCGTCATCAAAATACGATCCAATCATTCTAAACTCAAAAGTATCTCCAAGATTAAAATTAGTAGTATTACCGTCGAGAACAACATCTCCTGACGTCGTATCAAATGATATAGGGCCTGAACCGATTGGATATCCACAGGCAACAAAAGTTGAATCATCTGTTCCAGCGACTTTGTACTCACAAGTATAGTTCATCGAGTTGCCAAGATAAGTATCGTTTCCAACATCATATGGGCCACCAACCTGTACTGTCGTTGCAGAGTTTCTTTCAAATGAATAACTCGAATTTGTAAGAGAAAGTTCAAATGGAGTAGGTGGCATAATATAAGTGAAGTAAGTGCCATCGTAGAAGTGACGATCGTTTCCTGCTAGGTCTTTTTCACCGATACTGTTCATGGTCATAAGTGTACCAACTGGCCCGGTAGAGCAGTCAGTTGTTCCACTATCTTTATCTTCATATCCTTCTATTCTAAGAGGTAAGTGGAATCCGCCTGTTAGCCTTACTGGAAGAACCATTCCAACAGAAGCATCAAGAACCATTTTAGCGTAGTCGACTCCATCGAGTAAATTTCCATTAACATTGCTATAGCAAGTATTCATCGATTCATTAAATCTTGATTGAGTATAGATTAGATCCTTATTAATTGGTCCTTCATAGTGAGGAATACCAAATTTAATAGATAGGTCAGTTGAATTAAATCTTATGTATTCACCAACATTACAAGCTGAAGTTTCACAAACAGACATATACTTGGCCGTTTGTAGGCCATCAATAAACTCAGCACAAGGGTGACCTATATCAACGACGTTGGCCGGTGCCACAGTATCGACTTGAGTTAGATTGAAAGTAAAAGTTGTCTGCTCTGGGATTGCTGCGTTTTTTACGACAGAACAATAAAGGCTTCCTTCCATCATCTCGCCTGCAGTTGAACCATGCCAACCAAGAATCATAATATTCCAATTTCCATTATCAAATTCGTGATCAAGTGTTGCTTGTGAAAGAGGAACAACATAGAGAAGAGGAGGTTTATCCGCTGGCCCACCAACTGCTAGCATGACCGCACCATTATCAAAGAGTCCTGCTACTTGAGAGAACGCACCTTGAAGCTTTACTTCGACGTTTGAGGACTTTCCTCCACATGAAGTAAGGATAATTGCGAATGATATTAGTAGCATATTGATAATTTTCATAATTCCCTCAGGCAGTTAACTAAATAAATTATCGTCTATAGCTATAATAAACTTTAATTTAGTGTGGACTAAATTTCTCGTGATTCTAGGTGTTTAGTAGGATTCTCATAAAGAGATCTGCCAATAATTAGCGCAAGAACTTCGATTTAATATGCGTGAGGATACTGAAAACGATAAGGGCCGAAAAACCACCAATGACACCTAAGAATAGGTTTTGCAGTATTTCATAGGTATAGAGGTCTAAGTGAAAGCTATGAGCAAAGATTCCACCAGCTACGAGAAACATTGCAATTGTCCCAACTATTCCAAGTCCTCTCATAATCCAAGGCATTGAACTGACACAAGCGTAGCCAAGTCTCTTATACTCTTTTCTTATAAGGTAGAGCCCAAGATCATCAATTTTAACTAAGACAGCGACAAGTCCATAGATAAGGACAGATGCTAAAAGCCCCACAATTACAAGAGTCATTAGCTGATTTACAAAAGGTCCACTAATGCTATTTTGTGCAATTACGATAATTTCAATTGAAAGAATTAAATCTGTGCGAATCGCTCCTGAAACTTTTTTCTCTTCACTAATTTCGGCCAGGATCTTCTTGCTATCTTGCTTGGTAATCTTTTCGACCACTTTGTGGGCGCCTTCATATGCTAAATAAATTCCACCAATTAGAAGAACGATTTTTAGAGCTGGAGGATAAAAATAGGTAAGGGCAACAACGCCTAAGATGCTGTAGACTTTATTTAAAAGTGAGCCTACAAAAATCTTCCAGACCATTGGAAGCTCCTGATCGGCGTTTACTCCGTGGATAACACCTGCATTAACTGCAAGATCATCACTCATTAGAGCACTGGTCTTCTTGATGGCAACTTTAGACATGATGGCCACGTCATCAAATGTTGTTGCAATATCATCGAGAAGAGACAGGAGACTAAACATACTTAACAAATGACTTCGGGCTTAAAACAAGCTCGCCCGAGCGCTCCTTTTCATGAATATACTTTCTTAACTCGTCTTGTGCTTTATTGATTGCTGAAGCTGGCTTTGGTTGATCATACTTCATAAGAAATTCTTCTCTTACACCAGCAGTAACTTCAGAAAGAAGATCATTGATTAATTCTTTAGACGACATTCTTAAAGCACAGGCCATAAGATCAAGACTAAATTGTAAAAAGAACTCACGCTTCATATCGATTGTCATATAGCGAAGGCGATCGATATCTTCTACTGACTCTGAGATATTGATAGCGAGTTGAGGGTTCTTTTCATGTATCTTAGCTAGTTGCTTTTGATAATCATCAGGATTTAGGCCATTGAATAGATTTGTATCAAGACCTTTTAATTTATTTTGTCTCTTTTTAACAAGAGAGCCAATTGAATCATATGTAATTGAGTTTAGCGTTTGTGTGAATTCAACTCCAATGCGTAGGAGGTGAGTTTGAAGTCCTTCTCCTGAAACACGGTAGCGATTAACTGAGGCAATCTTAGCTTCGTGTAGCTCAGGTAATTCCTGATCTGTAATTGAAGTAATAAAAATTGATTTTCCTATTTCGTACTTCGCTTTTCTTTTCGCATCGATAACAAATGCAAGACCTCTTAAAGAGATATCGAGAATAATATCATGTTGAGTTTCATCTTCACCCTCAACTTTGTATGAGATATTTTTGAAGTCTGGATATTTATAATTGAATCTCTCCACACTTCGTCGATCGCGCATACGAACTTCACTAGGAGTCTTGAACGAAAGACCACCATTTTCAAGTTTGAAAATATCTTTTTTGAAAATCATATCCCCAGCAGGATAGTGAAAAAAGACAGGTGAAAGAGGTGCTATTCGAGTATAAAAAGGAGCACTTTCTTTTGTGAGCCTGATAGAGCATTTTTCAATTGTAACTGAGCTGAAAGTTGCAGTGTACTCTTCGCGCATGTCTTCATTGTTTTGCCAAAATTTCAAAACTGCGCCTTCCTCATAAAGTTCAGTAAGCCTCTTGAGGATATATTCCTGATCGAATGATGACCATAGTTTCATAGTTAATTACTTCTTTAAGTTTTATTGTTTTTTATTTAAATCTCGCCAGCTACGCCCCTTACGGTTCGCTCTGTTCTTTTGCCAGTAATCTACTGCCTGACTGTGTTCTTTGTATGTTTTTGAAAAAACGTGTGTTCCATCATTTTTAGAAACAAAGTAAATATATTCGTGCTTCTTTGGGTTTAGGGCAGCTTTAAGTGCCTCTAGCCCAGGGTTTGCGATTGGCCCAACTGGAAGACCTGAAATCTTATAAGTATTATAAGGAGTTTTCTGTCTTAGGTGCTTTTTGCTGATATTTCCTTTATACGACTCCCAGATCCCGTAAATTGTCGTTGGATCTGATTGAAGACGCATTCTCTTTTTTAAACGATTGTGAAAAACACCAGAAATTGTTGGTCTTTCAAATTTTGCACCAGTTTCTTTTTCTACCATTGAAGCAAGAGTTACTAGTTGGTGCTTTGTTAGTCTTACTTTAGAAAAATCAAGTTCTTTCGTTTTATCTTTAAAGTTGTCATACATGCGGTGAATGATTGCACGTGCTTTCATCTTCTCGTGAAATTGATATGTATCAGGGTAAAGGTATCCTTCAACTCGATCAGCTGGAATTCCTAATGAGTGAACAAATTTCTTATCTTTTGCTTCTTTGATAAATTCATTTTCATCAACAATTTTCTCGTCAGCCAGAACTTTAGCAATTTGGAATAAGTTATATCCTTCTGGAATTGTCACACGAACAGTTAAACTCTTTCCGCTAATTAAAAGGTCTACGAGCTCATCCATAGTGATCCCTTTTGGGATGATGTAGCGTCCGGCCTTAAAGCTGGTTAGTTTACCCTCGAATTTCACATAGCGGTGAAAGAGGCGAGGAGAGTAGATAATTTTATCTTGGGCAAGACGGTAGTTGATTGTTCCAAAAGTGTCGCCACTATTAATTTGGAATTCAGTCTCTGGACCGTTGTATTGCCAATGATAAATGTTGTAATAAGTGTGGGCCACTAAAAGGCAGATCGATAATGCTGGTGCTAGCACCAAAAATACAAATAAGTTTTTCTTCATCATAATGATAATAGGATATCTTATTTTTATATTTTGTGAAATTAACTTCTTATGAAATCTTCTAAGATGATCACCGCACTAAGCTCATCAATTTTTGTTGGATCAAATTGAAAATTATACTCCGGAGAGTTAAGCATTCTCTCTTTTGCCGACTTAGTCGTAAGTGTTTCATCTTGTTGATAGAACTTTATACTAGGAAATTTCTCAACTAAAGCGTTAAAGATGGCCTTGTGCTCTTTTGTTTTCTCACTCTCATTGCCATCAACATAATAAGGTATTCCCATAACAATAACTTCTACCACTTGATCATCGATCACTTGTTCAAGTTCTGTATAGAAATGTGCAATTCCCTTATTAATGATACGTCCTGCGCCTATTGGGAAAGGCTCACGTCCTGGGCAGAAGAAGCCAAGGCCTATGACTTTTTCACCGTAGTCGATGGAAAGGATGTTGAGACCACGTAATTCTTCAAATTTTGGATAGCTAGAAAACTCATTCATATTAGGTAGTTATGCCCATTTTGGCGCCTCAAGTCAATCTCTAAAGTCAGCTTGACTAGGAAAGGGTGAAGGTTTATGATGAGTTTATCTAATTAAATCAATACCAACCAATTTAATCTTATAAAATCCATGCCATTAATGGATCATTAATAGAGGCAAATTCTAAACCAATCCAATTTTATATATTCAGATATTTCAGGAGTAGTACATTTTATGCATTTAAGTGAATTGAGAGAGATGGAAATCAAAGAGTTAAACAAGATTGCGGAAAAAGCAAAAATTGAAAACTCTGCGGGTATGAAAAAACATGAACTAATCTTTGCTATCCTAAAAGCACATGCAAAAGAGAAGCAGGACATTTTCGGAAACGGTGTTCTTGAAATTTTACCAGATGGTTTCGGTTTCTTAAGGTCTCCAGGCTATAACTACCTTCCTGGTGCCGATGATATTTATGTATCTCCAAGTCAGATTAGAAAATTCGCTCTTAAAAAGGGTGACTCTGTAGAAGGACAAATTCGTCCACCAAAAGACAACGAGAGATACTTTGCTCTTCTAAAGGTTAGCACAATCAATGACCAAACACCTGAAGCGCACAAAAAGACAGTACTATTCGATAACTTAACTCCACTATATCCACAAAAAAAAATCAACCTTGAGTTTAATCCAAGCAATTACTCAACTCGTATGATTGATATGTTCGTACCACAAGGTTTTGGTCAGCGTTGTCTAATCGTTGCACCTCCAAAAGCTGGTAAGACGCATTTACTACAAGAAGTTGCTAACGCAATTACTGAAAATCACCCAGATTCAGTTCTAATCGTTCTTCTAATCGATGAAAGACCGGAAGAAGTAACTGACATGAAGAGAAATGTTAACGCAGAAGTTGTTTCATCAACATTTGATGAGCCAGCAAACCGTCACGTTCAAGTAGCAGAGATGGTTCTTGAAAAAGCGAAGCGTTTAACTGAAGCAGGAAAAGATGTAATCATCCTTCTTGACTCAATTACTCGTCTTGCTCGTGCATATAACACTGTTGTTCCACCGTCTGGAAAGATCCTTTCTGGTGGGGTTGACTCAAATGCTCTACACAGACCAAAGAGATTCTTCGGTGCTGCTAGAAATATTGAAAATGGTGGATCACTTACAATTATCGCAACAGCTCTTGTTGATACAGGTTCAAGAATGGATGAAGTTATCTTTGAAGAATTCAAAGGTACAGGTAACTCTGAAATTCAACTTGATCGTAAGCTTCTTGAGAAGAGAATCTTCCCAGCACTTGATATCAATAAGTCATCGACTCGTAAGGAAGATCTACTTATGGATCAACTTGATCTTCAAAGAACATATGTACTTAGAAAGGTTCTACACCCAATGAGTACAATTGATGCAATGGAGTTCATGCTACAAAGAATTACGAAGACTAAAACTAATGCTGAATTCATGGATTCAATGAATAGCTAAGAAGCAGCTAAAAGGATTTTCAAATGAGCATGTTTGATAAGCTTGATTCAGTTGTACAGCGCTTTGAAGTACTAACTGAAAAAATGGCAGACCCAACATTATATGATAGGCAAGAGGAGTTCAAAAAGATTTCAGCTGAGCGCTCAAATCTTGAAGAAGTTGTTATTGCTTACAAGAAATATAAGCAGATCAAAGAAGATATTGCGGAAGCAAAAGAGATGCTTAAGGAAAATGATCCTGATATGAAGGAGATGGCAAAAGAAGTTCTTGATGAGAACGAGCCATTAATTCCTGAACTTGAAGATGAGTTAAAGATTCTTCTTCTGCCAAAAGACCCATTAGATGATAAGAACGTTATGGTTGAAATTCGTGCCGGTGCTGGTGGGGATGAGGCTTCGATCTTCTCTGGTGATGTTCTAAGAATGTATCAAAACTACGCTCGCTCAGTTGGATGGAAAGTTGAAATTGATTCTCTTTCTGAAAACGATGAGGGGATTAAAGAAGTTATCTTCTCAATCTCTGGTGAGAAAGTTTACTCAAAAATGAAATATGAGTCTGGAGTACATAGAGTTCAACGTGTTCCAAAGACTGAGTCTCAGGGACGTGTTCACACATCAACAATCACTGTTGCAGTTATGCCAGAGACTGAAGATCTTGAGTGGGAACTTGATATGAATGATGTTCGTGTTGAAGTTATGCGCGCATCTGGTTCAGGTGGACAGCACGTTAACACGACAGACTCTGCGGTTCGTATGACTCACATTCCAACAGGAATTGCAGTTTATAACCAGGATCAAAAGTCACAGTTAAAAAATAAAGAGAAGGCGAAGAAGATTCTTGCGGCTCGTATCTTTGATAAAATGCTTCAAGAAAAAAATGCTTCTGAAGCAGCTGAGAGAAAAGGTCTAATTGGTACTGGTGATCGTTCTGAGCGTATTAGAACTTATAACTATCCACAAGGTCGTTTAACTGACCACCGTATTGGCCTGACTCTTTACTCTCTCGATAAAATCGTAGAAGGTGATTTAGCTCCAGTTCTTGATGCTCTTATTGCTCATAACCAAGCTGAACTCTTAAAGGGCCAAGAAGAGTAGTAAATGAGTTTTACAACTCTCGGTGACTACATTAGCTCGTTCTTTAATGAGAATAAAAAATTCTTAGAGGCAAATTACCCTGGAATTACAATTTCTCGCTTAAAGGGTGAGCTAAAAGATTTCTGTCGCATCCTTGAATCTCAATTCGATGACATTTATATTTCTGAAAATAAAGGTGTCATCGAGCAATTCTTAAAAAAAGTCAGGCAGGGGATTCCCCTCGAATATATTAGTAATCGTGCATTCTTTTATCGTTCTTCATTTTACATAAATGAGAATGTTCTTATTCCACGTAGTGAAACTGAAATCATGGTGGAGTGGACTTCTGAATATATTAAAAAAAATAAGCTAAATGATATTTCAATTGCAGATATCGGCACGGGAAGTGGCGCTATTGCCTTAAGCTTAGCAGGTGAGATTGGTGAAATAGAAGCGCGTATTGTGGCCAGTGACATTAGTCCAAAGGCCCTTGAAGTTGCTCGTGCCAATAAATTCTTTCACCGTTACCGTTATCCAAAGACTGTGAAAATAGTCTTTGAAGAGTCTGATTTATTAACTAACCTCAATGAAAATTTTGATATCATCATTAGTAACCCTCCATATATAAAGGAGAGTGCTGACTTAAGTGAAGTGCATGGACAGGTTCATCGTTTTGAGCCACATCTGGCCCTTTACTTAAAAGATGAAGATTACGATAATTGGTTTAAAAATTTCTTCCAACAGGTGGAGGAAAAGCTGAAAGCAGGTGGACTGTTCATAATGGAAGGTAGTGAATTGCATTTAGAACACTTAAAAGATATTTTGAGTGAATATGAATTTACTAATCTCGACTTGATTAAGGACTACACAGACCGCTACCGTTTTCTAAAAGGAATTAAAAATGGATAAGATTATAGTTAAAGGACCAGCTCGTCTTTCTGGTGAAGTTGAAATTTCTCCTGCAAAGAATGCATACCTGCCAATTTTAGCAGCAATCCTTTTAACAGATAAGAAAGTAACACTAACGAATCTTCCAAAGCTTCGTGACATCAATACAATGCTTAAGCTTCTTGAAATGATGGGAGTTGAGTGTAATCGTGATGGTAAGAATGTGACTTTCGATGCATCAACTCTAAGTTCTCACGAAGCAACTTATGAGCTTGTTAAAACAATGCGTGCATCAATCTTTGTTCTAGGACCGCTTTTATCACGTCTTGGAAAAGCAAAGGTTTCTCTTCCTGGAGGGTGCGCAATTGGGACACGTCCAATTGATATCCACCTAGATAATCTAGAGAAGATGAATGTAAAAATCGAAATGAAGAATGGTTTTGTTTTTGCTGAAACTGATCATTTAAAAGGCGCACATGTGAAACTTAAGTTTCCATCAGTCGGTGCCACTGAGAATTTAATGATGGCCGGTGTCTTTGCTGATGGTCAGACTATTATTGAAAACGCAGCGATGGAGCCAGAAATTGACGATCTTGCAAACTTCCTAAATACATTAGGTGCAAAAGTTTCAGGTATCGGTACATCTCGTATCATTGTTGATGGAATTAAAGAATTAAGCGGTGGAACGTACCAAGCAATTGGTGATCGTATTGAAGCTGCTACTTATATTATTGGTGGCCTTATGACAAAGTCAGAGGTTACGGTAAAGAACTTTAACCCTAAGCATCTTTTTAATGTTCTTGAAAACCTTCAAGGCATGGGAGCGAAGCTTGAGATCGGTGATGACTTCGTTAAGACATACCCATCATCACTAAAAGGTTCTAAAGTAATTACTGAGCCATTTCCTGGATTCCCAACTGATGTGCAGGCACAAATGGTTGCACTTTTAACAGTTGTAGAAGGGAACTCTCTTGTAACAGAAAATATTTTTGAAAATCGTTTCATGCACGTACCAGAACTAACTCGTCTTGGTGCAAGTATTGAACAACTTGGTAGCTCTGTCTTTATTGAAGGTGGTAAACCTCTAACAGCTGCACCAGTTATGTGTACAGACCTAAGAGCGTCTGCGGCCCTTGTTCTAGCTGCTCTTTGTGCATATGGTGAAACAAAAATTGATCGTGTCTACCACTTACAACGTGGTTATGAAGACCTACCTGAAAAGCTTAAGAAACTTGGTGCAAGTGTCGAACTCGTAAACGAATAGGGAGAAGCGTAATGAGTGATTGTTTATTTTGCAAAATTCTAAATGGTGAGATTCCTTCAACGAAGGTATTTGAAAATGAAAATGTTTATGCATTTCAAGATATTCAACCGCTAGCAAAAGAGCACTACTTATTTATTCACCGCAATCACTCTAAGAATATTAATGAGATGAACCGCGATGATATGGCCCAAGTTTTTGATGCCATCAAAGAATTCTCTCAATCAAATGAGCTTGAAAAGAATGGCTTCCGCGTAGTCTCAAATATCAACCAACATGGCTGTCAAAGTGTATTTCATACGCATTTTCACGTACTTGGCGGGGAACAGCTTAAAGGTTTTGGGTCTTAAGTCGCTTTTTAGTATTCCAAATTAAAAAACAACTATTTCAAAATAGAAAAAATATCTCCTTTGGATTGATTTTCGCTATAACGGCAAAAATTAATTTTAAGGAGATTTTTTATGCGTTCATTTTTTCTGATTCCCATGATCCTACTTCTTTCATGTGGGAAATCTAACGAAAGAGCATTTTATGGCCAAAATCTTAATCCAAGCTTTAAAGGCCAGTCACTTACTGCAACACAAATTCAATGTGAATCAATAAAAACGAATATTACAGACACGGAAATTACGTGCCCTATGTCTTTTATCAATGAAGATAAACAATTTCTTTTCTCTATTGATATGGACGAGCAAGCTATCGATATGAAGAAGTATCCAGAGCTTGGCGAAGTAGAACTTGAAATTTCAATTAAAGAAATGATTCATGCAAGATTCTACCTTGTATCTAAATATGGAAAAAGACTAAGTGAAGATACTTTATTTGACGGAAGTCGTACTCTTAAGTTTCAAGAGTTAAATCGTGGAGATTTTGCGGCCCATGAAATTTACTTAAAGATTAATAATTATTTTACTGGAGATCGTCCGAAAGTCGTATCACCAGAGGAAGATCTAAATTGTAATACAGGTATTTTTAATATTAATGATGTGAATCTTGCAGATCTTAAAGGTCAGTGTGAAAATTTAAAATTCATTCCTCTTGTAAAGGCCAAGGTTATTATTCCAAAAGTGGAGACTGTTTCGATCAATGGAAGGCTTTCAGCACTTACTACAGCAAATAGTCCAATAAAATTACCAAATCGAGATCTCGTAAATTTTAAATATGTATCAGTAAGTGATTTAGAAGAAGGTGAAGTCGATCCAAGTTTATTTTATCTCGAAAGTATTGACCAATATGGCCTTCACTACTTTTTAAATGATTCAAGTTACTGTGTAACTGTAGGAGTGATGGAAGTTTTTAAAGTTAATATCGACAAGAGCTTACATCGTTTGAACATTAGTCATTATGAAGGTCTTAATATCATAAAAGATAAATCTAGCTATAAAATAAGTCGTCAAAAAAAGTGTTATCCTGTTGAGCCTGTTTTAACTGGATTTGTAGTAGTTAAGGAATAGGGAGAGTTATGAAAGTATTAAGTTTAGTTATGTTATTTGTATTAGTTTCTTGTGGCTCAGGTAGTGACAAAAGTAAAGAAAGTGCTAATCAAGCAATGATCTCAAGCAAATCATTTCTACTTGAATGTAATAAGTTAGAGAGTTCTCTATTTAGCGATAGTGAGTGTAATAAGATCGGTATTACAAACCAAAAATTATTTCTATTTAATTTTGATTATTCTAACAATCAAAACATTTATGAAGATGGAGTAGAGAACTTCGTAAATCTTAAAATAAATCTAGGTGAAGATGTTATTGAAGGCCGTTTCATATTGATTTCAAAATATGGGAAGGTTTTATCAAATGAAGCTGTTTATAATCAAAACGAAGGAAAACTTTCGTTTTTTGAACTTGAAGAAGGAAATTTTCTTTCACATGAAGTCTATCTGCAGACAAAGTCCCTAATTCTTACTAATGGGGAAAATATTAAATATGATTTAGGAAAATCTTTAAAGTGTGTAACAGGAAAAGTGAATTTTGAAGAGTTTCAAAATTTAGTTCAACCTGACGGATGTGAAAACTTGAGGATGGAAAAAATCTATACTGGTGCTCTTGTTCAAAAAGCTGAGTTTTATGAAGCTGAAGAAACAAGGTTAGTTACACGCGTAATGAAAAATGGAGTGATTTCTAAGCCTAAGAAAGGGCAAGAATTTGTAAGTATTTCAGTTTTATCAAAATATGAGGTGAAGTTATTTAATCATTTCTCTAAAGAAGTGAAAGAATTTTCTGAAGTATATGAAATAGATGAAGAGTCAGGGACACTTTTTATTAAAAAGGAGAAACAGTGTTTAACAACTGGAATCTTGAAATATACAGATCGAGAAGTTAGAACTGGGAAATGGTTTGTCGTAGCAGATGAGATTGTGATGAAAGCTGCTTCGGGAAGTATTGAAGTTCAAGGTACTATTTTAGATGCAAAAGAAGATTATAAACGAAATGAATGTTTTGATCTAAATCCACAACCAATTGGATATATGTTAATTAAAGAATAAAAAAGCCTCCGTAATGGAGGCTTTCTTTTTATATGCTGATTAAGCTTTAACAATTGTCATTTTTAGATTTTCATCATCAACCTTAAACTCATGCTCAAGTTCCCCTGTGCTAACAGTTAGAGAGTTAGCAAGAGTTTCTTTTGTGATGTAATCAGTATGAGTCGTGATTGCTTTTGCAAGAAGATCAGTAGCTGCAAAAGTTACTTCAATTCTATCTTCAACATTGAAACCAGAATCTTTTCTTGTTCTTTGGATTCTGTTTACAACCTCACGAGCAAGACCTTCAAGGATTAGCTCTTCTGAAAGGTTCGTGTCGATATCAATTGAGATATAACGATTTGATAGGGCCTGAGTACCTTCTTTTGCTTCACGGAAGATTAAGATATCTGAAGGCTCAAATGTTTCTCCAGCAAGTTCTAGGCTTCCTTTTTCTTCAAGCTCATTCAGCTCAGCTGCTCCAAGCTTTGAGATGATCCCCATAAACTTACCAAAATCTTTTCCTAGACGTTTTCCTAGAACAGGAGAATTTGGTTTAGCGTATAGTTTGATGTAGTGGTCTTCATCAGTAGTATACTCAACAGTTTTAACGTTAAGTTCTGACTGGATATATCCTTCAAGCTTCTTGATTTCATCAAGTAAAGCTTGGTCTTTGTGGATTACACTTAGACGAGCAAGTGGAGTCTTAACCTTGATTTGTACTTGATTACGCTTTTGACGTCCAAGAAGAATAATCTGTTGCATTCTATCAACTGCATCTTCAAGGATTGAATTTTTAAGTTCTTTATTAGCAACAGGGTAGTCACAAAGGTGAACTGAAAGATTCTTTTCACTTGAATCAAATTTCTTAAGTTCACTAAAGATATGCTCAGATAAGAATGGCGCAAATGGTGCTATTGCAATCGTAACTTCTTTTAGTGTTGTGAAAAGTGCAGTGTATGCTTGTTTCTTATCTGATGTTAGTCCTTCGCCCCAGAAACGTGATCGGTTAAGGCGAATATACCAATTCGTTAAATCTTCAATGAAGTGGAATAGGGCAGGAACAACGTTGTAAAGTTGGTACTGTGCCATTTCAGCTTCGATATTTTCTTTAAGAGTTTGTAGTTTTGAGATTACCCAATTGTCAGTAATATTGTCGCCACTTTCAGCATGCTCACTTAAATTCCATCCATCAATTGATGCATATGTTTGGAAGAATTTGAAAGAGTTTAGCCATGGTAGAAGGGCACGACGAACCATGTCCTTAACACCTGCATCTGTAAAGCGTTGTTCTTCACCTTTCACAAGTCCTGAGTTGATTAGGTATAGTCTTAGAGCGTCTGATCCGAATTCTTCCATAAGCTCATCTGGAGCAGTGAAGTTTCTTAGAGACTTACTCATTTTCTTTCCATCTTCAGCAAGAACTAAACCATTAACAATTACGTTCTTGAAAGCTGGCTTATCAAATAGCGCAGTTGAAAGGATTGTTAGTGTGTAGAACCAACCACGTGTCTGGTCTAGACCTTCAGCAATAAACTCTGCAGGGAATCCATTTTCAAACATTTCTTGGTTTTCAAATGGGTAGTGAAGTTGAGCGTAAGGCATTGATCCTGATTCGAACCAACAGTCGAATACATCAGGAATACGCTTATAAGTTCCAGCTTCACCTTCGATTGTAAATGTCACTTCATCTGTGTACTCACGGTGAAGATCAGTAAGTTCAACTCCTGAAAGCTCTTTAAGCTCTGCAATTGAGCCAAGGCATTTCATATTTCCTGTTTCATCGTTGATCCAAACTGGAAGAGGAGTTCCCCAAACACGTGTGCGAGAAACTGCCCAGTCGCGAGCGTTCTCTAGCCACTTACCAAAACGACCTGCTTTGATGTGACCAGGTACCCAGTGGATTTGCTCGTTATTTGCAACAAGCTTATCAACGATCTCTTCTACTTTTACATACCACTGTGGGATTGTACGATAGATTAGTGGAGTTCCTGAGCGGTAGCAGAATGGGTAGCTGTGCACTAGGTTTCCGTGATCGTATAATTTTGTATTATCTTTTAGTTCTTTGATGATTTCTTTATCAGCATCTTTTACATAAAGACCTGCATAAGTTGAAACTTCTTTTGTAAATTGACCAGCATCATCGATAGGGCAAACTTCTGCCATCATGCCAGCTTCTTTACAAATTCTATTATCGTCTTCCCCGAATGCCGGTGCTTGGTGAACAATACCAGTACCACTGTCAGTTGTTACGTAGTCGTCATTTAAGATTTTGAAAGCACCTTCAGCTTTGAGATCAGCGAAGAAGTCAAAAAGTGGCTCATAAGTAAGACCAAGAAGTTCGCTTCCTTTGAATGATTCCCCAACAACTTCAAGGTTGCGCTTCTTTGCAAAAGCTTCAACTCTTGCTTCAGCGAAGATGATTGTTACACCACGGTCGTTATCTTTTACACGAACGTAATCAACATCTGGCCCAACACAAAGAGCAAGGTTCGATGGAAGCGTCCATGGAGTTGTCGTCCATGCGGCAACATAATCTGCACCTGCTTTAGCTGGATCATCTAATTTGAAAAGTACAGTTACGGCCGGATCTTGAACGTCACGGTAATCAAGACCTGCTTCAAAGTTTGATAGACCTGTTCCTAGACCAGTTGAGTAAGGAACAACTTTTGTTCCCTTGTAGACCATATTCTTATCCCAAAGAGATTTAAAAACCCACCAACATGATTCCATGAAAGTTGGATCCATTGTCTTATAGTCATTGTCAAAGTCTACCCAACGTCCAAGGCGTGTTACAGTTTTACGCCATTCAGTTGTGTAGCGATCAACAATTGAGCGACACTCTTGGTTGTAACCAGCAACACCAAGTTTCTCTAGTGCTTCGTGTGCAGTCATTTCTAATTTTTTATTAATTTCTTGCTCGATCGGTAGACCGTGAGTATCCCATCCAAATCTTCTTTGAACGTAGCGACCTTTCATTGTCCAATATCTTGGAACGATATCTTTTAGCGTTCCAGCAAGTAGGTGACCGTGGTGAGGAAGACCTGTGGCAAATGGAGGGCCATCGTAGAAAATATATGGCTCTTTCTCTTTTGTTTGTTCTAGTGATTTTTGGAAAATTTCATTCTCTTCCCAAAATTTTAAGACTTCATGTTCTGTGTTAACAAAAGAAAATTGTCCGTTATCCTGACTCATCGTATCAACCTTGTCTGTTATAGTTTTGTGTAAATTAATATTTGGCCCAAAATTTAACATGAAACCCATGATTTTGACAGTTTAGATGGGCCTGAAAGTGGCAATTCTTACCGAAAAACTTGCAAATTTGCGGCACAGTTAGGGCCGGTAGCCGAAATTGTCGATAAAGTTCATGATGCTACGTATTTTATTTATTTTAACCATTACACTTTCAACTTTTGCTAGCTCATCAGAGTTAGAAACAAAGTTTAAGGACGACCGTAAGTCTCTAATCAAATGGGATGAGCTTAAGGCCCAGAAGTGGCTAGACTTTGATGAGTGGAAAGAGGAATTACGCTTCAAAGAAAGCTATCCACTTTGGCGTGATCTTGAAAAAATCTCAGGTATCGATGAAGAGATTGGCCGTGTGATCAAATGTGTGGGGGAGTGTACTCTCTTTCGAAAGCTTGGAAATAATAAAATTGGTTTTCGATCTCTGATAAAAGAAAATGATGATATTGAAACTGGTATCGATAGCTACCTTTGGCTTATGCTCTTTGATGGTACATTGATTCGTATAGCACCTGAAAGTTCAATCTCACTAAAAGAAATGAATATTTTAAAAGACGAAGTATTTTTCAATATTCGTATGAATGTAGGAAATGTTCTTTTGATTTCACGCTCAAAAGAAAAACTTAAAGAGTTGGACCAAAGAGATACTGATTCTGTTTTCTTTCCTCTTCCTATTAATAAAACCAATCCCGTCGTCTTTGATAAAGATGTTTCTATGAATGAGTATCTTTTTGAAGATGGACTACGTTATAAATCTCGTACTCGCTTTATTAATGAGGCGATAGAAAAGAACAATAAAAATGTCATAAGAAAGAGTCGATTCTTTATACAATCTCCATTGTATTCATTTGAAGCCTATTCTCCATCATTTGAAACTTATGTTTCAATTGGTGATGATAGCTACCTTAAATTCAGAGATGATGAACAGTTAGGATACAAAAATGACTTGGCCTCATCTCCAAAAGTAAACTTACGTGGTTATGAAAATAATAGTTTTGAAGAGTTAGAATATGGAAGTTGGTATAAATTTTCTTTCATTAATCGAAATGTTTTTGTCACGAAAGACTCTGAAGTTTTAAGTCAAAATGAATTATTTACGAAGCGAATTTACGGAATCTACTATACTCGTGAAATCTTTTTAGAACGCTACGGAAAGCCATTATTTGCTGAAGGTGATGAGGTTCAGTTAGCCAAAAATTATGGTTTGAGACTTTGGAAAAAAGAAGAATTAGAAAAGCGTCTAAAATTTCTATGGACTCATGTTAGAGAGGTTGAAACGACAAATCTTGCGATCGCTGATCGTTATCGAAAATCTGTTTTAAATCGAGCAAACCGTCGTGATAAAGATGTCCTACGAAAAGATTTTTACACGAAGGCACAAGAAAGTTACTATAAAGTCGGTGCGATGGAGAATTCGAGAAGTTATTTTCCAAAGCTTAATTCAGAAAAACAAGAACTATGGAAGAAGTTAAATGGTATCTACACTGAAATTTATCCTGGCCTCAGGGAGTCCACGTCGAAAGGAACTACTATCTTGGATGAAAGTTCCGATTCAAATTAAGCCTTCAGCTGTTGAAGAAATAACAACTAAAGAACATCCAAAAGATATTGTCGAAGAATTGGCCGAGCTAAAGGGAAGAGATATCTTTACGCAAGAATTTCCAAAAGATGGAAATGTCTTTGTTGTCGCTTCTGATACTCTCGTTGCTATAGGTGATAAAGTTTTAGGAAAACCTAATGATCGCGACCATGCAAGGCAGATGCTACTAGAGTTATCTGGTAAAGAGCACGATGTTTTTACAGCTGTATATATGGCCTATAGAGACAAGGAATATACTTTTTCAAGATGTTCAAAAGTAAAGTTCACAGATATTTCACCCGAAATTTTAGAACTTTATTTAGAAAGTGATGAGGCCCTTGATAAGGCGGGGTCATACGGAATTCAAGGACAAGGTCTACTCTTTGTTGAACATATGAGTGGCTCGTATTCAAATGTTGTAGGTTTTCCTCTCGCTGACTTTATTGCTGAAATGAAAACTTTTCTTGATGAGCTTGGATTTGAGAGCAACAATTGGAGAGAATTATTTCAATAAAAGACTATTTAAAAACACAATGCCTGAACTTCATTACTCTTTCGAATAGTGAAAGTGAATTAATAGTTGAACTTGAAGTTTGGGCAAAGCCTGGTGCAAAAGTTGAAAAGGTGAGTGTTGCGGAAACTGGGCAACTTATCGTTAGCACTCAGGCCCCACCTGAAGATGGAAAGGCCAATGCTGGTATTGAAAAGTTAGTTGCAAAGAAATTCGGCGTAGCAAAAAATCAAGTTCAACTTACTCAAGGACTTCAGTCTAAGTTTAAAAAAATGGCCATAAGCTTCGTCTTTGCGCATAATAAAGATACTGAATATTACTTAGCTAAGATAAAAAAGGCCCTAAATTGAAATCAGTTTTAATGACTCTTTTATTCATACCGACTTTGACTGTCTATGCTCAAGCAGACAAAGGTGAGACTCAATCTGAAAAAGAGATGAGTAAAGTAATGTATGCGAAAATTGAAGAGGTGAAGAATATCCCTCCAAAAGATTACGTAACAAAGACTCAAATCATAAGAAAAGAAATTGATCATTATATTGATCTTAAAAAGGGTGTTTGCTCTGGGGATTACTCGACATTTGTTTTAGATCATAAGGATATCGAGGCCAGTCAGCATAAATTAACTAAAATAGAAAAAGATCTTTGCTACAGAGAGCTTAGAGGCTTTCAAGTTACTTATATCAATAACTTATTCATAGCCAAAAAGAATTACCTCAATCATTTACATGAAGAGAGACTGAAAAAACTGGAAGAGATACGCGAGGAAACACTACGTAGCTTAAAAGCTACGTACGACAAGCAGCTGATTTCTCCTAAGGGAAATCGCAAGAAAAGATAAATAAGAAAAAAGCTGTGGGCCTATTCTTATTCCGCGTCTTCTTGTGTTGCTGTTCTACCAAGAACTGCACGAGTTGGTCTTAAGCTTCTCACTTTTAATAGTGATTTTCTTGGCTTTAGTGAAGCTGACTTACGAATAGTCTTTAGCTTAATTTGACCAATTACGCTGTTGTTCGTGTTAGACGATAATTTTTCGTTAGATGTTTCTTGTGATGACATCTCCATCTCCTTATTAAACGATTAAAGGTTAAAAAATCACTTACCTTAATCGTAATAAGATTCAAGAGACTCCAGAACTTAAATCCGATTAGGTAAGTAGTTCATCTACTCGTAGAAAAACTACTCTCAATGGTCACTCCGTGACAAAGTTTAGTAACTTAAATATATACTCGGCACAAATTAGCAAAAAATTGAGCCTTTCGAAATATTTCCCTAATCATATCACGAGGTTAGAAATGGTGCAACACGGCTATCACTAAGGGATTTGGGCGTCAATGAAAATGCATTAACCACTTGTAATTACTGAATAGATAAGGCAAATTACTACTATATTAATTATAAGGATCGCCTGTGAATTGCAAAAAAATGTTGGCATTGCTGATATTGTTCATAAATCTAGTTTCTTGCTCAAGTATAAAGAAAGTGGCCACTAAGCAGATGGGGGATATGATCTTTGAGACATCTGAGGCCGTTTTTACTGAAGATAACTGGGACTTATTTGAATCGACAATTGATAGCAATATTAAATTAGTTGAAAATCTCTACGCCGCTGATCGCGAAAATCCTGAATTCATTGTTACTCTCATAAAAGCATATAGCGGTAAGGCATTTGCCATCGATGAAACTTACTATCTTAAAGATCAACTTAAAGAACTATCAAATTCAAAATACCGAGTTAATGCTCTTTCAAATTACACTCGTGCTCTAAATTATTCTGCGCTATTTTTTGAAGTACGAGGATTTAAAGATTTTGATTTCACTCGCTACATTTCTTCACCAGAAGATTTTAAAAAATTACTTGATGAAAACTTAAGTGATAACGCTACAAATATCGAAGGTGTTTTTTATACAGGACAAACGCTTGCTTCAATCATTAATCTACAAAGAGATAATATGAGGGCCGTCGCTTATCTTCCTCTTGCAAAGGTTATGTACGATTGGTCATGTGAAAAGAATGGAAATTTAGCGCAAGGTGCTTGTGATATTTTCAATGCTTCTTACGCTGCTTCAAGACCTCGTGGACTTGGTGGGGACCCTGTAACTGGTAAGCGCTTATTTGAAGAAGCTATTCAAAAATGGCCAAATAATATGTTAGTTAGACTTTCATTTATTCAGTTTTATGCAGTTCCAATGTTTGAAGAAAATATCTATCGTAATCAGAAATTAGAAATGAATAAATTTCACCGTGAGCAGATGGAGCCAACTTATTGGAGTGGTGGAAAAATTGAAACACCAAAGGTTGATTACAATAACCTTTTTAATTTAATTGCACGTAAGAGATTAAAAATAATTGAAGGCTTAGAAGAAGAGATCTTCTAATTGGAAAAATCATGTCAAAATTTAAAGCATTATTAATTCTACTATTAACGACGAATGTAATGGCCCTAACTTTAAAAGTTGGTGTTCTAACTCCTGAGGGAACGAACTGGGCAAAGAATCTTAAGAAAATGGCAAAGGCCATTAAGAAAGAAACAAATGGTGAAGTAAAAGTGAAGTTCTACTTCGGTGGATCTCAAGGAGATGAACCAGATGTTTTAAGAAAGATTCGCGTTGGACAACTTCACGGTGGAGTTTTTACTGCTAAGACACTTGGTGATATCAATGGTGATGTTCGTGTTGTGGAAATTCCTTTTAACTTTTTTCATGATCGCAAGAAGGCCCTAAAGACACTTGATGATTTAACGCCATTTTTAAATAAGAAAATTAATGAAAGTAATTTCGTTAATCTTGGCTTCTTTGATATTGGGATGGTTTACTTTGTTTCAAAAACAAAGATTTCTTCTATTGATAGTCTAAAAGGTGTAAAAATCTGGTCTTGGGAAGGGGATCCTCTTGTTGAAACTATTCTTGGGGAGATGAAACTTGTTTCGGTACAGCTACCTCTTCCTGATGTTTTGTCTTCTCTTTCAACTGGAATCATTGAAGCAGCTTATGCACCACCTTTAGCGATTCTATCAATGCAGTGGAATACTAAAGTTAAATATCTTATTGATTTCCCTCTTACAATGTCTGTTGGAGCCTTCTTAGTAAATGATAAAGTCTTTAATAAGATCTCTCCTGCAAACCAAAAGAAGGTTTTAGCAATTTCTAAGAAGTATATTGATCTTGTTAAGGCGACAAATGAAAAAGACAATCAAGATGCTCTTGATCTGATGAAGGCATCTGGTGTTGAATTTGTTAAATTTAGTGATGCCGATATTAAACGTGGATATGAAGTACGTGAGGCAACAATTAAAAAGTTAAAAGGAAAATTATTTTCTGAAGAAGCATATAATAGACTTGAAAAAAGTTTAAAAGCTCAAAAGAAGTAGAAAGAACTCATGATACGCAAGATAGAAGAAGTTACAGATCTCGTTGTAGGCTGGCTAGTTGTGGCCAATGTTGCTGTTATGCTAGGCTTAAGTGTTTTGGCCATTATCTTTCGTTGGTTTGATATTTCATTTTCTTGGGTTGATCCACTTGTTCGACATCTCGTATTTGCTCTGGCCTTCTTAGGTGCAACACTTGCCAGTGGAAAGTCGAGGCATATTGCAATTGAGATTTTACCAAAATTTTTAGAGAGTGAAGGTAAACACCGTTCTTTATTCATTCTAAATAAGATAACTCAAGTGTGTATTATTGTTGGAACAACTTGGCTTTTTGCTTCAGGTGTTCAGTTCTATAATGTCGAGAAACAATTTGGAAACTTAACTTCACTGGGATTGCACTCTTCTGTTTTAGTCGCAATCATTCCAATTGGCTTCGCCCTGATCTTCATTCGCACGATCTTGGCATTTTTAAATTTTAAGGAAGATTATGAGCCTCATAACAATTAGTATTGCCGCATTTATTTTGGCACTAATTGGAGTGCCACTCTTTGTTGTTCTTGGAAGTCTTGCCCTTGCAGCTTTCTTTCATAATGGAATTGAGCCGTCGGCCGTCTCTGTTGAAATTTACCGTCTCGCATCGGCCCCGACAATTCTAACGATACCTCTTTTTACTTTTGCTGGTTACTTACTTGCTGAATCGAATGCACCAAAAAGACTATTTCGTTTCACGAATGCGCTACTTTCATGGATGCCTGGAGGAGTTGCTATTGTTGGACTCGTTCTTTGTGCTTTCTTTACTGCCTTTACTGGTGCTAGTGGGGTAACGATTGTTGCTTTAGGTGGATTAATTTATCCAATTCTTATGAATCGCGGTCACGATGATAAATTCACGATGGGATTTATTACGACTTCAGGTTCTTTAGGTCTTCTCTTTCCACCAAGCTTACCAATTATTCTCTATGGAATTGTAGCAGGAGTGGATATTGATCAGCTTTTTAAGGCCGGTATTGTTCCAGGAATGCTTCTCATCATTGGTTTAGCAATTTATTCAATCTTAAAGGCTCCGAAGAACCATAGTGAAAGAGGGAAGTTTGATTTGAAAGAGGCGCTTCTTTCTTTAAAGGGCGCAGCGTTTGAATTATTTTTGGCCCCTGCTGTACTTGTCGGAATTTACGGTGGGATTGTAACGGTTACAGAAGCAGCTGCCTTTACTGCGTTTTATATTTTAATGATCGAGTGCTTCGTCTATCGTGATCTAAGCTTTACAAAGGATGTACCTAAAATCGTTGTGGATTCAATGACAATGGTAGGTGCTATTTTAATTATTCTCTGTTGTGCTCTTGGCTTAACTAATTTCTTAGTAGATGAAGAGGTGCCTAATCAACTCTTTGGTGCTTTTAACCACATTCTTACGAACAAGTACGCTTTTCTTGCTTTCTTGAACATCTTCCTTTTAATTGTTGGAAGTTTAATGGATATATTTAGTGCGATAATTGTCGTCGTACCTCTCATCCTTCCATTAGCTCAAGAGTTTGATATTCATCCAATTCACTTGGCCATCGTCTTTTTAACAAATTTAGAGATCGGCTATATAACTCCTCCAGTGGGAATAAATCTCTTTATTAGTTCTATTCGATTTAAGAGACCGATTACTGAACTGTATCGCTCGGCCTTACCTTTTCTTCTTATTTTACTAATTTGTTTGGCCATTATTACCTATGTTCCTGCCCTGAGTCTTATCTGGGTAAAATAAAGAGGATGAATATTTTTAAATACTTACAAATTTTTGCCTTGGGTTTTACTGCCTCGGCCTTAGACGTGAAAAAAGGTGAGTGGGACTTTGAAGTCTATGAAGGACCACTGGACCCTCGATTAGTTATTGATTATCAAAACGATAAACAAGAGTTCCTTGATGAGGTTACAGGACGGACATACTTTAGTGTAATGCTTGAGCCTGCTATCTTTGATTTAACTCAAGAATTTGATCGCTATATCTATCCTAACTTTGCTTGTTCAAAGCATGAGATGACTGAAAATATTGAGTATATGCGCTACCTAGTGCGACTAACAAGTATTGCAAGTCTTTATGAGTTTTACCGTCAATCAAGTATTGCTCTTTATCAGTTAGGTGATGAAAAGAGTTGCGCTCTTAGCTATGATGCAATTTTTAAATCATGTAAGCCGAAGTCTAAAGATATGAAACTCTTTACAAAAAGAGTATCTGACTACTTTCCCGATATCGTTGACTGGGGGAAGTATCCTATTAAGCTCCAAACGGATCGACGTTTTGATTTAGCAAATTACCATCCAACTTTAGTTAAGATTCTTAGCAGTCACTTTGGTGGTGATAGCAAGACTTCTATTATTAACAGCTGCCAATTCGTTAAGAGTGAAATTCAAAGCTTGTGTAGTGAGGAAGATAGCTATTTATCTGCGCTAAATGTTGAAGAGATTAAGAAAGAAATTTTAACGACGAGTGCCTATAAAATTATCAATGCTAGTGGAAAAGGTGAGTCTTGTTTTTCTCGTTATGAAGAGATGACAAAGGATCAAGTTTCTATCGATAAGAAGAGTGCTGAGATTATTCGTACCGCATTAAAGGGTGAGGATGACTTAAAAGTTTTCTGGTTTGGTTCTTTGCGAGAGTTTGATGAGAAGGGAATTACTTTAGTTGAAGAAAAGATCGTTAAAGAAGAACCTAAAATTGTAGCAAAGGTTGAAGTTAAAGAGCCTAAGGTTATCAAAACGGTTGATATAAAAACAATTAAAATCATTAGAAAACCTAAGCCTGAACCAAAGAAGCCTGAGCCAGTTAAAGAGATTGTTTTTTCTGCGTTTGAAACGGCCGTCTTAAATTATGAGAAGTCTAAGAAACAAACTGAAGTAGCAATGCCTTCTTTTAAAGACGATTATAAATTCTCAAAGAAGACTCTTGAAAGATTTAATGGTTCATTAAGAAGCTATCAAACAAGAAAACAACTTTCTAAAATGAAGAGAGTTGATAACCTTGGAAGCCTTCAGGCCCCAATGAGTTTAACGTTTATTAAGTATCTAATCGATTATAACCTTCATCAAGGTCTTTATAATATGACAAGTATTCTAGGAAATGAATTCTTTGTTATTAACGATCTAGAGGGGAGAACTCGTCCAATTAAGATTGTTCTTGATAATAATGAAGAGACGAAGTTTAGATGGAAGATTTGGGTTACTCAAGCTGAATAAGAAAGGCCCGCTATAAGCGGGCCTTGTTTTTTGTGCTTTAATTTTCCCATTGCTCCTGAGTCGAACCGCTCGGGCTTGAACCCTCGCTCTCGCTCCTATTGTCTAGCTAAAGAGCAGGGGAGCTAGCACCGCAAACAATAGACTGGTCTATGCCAGTCAATTTTGCGGATGCTTAATACTTACGTGATAGCTTCTTAAGTCTCTTCTCGTATGCAGATTTAACTGATAGAGCTAGGAAGAAACCTGCGTTTTCACCATTCTCATCTTGACCAAATAGTGAGATGTTACCAACTCTCTTGTCACCAGCTTTGAATGATTTTGTCCATGCAAATCCGTAAAGGTTAAAGTTTTGTAGTGGTACCCAAATACCAAAAACTTTTGGACCAACATAGAATGCCATGTTTTTAACTTTTTCAACAGTAAATGCTACTGCTGGTAGAGCACCTGCTGCTACACCTGGGATCATACGTCCACCAGGAAGAGTCTTAGGGTCTAGTCTATTTACATCTGATGAGAAAATATCATCAAGTGAAACAGTAAACGTTAGAACTGAACCAGCACCTTCTAGGTTAGGGTTAAGTCCGATAAATGACTTCTTGTACTTTGGTACTTTGTAAGTAGCACCTGCCATAATTGAAACATCTTCAAGTACCATTGAAACGACAACGTTATCTTCAAGTAGATTAACATTCGGTCCATCAACACCTGGGATTTCAACATTTCCTTCTCCACAAGAAACAGAGAAGAAAGAGAAGCTTAGTAGAGCCACGACTGTCAGTAGTCTTTTTCTTAATGTGATTTCCATATCCATACCTCACTAGTTTATAGGAAAAAATTCTCTCGTATGTTCATCTATCGACAGATATGAAGGGGTTCTTAATTTTTTTTGAAGAAAAAAAAAGCCCCTAGATTCCTAGGGGCATTTTTCCTGTATAGAATGTTTTGGTCAGTTATTACAGAATTTTTAAAACTTCTGATTAGTATCTATCAGCAAGTCTTTCAAGTGATCTTTCTTGTGAGCTTGAAACTGTAAGCGCTAAGAAGAAACCACCGTTTTCACCATTTGCATCTTCACCAACAAGTGAAAGGTTACCAACTCTCTTGCTATCAGTATAGAAACGAGTTGTAAGCATTGCACCTGCCATATTAAGGTTATTTACTGGAACCCAAATACCAAAGATTTGTGGACCTACGTAAAAAGCAATATTCTTAATACTTGGTACTGAGAAAGCAACTGCTGGAAGGGCACCACCAGAAACACCTGGAATTGCACGTCCACCTGGTAGAGTAAGTGGATCAAGACGATCAACTTTTCCGCCAAAAATATCATCTAACGATACAGAGAAAGCAAGTAGTGTACCGTTTGATTGAAGGTCTGGTGAAATTTCAACATAAGAATTTGTGTAGTTAGGGATATTGAAACGAGCTCCACCCTCAACAACAACGTTTTCTAAAATAATATCAACTAAGATATCATCACCTAGAAGGACTACTTTTGGTCCATCTACACCTGGAATGTCCATGTTTCTAGAACTGTCCCCCGAACCACATGACGTCGTTAATAGTGACAGGGCCATAAGTGCAGAAGTGATTAAAAGTTTTGATTGCTTAAATACTACAGAATTTTTCATAATTACCTCAAATGACTTTCTATTGATTATTCATTTTCCTTTTAATAGAAGTCTCTTTGAAGGCTTGTGCTCTTTTACAACTAATTGAACTCCACTGACGTACGACAAAGACCACAAATCGTTCTCTCTTCAATTTCGATAAATGCATTATGAAGAAATCAAGAATTTAAACAAGGTGATGTTGATCTGAATTTACTTTTTTTGAAAAAAATGTAAATTTTTTCAGAAATGGTCTTGTTATTTCAACTGCTTAGTGGTGCTCTACATGACTTTTTTTGAGGGTGATCGCCTCGGATGGTCGTTTAGAATTTTACTTTCAAAACTGCCGTAGAAAATGGACACTGCCTTTGTAACTAGTCGAAACCTTAATCGAAAAGGCCCATCCCCCGAAATTTTCCACCTAACATCTCAAGTGAGAAAAGGTTAAAATATAGGGGTGAGATTATTAAGTGACAGAACAAATTTACGAACTAATTCAACAACGGCCACTAAGAAAGTAGGGCGTAGTAATGCCGCTGCAGACTTACCTGTTGCTTCAAAATCTACTGGTGGTCAAAGTATCGTTCGACGTGAAAGGCCTTCTGAGCTAAGTAGAGGCGAAATTAAGGCAAAAATAGAAAATCACAAAAGAGAAAAAGAAGAAAAAATGAAGGCCGCAATTGCTGAACATAAAGCTACTAAGCAAGGGCAAGCAGTGCAAAAAGCGTCTTCACCTGTAGAGAAAAAAGCGCAGGCCATTAAAGAGGCGACAAAGGCGGAAGTAAAGATCACTCCTGAAGGAGAGCCTTTTGGTGATATCGCAAAGAATGATCCAAAAGATCCAGCTACTCAAGAAAAGCTTAAGGGTGTACTAACAGCAGGGGCATTTAATTTTTCTGATAAAGAAAGAGATGTTCTGGCAAAAATTCTTAATCAGTAGAGTCTACTTACTCAATCATTAATTCAATTTTTTCAATCACCTCAGGAATGACCTTTGCAAGGTTTCCATCAATGATTGTAGCTGCTGAGTGGTTGTGTCCACCACCACCAAGGGCCTGGGCAATCACGCCAACGTCAACTGTTTGATTGACTGAGCGAAATGAGATCTTAACTTTGTCACCAACTTCTCTAAACATACAAGCAACTTCAATACCTTCAAGAATGAGTAGGTGATTGATAAAGCCGTGAGTGTCTTCAGTTTCACAACCAAAGCTTTCAATCTCTTCTTCTGTTAGAGAAATCCAAGCAACCTTGCCATTAGGACTCATTTGACAAGAGGATAGAACCTTTCCTATGAGCTTCATGTATTCAACTTGTTTAACACCGTTGATTTGATTAAATGCTTGAGGAGGAGAAATTCCAGTATCCATAAGTTTTGCAACAATACGATGCGTATTACCTGTTACAGTAGGATAGCGGAATGAGCTTGTGTCGATAATAATTGAAGTATAAAGGGCCAAGGCCATTTTCTTATCAAATTTTACACCAAGCGCCTCAATTAACTCGCCAACTAATTCTCCTGTTGCAGCCTTTGAAGAATCGACACAGTGGATGGCCGCAATTTCTTTTGGGCAAGGGTGGTGATCGATAAATAGAAGCTCGCTTGATTTTAAAACAAGCTCTTGAACGTTCTTTCCGATGCGAGGAAGAGCGTTAGTATCTGTTACGATAAATAAATCAATTTTATCAAAGTAGTCTTTTGAATCATTGTAATTTGTAATCACTCCATCTGGATCTAGGTAGCGATAGCGATCGAATAATTTTTCTTCATTAATGCAGATTGCATTCTTCCCAAGCTTTCTTAAGGCCATGCAAAGGGCAATCTCACTTCCGATACCATCGGCGTCTGGAAAGATGTGAGTTGTAATAACAATATTATTAGCTTTTTCAATAAGCTTCTTGAAGCGTTCTACATTTCTGGTCATATTTATCCTAGTCGGCAGAGTTAGGTAAATGATTAAATTTTAAGACTTTTCTTATTGTTTCATTTTTTGCTAGGATTTTAAAGAAGGATTTTTAATTAAGGACTTATGGAATGAGTGACAATAACCTTGTAGAGTTGTCGGACATTAGAAAAACATTTCCTGGTAAAGATGTTCTCAAAGGGGTGAATCTCACAATTGGTCGCAAAGGAGTTTTAGGATTCCTTGGACCAAATGGTGCAGGTAAGTCGACTCTAATGAAAATCATCCTTGAAGAACAGGAGTATACGGGGGGAAGTCTCGTTAAAGATAGCGAACTAACGATTGGCTACCTTCCTGAAGAGCCAGCGCTCTATCGCCATATGTGTGTTAGGCCATTTCTAAAATTCGTCCAAGAAATTTATCAAGTTGAAGAAAATATCTATTCAATCGAAGAAGTTATTGAGAAGTGCGGACTTAAAGAAGTTGCTCATCAAAGAATTGAGAATTTATCTAAAGGTTATAAACAAAAAGTAGGGATTGCTGCTGCAATTTGCCACAATCCAAAGCTTCTTGTGCTAGATGAACCACTTGTTGGGCTTGACCCACATGCCATTATTCAAATTAAGGATGTGATTAAGGATCTTTCAAAAGATCACACGATCTTCATTTCTTCTCATCAGTTAAGTGATCTTGCTTCGATTTGTGATGATATTGCAATCCTTAATGAAGGTATCATTGTTGCTCATGGGCCTATAGGTGATATTGAAAAGCAGCTTGAAGTTGATCAAAGAGTTGAAGTTGAGTTTGAATCAGTTGATGAAAATAAGCTTCAAGGCCTAAAAGAGATGGGAATAAGCTTTATTAAAAAGAATGATATTTATGAGTTTAGCGGACAAACACAAGACAGTGATTTAAGAATTACGCTATCTAAATATTTTGCTCAAAATGATTTAGCTATTTTATCGCAGCAAAATATTAAGGTAGGACTTGAGGATATCTTTAAAAAGCTAACAGCAAAAAAGGAGGGAACTCATGAATAAGAAGCTTCCTCTGTTTAAAGGTATTAAGTTGATTTATAAGAAAGAAATTAGCGAAAGCTTTTCTTCTCCAATTATTTATATCTTTGCGGCCATCTCAAATTTTATTATGTCTGCAATCTTTTACAATAATCTACAAATGGCACCGCAATTAACAAATAAGACAATAGTGGACTTTGTTATTGCACCGACATTTTCAGCACTTAATTTTATTCTTCTCTTCTTTGCTCCAATGCTAACGATGGGAGCCTTTGTGAAGGAGAAGAGAGAAAATACTTTTGGGCTTTTAAAGCTTTCAAATTTAACTGACGATTCAATCTTCTTTGCAAAGTATTTTGCAGCTGCAACGAAGCTCGTCTTTATTACTTTACCTATTTTTATACTTCCTCTTTTCTTAGCGCCAAAAGGCTTTAACGACTTTGCCATTTTATTTACAAATATGCTGGGAATTTATGGACTAGGGCTTTGTTACTTAATTGTTGGGCTTAACGCTTCATTATTAAGTCGCTCTTATATTGCATCCATTGTTATTTCATTTGGTGCACTTTTTTCTTTCTTAATTATTTATGCAAGCTCGAATGTTATTGATAATGAGATGATTCAGGCCATGATGAGATACTTTAGTTTTAGCTCACATATCTTCTATTTCGCTAGAGGAGCTGTTTCTAGCTTTGACTTAGTTTATATCCTTTCTTTCGTTGGCTTCTTTAGCTTTATTGGTATTCGAAACTTGGGAGTTAGAAAATGAAGAAAATTACCCTAAGCCTCTGTGCCATTTTTTATCTTATTGCTTGTTTTCTATTTCTTATAATTCCTGAGCATATTTTTTTAGTTGGCGCGACATTTATCATTGCTCTTTGTTTAACTCTTCTAACTTTTTACTTTCATCTTGAAGAAGTTAAAAATTTTGTTAAGAGTACATTTGGAAAAAATCTTCTATCAAACTTTACTGCCTTCTTTCTAATATTTTGTATCCTTGCAGTATTAAACCTAATTGTTTTTAAACGAGGACCAATCTGGGACTTAAGTAAAAGACAATTAAATACTCTTTCTGAACTAACAATTAAAACTGTTAAGAAGATTGATGATAAGGTTGAAATGGTGGTCTTTTCTAATAAAGAATCAAAGAATGCTATTCTTTCACTACTTGAACTTTATAAAAATCAAAATCCTTCACTTGTGACTAAGTTTTATGATCCTGAGTTAAGGCCAGATATGATTGCTCAATATGGAGTGACAGTTTCTCCTTCAATTGTATTAGCAAAACAAGATGGACAAGAACTTAAGAAAGTTGTGGTGACTCGTATTCTTGAGTTAGGAATTACTAATGGTCTCATTCGACTTGAAAGAGATAAGGATCCAACTATTTGTTTTAATTATAATGCGAAATTTCAAGATAGTTCTGATAATGGTTTTACAGGACTATTACATGTTCTTAAGCAGTCGGCTTATCGTTTAAATGTAGTTGATCTTTTAAAAGCAAATGAAATTCCCAAGTCTTGTGATGTCTTTACGATTCTTGAGCCAACAAATGATTTCTCAAAAGAAGAAATCTCAAAACTAGAAAATTACTACTTCGATGGTGGTCGAGTTTTTGCAGCGATTATGCCGAATTTCCACGGAGAAAAGCTGGCAAATATAAAGAAATTCTTTTCGGATAACGGACTTAATATTGCAAATGACATCGTGATGGATCCTGTTAATGGACTTGAGTCATCAAAAGGGACTGCGCCGATTATTTCTCGCTACGATTCTTTAAATATCAATTCAGACTTTACTGAGAGAGTTTTCTTTCCGCTTGTTTCGTCCATAACTTCAACTCTACCACAAGAAGAGAAGGGAAGTTTCCACGCCCTGGCAACCTCGACGCCTGAAGGCTGGGCAGAGAAGAAGATGATTTCTGTTATCGCTGGGGATGTAAAAAAAGATAGTGAGGATATTGAAGGACCTATTGATATGGCCGCGGCCATTACAAGAGATGGAGTTCCTGCAATTGTTGCTATTGGAAACTCTGCCTTTATTTCAAATAAGTTCTTTAGTTATCAAAGTAATTTTAAATATGTATCAAATCTTTATCACTGGTTATCAGGTCAAGGACAACTGACTTCTCTACACTCAGTCGTATTTAAAGAAATTCCACTTTTAGTTTCAGATATTGAAAAGAAAGTGATTTTTTATTTCTCTATTGTTGTTCTGCCTCTTGTTTATCTTGTGATCGCTCTAGTTTTTTACCAGAGAAGGAAGTTTGCAGCTTAATGAAGAATCGTTATCTCTTTGTCATATTAGTTCTTTCTATTTTTGCAGCGTATTTCTTAGTTGAAAAAGATGAGCAAAAGGAAGTTGCCTTAATAACTCAGAAAAGAAATATTCTTAGCTTCTCTACTTATGGAAAGATTAAATCTATTACTGTTGCTGGAAATACAATTGAGATAAAAGAAGCAATTGAAGATAATCTTAACCTTTTCTATGATGAATTACAGAAGCTGAAAGTTGATCGCATCCTTGAAAGTGATGAAGTAGACGAGAATCTTTTAAAATTTGATGGGGCAGAGACTATCACATTTAATTTTACTAGCGGAAAAGTTGTCAGCTTCTTAGTGGGAAAGAAGATTGAATTAAATCAGTCTTTTTATATGGCCGTAATTGATGGACAAAAGTCGACATGGCTTATTGCTCGCTTCGAAACAGCTTTTCCAGCAGATGCTAACGATAAGAATCGCGATCGCTCAAGTATTCCTTATGAGAAATTTCGTGAAGTTTTACAAACACCTAAAGAGTTTTTTTATACTAAACTTAAAGAGTAGGTCATTGCCTAGTTTCAATTTATGAGGAACTCGATTAAAATAGAGACGTGCTAGAAATATATATTCAATACATTAAATTTCTTCTTTATCCGAAACTTGTGAACTCTAATATAGCTCACCACAGGTTAGAGATAGAACGCATCAAAGAAGCGAGGCTTTTTGAGATCGTTAAAGAGGAGAGTGAGCGTGGAGTTAATTTAAAGTTTGCAGACTTCGCTCTAGCTTCATGGCCCTTTGTTTTCATTTATGGACTATACTCTCTTGCACAAATTCATATTGGAATAAATCTTGCGGGGAAAATGGCCGAAGATGGTTTCTTGCCAGCAATCTTTTCTTCAAGTGAATTTCAACAGAAGCTTTTTCTCTTTTCGACACTTTTCAAAGTCGTCTTCTTTCCACTTTCTGCTTGGGTATTTGTTAAGTTTTGGCGTTTAATTATCACAATGTTTGCAAGTCTATTCGATAAAGATCTAAAGGATATTGAGTTAGAAGATGTGATAGCAGGTGCGTTAGTTGGGAATTTCTTCTTAATCATCCCAATTTTTGGAGATTTTTTAAAATTTATTTCTCAAGTGATCTACTTGTACTTTGGACTGCGTTATAATCTGCAATTCTCATTTGTGCAGAGCTTCTTCATCCTTATGTCTCCGTTATTACTCATCGTGGGCTTCATGCTCTTTATGGTGATGTACCTAACGCTCATGATAAGCTTTATTTAGTCTTTACGCGTTGAGCGCATTGCCTTCCTTTTTTGAAAGAAGATGTAAGTGGCCTAAAACTGGCCCGGCCGTCATAATAGAATTTAGAGACACAACACAAAAAAAATCTGACATTAAGAGGAGTTTAAGTCAATGTACGCAAGTCACGCACACGCAACTGGTGGCATTGAAGTCGTATGCGGCCCAATGTTTTCTGGAAAAACGGAAGAACTTATCCGTCGAGTAACTAGAGCACAAATTGCTCGTCAAAAAGTTCAAATTTTCAAGCCTGTTATTGATGATCGCTATCACAAGACAAATGTCGTAAGTCACTCGTCACGTCATGTGGAAGCTGAGCCTGTCAAAGACGCAGTTGAAATCTTACAGAAGGTTTATGATTCAACTCGTATCGTGGCAATTGATGAGGTTCAATTCTTTGATGCAACAATTATCAAAGTTGTTTCAAAGTTAGCACGTCGTGGTATTCGCGTTATCTGTGCTGGTCTTGATCAAGATTTCAAATCAAAGCCATTTGGTCCAATGCCTGAGCTTTTATGTATTGCTGATGATGTTATGAAGATTCAAGCGATTTGTACTGTTTGTGGCGCACCTGCTTCGAAGTCTTACAGACTACCATCTGACAATAATAAAACAGTATTAGTAGGTGAGGCCGATCTTTACGAAGCTCGTTGTCGTGCTCACTTCGATTACTACGAAGAAGATGAAGATGTTAAGGCATTTTCGATTTCACTTGGAGGCCTAAAAGAGGTAAACTCTAATGGCGAGGTGAAATTGAACAATGAAAACACAATCTAAAAATTCGAACCAATATAAAATTAGTCAAATCGAACATAAGTATGGAGAGAATGTTTTTATTCTCTCCAATCCTCTTGCTGAAAGTTTACTTGCACGCTTCTCAAGCGAAGGTGTTATTCAGCCAGAATTAAATCACTTAATTCATAAACTCTATTTCATTTTATTAGAATCTGTTTTAGGAAACTCGTTTCCTAAAGAAGTCGTGGAAGTGCGCTCTCGTATGGCCGGATTAACAGAGAAGGCCATCTTTAAACAAGAGGTGATAAAAAGGGAACAGCCAGTTCTTTGTGTAGACCTTGCTCGCGCGGGAACTTTTCCAAGTCATATCTGTTTTGAGAATTTAAATTACTTTTTAAATCCTGAACTAATTCGCCAAGACCATTTCTATGTTCAGCGCAAAGTCGATGAGAATGAGCAGGTCATTGGTGTTGATGTTTCGGGCTCAAAAATTGGTGGTGGCCAAGAAAATGCAATTGTTCTGCTTCCTGATCCAATGGGAGCAACTGGTGGCTCAATGTCGTTTGCCGTTGGTCATTATAAAGACAAAGTTAAAGGGCGTGCACTTAAGTATATTTCACTTAATCTTATCGTAACTCCTGAGTATATTAAGAGAATGCAAAAAGATCATCCAGATGTTGAAATCTATGCTCTTAGACTTGATCGTGGGCTATCTCCAGATCATGTTCTTAAAACAATTCCTGGAACACTGTGGGATGAAGAAGTTGGGCTTACTGGAAAGCAATATATTGTTCCGGGCGCAGGTGGCGTTGGGGAAATTTTAAATAATTCATTTGTATAGGAATTGGGGAAGAATTCATGGCAATCGAAACTTATTTTTCTGAAGAGAAAATTAACGAAAGAATCAAAGAGCTTGCAACTAAGATTGATTCAGACTTTCAAGGTGAGGAAGTTGTGATCATTGGCGTGCTTAACGGAGCCTTCGTTTTTGTGGCCGATCTAATTCGCCAAATGAGTTCTCCTGTATATTTTGACTTCATTGGAGCAAGTTCTTACAAAGGGACTGAAAGTACTGGAAAGGTTTCCATTACAAAAGATATTAAAGTCGATATCAAAGATAAGAATGTTATTCTTGTTGAAGATATCGTGGACACAGGTCTTACAATTAGTGAGCTAACGAAAATATTAAAAGAAAGAGGACCTAAGACAATTAAGCTAGCGACTCTTTTACATAAGAAAGTAAAAACACAACACGAAGTTCAAATTGATTACCTCGGCTTTGAAATTGAGGATAAATTTGTTATCGGCTATGGGCTTGACTTTGATGGCCGCTACCGAGAGCTTCCGTTTATTGGAATTTATAATGGATAATATGATTGCCAAGGCCGAAGGATCGGTTCGCGTTGACCTTCTTGGTGGAACTCTTGATATTGTTCCACTAAATCAGGTCTTAAGACATACAATTACTCTTAATCTTGCAACTTCTCTTAAGGCCAAGGTTAAGGTTGAAGAAATAGAATTTGAGGGTGTTGAGTTTGTTTCAGTTGATTACGATTCGGTAACAAGACACTCTAGCGTAGAATTCACATACGAAGACTTTGATAGTGATACATTTGGAGCTTTATCTTTTCTAGCCCAAATTCTTCATCACTTTAAATTAACTAGTGGTATTCGTTTAACGACAGAGTCTGGTTCTCCTCCGGGGGCAGGCCTTGGTGGTTCGTCTTCTATGGGAGTAACTGTTTATAAGGCCCTGTGTGACTATTGTGGAGTTGAGTTTCATCGCCAAACTGCGATTAATACAGTTCAAAATATTGAGGCCAAGATTTTAAATAAGGGCCCTTGTGGGTATCAGGATTATTATCCTGCTCTTTATGGTGGCGTACTTGCTCTAAAGGCGACAAATAGTTGTATTGAAGTTGAGCAGCTCTACAATGAAGAATTTAAGAGCTTTGTGGAGTCACACTTAACACTTGTGTATTCAGGACAACTTAGACTTTCGGCCATTAATAATTGGCAAGTTTATAAAGACTTCTTTGATAATCAAAATGGTGTAAGAGAAGGGCTTGGAAAAATTCGTGATTTAACTTTTAGCGCATACAATGCAATTCGAAATGGTGAGTACGATGACTTTCTTGGAATGCTTTGCCAAGAGGGTGCGCAAAGAGAAAAGCTATTTTCGGGTATTGTTACAGATGATATGCGAGATATTTATAATAAACTTCGTGAAAAAGACTTGGTTATTGGAATGAAGGTTTGTGGAGCTGGCGGAGGCGGATGTTTCTTACTGGCACATGGCCCTCAGCATAAGTCCCAGGTTTTAAAAGAACTAGCACGTGTAAAAGATATGCAAGTGTTAGAGTTTAGTGTTGAGAAACCGCTATGAATTTAAGCTTCAATCGTGTTGCAGGACTATCAATGAAAGGTGGACGAAGAGATAATTTCTTCTTCTGTCTTCTTGATCATCACGAGGGAAGCGGACGCTGGTTTTTAAAATCAATTCTACATGTAAAAGATGAAGTTCGTGATGAAGACGTTGAAGATGGTGATGATATCCTCAATCAGTGGATAGATAAGTATAATCTTAAGCACGTAATTATCGACTTTCCATTATCGAAGCCTCCTTGTCATAACTGTGACCTTAAGTGTCCAGGTGTTGCAAAATGCCCCGTTGGCGATGTGAAGCAGGTTCGTGAAGATATTGCATCGATCTTAGAGATGGATCGAAAGATGGAAGAGGAAAATCCAAAAGAGTATGAGCGAAGGAGAAATTTTGAAGACCTCACTCATTTTGATCGCGATACATTTGTAAAAGAGTCTAATGATTTCATGCTTTCGAAGTCTTTTAAGAGAAGATTAAAGAAAGGCTTTATTCCTTACTGGAATCGCTCTCTTGATTTTTGGATATGGTGCTCTTATCACGATCAGCTATTAGAGCTCTTCAATACAACTTTTGATTCATTTGGAAATACATCTCTTATGATGCTTTCACGCTTCTCATATATGAAGAGACACTTTCCTGAAGAGTGCCAATTCTATGAAGGACATGTAAACCTCATTCTATTAGAGCTTCTAAAGAGTCGCATTGTCCTTAAAAAAAATATCGTCAATTTAACGGATCTTGATCTTGGAGTTGAGGCACGCCTTGATATCGTTAAAAAGATTGAGAATAAATTGGGAATCTTTATTTACGATAATGATCTTGAAGTTATTGTAAAAAATGTAAGGGCCTTTGACTCATTCTTACTTGCAGTTTGTGGATTGCAAAAAGCAAAGGGACAAGCTCGCAGTATGCCAGATTGGACTCTTCCTCACTTAACAAATTTTATTCTTCCTTCATTTGATCCACGTGCTTAAAGCCTAGTGCATTAAATAAAAGTAAAACCCCTGGAATCATAAACATGGCCACTCTTGGAGTATCAAGATTGAAGAGCGCTATAGAGATCATAAGCACGCCACCTGTCCATGAATAGAGTTTGATATAACTCTGTGCAAACTTTTTATTATAGAGGCGAAAGATATAAATAATTAGGTGAATAATTAAGTAGACACAAATAATTGAGATCACCGTATGGACCATTAATTGGATAACTTGATCTTGAAAGTGAGGATCTTTTATTCCATTTGCAATATTCGGATCAACAAGCCTTAGTGATTGATAAGCAATCTTAAAGCTTTCTCGATAGGTTTGCGGATTTGCGTAAACTAAATAAAGATAAAAAGCGACAAAAGCATCTGCAATCATACATGTCGAAATACTTAGAAATTTGAATTTCTTTTTGCTAAACTTAGAAAAAATATTTTTTAGAAATGAAGAGTTATTTGAATTAGTCATAAGCTAATTATTGGAAATAAAATATGGTTTTACAAGTTGTGTTATTAATTCTTGCTATTGTTATGCTTTACTATGGTGCAGAGTTCGCTCTGGAGTCAGCTGAAAAGATTGGACTTGCTCTAGGGTTATCACCACTTGTTATCGGTTTATTAATTGTGGGCTTTGGGACTTCGCTTCCAGAATTCTTCGTTTCTCAACTTGCAAGTTATCGCGGTGAGCCGGGAATTGCTCTGGGAAATATTGTCGGCTCTAATATTGCCAACCTTTTTCTTATTCTTGGTGTATCTGGATTAATGGGACGTCTTTTCATCTCTGGAACAGAAATCAAGAAACAACTTCTTCTACACCTAGCACTTACAGTAATTCTTGGGATCGTTCTTCTACAAGATCAAATCTACTGGTGGGGAAGTGCTCTACTAATTGGTTTTATGCTTTTCTATCTATGGGACACATTTGCTTCGATGAAAAAAGAGCGTGCTCACCTAGGTAATCAAGAACAGCCTCATCACATGGATGAGAAAATAGGGCCAAAAGAAATCATTCACCTTTTTGCTGGCTTTGCCCTTTTATATGGAGGGGGAGAGTTACTGGTTAAAAGTGGAACAGCCGTTGCTCTTGAGTTTGGAATTTCAAATTATGTTATTTCAGCAATCTTCGTCGCCTTTGGTACTTCGTTCCCTGAACTGGTTACGGCAATCATGACAAGTCGTAAGGGAAAGAACTCGGATATCATTACAGGAAATATTATCGGTTCAAATATTTTCAATGCGGCTTTTGTTTTAGGTAGTTTAGTGTTCTATAAAATCAAGATTGCGGAAAACTTTATACCGGAGATGTCCGCTCTACTATTTGCTTCACTATTTTTACTAGCAATCTGTTTTGCAAAAAGGGCCTTTTACCGCATCGCTGGTGGAGTTTTCCTGGCCTGCTATATTGCCATGGTCCTATACTGGGTTCGTTAAAGCACAAAGTTCCTTCTAGTTTATAAACATGGAAGTGTTAAAATAACTCCTATGAGCTTTAACGTACTAGTGGCCGAACCAGATTTTGAACTAAGTGATATTTATGTCTTGGGTATTGAAAATGCATTTCAAGGTGTAAATGTCATTCGTGTTTCAAACTTTCGCGAATTAAAATTAAAGCTTCAATCATCAAAAGATTATAAATTAATTGTCACAGACTATTTTAGAGAAGGTGATGATGATATCTTCTCATTCTATGATTCAATTGATTGTAATATCCCATCTCTTGTCATTACTTCATACACTGAAGCAGAGTTTGTTAACTTTGAAAGAGATGTAACTTATCATAAGAAAAGAGAACATCTACCAAAGCCATTTTCATTTGTTAAATTTGAAAAGCTTCTAACTCAATTAGGTGGTGTTTCTACTTTTGTTCAATCAAGTAGTGCATATAAGAAAATTAATACAGAGTACTTCTTAAGAGGAACTCTGGCCATTTGTGATACATACGTAAAGCTTAGTGACTCTAAATTCGTAAAGGTTATTCACCGCGGAGACACATTTACGATTTCACAAATTGAGAGCTATCTTGATCGCGATATTAACTACCTCTATATCAACAAAGACGATATCGATGAGTACGTTAAGAAAGCAGGGGAGGTTTCATTTTTAAAGTATGATCCTTCAACTCCAGCAGAGCATCTAGATATAGCTCAAAAGTCCATGATGACTCTAAAGCGCCTCGTTGGCCGCTATGGAATTAGCACAGGAACATCTACTGTTGTTGATAGCTATGTTTCAAATATTTCAAAACTTGCGCAGGGAAGTCCAAAACTTCGAAACCTTTTAAAAGAGCGCGAGAATATGACAAATTATCTCTACGATCATTGTTATCTAACAAGCCTCTTTGCCGTTGAAATTTCAAAGCAACTAGAGTGGGGGAAGAAAGATAATATTGAAACTCTTATTCGAACAGCTGTCTTTCATGATCTTCTACTTGAAGATGAGGCCCTTGCTCGTATTTCGTCACAAGAAGAATTACTTAAGGCCGAGCTTACAGATTATGATAAGAACCTTGTCCTTGGGCACGGGCGCTTAATTAGTGAGATGCTTGAGAAGGAAGGGCTGGCAGATCAGAATATGTATGAGATTCTGATTAACCACCACGAAAGGCCAGATGGGTCCGGATTTCCTCGTGGACTTTATGCGAATCAGATTAAGCCACTAACGGCCGTCTTTATTGTTGCCCATGAACTTGCTAAGCAAATTGAGCTTCGAAACTACAATCTCGACGAAAGCCGTACTATTTATCAGTACTTAGCGGATAATTTCGGACGCGATCACTTTGAAAAAATCATCAAAATTGTCGATAAAATCTTAAAATAATGATAGGGTGCATCTTATTATTTAATCGTAAGAACGGAATATTTCGTGGCCACTAAATATATTTTAGGTATTGAAACAAGTTGTGATGATACATCAGTAGCAGTTCTAAAGGGAGATCCTGATAAGATTTCTCAAGGTGAAGTGCCTGAGGTGTTGGCCTTTGAGCTATTTTCTCAAGAACAAATGCTCGCCCAATGGGGTGGAGTTGTTCCAGAAATTGCCTCTCGAAATCATCTTGAAAAATTAGCACCTCTTATCAAGCAAACAATTGGTAAGGCCGGTGTAAACCTTTCTGATATTGATCTTGTTGGTGTGACGACTTTCCCTGGACTGCTAGGGCCATTACTTACAGGACTTAATGCTGCTAAGACAATTTCTCTTTTAAAGAAAGTTGATCTCTTTGCAGTAAACCATCTCTTTGCTCACCTGGAAGCAATCCACTTAACAGAAAAAGTCTCATATCCATACTTAGGACTTCTCGTAAGTGGAGGCCACAGCCTCTACACACTTGTGAGCGCAAGTGATGAGATTGAAGTTCTTGGCTCAACAATTGATGACGCTGCTGGTGAAGCATATGACAAAGGTGGAAAGCTAATGGGGCTAGGCTATCCTGCTGGTCGCATTATTGATGATCTTGCAAAAGAAGGTGATATTAATCGCTTTGAGTTTCCAATTGGGCTTAAGACATCAAAAGATTGCAACCTAAGCTTCTCTGGTGTGAAGACATCTTTAAGAACCTTCCTCGATAAGAATCCTCAGTACCTTGTAAAGTCGCCAGAAGATATTAATCAAGATACAAAAGATATTTGTGCTTCTTATCAGCATGCTATCGTTTCAGCTCTTAAACTTAAGCTACGTTATGCACTTGAAGCTGCAAAAGAGAAGGGATTTAATAATCTTCCAATTGTTGTTGGTGGTGGAGTTGCTTGTAATAGCTATCTTAGAAAAGTGTTGCAAGAAAAGTATAAGCAGGTACATTTTGTACAGCCGAAATTTTGTACCGACAATGGTGCAATGATCGCTAATTATGCTTTTAGAAACTATAATAGTCGTATCCAGTATCCTGATACACTGAGTATCGATGCCAGATCACGATTTATTAATAAGAAAGAACATAGGAAGGCCTAATCATGGAAGAATCAAAATCAAAACTACCTTGGGCCAATAAAGAACTCGGTCAGCACTTTTTAAATAATCAAAATATTATTACTAAAATTACAGATGATTATGCAGATGTTGCAAAGAATATCATCGAAGTTGGACCTGGTCCTGGAATCCTAACAAAGCATCTTGCTGCTCATGATGGCAATCTTAACGTTGTTGAAATGGATACTCGTATGATCGAATATCTTGGACCAATCGTTAAAGAAGAAAATATTCTTTTCACAGATGCCCTTGCGCTAGATTTTGATCAATTTATTAGCGATAAGAATATTAGTGACGAGTTATGGCTGGTTTCAAACCTACCATACAATATCTCGACACCACTTCTTTTAAAATTTCTTCAAACACCAGCAATTAAGTATATGACGCTGATGTTTCAAAAAGAAGTTGCTGATAAGGTTTTTGCCTTTGCTTCAAAGAAGAATTTCATGGGGTCTTTAATGGCCCTATCACAAACATATTTTAAGACATCTTTGCTTGTAAAAGCGCCTCCAGGTGCCTTTACACCTCCGCCAAAGGTTGACTCTGCTGTAATTAGCTTTGAGCGCCTGGAGAGTCCAGTGATTCCTCTGTCTGAATTTAGTAAATTTGAGAAATTCTTAAGAGCTGTCTTTCAATTTAAGAGAAAACAGCTTGGAAAAGTTCTTAAAACTTATGCTCCAGCAGATAAGATTGCCGAGGCCCTGGCCAAAATCAATCAGCCTTTGACAGTTAGAGCAGAAGCGCTAAAATTAGAGGACCTTCAAAATTTATATAAGTATCTAAATGAGTAAATAATGGGAAAGAAAATAATCGCCAAAAATAAAAGAGCAAAGTTCGACTATCAAATACTTGAACTTTACGAAGCAGGAATGATGTTAGTGGGAACTGAGGTTAAGTCTTTGCGCGCTGGAAAAGTCTCAATTGGTGAGTCCCATATTACAATTGATAAGAACGGCGAAGTTTGGGCCAATAATATCAAAATCCCTGAATACGAATTTGGAAATCAATTCAATCACGAAGAGGCGAGAAAGAGAAAACTTCTTTTAAATGAGAAGGAAATTGCTGAAATCGCTCACCGCGTGAAGGCCGAAAGGCTTACGATTGTTCCAACGATCATCTATTTTAAAGGCTCACGTGTTAAGCTTGAAATTGCTCTTGCAAAAGGGAAGAAGCTTCATGATAAGAGATCTGATCAGCAGAAAAAAGATGTTGAGAAGAAGCTAAGAAAAGGGGACTATCAGTAAGAAACTGAAGTCCCCGTCGTATTTTTAGTGTGTCATTTTTTGATACATTTTATCGAAGTACTCGTCATTTACTCCAGAATAAATTCCATCGCGATCTTTCTTATACCACTCTGGTGATTGGTCACTAGTGTGACAACCAAGACATTTATTCTTAATGGCCGCTTTTGTATGGGCCTTTTTTTGTGTCTCATCTTCAATGGCAAATGGGTGATCTGTTACCATCGAGTGGCAGTTTAGACACTGAACATTAGCAAATGAGTGCTCCACATTGTGTTTCTCATTGGCCTTATCCCATGCAACGCGAATTGATTTTATTTTTTTAGGATCAAGCTTGCGAACAGAAGCAACACCACTAAAGGCCTTTGATACATCCTGCCAGTACTTTTGTTTGTGAGCATTAAATTTGGCATCACTTGTTTTTAAATCTTTAAAGTGCACGATATCGTTGTGGTTGATATAGCCACCTTCTTCATTCATTCCAAGAGAGTGACACTGCATACAGCTCGTTTTATTCTCTTCTTTGGCAATCATAAGAGTTCCAAAAGAAATCGCGTGAGGTGTCTTGGCCCAGTGATCACCTTGATCTGAGTGACACTCAAGACAGCTTTTTGTATCGGCAAGCTTTTTAATACTACTATCAGCAAAGCTTAGGCTTTTTTGTTCTTTATCGCGAATGCTATCAAGCTCTTGTTTGTGATTATTGATGTAGCTTGTAAAAGGGTTATTTGGAATCCTCTCTCCCAACTGCTCACGCATTTCATGGTAAGAGAATTCTTTTTCAATTTTTTCAGTCCCTGCAGAGAAGGCGACTTCTCCGATATAGTGGTTCTTTGAGAGAACTTGAACGATTTGTGTTGTACCAACGTCAATAGAGTAATTTGTAAAACTTTGTGAGTGTGAACCAATTATCCAATCGATCATCGGGTATGTTTCAGCAAATTTCTTATCGTAATCAAGTCCAGCATGGGACATAAGAACTAGTTTATGGAGTGGGTTTTTATCATCAAAGCCAGCTTCTTTAAGCGTTGTTAATGTATTTTTAAAGTTTTTAACTGGATTGATAAATAGATCTCTAAACTCTGATTGCAAGCTTCCGGCCGCCACGATTCCTGTTAGAAAGATTGTGCTCTTTCCAAATTGAATCTTTGCATATTCTTGGTGGGGTAGGGACTTCTTATCAGCAAGGTTTGAAACGAGAACTTTAAAACTTACTTGTGAAAGTACTTCTTTGTAGAAATCAAGTCCAGCAGCTAGATCCTGATCTCCTGGGATTGTGTATTTAAGCCCAAGTTTATCTAATCCTTTTGCAAGTGATAAGGCCGCAAATTTCTGAGACTTTTCAATATGGCCAGGAACAACTGATGAAGGAAAGAGCATATCACCAGTGTCAATATAGAGGTATTGATGATCCTTTTTAAAATCACTCATAAAGCCTGCAACTTGCGGAAGACCTCCTAATGGAAATTGGCGGCATCCACATGGGTGAGTCTCTCCTGAAATTGAGTGAGAGAAGAGGATTGAAAATTTTGGTCCTTCAATTTTTAACTCTTCACTATCGCGATCCAGGTCAATAATACTTTGACACGAAAGTGCGAAAGTTAAGCTTAGGAGTCCTAAAATTTTTTTCATGCTATTCCTTATTTTTTGTAGCTTGCTAATAACTTTTTAGCAGTAGGGACGTGGCGACTTTTTGGGAATGACTTAAGCATCTCCTCAAGTGTCACAACTGCTTGTTCGGCTTGGCCTTGTCTTTTAAAAGTTCTGGCCAAATAAACTAGTCCATTAGCATTGTAAGCAGACGAAGGCATTGATGTATAAAGAGTTGAAAAGTATGTGACAGCATCGTCATTTCTTTTTTGGATATACGAGATCATTCCTAGATTGTGAATGATACGACCTCTTCTTTTACCTTTGATTTTATTTTCATTATAGAGTTTTTCAAGAATAGGACGAGCTTCGCTGTATTTACCTTTTCCATAAAGAAACATGGCCTGATCATAAGGTGAGCGACTTTTTGCTTTCGCTATCTCTTTTCTTTCAGTTTCTTTTTTTTTTAGGAGTGCTAATACTTCCTTGATGAACTTATCTTGTTCTTCAATCTTAGCTGTAAGCTTTGTTACCTCATCAGTTAAGACAGTATTCTGTTCTTCTAGTTTTAGAAGTTTTTGATCAACTGTTTCTAGCTTTTGATCCTTACCGTTTGTGTACTCTTCAAGTTGTCCTTGAAATTGAAGAACGCTATCTTGTAGCTCTTGTACTTTTGAGAGTGAATCAGCATTAAGCTTTTGATTCTGTTGCATTTGCACAGACATCGTATTGATCTTTTGTTCGCGCTCAATTTGTTCTTGTGTTTTACAAGATGTCATTGAAGCACCCATTAAAATTGTTAATGTAATCGTTGTAAGTAGGGAAGGTTTCTTCATGAGAAATTCTCCGAATAAGATATATTAAATGCTATCGAGAGTTTTCTTACGATATGCCTTGAACTCGGCCTTTTCTGAGAATTGCTTAGATAGAATGGCGTACTTCTTAGCTTTGTTAAAGAATTTTCTCTTGTAGCTTGATTTTGCTTTTAAGTAGTAGAATTCGGCTTTTCGGTAAAGGTTAGGGGCGAGTGTTTGTCCGCCAGCTTCCTTGGCCGCAAGGAAAGCAACCTGTGCATAAGTCATTTCTAACTTCGGGCGTACGGTCGTTAGACCGCAGCTACCCAAAGATAGAAGTAAAATTAAAAATGTGATTTTATTTTTTAATTCTTTCATTTTTTTAAGATTACTTAGCAATAATTACGAAGTTTCCTCTTCTGTTTTGTGACCAAGAATCTTCATTGTGACCAAATGAAATTGGTCTTTCTTTACCGTAAGAAGTAGTAGAGATTCTTGAAGCATCAACACCAAGAGCTACTAGGTAGTTCTTAATTGCACGTGCACGGTTTTCACCAAGTGCCATGTTGTACTCACGTCCACCTCTTTCATCAGCGTGACCTTCTACTTGTACTTCAACAGAAGTATTTCCTTTAAGGAAGTCAGCGTTTGCTTCAAGAGTTGCTTTAGTTGATGAGCTAAGTCCTGATGAATTAAATGCAAAATAAACAGTTCTTAGTGCACCAGCTTTACCTGAATCTGAGTCACCATTCACTTCAAGAGAAGCATTGCTGTAATCAACAGATTCTACAGAAGTTGTGTCATCAGTTTTTGATGATGAACCACATGAAGTCATAACTAGTGCAGAACCTAAAAGTAATAGTGTAAAAAGCTTTTTCATTTGTTCCCCCTTTCCATTTTATGTAGAGATTTTATTGTTATCTGGAAAATAGCTATACCTATAAAGTATATAATAAATTTAGGTGTTTAGATACCGGCAGAAAAGGAGATTTCACTAGAGTAATTTGCTCGGGTTATTAAAAACCCATACTTGATTGACTTTATCTTTTGAAAAATGTCTTTTTCCAAAATAAGGAAATCTTCAAATAATTGCCAAGTATTTAAGTAAAGAAAAAGTAAAGTTTAACAAGAGCTATTTACAATGTGATTCGCTCAAAATAATGTTTATTTGAGGTTATTGAAAAGTCCTTATCTTGTGTGTAAAAGCCTGGCCGCCGTCTTTTCCTGTCTCTGCTTAAGTTGCGGCCAGGCATTTTTCAATCCTCAAATTTATAATTAAATCTCAAGTTGCTTTAATACTCCTCACAAAATTTAGATGCACTGAGACTGTTGGTAATACCAATGGGCGGTTTTTTGTGCATAAAGTTAGTCTTTTGAACTTTTAGAAGAAGGGGAGAAATATGAATACAATTGGAATTAGTAAAAAATTAGTTATTTTATCACTTATGGCCGTTGCTTCACATGCAACATTACCTGATGAAATTGATTATCAAAAGTATTCGAAGCTTTATGATACTTCGAAGGCCCAAAGCCATTCAGCGATGTTTAAAGTAGAAGAGCTTAAAGCTGAAATTATGAAAATCGCTGAGCTTCTTGAAGTTAATACTCACGATGTTGAATTAACTCAGAAAATCGTTGCTGATGCGACTGCTATGATTGATCAATTAAGCGGGGAAAGCGAAATTCTCGAAGTTAACTTAAATGAGCTAGTTAGAGAACAGGGGCAAGTAGAAGAGCTCTTAGTTTCTGTAAAAAAGGAACTGAGTGAAGGTCAAGTCATCATTAGTAATAATGAGGCCATGCTTACATCTCTTAAAAAGAGTGTTGAACTTGAGCAGTCAATTCTAAAAGAAACAATCGCACAACTTGATGCTAATAGTCGTTTAGCTAAAGAGAATGAAGATCAACTTATCTCTTTAAAGGCAAGAGTTACTCTTTTAAGTAAGCAAACTGATAATAAGTCTGTTGAAGTGAAGAGCTTAACGAATGAGTACAGTAGTGTACTTAGTAAAGTCTCTAAGAATAAGAAGCAGCTCGATACTCTTTTACCAAAAGTTAGACCATTAGAATTAGAAATGGAAAAGCTTGATAATTTTGTTGCACGAAAAAGAGAAATCTTTCGTTCAGCAAAACTTAAGGCCGAAGAAATTAATATCGACTATAACGAGCAAACAAGTAATATTCGTCCTCTTTTAAGAAAGAGAGATACAATTCTTGCAAATCTTAGTGTTGAAAAGAAAGAATATTCTAAAACTCATGTTGCCCTCATTAAGTACCAAGAAATTATGGATACTGTTAAAGAAGAAGCAACTGCTCTTGAAGCTGAGATTGAAAGAATTGAAGCAGATCAAACGATTAAAAAACATGAATTAGAAAAGATCGAAATCGACTTACTACAGTTAGGTGATGATCAGACTTCTCAAAGAAAAGATTTACTAGCTAGAAAGTTACTCGTTGAAGGTGAAATTAAAGCATTAAATGATGATTTCCAAGCTGTTAAAAAGAAACTTTCAGTAGTTGAGTACAGGATTAAAGAAGGCGATTTAAAGCTAATGTTCCTTGAAAAACAATATATTAGTGCTGAGAAGAAACTAAGATATCAAGAGTCACTACTTGTCTCTGTTGATGAGAGGATTATTAGAACTGCTCCACGATTTAAACAAGTCGAAGCTGCTCTAGAAGAAGCTAAGTTAGAGTTAAAACGTTCTCAAGATGATCTTGGTGCATCGATCAATGATTATGAAGAAGTGAAGCATAAACTTACTGTTTTAAATGGTGAGATTAAAGTGCTTAGTGAAGAAGGTGCTGATCTTAGAAAGAAAGAGCTTCTTGCAAAGGATAAGCTAAGAGTTGCTCAAGTGTCTCTTAAAGAACTTAAAGAAGAGCATGTAAATACTCAAAATAAACTCGTTGAAACTGAAGTGAATTCAGGAAAGATCTCAAGAAATCAAACGACTCTTGAATCAAATCGTGACTTACATCAGAAGAAAATTTCAAGTCTTAATGACAAGATTTTTGAAACTAAAAAAATGTCTGAAGATACTGCTAAGAGAACAGAAGAGTTAAATATCATTGTTTCTGAAAAGACTAAGAGAAAATCTGAGCTTACAGATGAAATCATAACAACACGTTCTCGTCTTAGAACAAATTCTTCTGCTATCGTTGAAAATCAAGCGGAACTTAAGGCCGGTCAGGATTTCTTGGCCAAGCTAGAAAAAGAAAGTACAGAACTTCTTATGCGTAAGACTAAGAGTGAAGAAACTCTAATTGTCTCTGAAGCAAGAGCAGAAGAATTAGAGCAAAAAACTCAAGATGCTCGAATTAAGTTTGAAACTCGTCAAAACCTATTCAATGAGTATGTAAGTGAGTCTAAGGTTCTTGGACAAGTTGATGCTATTACTGATGGTGCAAGTATTGGTTCTGAAACAGCATCTGCAGATGCAACAGCGGATGCTAATAAGTACGGTGGTCTAAATGGTCAAAGCGTAGGAGAGTTAGATAGCTACCTTGTTGGTCTTGAAGAAGGACTTGAGCAAGGGAAGACTGATGGCTATGAGCAAGGTGTTAATTCAAAAGAAGATTACGACCTAGGACATAATGAAGGTTATGCAATAGGGCTTCAAAATGCCAAAAATATTGCTATGGAAGAAGACTTTCACACTGCGTTTACGCAAGCAAAAGAGCTTAAGATGTCAGTTCTTCCTGACAGTCATGTTGTTCTTGTTAATAAAGTACAAGAAAAAGCTTTCTTTATGGGTGCTGTGGAAATGCCATATCTTGCAGGCCTTGATGAGAACACATCTGATGATACTCATTCAGATCATGTTCCATTTGATCTTGGAAATTCAAAAGATACTTATGAGGAAGAAGTTACTCGTATCCAAGCTGAAATAGAATCTCTTACAAGTAATATTGAAGAGATCAAAGGAAGTGCTGAATACGTATATACAGCGCCAGCTAAGATTGCAGAAGGTAAGGCAGAGCTTCGTTGTCAAAAAGTATATAAAGCGGTTGCTGAGCTAAGGGCCATTTGTGAATCTTCTTATCATGAGCTTTACGGGCAAGAGTTCCTAGCTTCACATCGAAAGGTATACTTTGAAGAGTACGATCAACTCTTTGTCGATGCCAGAGAAGAAGCGAGAACTAACGATCATGCTGACACTCGTAAGATTGGTTTTGATCGTGGACACCGTTATGGATTTGGTGATGCGATGGTTGAAGGTAAGAACGTGGCCTTCGAAAATGGAAAGAAAGATGGAGCACTTTTAGCTGAAGAGGAAAATCTTGGAGAGCTACGCGAACAAATGGCAATGGAAGGAAAAGAGAAAGGAAACGCTCTTTTTGAAGAACAAGCTGTTGTAAGAGTTGATAAGTCGAGAGGGGCCATTTTAACAAGTGGAGATCCTAGAGGACTTGCTCAAGATAGTAACTTTGGAGTTGGACTTGGACTTGTAAACTTCGGAAAGATGGCAAGTGAGAAAGGCGCTATCTCTGCAAAGGTTATTTCTACAACTGATAACGTTGAAGTTTTCGATAAAAAGGTAAACCTTATTGATCTTCCAGCAGAAACTAAGATGGATCTAAAAGATGTGATTTTTGCGAAAATTGCAAATAATGCTCAACCAGGTTCTGAAGTAATTATGGATATTGAACTTACTTATCCAGGTGATAGCTTAAAAGATAAGTATACTGAAGTGACAACTTTCAAATCTGTTGTTCTTCCTAATCCTGACATTAGATATGCGGTTTCATTCGATGAAACTGTCGAGTACGGGAAGTGTTGGCTAGGATGTAAGTATAAAACTCACGATGTTAAGTTCCAACTTAAGGGAGTACGTGACAATATCCCTGGTGAATTTAATGTTAGATTAGAGGTTCTAGAAGGTGGTAAGTATATAGATTTAAAAGAATCAGCACTTACTCTTGGGGTTCCTGGGCAAGGTAAAATTGAGTCAGGAAAACTTTCTTACAAATTTAAAGAGAAGGCTTCTGGAAAAGAGTTAAAATTCAAATTTGAAGTCCTCTATAAGGGGAGCGTACTGCATACCAAAGTTTTCAATGTTAAAGTAAAGTAATGTCAAAAGGGCCCACTTAGTAAATAGGTGGGCCTTTTTGGCCTTTAGATCCTGTAAATATTTCAAATCACAATGTCATATTCTGATAAAAACTTACAATTGCCTCGATAAATTAATTTCTTTTTGATGTGCCCTCAACATTCTCAAAAGGGAATTATAAAACAATTCTTATCAAAGTGATCAAAAGGAGAGGGAATCATGATGAGATCAATTGCTGAAGTAGCAAAGAAGAGAAATGTTGTTTTATTAGCTGTTATGGCCATGGCCGCCAATGCACATGCGGGACTTCCATCGGGACTTCCAGACGAGATTGATTACCGTACCTATCTTTCCGCATACAACTCAGCTAAGTCTCAAAGTGATGCTGCTAGAATGTCTGCCACTCAAATCAGTGATCTTATCCTTGAAATCGTTGCTAGGCTTGAGGCCAATGGAAGTGAGATCTCAATCTCAAAAAGAGAGATCGAAGAGGCCATCCTTCTTGTTTCTGATTTAAGTACACAAAATATGAATCTTGAAACGACAATTTCAGAGCTAAGCTTTGAAAACCAAGGCCTAGAACAAGAACTTCAAAGACTTGCTGACTCACTAAGCGATGTAAACGGAGAAATTAATCGCACTGAATCTGATCTTTCAGGCCCTCGCAATACGGCCCGCAACCTTAAGCGTGCTCTAGACTCTGTTCTCTCAAGTCTAAGAGCTAATGGAGATCGACTCGATAAAGCACAAAAGAAATTAGACCGCACAAGAGACCAGATCAAATCACTAGAATCAAATATCTCTAAAGCAATAGATGAGCGCGACCGCTTAAATATCAAACTTCCAAAAATCCAAGAAGAAATAAAATCAAAGAAACAAGATCTTGCGCAAGCAACTTCTAAGGTTTCTACTTTTGAGTCACAAGTCGTAAATGCTCGCACAAAACTTCAAACGGCAAATACTGAAGTTAGTGAAGCACAAGCGCAAGTAACTCAAATCGAAAATAAGATCAGTAAACAAGAACAAGCAGTTAAGCCACTAGTTCAAAAAAGAAGTAATTTACAGTCTCAATTAAGTACTGCTCAAACAGCATTATCTGCTAAAACAAGCGAACTTGAAAAAGCGAAGAGGGAACTTGAGAGTGCAAAGTCACAAATCGATGGACTTAAATCACAAAGAGGTCCTCTTGCTTCTCAAAAGACTAATCTTGATAATAAGAGATCTGTACTAGAAGCTGAAATGGTACAAGTTGAGGAGGCCCTTAAAACTCTAATGGCCGGTGATCGCAACGATCGAGGTAATGCTAATCAAATCAAAAATCTTAGAGAGCGTCGTAAAATTTTAAGAGATAAAATCCAAGAAACAAAAACACGCCTAACTCAAGTGTCTACAGAGCTTGAACAACTTGCTAAAAAGATTGCTAAGGCCGAAAGTACAATCAGTGGTGGTAGCAATCAGATTGCTATCCTTGAGTCTGAAATAAATACGAAAAAGGGTGAGGTTAGAAGTCTTCGCCAAGATATTAAAGATGTTGAAGCTGAGATCGCACAAGCGGCACCTCAGCTTGAAAAGCTAAAGCAAAGACTAGTTGCAGCTCAAAATAGTTTAAATAGTGCAAAGACAGCTCAAGCATCGGCCAAGTCTGATCTTGATAAGGCACAAGCTAAGCTTGCCCTAGTTAAATCTGATATAAAGCGTCTTGAAGGTGATATCGCTTCACTTCAAGATCAAAAGCAAAAAGCATCACAAAGAGTTGCACTCATTGATTCAGATTTAAAGAAATTTAGAAATGAACTAAACCGTGAGAAGAATCAGTTTGATAGTCAGCGCCGTGAAGTTGGCTCACTTAGAAATACTCAAAATGCACTCGTGGCAGAACGTGATTCATATGAAAGAAGACTATCAGTAGTTGAGTCAGACATTAAATTACTTGTTGATCGTCTTGATTCACTTCATGTAACTCGCTTAGAGTTAGAAGAGCAGTCTCAAGCAAGAAGTGAAAGACTTGTTGCCAACCAAAATATCATCGCTGATTCATCACAACGAATCATGCAAAACTCAAGTGTTATCGCTTCGAAAAGATCACAGATGGCAAGTAACGAAGATCGTATCGCAGATCTTGAAGTTGAAAGAAGTCGTCTTCTTGAAGATAAGCTAGTTAAAGAGCAAGAGTTTGCAAGAGCAGACACTGTTGCAAGTGATCTTGAAAATATCACAAATAATAAGTACCAAGCATACCAAGGCCGCAGCAACCTTTATGTTCAATATGAAAGAGATGCAAAAGCTCTTGGAGCATCTCAAGGTGAAGCCGCTGGAGCAACTGCAGGTGAGTACAAGGCAAGTGCTGATGTACAAGAAGATGCAAGTTTCTTTGGAGGTGCCAACGGGAAGAAGCTAGGTGAGTTACGTGGCTACCTTGCGGGACTTGTGGATGGAAAAGAAGATGGTCTTACAAAGGGGTATGAGGCCGGTGTTAATTCTCAAGCAAGCTATGATGAAGGTTTTGCAAAAGGGTATGAAGCTGGTGTTGCAAAGGCCAAGAGCTTAGCAAAGTCACAAGAATTTCCAAAAGGATATGAGCAAGTTAAGAGCGAGACTTTCTCTAATAAACCAACAAATAGAGTGATGTTATCAAATAGTGTTAACGGAAGTCTTTTCTTAGAGAAAGCATTCTCAATGGCACAAGAATTTGTTTCTCCAGCTTTTGAAGCATTAGATTTTGTCGCTCCTGAATACACAGCGACTACTGAATCATTAGGTTCAAGATTTACTTCAAAAGTAGATCAAGAGATCGCCAAAACACAAAGAGAGATCGAGTCATATGAAAATGATAGTGCAAAAACAAAAGCGCTTCCTCAGTATGCCTACACTGCGCCAACTCGTATCGATATCGATGAAGACTTCAAAAATTGCTTTGATGTTTACAAAGGTGTTAATGAGTTCAAGAAAGCGTGTGGTGCTTCTTACGATGCCGCTTATAAAGCTGAATTTAGTGTTAGTCACAAAGATACTTACTTCGCAGGCTACGTGGACTTCTTTGAGAGTTCTCGTGATGAAGCTGCCGCTGGTAACTTTGAAGCAGAAACGCAAAAAGGTTTCGACAAAGCTTACAAGACTGCCTTTGCTGAAGCTCGCTTAGAAGGAGAAGGTGTTGCCTTCAAAAATGGTGTTGCAGATGGTGAGGAAGCTGGATTTGATGAAAATATCCAAGCAGCAAAAGAAGAAATGCTTGCTCTTGGTAAGGCCCAAGCAAAGAAGCTATTTGCTAGTAACGCTGTTGTTCGCCTTAACCAAGCAGCACAAACAAGTGTAAAAACTGAAGATGCAAAAGGTCTAACTCAAGATGGAAAATTCTCTGTAGGTCTTGGGCTTGTAAACTTTGGAAAACTTGCTTCAAACCGCGGTGCGATTAGTGCAAAAGTAGTTGCAGCAACTTCAAATGTTGAAATCGTAAACTCTCGTACAAACTTAAGAGTTCTACCAGCACAAGCACAAATTGAGCTAACAGATGTTATCCAAGCGAAAGTTGCAAATAACGCTCGTCCAGGTTCAGATATCGAAATGAAGATCGAGTTAACTTACCCAGGTGATGAGCTAAGTGGAAGCTACACTGAGATTGCAACATTCAATGCAAATGTTGTCGTTAACCCAGAGGTTCAAGTTGCCCTTGATTTTGAAGATAAGGTTAAGGATCGCAAGTGTGCGCTAGGTCTATTTAACTGTAAGTTTAGAAGCCACGATGTAAAAGTTAAGCTAACAGGTCTACGTGACTTTGTTCCTGGAAGCTACGATGTTGCAATCAGTGTACTAGAAGGGGATAAGTTTGTTGAACTTAAGAAAGGATCAACTAAGGTTGCAGCTCCTGGTCGCGGTGTAACAGCAACTGGTGCCCTAACTTACAAGTTTAAGAAAAAGACAAAAGACGACAAACTTAAGTTTAAAGTCGATGTTTCTTACAAAGGCGAATTACTACAAAGTAAAGTAATCGATGTAAAAGCAAAATAAGAATCAAAGAAATTTATAATTAAAATTAGACCCCTCGTCCAAGGGGTCTTTTTTTATTCATTTAGTGGACAATCTTTTTCACTAGCACAATGACTTCTTAACTCATGAAATTGAACAGCAGCATCAGCATTATCATTGTGAGCGATTGTCGCTCCTCCAAGCTCTCCCCAATTTGGAAAGTTGTAGTAAAGGCCGCCATTCTCATTGATTTTAATTCTATTGTGACACATGTGATTTAAAAAAGGTTCGTTGTCGTTGTCTCGTACGCAAAGTTCGATATTTCCATCGACGATTCGATAATCAGAAATTAGGGTTGTATGAGTAAAACCAGCGCTTTCTTTTCTTGTGAAGACAAGTTGTGGCTGTTGGTTATTGTCAATTTTCTTCTTTATATCCTCAAGTAGCTTTTGAGAATCTTCACGCTTCATTGGTGACGTTGACAAAGTTGTCTTTAGGCCTTGAAAAGTCATGGCCTTGTTGGCCCACTCTTTTGACATTTTCGTCGCAAGATATGATTGAAGATCTGGGTGATATGAGAGCTCAAAAAGGTTATTAAAACCAGGGATTTTTCGAACTTTATTATCGGCAATATCATCAATAATCTTCTTGTAGTATTCAAGGGATTCTTTGCGCTCTTTTGAATCTGGAGCAGCATCCAAGTTAGCGCGAGCTTCTTTCTTACTGCCATCAAAGAAGGCAAGGCGATTAAACTTTGATGTTAGAGAAGCATGTCCCCAGCAATACCCCTGAGTCCCTTCAATATCTGATAATGTGATGGAATCGTAATTTCTAAAGGCCATTGAATTATTTATTTTGCTATTTTCAATTATGGGATCGCGTCTTTTGAAAATATCAAAGTTATTTGGACATAGGGTTTCACATGAGCAGGTCTCACTTGTGCAGCTTCCCCAACTCTTACACGAACAAACCTGCTGGCGAACTTCTTTAAGGATATTTCCAAAGTCTTCAAAAGCTGTTTCACTTGTCGGGCGCTGACAGTTTACTTGTTCAGATGATAGAAGCTGTGCATGTTGCTGAATTGAAAGTACTTTGGTTTCCTCTGCGGTTTTAATTTGATTGTATTGATAATTACTAATGGCCGACTTCGCTCCACGATAAGGAGTTGTGATAAGATTTTTTACCGCCGTAACAGCTCCTAGTCCTGCTTGGTTACACGAGCCGAGAGCTAGTAAAGAAATGAGAAATAAAATGGATACCAGTAACTTCATTACTTAATATCCTTAAGAGCAGAGGCTATATGCACCAGAGCAGGAGCTTCTTTCTTTGCTCTTTCAATTAACTCATTTAATCCCTTATGCTTTAGCTTTCCTGATTTTAAATAGCGACAGATCTCCATCGAGACCGCGTAGGAATTTGGAAACTCTTTAAGCATTTGCTCACAGTAGAAGCCATGCTTTTTACCCTTTAGACGTGAAAGAGTGTCGTATTCAAGCTTGGCATTTATATTTGCATGTTCTAGTCCTGAAGGATTTCTAAGAGCTAGGGCCTTTGAGTATTTCTTCTTGGCCATGAGTTCTTTGACATTCTTATCTTTAAAGAATTGGCCATAGAATCCGCTTTGAATTTGTTTTGAATTAGAAAAGACATTCTTCCAAAAACGCAGGATCTCGTCTTTATCGGAATCTTTAGAGGAAGCAATCGCTTTTTGATATGACTGAAAATAGCTCTTGGCCTTGGCCTGATCGAATTTATAAAGCGCAAAGAGGTAGGATGTTTCTAACTCTAATGGGTCAACTTTTTTAGGTTTAAGTTTTTGGGCCTTTTCATAGAAGCTTATGGCCTTGTCTAAGTGGCCGTAGGTTTCAAGCTCAAATGCTAAGACGATATAGGCATTAAACTTTTCTTCGCTCGTTAGGCCATCTTCAATACCGTGCTTTTTTATAATTTCTTGGGCACTACTTAATAGGGCAGCATCTAATGCAGAGGCCGTGGCATTAAGTAGCATTAAGAGGAGTAAAAGTATTGAAATTACATATTTCTTCACAGACTTCTTATCGGAATCTGTTCGAATATATTTATAGGGTAAGTACTTGATATGTCATTAGATGTCATAAGTTTTTATTAGGCGATGGGGCCAGAATTTGGGAGGATATTCCTATGAAAAAACTAATCCTAATCGCAATTTTAAGTCTTAGCTCTTACGCAAATAACTGCTCAAATCTTGAGGCCATCGCAGACACTTACAAAAGTGATCTTAAGGCCGAGCTTCAAAAGACATTTTATCCCGAAGACGCCGAAGGCCAGGCCAAGTTTCGCACAAGTGTTGGCCAGAAGCTTAACTACCTAAAGGCCCTAAAGCATCAAGTGGATGTGTGCTATCAAGACTATCAAATGAAGGATGAGGTTTATAATTGCAGTCTATCTGCTGATCTTCTAAAGTCACGCCACCCTGGAGGTCTAACGACAAGTTATACCGGAGCAATCTCTACTGATGGTGATTGTATGGCCTATCTCTATCTTGGGCATACCATGACTCGAAATCGAGAAGGCAAAGTGGTGCTAAAAAACCTTGGTGGGAAATTTGAAATCAACACGCTTTATAAGTGCAGTGGCGCTTATACAACTGAGGAAGATTCATTTCGTAAGATGATCTTATCAGGTGATAATTTCTTTGTGATGGATCAGTACATGATTTATCGCACCGATGTGAAGGTACTTGGCAAAAAGTATGTGACGCAAAACCTTCTTGAGATTAATTATAAAGATTCTGAAATAGCCTTTCATTACGGCGCAGCTGAACTTGCTATATCGACAAAGGATGGAAGTGTCATTCGCACAAACTTCCTGACGATGGATGAGGTGAGTGAGGGACGTTGTGAGACTTCGTATAGTGAAAAGAATAACTCAATCTATCCACGCACAAATATTGACGAAGAGGCGTGGGGATTTAAGTTAGAATACGTGGCATACTGAGATTTATGATATGAGAGCAAAGAAAGTTTTAATCACAGGCTTTGATGCCTTTGGAAATAATCTCATTAATCCAAGCGGGGAAGTGGTGGAGGCGACCACGGCCAACTTCTCCCACCTTGAGGTTCACAAATTAATTCTTCCAACAGTTTTTGAAAAGAGCTTGGCCATCTTAAAGAAGGAAGCCTTCTTTTTAAATCCCGACTATATCATCTGCTTTGGCCTTAACGAAAAGGCCCGCGAAATAAATCTCGAAGTTCTGGCCCACAACCTTAACGATGCAAGCATCGCAGACAACGAAGGCAATTGCCCGGTAAACGAAGTGATCTTTGAGGGAGCAGCTGCAACTTATGATTCCACTCTTCCCATAGGGGAGATTGAAGACGCCCTTCTTGCGGCCCAAATTCCCGTGGCCATCTCTCGCGACTGCGGACGCTTCGTGTGTAATCACGTCTTCTATGGCATTCGCCACATTATCGAAGAAAAGAAGATGCGCGCCAAGGCAGGCTTCGTTCATCTTCCAAGCTTTGAGACGATGGGGCTCGCCGATCAGGTTGAGGCGCTTGAAGTGATTTTGGCGGTGCTTAATCACTAGAGTCTTTTCTCTTTTAAAATTTCTTATTTCATTTTGGAAATATTTCGTTTTTGAGGTGAGACTGGAGTAGCTTTCGTTAAATTCAATATTTACGAGGGAGACTCTATGAAGAATTTGATGATTATTTTAATGACTTACAAGTAAATTTTGGAAGACCTCAATTTAGAGACTAGGAAGCAGAGAATGAAATTTTCAAATAAAACAAGCTTATATTTATGGCCATGCCTTTTACTCTCACCAGTACTAGGCTACTTTTATTCAATTAATTATTTACAGGGGAAGTTTAGCATAAGCATTTCAATCTTATTCTTTCTCATTGCATTTATGATTATCGTTTCAATATTTGGCCTCATTTACAATTCAATATTAGGACATGAGAGTGGGGTTAGTGTTGGAAAAATAACCCAATTTAATCAAGTTCGTTCACTATTGGATTTACTAGAATATTATGCTGGCGTTTCACATATTGTTGGTGTGATTACTGTTGCAGGTATAACTTTTTATTGTCTTGCTCTGAAGGGTACAAATTTTGAATTGGGAATGGCCTTGGCGGTAAGTGCTTCACTTTTTAGTGGGTTTCTTTATCTCTTTGTTTCCCAGTTACTTGTGGATTTATTTAATTGTAGATCAAAGACAACTAAGGAGTAATACGATGAAGGGGATGCAACACAGAAACTCTCGTAGGCCACAGCTTGGAAACTTGGAATAAATTATGAGAAAAAAAACAATGAACAGCTTAATGGTTTTCACTCCACTTATTGCAGCAGCATATTCTGTGATAAAAAGTTATAGTGAGTATTCAACCCATGACAATTCAACTCTCATATGGATATTTATTTTACTTGAGGCTTTGCTTTCTCTGTTTTCTGTTTTTGCAATAGAACTCATTATTCTAGGAATAATTTATAACACTGTAAGAATTATGAAGCCTACAGTTAGAAATGATATAGAAAATTGTAATGAACTTGGCCCTCTATTTAAAAAGGTGGTTTTAAATTCTCACAATGTGGAAATACTTGGTTATATTTTACTACTCAATCTATACCTGTATAAGAATGTCGATTTAGAGCTCGGTTATATTCATGGAATTATTCAACCGCTACTTGCTGCGATTTTATTAGTATGTTCCCTAGTTCTAATTAAGAACCTGATCTACTTTGGTGCTTCTTTAGTTAATCTAGAAAATGTAGATGAAAAATAAAGATGTGTGCACAGCGTTGATTGTCGATGGATTTCTTTCCACTTTTGAAATGCTGTGCTATACTGCCGCTTACGTATATTTGTTCCAAATATCCGCAAGTCAAAATCTAATGGGGGTGCCCTGGTTTCGACGGGATGGTTGACAGGTATCCGGGCGTGTCCAGGTTGGTCTCCACGGTCCTGGTAAAAAGGAGTCCACCGTTAATTGCAGACGATTATGCAATGCCAATGGCTGCCTAATTAATTAGGATTAGTCTTGTGAGGCGCTACTGCCAAGAAACAGAATGTAGCAATCCAGTTAAGTCTGCTGGTTAACTAGGCTTCGAGGCTGCCGGGCCTCCTCGTAAATCACTCACCGGGGTTTGCCGAGGTCACGTATCACGGACAGTCTTGTCTTCTGACGATAACCGAAGACTACACACGTAGGCCGCTATCAAGACGCTATTTCGGACGTGGGTTCGATTCCCACCACCTCCACCACGATCTTCTAACTATTTAATATTATTCAGCTTTTCGTGGTGGTTGCCTTGTCGTGTGGCAACGGTGTGGCAGGTTTTTTTATTTCTTTTTTGCTGTTTTTTTAGTCGCTTTCTTCTTTGCTGTTTTCTTAGAAACTTTCTTTTTTGTTGTTTTCTTAGAAACTTTCTTTTTTGTTGTTTTCTTAGAAACTTTCTTTTTTGCTGTTTTCTTAGAAACTTTCTTTTTTGCTGTTTTCTTAGAAACTTTCTTTTTTGCTGTTTTCTTAGTCACTTTCTTCTTTGCTGATTTTTTAGAAACTTTCTTCTTTGTTTCTTTTTCTTTCTTTGCACCAAGTTGAAAAATAGTATTCTTTTCTTGTTCCTTTGTTATCAACTTATTTGTCGTCAGCTTTTCAAGTAATAAGATAAAATCGTTTGAACCATTGAACTCCTTAAATATTGGCCATTCAATTAGGTCATTTAAATTCAGATGTTCTGACTTTATTAAATCGTAAATAATCTTTGAACATTCGGCATATTCTTGCTCGAGAAGTAGAAGTTTTCCAAGTCTGAAAATTTCGTGTTTTGCTGAATAATCAACATTTTTAACCTCGTCGACAATTTTCTCAATACCGTGTTGTCTTTTAATTGATAACCAATTATTGATTTGTGAAATTGTTTTATCTTTATCTTTAATACCTTTATCAGATAGAATTATTTTGTAGATCTTCTCTGCACAATCCCATTTTTCATTTTTCATATGGTCAAATGCATAAGTTAGATATGTGTCTATTCTTGTCTGACTTTCCTTTTCTAGTTTTTGCCATATTTTTGATGAAAGAAAGAGGAATGTTGTTTCGATAAGGTCTATGTATTTACATATATCATCAAACTCAAGAGTTAGTTGTTTATTGATTTTATATTTTTTCTTATTTTCTTCGCTAAGTCCATGTCTGAAAATATTATTAACAACTCCATTATTGTGTACATATAAATTTCTAATTTTGAATATGATATTTACTTCATTGTGTAAGTGCTCAATATCTTGAGTTTTAAGTTTTATATTCTTCTTAATGAATTCCAACCAGTCAGAATAGCTTCCATGTAAGAGAGATTCAATATTTTTTGAAATAATGTAAGTTCTTGCATCATCTATACTTTCAATTTCTTTTAGGTCTTTTAGAGCAAAATACTTATGAGTATCGCTAAGTGCATCGGAATGCTCGTTATAGTATACATGTAAAGTATTTGAAAAAAACCACTCAGCAGTCGAAATTAGGTTGATTAATGAGCTTTTAAATATAAGCTTCTTCTTTGCATCATTATTTTTAAACTCTTTCATCATATTTCGTAGTTTCTTGCTTGGTGATTTTTTAAAAACTACTTCCGTCGTTTTTTTATCTTTCGACTTTTTAAGTTCTACACTTTCTTGATTTTCTCTAATGTAAGTAATTAGCTCTTGAAAAAAAGCTTCGCCCTTTATTGGATTCTCTTTGTTCTCTTTTTCTTTTAAGTGGTTAGAGAATGTCGAGTGAAAATCTCTGATTACAGAAATACTCTCAATAAAGTCATTTGTTTGTTTCTTTAACATTATAAAGTACCTTGATAAATTTCATCTCACTTCGCTTGTCGGAAGTAAGATGAAATTATTTACTCAAAATATCAAAATGAAACAACGTTAGCGGCTTCAATCATAAAATCTTTGTCTAAGTGAGCATAGATCATTGTTGTCTTGATGTCGGAGTGCCCTAATAATTTCTGCAATGTATAGAGGTTTCCTCCATTCATCATAAAGTGACTTGCAAATGTATGCCTTAGATCGTGAAAGCGAATTATTTTTGAAAGGCCCGCAATTCGTTGTGCTTTTTTGAAGTGTCTTTGGTTAATATGGCTGTAGGGTAGAGGTTCGCCATTAGGTGTAGAAAAAACGAACTCTGAATTTCGTGTTTTAAGACGATTTTCGAGTATGGCCCTGACCTTATCATTCATTGGAATGTATCGGCCTTTATGGGTCTTTGTCGTGTTTCTAAGACCCTCCCTTGTTAGAGAGCGATTGATGCTAATGAAGCCACCATTGAAGTCAACTCTATCCCAACATAGGCCACAAATCTCGCCAAGTCTTAGTCCTGTGTTAAGAGTCATCTGATAAAAGTCGAGCAAAGGATTATTTTGATTCTTGTCGATGAATTGCTTTATTTCTTCCTTAGACCAGTATTCAAGTTGTGAAGGGTCTTCCTTTAATTCCTTAAAGCCACGAATAGGGCTTCTAACTAAGTAATCAAGTTTAACCGCTTCGTTGATAACAGTCTTTAAAACCATCATCACTTTATTAACTGTTCGATTCTTTTTGCCTTGCTTGAGAACGTAGCTCTCAAGTTTTTTGGCATGGTGGTAGTTGATGTGTTTTAACTTCACTTCACCAAGAACAGGAAGGATATACATTTTAAAATTCGATTTATATCCACGAATCGTTTTCTCTGCTTTTCGTCCTATGACGTGTTCTCTTAGCCACATTTCTGCAAACTTTTTAAACGTGATTTCGCCGTCTATGTTTACGCCTGTGTCGATAATACGTTGCCTTTCAACGAGCATCTTTGCTCGGAATTGATCAGCATCGTACTTTCGGTAAAAAACTTTTGATATACGTTTGCCGTGAGGCATACGAATATCAACTCGGTACTTTTTTTGTTTTTGAGCGTTTTCGCTCGTTTTCGAACACTTTTTGCTCGTTTTAGTACCTTTTTTGTCCTCGTCTAATTTAGCCATTTTTGCTCCTTTTTTGAAAAAAGGATTTGTGGCCTACTGTCGTCCTGATTATTCGTATGTGAAAGAGCACTAGACTTATACCAAATATAGAAAATAAGAAAAGGCCTTTCATACTTTTTACCAACTCTTTTGGAAGCTTTTTGTAGAAAAACGTTGCGATTTGTTGCGAAAAAACAGCTCTTTAGCGATTTTGTTATCTATTTGCTGATCTTTTACATAAAAACCCTCATTTTTGTACTTTTTGTAGCTCAGATCATAGTAGTTACCGATAATATCGCCATCAAGACGTGATTTAAGAATTGATAAGATTCGCTTAGATTGATCTTCGTAATTACAAAAGTTATTCAAGGCATACACGAATGAAGGGGAGTTCATAAAAGCTGAATTCGCACGAATATCTTCAATAGTAAGTTCTTTATCAGGTGCTACTGACTTAGCCTGATGGACAACACCTATAAGTGCAATTTGATATCTTTGTGTTGTAGCACAAAGTGTTTTCATGAAATTCGCTTGAATTTCGGGGGAAGAATCACCAAAAGAGCAAGTTGAGAAATTATCAATATAAGCTAAGTCAATCTCATACTCCTTCACAAACTTAAATAGCGAAGCTACCCATGATTGTGGGTCATAAATAGTCGCTTGATCTAAGTCAGATTCATCTATAAGAATAAGCCTTCGCATGATGTGGTTACGTTCTTCAATAGATTTATACTTAAGAGATAACATTGTATCGAATCGACGTTTAACATCGCCTTTCTCGCCTTCTGAAAGAAAGAGTAGGGTTTTGTAACCATTGACGATATTCTCGCAAGCTAGAGACTGTACGAGAGCTGATTTGCCCTTGTTTGTTCTTCCTAAGAAGACATGAGTGTGTCCTCTTTGAAAACCTTTGTGAGCTTTTAAGAAATTGTACTTCGTTTTAAAGTCTTCTTTTAATTCTTTTATTTTAATTTGATCGAGACTATGTCTCTTTATTTGTTTTTTTGGTTTTAATATCTCTTCGTCTAGCGAAAATCTTATATCTGAAACAGATATCTTTTTTAATCTTTTCATTTTTTAAATTCCTTTTTAAATAATTATTAAACTTTAAGTTTTAGTTTTTTAGGAATGTTCAAAATGAGCACTATATTTATTATCTTATATTTATATAGGCATCATTTTGAACACTATATAGTAGTCATTTTAGCCACTATCTATGTTCGGAATGTTAGGTACTAAGAGCTTATAGTCGCTATTTCCTGTATAAATTGAGCCTTTCTTCCATTCTAGAAAACCATTAACCACAAGTTCTTGAATAAGATTTCTTAGTGTTCTATGCGTACCAATCTTTAAGTCTTTCATGATCTTTTTCTGACTCGGAAATGACCTTCTCGCATTGCCTGAGTAAGAACGAAACTTAAGATAAGCATAAAGACCCATGGCCTTAGCGCTTAGATTCTGACTCTGAAAAATTTCATTTGGGATTTGTGTGAAGTTTCTTACCAGAGCCATGATGAATCCTGATCTTCAACTTTTACTGTGATTGAATCAATCCATTTGAGAAGTTCGTTTTTCTTAAAACGTACAAGACGCCCAAATTTTACGAATGGTATTTCTTTGCGAAATACCGCCGTGCGAAGTCGTGAGACTTTGACTGATAGGAAGTGAGATGCTTCCTCAATTGTTAATAGCTCTTTCTCTGTAGAATTTGACATTAAGTCCTCCTTTTCTATCGTGGCCAACATCATTGTTGGATTGATATCTAAGGTAGGAGTTAATTTATTGTTCTATAACGGGAGAAACGTGTAAGAATTTTTTTACACGATTCCTGTGGCCCTTTTCTTAATAATTTCAGTAAGTTGCTTGATGCAGGTTTTTTTGTAGTGATTAAGCTTATTTTCTAAATTTGCTTTATTATCGTAGCTCCATTCAAGCTTTTTTTGGAATAATTGGTCAAAGAAGTATTCATGTGTAATGGCCATATAATCAATATAAGTCGCCCAATAGTTTCTATATTGCTCTTTAAATCTGTCTTTGAGAAAAAGATAGAATCTGTATTCAAAAATATGCTTATGTTTGTAGTTGATTATATAGAAGTGTGAATGTTGTACACCATCTTTAATTCTGTCATAGTTATAATAAGTAGGTGTACCTAAAATTAGTTGCTCAATTATAGCTTCTTCTATATTTACGGCTCTCATTCGTTCTACTGCATCCTGCGATAGGTACTCTTTCATTTCTCTAGTCGAAGGATTTTTCATCATTGGTCTACGAAACTTTTGATTTGAATACAACTTGTTGCTGTATAGTAAGAATATTGATGATCTAAAATATCTTTGAACGTTCTCTGAGAACTTTTTCTCTTTGCCGATTAGCTTTTCTATTTTTTCTTCATATTCCTTTATTTTTTTAAGATTTGGGAGAAATGTTTGAAGATAGTCGTATAGTTCTTGAGAATTAATAAGTGTGTCTATTTCTTCTTGAGTAAAGCCGTCACTGAATAAGTTTCTAATAGAGTTTGGTGGAATATATAGATTCCCTTTTTTATTGATGAAGTCTTGAAATATTTTGTTTGTATTCATTTTTTTTAGTTATCACTGTATTCGATAAATAACAAAAAGGCGTAGTTTGTAAGTCATTGATTCTCTGTAAGATGTTGTAATCATTATTTATTTTATTTAGAAAAAACCGATAAGTTTGTAATTAGATTTATATTAATGATTTGAGAGGGCTTGTAAATTGGAAGAAAGGGAACATATTTGGTCAACTGTTAAGCCAATAGATAATGAAGAAGATGATAAATTACAAAGGTCTGAATTTGCATCTAGTATTGCAAGTTCTTTAAAAAACTGGCGTGAAAAAGAAAGTTTAATTGTTGGAATTTACGGAAAGTGGGGAGATGGAAAGTCTTCTGTGAAAAACTTGATATTAAAATCACTAAAAGAAAGTAATGATAAGAAAATTAAGGTTATTAATTTCGCGCCATGGGAATGGAGTGAGCAAAAAAGTTTGAACAATTGCTTTTATAAGGAACTGTCTCTTTCACTTAGAAGTGATAGTGATAAAAAATTAAAAAAAATTGCAGACCTTATATTAAATTATCAGGAATACTTCTACTCAAGTTCTATACAGCTAAAAAAAGTAAATAATGGTTTTAAAAAAACAATGGTTCTTTGTGGTATAGGTTCAATGTTAGTTGGATATTCTTTACCTGCAAATATACAAAAGTTTGCAATAATCTTTTCATTTACACTTTTAGCTTTGTCGCAATTTACCGAGTCACTATCTTCCTTTTTCGAATTTGTAGCGAGTTTCTTTCGTGATAAAAAAGATAGTATAAGTTTAGAAATTTTAAAAGCGAATATATCTAAAAAACTACTCGACGCTGATACAAGTATAATCGTATTTATAGATGATATCGACCGATTATCTCCTCAAGAAATTAGATCATTATTTAGACTTCTAAAAGCAAATGCAGACTTTCCTAAAATGGTTTATGTAACATTATTTCAAAAAGATATAGTGGAGAATTGTCTCGATGAAGGAGCTATATATAGTGGTGATGAATATTTGAAAAAGATAATTCAAGTTGGTTTCGATCTTCCCAAGCCTCCCGAGTCTAAGATACATAATGTATTAAACCTTGAGCTTAATAAACTTATAACAGTTCATAGTAGCGAATACGACTCAAACAGGTGGGGGAATGTATTCATTGATGGTTTAGATGTTTATTTCAAAAACCTTCGTGATGTGAATAGATTCATATCTATCCTAAAGTTTCATTTAGAAAGTGCAAAAAATAATATGAACTTTGTTGATCTCGTTTCTTTAGAGATATTAAGACAATTTGATCATAAATTATATGAGTATATCTATAAGAATAAAAAAATATTCACATCATTTCAAGGGAACTTATTTAATCATGAGGAAGAAAATGGCAAGATCATCTTAGAAGGTTTTTTTGCATTAAGTAAAAAAGCTACACGTGATCAGCTAGAGAGTTTTTTAGATGAAGTCTTTCCAAATACGATGCACTTCTACGGGAAAAATAATAATCAAACCTTTCCAAATTCTTTTGCTCAGCAAAGAATATGTAATGCTGATGTTTTTGATCGTTACTTCCTTCAGTATTTACCAAATGGAGAACTTTCAAAAAATGATTATGACTACATTTTAAGCTTATCTCATAATAGAAAAGAACTATACTTGTACCTGATGAGCTTTCACGATAACGGAACGTTGGATGACTTTTTTACTAAGTTTGAAAGTTTTGTAACGCGAATAGATCCTAAAAATTGCCGAGAATTTATTCCTGCTATAATTGATATTGCAGATAAGTTAGATAGTGGAAGAACTGGAATGTTTACTATTTCACCTTTTACTCATGCTGAGCGTATATTGTATAACTTTATTATTATAAATAATAAAGTTATCTCTCCTCATGATATTGTGGAGTCCTTGAACGATTCACATGGAATTGCCCTTGCATTTAAAACTTTATATAAAGAAACAATCTATAGGGATAGATTTAAGAAAGACGTAGGCTATATTTTCAGTGAAGATAGTCGGGATGAATTGTTAGCTATTGCTAAAGCAAAAGGAGACTCAATTTTAAGAGGGGATATTAATTTATTTGAAATTGAAAGTTTAGATATGACCCTTTTCTTTTGGGCAGAGTTGGTGAATAGGGATGATGTAAGAAATTGGGTTCGCATGAACACTATTGAGACAGAACAGTTGATACTATTATTGAGTAAAGTAATAAGTAAGTCATACTCAAGCTCATCAATTAGTACCGAAGTAATCTATTATTTTTCCAAAGAAACAATGGAAACATGTTTTTCTAAACTTGAAAATATATTCTCAAGAATCTCCGAGATAGAAAAATTCTCTAAAATATCGAATCATGTAATAATTGATGCTCTTATTGATTATAGAGACAACGGTCCAAAACGTTAACTCGTTATTTAGTATTTATAGTTTTTAAAGGATTAGAAGTTTAATGAAAAAAAATACAGAGAAAAAACTAGATAAGTTAATAGATGAAGTTGAGAGTACTCTTTCTTCAGGTTTGAAAGATTCTTTTATTATTGATGGAAGTATAATCAAAATCTCCTCAAGCCCTGAAGATGTCGGAAAACAAGTAACAGAGTGTTTCTTGACCTTGCTTGGCAAAATTTTCGAATCATTCTTATTAGTAAATGAAATTGATGAAAATGATCCTAGAGCCGTTAAAACAAGAAAGAAGCTTGAGAAGCTAAAGTTTGATCCTAGTGATTTATTGAAAATAGGTGAAACACTTGAGTCTGCCGCAAAGCTTTATACTAAAATTAATGATGAGCAGATAGTTGCATCTAGTGATCTATTTCAGAAAGTTTTCAATTCTCAAGTTATTGAATACGGTCAGGAATATGAGACTGCGTTAGGTTTTTTTATTGATGAGCTTTCTAATGTCGATATTATCAATGAGATGGTAGAGAAATGGAGATCATCAGACTTTTTAAATCAGCGTATAAATGCACTAGAACAAGCTCTTGATGCACATCTGGGTGAGAAGTTCTTGTTGTCTACACCAATATTTTTAATACATATTGAACGTTATTTTGCGGATATTTTTTCTGATGATTTAAATATTAGAAACTTACAAAAGAAATTGAAAATAAACAATTATCTCGATAGATGGGAAAGTACCAATGGATTATCAAAGTCATTCTCTGAACACGGTTTCTTGCATTACATCGCGAATGATATTGTTGGAAAAGTTCCTGAAGGAGAAGAAAGAGCCTACCCAAATCGAAACAATATATTACATGGGGAAGACCTAGATTATGGAACTAAAGAGTTCTCTACGCGATGTATTTTAATATTAGATATTATTGCTAATGTTGATCATGCAGACCTTAGAGAGTTAATTAAAGAAGATTGAATATGAGCGTGTGGCAAACCGTGTGGCAAGATTCCCAAAATTTTGATTCAAAAATCTCTGAAAAATTTCAAAAAATTATAAGTTATTAAATTCAAATCGGTGACATATTTCTAGGACCGTCGCCATAGGCCGTTTTTCGTGTGGCAGATATGTGGCAAAGTAGAATATTGCCCTCCACACTAGAATAATGAAGGAGACAGTAGGCCAAAATCCTTATGTGATTTTGGTTAGTTATTTGATTGTGGTCTAGTTTTGCCACACGTTTTCTGTTGTGATCGCCGATTATCAGCTGTGTTTGGCCGTTCTTGGCAATCCCACCACCTCCACCAAGCGCTCGCGCGTTAAAGCTCCTTAGGAGTTTTAACGAGCCGCTACCTCCCCAACATTTGGATTAAAAAGTTACGCCGAGAGGAGTGCATTTATGCACGACGGTTCGGTAATGGAGGAATGGGAAAGGCTTTCGACTGTTTGTTACGTCACATTTTTACGGTTGTGCATCCGCGACGTTGCAACGTCGGCGATATATGGGCGGAGACCATCTCTCTTAATTACTCCATTCAAATGTGGCAGAATATCTTTTTACTCTCTAATAGACTTACTGTTTTCTGGTTTTTTATATTTATTTTTTAAGAGGAGAAGGAAAGCTATTGCTAAAGCCTCCGTAAGAGTTGTGTAGGTTGATTGCTCTAGTGTGGTTAATGAAGTTTCGTAGCCTATTTGAAACATAGGGAAATATAAAAATGGTATATAGATCATTATAAATACAACTAGGAACACAGAAACTTTTCTAATAATCTCCACTTTAAAAATATTACCTAATCCTATTACTACAATGAATGTGTGAACAGGTCTAACTTCATTACTTAACGAAAAAATGTATGCAGTAATAGCAAATAATATAAAACTTGTACCTATAATGTAGTGTCTGTATTTTTCAAGTTTTTCCAGTAATTTCATTAAGCTATTTTATCATATATTTGTTTAGTTATTTCTTTGTTACATGAAAATAAAAATGTGAGTGTTTTTAGGCACTTCGAGTGCAAAACATATTGTTTTATTAAGTAGTTGATTTAAATCAATTATTTATGCGTATTTGTCGATTAGGAAATATTATTAATTTAAAAGAAGAAGTTAATGCGAGTATTGTATTTTTATATGTGGTACTTCGCTTTAGAAGGGGGGAAGTATGTCATTTAAAGCATTTCCATATAATGTATCTACTATTTTTTCTGTAAAGAAAAGAAGATTTTTAATTCCTAGATTTCAAAGAGAGTACTCTTGGGGGAAGGAGCAATTAGCAGAGCTATGGATTGATCTTATTAGTAGTATCCGTGTGGAGGATGGGAAACTTTGCCCTACGAGTTATTTTATTGGTTCTCTTGTACTGATTGGAGATGAGAATACTGAAGAGCTTCAAATTGTAGATGGGCAGCAAAGGTTGACCACAATAACAATCCTAATGTCTGCATTAGTAGAGACTTTTAAGAAGAATGAATGGGAAGATGAGGCGGAAGGGCTTTATGAGTTTATTCAGGGAAAAACTGTTGCAAATAAACCATTTTTTAAATTAGAAAATGAAATCTCAAGGCCATTTTTTCAGACAAATATCCAAAATATCGATAAAAAAACAGAAGTACCAGATGGTGATGAAGAGAAAGCTTTAAAATATGCTTATGATTTCTATATGAAGGAGTTGGGTTTTGAAAATATTCAAAAAACATTCTCGCAGAAGGGATTAGGAAGTCATAGCTATAAAGAACTTGTAGAGTCTATAAGGGATCAGCTCTTAGAGCTGAATGTCATTTTTGTAACTGTTCCTACTGAAGATCAGGCTTATGATGTTTATGAAACTCTTAATGCAAGAGGAATGGGGCTTTCAATAATGGACTTGATAAAGAACGATTTATTTCGTGATTTAAAAATTGAACATCCCGATGATTTTGCAAAAACTTCTTGGGGAAGAATCAGGGGGGAGCTTCAGTCAAGAGAAAATAGTGTTTCTTTAGATCGGTTTTTCAGACATTTTTGGTTGTCAAGGTTTGAGTGTAGAACTGAAAGTAAGATTTATAAGTCTTTTAAGTCAAGAATGAAGTCAGGAGAGATCAACTCGGCAGATTTTCTTTCCGTTTTAGAAAGTGAGGCGGCGAATTATTCTAAGATAATAAGCCCAAAGCTAGACGATTGGATAGCATGTAATGGAAAAGAAGTGTTTCATTCTCTAAAAGCACTTCGCTTGTTTAAAATTCAGCAAGCTAGTTGTTTTCTATTGGCATTATTATCTTCTTTTAATAATGGAAAAATTAAAATAACGGACCTCAATGAAACTTTTGTTCTTTTAGAAAATTTTCATTTTATGTTTAGTACTATTTGTTCAAAAAGGCCTTCAGGGTTAGATCAAATGTATAGTAAATATGCAATTTTGGTCTTTAAAATGAATAAGAAGAGTGATTATAAGCCTATATTCTTAGAGCTCAAGAGAGCGCTAATGCGAAAACTTCCGGATTTTGAAAATTTCGAGGCGAATCTGTTGAAAATAACGTACTCTAAAAAGCAGACTAAATATGGAAAAATTATTTCCTATATCTTTGAAAGACTTGAGAATCATCTAGTTGGAACAAATGAGGTTCTCTTAAGAGATTCCTCTATTGAGCATATATATCCTGAAAGCGTCGGTAAAGTTGACTGTCCGAATGAATTTAGTATCCTAGGAAACTTGATGCCTTTATCTCGAGAATTAAATGAGTTAGCTGGAAACTCTTCAGTTTCTGATAAGGTTAAAGTTTATGAAAAGTCTGGATTTAAGATGGTTGAAGAGTTTTTAAATTTATATACCGATTCTTGGTCAGAGGAGGAGATATTAAATAGGCAAAAGTTGATTGCTACTAAGTTATGGGAAATGCTAAATGAAAAGTTCGCTTAATCCTTGCTCTTTTTTTGTTGTTCTGCTTTTTCATAGGCTTTAAATATATAAGTTAAACTAGCTTGATGAGACTTAGGTTTTTATCAGGCTAGTTTGCATTTAATCTATAAAACTCTATTACAAATAAAGGTTCATTTGCTAATCCTTTAAGAAACTAAGATTCTATTTAGCGATCTCCGTCTCAAAACACTTTATTTTTATATGTAATTTTTCTAATTTTTTTAGATTAAGTTTCTCATTATTTAAATAATGTTTTTATTTCTTTTTAAAAAATCAAACACTTAGGTTTTATTTAGTGATATTGAATATTGCATTACTTAATTTTAAATTTACTGACCATTGTATATTGGATACTATCTTTTTACGGAGAGCAAATGATAGAAAACACTACAATTAATGCAGAGAGGCGAGCTGCGCTGCGTAGAGATGACAAATATATTCACATCATGAAATATATGGGAAGTAAAAGAGAGTTGCTTCCAGATATCAGAGAAGAGATTGGTAAGGTGGCAAGGTCCGGTGATGGTGTATTAGATCTTTTTGCAGGTACTGGATCAGTAGGACTTTATTTAAAAGATAAATATAATATTATTTCAAATGATATTCAAAACTATAGCTCTGTAATTTGTGATGGTCTTATAACGGCATCAAGTATAGAGCTAGACTTTGATATTGAGTCTTCATTAGTAGAGTTAAAAAAGTGTTTTAAAAAGAATAAAAATAAACTTAGTACAATGTTTTCTGAGACCCTTTCAATTTCTAATGATTTTGTTTCAATAGAGAAGAAAGGTTGGAAAGATTCAGAGAGAAAAAAATATATAAAGTTCGTTGAATCATTTCCTTCTCCATTGAATAAATTCAAAGGCAAGACAGAAGAGCAAAACTATCTTTATAGTGAGTATATTTTAAGAGAGCGAAAATCTAAGTTCCCATATCTTCAAACGATGTTTTTGTTTGCTGAAACATATTTCAGTACAGAGCAAACAATGGATATAGACTCCGTGAGATATGCTATAGACAAGGTGTTTGGAAATAACAACGTGGAAAGAAATATGGCTTTGTCTGCACTAATATATGCTCATAGTTACTGTTCGAGTGGTACTGGGCATTTTGCTATGTTTAGGGACCTAAAAGATGTTAAATCTATCAATGATGTTTTCCTGTATAGAGATAAAAGTGTTTGGTCTTACTTCGAAAAGAAATTCAGAGAAATTGTAGAGTTTCATAGCTTTACACCCGAAAGAAAGCACTTAGCAGTATCTTTAGATTTCGAAGAAGTTCTTGAGGATAGAGAGTTATCTAAAAAGTATGATGTTATTTATGCAGACCCTCCGTACTCATTTGTTCATTATTCAAGATTTTATCATGCTACTGAAAGCTTGGTTCGTTATGATTATATGATGCCAAAGTTTAAAGGGCGATATAGGACAGACCGACACCAATCTCCATTTTGTCAAAGATTAAATGTAGAAGAGGCATTCAATAAATTAATTCAGTCTTCTTCTGATAATGGCAAGACTCTAGTTTTGTCTTATGCTGATACAGGCATGATTAGTTTGGCTAATATTCTTAAATTGGCTGAAGAGAATGGTATGGAATCAAGTGTTAGAGAGGTTGATTATGATCACTCAACTATGGGGAGAGCTGGTCACAAATCAAATAAAATCAAAGAGTACTTAGTTACAATGTGTCCTAAATTAGTAAATTAATGGGTTTTGAGAAGGTTTTCGTGCTCTAAGAGTCTTCTAGAGAAGAGCATGAAAAGTCCCAGAAAGACTTTGATGACTCACCTGTTTGATAGAACTTTCTAATTTCTTTTATATAGTTTTTAAACTCGATATTCTCTACAGCGAGCTTGTTACATGAGTCCCAGTCGATGTCTTGCTTTTCTCTACAAGGGAGGAGTATCTGGCTCTCTGCAATGTTATCTAAATTTAGAAGAATGAAGCCTATCCCGTGTGCAGATGTCAAGATCCCTAGTTCTTTAAGTGCAGGTTCACTTATTTCTGCTGCAACAAGGTATGACTTGTTTGCCCAGGAAGAGTTTGATACTGTTTGAAAAAATGCTTCTCGAACATTTGTAGAATTTATTAATCGTTTAACCTCAAATGACCACATGCTTACATTTTTGTCGTAGTGTGATTTTGAACATTTTCTAATCTCTTCGCACCAGTCCGTACTAAGGTCTTCAAAACCTACAATGTCTGGATGTAGCCATTTATTACCATTTTTACCTCTACTATTTTTAGATCTTTTTTCGTTAATGCGTTTAGAGCTAGTATTGTGTTGTAGATGAAGGTATTCACTAAGAAGAGGGTAGAGGTCTTTCTCTAAAGGGATCGACTTTTTAGACTTTTCTTTATCGAGAGCAGCTAGTTCTTGATTTTCACTAAGTTCGCTGTAGAAGTATTTTCTAGGACGACCTTCAGTTGTTTTTACATTTTCATTTTTCTTTTTTATAAGAGGGGTACGAGACCCTATCTCTCGGGTTAATTGATTAATTAGTTCCTGGTGATTTGAAATGTTTTTGCTTTTGTTTACTTTTCCTTTAAGTTCATCATTGTATATTTTGGCAACAACTTCTGCTAATTCTCGTGCCGTAAGTTTTTCAGGGTGATTATCTTTTAAAATTTCGATAACTTTATCATTTAAGCGAATGGTCATTTACTATCCAGTGTTTTTATCTAATTCTATATGAACAGATATCTAACATGAATTGAGGAAATTTTTCCTATTGTTTAAACTAGGTGTATTGCCTATCTCTGGTTTTATTCGATAACTATGCATAAAGAAAAAGGACCAGTTACCAGAGCTACTAATCAGCAATTCGATTCAAGAGTTCTGGGCCAGTTGAGCAACGTTGATCCTAAATAAAGGTATTGTCCACATTCGGGGGATGACTATGGGAAGATCGAAATAGTTAAAATAATGCAAATCTATATTAGAAAAGTGGGCGTGGACGTAGCAGGTATAGTTAACTGTTTTAAGTTTTAATTCTTATACTACATATCATCAACATAACATGATGGTTTTATTCCAATAATAAAAAGAGGGCAAGTTCCTGCTGCTCCCCCATGAACTTTAGGCATAAGCTTATTTATATGAGTTGTAGAAGCACCGTATGAACTTCCTTTGCCTAGACCATTAAAAATTTGCTGTAGCTCAGTAGCTCTTGTAACAATAACTCCAACTGAGAGAGCTTTTATGCTATGAAGTAGTCTGAAGTTATTTAAGTCTCTATCAAAAAATGGGTCTTTGTTGTTCCATTCTAGCTCTACGCCAACTCTATTTTTATAGTAATCAATTTGATGTGTTGGAGTTTCTATTTCATGATCGTCAATATTCATTTCAATTCTAAATTGTTTTTCTTCCCAACCAATTGCGTAAAGAGCGTCATCGAACCTTTGAGCAATGGGAGACTTTCGACCGCCCGGTGTTATTATTTCACTCTTCAACAGCTGAAAGTTATCTAGAAGCTCATAGAGTTCTGCATACTCAGTGGGAAAGACGTTTTTAAAGATGCTGTGACCATGAAACTCCTCATGTAAAAAGAATTTGTCTTCCAGATCATAAATATTCATATTGGCGCTCTTTGTTGAAAAATGAATCTTATTTTAAATTATATATTTAAAGTACTTGAAAATGAACGAGGTCCTTTTTTCCAATTTTGATTAGTTCTAGTGGCTCGGTCTATGCTCACAGTTATTGCTTTAAAAAAGGTTCTAGGCAAGATTCTAATTTTCAACCGATCAATTGAAGTTTTGCTGACTAGCTTTATAGGGAATTAAGTATAACATTAAACTGTGTAGTTAGCTGAAATTACTATCGTAATGATTTCCTCTTTAAATGACCTAAGTGATTGTAACTTCTTAAATTATCAAAGGCTTAATCTTTAATGGTTGAGCACCGAAGAGAATAAGTGTAAACTTTAGTATACTAAAGAAGACTAGCGTTGACTTTGGTGTACATTTTAGTGTATGGATACAGTCATGAAAAAACGTTTAAATTTACCATTAATAAGCGATGTCATGCTTGAGAGGGGAATCTCTCAAGTTGATATTGCTGAGAATGTTGATGTTACAAAAGGCTGTGTCTCCTCTTGGTTAAAACCTGATAAGTTTCCTCGACCAAAGCATTTATTAAAGTTAGGTGAGTACTTGGGAATTGATTTTAAGAATCTCGTTATAAAGTCAAATGTGGAAGGTCCTCAGGTTGCATTTAGAAAAAGTGGGAACTTTTCGATTACAGAGAGGGACTTGAATAGTTTTCAGTATGTTGCTTCACTTTTAAAAAGGCTAGTACCTTACGTTTCAATTGATACCTTAAGTAAGGCACCTGTGTTGTCTGAACCGAAGTTGGATTATGAATATGTGCAAAAGGTTGCTAAGAGTGTTAGGGACGAAATAAAGACAGAAAGTGATCCAATAAAGTATGAGGATATGATAGATCATTTTAAAAAACTTCATACAACGATAGTCCCAGTCTTATGGGGAAAGAGTAAGAAACAGGGGACACATGTATTGTTGCCTGAATCAAATACAAACTGGGTGTACCTTAATCTAGATTCCAAACCATTTGATTTCTTGTTTTGGATGGCTCATGAGTTAGGCCATTCTAAGGCACCTTATATGGGGTATGAGGAAGGAGAAGAGTTTGCAGATGCTTTTGCTGGCGCACTCTTATTTAGTCAAGAGATGTCGGAAAAAGCATATAATGACTTGGTCAATGTTTCTGACAAGTGGAAGCAAGTAGACCTTATTAAGGAAATTGCTATGAAGTATGTAATATCACCGATTACAATTTATAAAGAGGTTGAAAAATTTGCTAGATTTAATAATTTAGACTCTTTAAATTTAGAGGCAGAAAGAATTATATATAGAGGAACAACTAAATTTAACGGCCAGTATAAGTCAATAAGCGAAGCTTTGTTTGGAGAAAAAGTTCCTAATTCAAAAGATTATATTCTAGCCTGCAAAGATGTGTTTCATTCAAACTTTTTCGATATGCTCAAAAGATACTTGTCGAGTAATACTTCAACCACTCCTAAGTTTATTGCAGATATTTTGGAGATATCTATTACTGATGCTCATGAGTTATGGGGAGAGTTGATTTCCGATGGCACAAAGTAAAGTATCTATTGATTCAAACTCATATTTTCGATTAGCTCAAACTATCCACCCTCTACTTAATGTAGAGTTTGGAGAAGAGAAATACTGTTTATATATTATTGATGGTTTTGAAGGAGAGTACTACAAAAGTAGAAGACTGAAATCAAAATTTTATTGGGCAAAATCAAATGAATACGAAGGAAATCGTGATCGTCGTATTTCTAGAAGTAAAAAACAGAAAAAAGAGATTGATAATATTTTTGAACATATATGGGAAGCATCACAAAACTATGAATATGAAGGCGGGGAAAATTCCCAGATTGAAGATAAGTTACCACCCGGCCCTGTTGACTGTGATGCCTTGGCAGTTGCTAAGGTTCTAAATATTCCAGTCGTAACTGATGATGAAGATATGACAATGTTGGGAATGGAATTTGATGTGAAAATGTGGTCAACTCTTAAACTTTTGAGAGTAATGAGGGATTGTCATCATATACAAAATTCTACAGTGACTTCTCTGGTTAGGTACTGGAAAGAAACGAATGAAATGCCGTGGCTTTTTCGTACACATGTAACTGAATACTTTAGCGAATTAAACTTATTGAATGTGTAGTTTTTTGTAGTACCTAGGCTAATTGCTTTTATATATTCTTCTACTTACCGGAATTCCCCTCCTCCACTATTTCTTCGTATTGGTTAAACAAAAACTCGCATTTATCCGATACGCCACGTATGAAACACATAACCCTCACACTCCTAATCTCAATTTTCCAACTAACAACACTAGCAACATCCGACTGCACCCATGACGCCAAGAACTTTCGCTGCGTAAAATATGTGAAGAACTACGACGCGGACACGGTGACATTTGATATTCCAAATGTGCATCCGCTGATTGGAAGTCGAATCAATGTGCGAGTGAGTGGGGTGGATACGCCGGAGATTCGAACGAAGAATGCGTGCGAGAAGAGTAAGGGACGAGATGCGAAGAAAATTGTGACGAATCTTTTAAAGCACGCCAAGCGCATTGATCTAGAGAATGTGCAAAGAGGTAAGTACTTTCGCGTGGTGGCCGATGTGAAAATCGATGGCCAGTCCCTGTCATACTATCTTCTTAAAAATGGCCTTGCCTATGCATATGACGGCGGCACGAAGAAGAAGGTGGATTGGTGTAAGACGAATCGCGAGATTGCGTCGGAGAATTAGGATGCTGGGACGCATCCCGAAAAGTATCCAGGAATCTTTTAAGAACCTTCAAGCTTACAGGTTTATATATTTACTTTCTTTTAAGCATTTTAAGGCACTACCTGCTCTAGATGACCAGCTGACCTTCTTGTAACAAGATTCAAGCTGTCTTGAATTTTCAAATTCTTTATTCTTTATAAATGAAAGGCAATCATTAGCTTCGCCAATTTGCGAGCTCCAACTTTCAGAAATGGCATAACATACTGCCACAGCATTTCGATCAAAGAATCCAACATCTACGATCTCCATGCACTTTTCATAACCGTCACTAGATTGACTTGTCCAAGAGCTATCTTGAGAGTCACAAACGTCATACGTAGACATTGGAGTAAACTCACCAGCAAAGCTTAAAAAGTTTCCAAGGACAAGAAGTGTAACTAATAACATTCTCATTATATTCTCCTATCATCTATGTAATGTTTAATGACAAATATTTGTATTGATTATCCCTACTTTTATGATTAGTTTCATTCATTTTGAAGAATTTTTATAGGCCGTTAGAAAGCTAACACTTAATAACTTTTCCAATAAATTAAGGTTTTTATGTGTACAACCTGTTAAAATCACTTTTAAGGAAGCTAAGGTAAGACTATAAAAGGAATAAAATGGAAGGCAACGTAAGAGACCATATTGAAATCGGTGAGAAGGTACGCATTGTTCTTAAAAAAGATCAGCGAACAGGAAACCTTACTGAAGGTATCGTAAAAGATATTCTAACGAAGTCAGATTATCATCCGCATGGGATCAAGGTTCGTCTTGAAAGCGGTGAGGTTGGACGCGTAAAAGAAATTCTTTAGCATCTCTTGTTAGCTTAACTCCAACGTAATCGGTGCATTCTTATACTTGTAACTCTCATCCAAGCTACAAGAGTTAACGAATATGATTCCACCAAAAATATCAGTACCGTAACCTTCGTGGATATGGCCAAAGGCATGCACGCGAGGCTGGACTCGTTGGATAGTTTTGAGCAGGTCTGTGCATCCGACACGTTCGCCATTTGCACATAAGTCCATCACGGCGCGAGGTGGCCCGTGGGTGAGGAGGATGTCAGTATCATTTGGGATTAAGTCCCAATGTTCTCGAATCTCAGGGCCTCGGTGTCTGTTAAATGCCCAGTCATGAAACCACGGCTGAATCGGTGAGCCCCAGATTTTAAATCCTTCAATTTCAATTCCTGAATCATTTAAGTAGATGATGCCGTTGTCTTTTAAGATTGCTTCGGCCTCTTCCTTTCTTTCATCATCAAAGCAGAAGTCGTGGTTGCCAGCGATGACAATCTTGTGTTTAAAATCAAGGCCTGCTACAAATTCTGCAAATGCTCTCGTATCTTCCAGCGAGCCTCGGCGAGTGAAGTCTCCTGTGTGAAAGAGGAAATCCCCTGATTCGAAGGGAACTTCGCTATGGCGATTATGCGTGTCTGAGAAGAAAGTTAGTTTCATTTAGGTATAATAGCATATGTTTTAATATACTGGTTTTAAATCTAATTTGATAAATATTAAAATAAATGTTGACCTTTCTATTTCTTGAGTCTATTTTGACAAGTATCAAAACAGATTCAGGAGGTAAAAATGAATTTTTTAGATGAATTGAAAGAACTTTCAAAGCAGGCATCGAACCTTTCAAGAGGAAAAATCGATATCAACGTTGAAAGAAAGATTAGAGAGAATGTTTTTGAAATTATGGAAGAGCTTTATGGAAATGCTACGACTGCTAATTTCATCAAGACGACAAAACTTATGTACCGTGATTGGTCACAGAGCTATAGCGAAGACATCAGATTTGGACGTGATGAAGATGCAGATAAGGCGATGGTTAAGCTTAGTACATTTGAGTGGATCGTATCTCTTCCATCTGTGCAAGAAATGCGCGCATCCCTTGGCGAAGGTTAAGAGATGAGTCTTGCGAACGTATTTAAAGTTTTAGGTGATGAGGCGAGATTAAGTATTATCAGAAGCCTGGCAGAGAAAGATCTCTATGCAGAAGTTCTTGCAGAAAGACTTTCTCTGTCTCCTGGAACGATTACGCATCACTTGAAAAAGCTTGAAGCTGTAGGACTTATTAAGTCGCGCAAGGAGCAGTACTACAAAGTCTTCTCACTACAAAAGAAGATGCTTGATAAGAATATCCTAAGTTCAATTTTAGAGGTTTCAATTTCAAACGAAGATGAAAATGAAGTTCAATATGAACAGAAGATCATCAAGTCATTTTTTAAAAATGGTGTGCTTAAGTCGATCCCTGTACAACGTAAAAAACGACTCGTTATTTTAAAGCATCTCTTACAAGAATTTAAAAAGGGCCGTGATTACACAGAAGCTGAAGTTAACGAAAGGATTGAAAAGTATAACGAAGACTTTTGTACCATTAGACGTGAGTTCATTGCAGAGAAGCTAATGGAGAGAAAGGCTGGCATCTACCGCGTAAAAGCTTAATGCTGGCCAATTTTTGTACACTCACAATTCTTTCAACACTTTTCCTAACCAACAACCCATAACTAACTGATTATCCACACCTCAAAAGCCCACTTCTTTGCAAAAACTGGCTTCTGTCTTGCTGTATCTAATTACTGATACAACTCTTTAAAAAGTTTGGAATTATGAAGCACTCATTATTTTTATTCAAAGTTTTGCTCTTGCAGTTATCTGTTTGCAATTTCGCAATAGCGGGTGAGTCTGTAATTCCGGCTTCACTGGATTTAAGTAGCATTCAGTCTTCAGTTAAAAATCAAGGAAATCGAGGGGCATGTACATTCTTTAGTACTACCTCTTTATTAGAAAGTGAAATCATCAAACAACATAATATTGAGATAAATATCTCAGAACAATTTATGATTTATGCTACCAAGAACTATGCTCGTTATGGAGAATTAGAAGAGGGCTCGAGTGTCATTAGGAATCTTTATGCAGCAAAAAAGTATGGGATCACTTTTGAGCAGGATCTACCTTACCAGCAAAGCTGGTTCTCCCCAGGCATGCCATGCTCGGAAGACGCCCCTGTTAGATCATCTGGTTATGAATGCTACCACCATAATAGCGTTGTCGATAAAAATAGAATTATCTCATTAGGTAATAATTTAGAAATCACTGATATAGACGATTATGAAAATCAAAGATCTGATCTAATTATTTCATACCTCGCTAAAAATAAACGGCCAGTATCTGTTAATATCGTAATTAACGATGACATAATGCTTAGTTCGAAAAATGGAGAAATCAAATATAATACGAGGCTAAGAGATGAATGCAATATTTCTAATCATTGTTTTGCTCACTCCATCGTCATTACAGGTTATAACCTAAAAGATAAAACTTTTAAGTTCAAAAATAGCTATGGAAAAAGCTGGGGAAGTAATGGGTATGGAACAATTTCCATTGAGTATATTAATAAACTCTATGGGGCCCCTGAAATTATGGCCGTCGAGCTAAAGAAAAAATTGAAGCTTATTAAGCCGAAAGTTCCAGCAACTATATCTCCTAAAGTATCAGTGAAGTCAGATATTGATTTTGATGGTAGTGACATAAATATAAAAATCAATGGAAGGGTAGAGTACTTACCAAAAACACAGTTTAAAATTCAGTTTGCAATTGTAAGAATTGATGAAGCCGGTGAACCAAAAATAGTCTCACTAGATAATAACTTTATTAACTTGTATCAATATGCAACAACAGATGATTCTGGAAATCTAGATTTAGATGAAATTAAAGAAGTAAGTTTTAAAAACGTAAGACATAAACTCAAAAAGCTAAAAGAAGAGCTCTACCTATTCACTCTTGTTAATAAAGTAAGTGATAAAGAAGATGAAAATATTGACTATACCTTTAGTAAGCTCACTTTTCCTGCTTATGTAGAAACATTCAAAGACTGTTCTGAAGCATCAAAAACAGGCACTAATCCTGACAAGCAAAAATGTTTTGATAAATTTAAGGGTAGCTACACGCTTCAAGAGTGTCTATCTCATGCAACGCTTTTTGATATTATCTATATGGATAAGGTTGCTAGTTGTTTTAAAGAGATTAAGGGGCAATCTAACTTCTCTCAATGTAGCAGTCTCATTAGATCGATTCCTAAGAGCATGGACAAGTACACTCAACTTGAAAATTGCAAGGACATTTATGAGGGCGAATACACCGTATACGAGTGTAAGAGTGCTGCAAGATTAATCTCTGATGGCTACTATAGGGATCAACAGCTAACGAAATGTGAGCTAGGGTTTTAAAAATGATCTATCATAAGTCACTGTAATTATATTGTTTTAAAAGGTTTTTCATAGCTGAGCTTAAGAAAGGCTGACTTTTTTAATTAATTTAATCTATCAGTGCGTCATCTGTTGGTCTATAACTCCTTCAACAAAACAAAAAGAAAAGGAGAATACAAATGAAAAAGACAATGATGATTTTACTTAGTAGCTTAATTCTTTCACTAAATACTTTTGCTTCTACAGAGGTTGAAAACTCAAGACTTGTTAATATCGTTACTCAACTTGAGACGTTTATTGGTGAAGATAGTGAGCTTATGGCCGATTCTCAGATTAAGCTAATCTTTGAAGAGAGTTTAAATAATTTAGATGATTCAAAAATTATTCTTTCAAATATCCTCGAACTTGATGAGAGATTTGAAGTAACAATGGATGATGAATTCGCCAATAAGTTAGCGATTTTTTCAGCACTACTTCATGAAGTTATGCTAGCGGCTAGACCTTAACTAAACTTTAAAGAGATCCATCGTGTAACAGAAGACATCCTCTTGGGTTGTCTTCTTTACTACCTCACGTATCTCTTCAATGGCCTTTACCATGATACCATTTACCTTTGGCAGATCTTCCTTAGAAAGAGTGATAACAGAGGAATAGTGAAGCTCATCTTCAGTTGCTCGGTCCATACTTTCCATCGCACGCAGACGCCAATTTGAGTGGTGTCTTGCAATCATTGGAGAGTTCTTTCCAAGGTGAAAACTTTTTGATGTAAGCTTTATTTTATCACCGTCATTAGTAATGAGCCCCGCATCCAAAAGGAAGTCAATAACCTTTGCCACAGTCTCTGTGGAAATTGAAAAAGTTGCAGCGATCACTTCTCTGTCATACTGCTTTGTGATTGAGAGGTATGCGTGGATCGCAAGATAATGCCAGCTTGAGTAGTATTCGTATTGCTGCTCTTTTGTTAGCTCTTTCTTATCAGTTAGGCGTTTACTGAGATCTTTTGAGTCTTTGACAAGCTCATCTATCTTGACCTTGTAATAGTCACTTAATCTCTTATTTCCAGCGCGCTGATAATTAACTAGCGTTAAATAGAACTCCGTCTGCTTATTTGATAGAGACAGAAAATCTGCTGTGAGCAATGCCTGCTCAAGACTAAAGTGAGCATCTTTGTTTAGGACTTGTGAGATATAGGCCGTTTGGCAGGTCAGCTTTTCAGCAAGTCTCGACCTTGTTCCGCGCACCCGTTTTCCAAGCTCTTCAAGAGCATCAATAGTGAAATCTTTGTAATTTTGATAACTGAAAATATCCATAAGTTCTCGTTATTATTGGCTTGTGTTCTCTTCTTCGTAGTATTAGTTAATACTTTAGCATATTTTTAGTTAGCTTTGGCATCGTTGTGTATTTATTAAATACAGGGCCTATAAATTAAACACTTTGCCCTTTGCTAAATTGCTTTTGGTCTATATTGAAACCATGAAGACACAAAAACTTATTTCACTAATTGGACTATGCTTATGCTTGAATCACCAGGCCTTTGGTGTAGAAAGTTTGGATATTAAGCATAAAGTTCAAGTGGATTTATCAAAGTATAAGACACTTCTTGATATTAAGAAGTTTAATCTTCATAAGGAAAGGCCTCAGCAACTAGATTTAAATTCATTTTTAAAAAAGAGTATTCAGGAAGATTCTGATGAGGGTGGTTTTGAGAGTTCTGGTGGAGGAACGATTGTTAAAACAGGAGTCGGTGCACCTATCTTATTAGACTTTGCTGTTTATGATCAAAACTTTGTTGATGAATTTAATTATTCTCAAGGTTCATCAGTTGTCTTGAAAAAACATGCCAGTGTTCTTGGTTATGAGAAATTCACTTTTGACCGTATTAAAGAAATGGAAATATATCCACTTTTAAAAGAGAGAATCGAGAAGTGGCAAGAGAGTAGTCCTTTGATTACTCATGGGATTAAGTCCGCCCTAAAGGGAGCTGATTGGAGATTTACTCCACATCGAGTTAGAAGCTTTTATGAGGGAGAGATTTTTCAAGGTGCAGTTTTTTATTCTGGAGATAAAGGCGCTTGGATTTCTACGCCTGTTTGGAATAGTGTCGGTGACTTTTCAAAAATAGGGCTTCTTATTCATGAAGCTTTAAGACATATGAGTATTAGCTATGGTGATAAGTTAAGTGAAGAAGTAATCCATGATATCACTTACCGAATTACCCTTACTGAACCTATCGAGGGTGAAACCCTAGACTCTAGGGCCTATTATCATAAAGACTCAATTACGGCGCTACATTATAAGAGTAAGGATAAGCTTGCTCAAAGCAAAGAAAGACTAAGAAATCTTATTCTAGATGAGAGATTAACTAACGATCCTGAGCTCCTTTCTATTATTCAAGATAGCATCGATAATATTGATAACTCTAGTGTTCTAATGGAGAGCGTAGCGACACTTGATAAACTTTATGAAGTAACATTTGAAGATAAGAAGGCAAATCTCTTACTTGATCTCTCTAGTGGCATTCACGAAGTCATTGCTAGTCAACTTCGTGTAAAAGCTTCAAGGCCTGCCTTAGAGTTAACGGATGCTATTCGATCAATGAACTCAATTATCAGTCTAGAAACAATAAGTGAGAGCTTAATAATTGATTATATTGAAAGTGGTAAGATTCCTTATGAGTTCTATCAAGTGAAGGAGCGCCTTCAATTTTTAAATGAAATTCAGAAACTAAAACAGCGACATAAAAAGCTACTTGAGAGAGGTGCCTTAATTGAAGCTTACTAGTTCTAGAGATAATAAGTATTAATTTGATTTTATAGTTTTTACGATATACCCTAGGGGGGTATGTGTAATATCATGCTACCCATAGGAGAAATTATGAAATTATTTATAGCTTTTATATTATCTTTTAACGTTTTTTGCCATGAGCTAGAATATCAAAATTACCTAAGTCTTCAGAAGTCATTAGTTGAGGGAAATCTCGACCAGGGCCTAAAGTCTTGGAAAACGATGTGTAAGAAAGAACTTGGCCACTATGCTAAAGATTATAAATATGGTGACTGTGATAAGAATATAAAAAGTGTCAGTGCTTTAAGAGATTCATTTAAACTTCTTTCTGAAATTTATATCAAGAATGGTAAGTCACTTGAAAATAGCGATCTTAAAATCGTTAAATGCCCAATGGCAAAGGCCCGTTGGATTCAAAAAGGATCTTCTGTTAAGAATCCATATTACGGAAAGAAGATGCTTACTTGTGGTGAAGTAGAATCATAAGAAGTAAGCATCTAAATTTTTTATAAGTGTATACAACGGTAAGTATCAAAAGTTTGAGACTCGATATCGTAAAGATAGAGTGCTTCCGAATATCTCTTTGTGTAAGCAACGTAGAGTCCACCTGATTGTGGATTTCCACAATAGTAGCGCTTGTCGTGTTCGAGTCGATAAACAGCAGTAGATGCTGAGCTAAATTGTTCAACATCTTTTTGTGCCTCAAGATAGGCGCTTTGAACTTCATCGTAGAATGGAAGATCTGGCGTGAACTCGACACATTTGTATTCTTTTAGATTTCTCAAATCAGTATTGTCGATATAGTAGTAAAGTTTAGAACTTTCTTTGTAATAGATCTTAATGTGTGACTCGTGTTTCCCGCAGTAAAGGGCACCGTCATTAGAGTGGTGAAAGGCCATCGCAGAAAGTTGTAGTAATACAGCTAGACTGATTAATTTCATAAAATCTCCTTAATATTTCTACTTTATACACCAAATTCAATATATTGAGTCAGAGATTGTACTTTTAACAAGGTTTGAAAAGGAAGAATCCAGGAACCTCGTTAGAAGTTCCCGGAATTATTAGATCTTATCTTAGTTCTTTTCGATTGAAGATGTCTTAGCGTAGTTAATCGCTGTTGTAAGTAGAAGCCCAACAAAGAATAAGACGCTTAGGCTTGTTTGGTAATTAAAGCCTTCAACTCCAGCGATCTCCATTCCACCAATGGCAAGGATTCCAAAAAGAAGAGCAAATAAAGCGTCTCCTGTGATAAGTCCTGCGGCAGTTAAGATTCCTCGGTGAGTGATCTTTGTCACAGACTTTGTTCCAGAAAGTCTTGCAAGCGATCCCAGAAGAATTCCTGTACCGATATATGAAGGAAGATAGATTCCAACTGCAAAAGCAAGTGAGCTTAGAATAATACCTTTACGCTTTCCGATGATTTCAATGATCACAGCTAATAGTCCAAGGCCTGCTCCGGCAAGTACTGGCATCATTGGAATATCACTTTGAATAAATAGTGATTTTAGAACTGTTGCAAAGAAGGCCGCCTGTGGAGCAGGAAGGGCCTCGCTTCCAAGTGTTCCTGTTTCATGAGCAACGTAAACTGCTAGAGGTACAGAGATTGCACCACCAAGAAGACCAACAAGTTGTCCGATGAAAGAGCTTGAAACCTTAAGGCCATTAAATTGCATTGTCTTATAATCTTGAGATGAGTCGTTAGATGCACAGATGGCAACACAAGCTGCAACAATAATTGGAACTAGAAAGTAAACACCTTGGATACCTTCAAGACCAATTGCAAGTCCAACCAAACTTAGAACTAGCATTCCCATAAAAACAGTTCCACTAACAGGTGAAGCAGATGATCCAACTTGAAGTGATAAAAGTGCACCTAGGCCACTTAGGAAAAAGATGAGTAGTAGGGCAACAATTCCAAGTGCAACAAGACCTACGAGTGTTGCTCCTGAATACAGCATCATCGCAATTAGTAAGAATGCACCAAACCCAATCGATGCTAGAAGTTGCTTTCTTACGCTTGCTGGAATTTCTAATTGTTCAGCATCAAAGTCTGCTTCTTTATTAGCTAGAGCATTGCGAGTTTTTCTACCTTCTATAATATAAGCAATTAATGAGTAAACAACTGCAACAACCATAGCTGCTCCACCAACCCAACGAAAAGTTGTTCCTGGCATATTTTGAGCGGCCGACATTCCTTTAACAACTGCATTTAAAAGTCCTCCAAAGAAGATTAGGATTGCAGTAGGAACAGTTAGAAGTGCTCCAATACCAAAGTATAGTGGGTTAATTGGAAGTGGCAGTTTTGTTTCAACGCCACTTAGTGTGAACTTTAGGTCATATATACTTGCCTTTAAAACTTTAATTTGACTTAGGAAGGCCATGACAAATCCAAATGCTAGCCCTGGAATAAGTGAAAATTTTAAAGGTGGTCGTGCCTGAGGATTTTCTGCTGCTGTCTGAATTAGACGGTCACAGGCAACGGCCTCTGGCGCTGGAAGTTTTGGATCAGTTAAGAATCTCTGTGTTGCAAGACCAACAAATCCCCAACCTAGGAAACATCCTGCAGCTGAAGCTAAAATGAGAGATAAAATATCGACTGGTGGAACAGCTACTCCAAGTTCTGCTGCTAAGATTTGAACGATTGGTGCAACAAATGCGACACCTGCTGTTACGGCAACTCCTGCTGAGCCTGTTACTTGGGCCATGGCAAGAAAGCCTTTCATATCGTCTTTAAAGAAGGTACCCATTGCGACCCAGCCAAACAAAACGACGAGGGGACTGATCCCCGGTGTAATTCCAGCCTTTAGCGCTGAAAAGACAAATGCTGATCCGAGAACAAAGGAGATGACGAAGCCGAAGACAATTCCAGCTCTTTTCGATTTTAACGATGGTTCGTTAGCATTACTCATAAACTTTCTCCAGTTATTATTTAGTTATAATTATAGAATTACTTTACTGCTTAGATTTAGCAAGTATTATGTATATATGACGAAAATTGATAAAGAAAAGCTAACAGAAGAAATGAATTCTAAGAATCGTGAATGGCTAATTGAGTCTGATGGTGTTTCAGCGCTCTTTATTCATAATCTCGAAAACTTCGCTTATCGCTACCTTGAAACATCGACTGATAAAGGAATTAAGTGTGTTGTTGATGGTGAGCTCTATCAAGTCAAATCAACTGAGCCATCAATCATTGAGGCCCTTAAGTGGGATAATCCAGAGCTTAAGAAATCCCTTATCGATTTATGTAAGAAGTATCCAGGAAAAGCCTCTAAAGAGCTTAGAGTTAATCTAAGTTTAGAGACGAAAATGCTAGGGGAGCATAAGAATGAATGCTCTGCTCATATCACGTGCTTACTGCCAAATGGAGAGAGTTTAATTCTCTTTGAAAAGACAACGTCTATGAGTTTTGATGATCCGATTGAGCTTCGAAATAAGCATGCGGCCCTTCTAGAAGAGGTTTCAGTAATTTTTTAAGTATTTGACTAAAATGGTCGATAAGATATCAGTGAGATATCTTATTTTCATCCTAATATTCATTTCATGCTCTAAAGTTCTTAGGGGCCCAGCTCAGCTAAAGCAGAAGCATATTGTCTTTGATCTGGACCACACGCTCGTGGCCGAAATAGAAGAGGGTGAAACATTTAATCCGAAAAGAACTATTACCATCCAAGGCATTCACTATAGGATTATTCCATACGCCCGGGAACTCATCACTGAGTTATCAAAACGAGAAGATGTTTCAATTTCTTTTTTTAGTGGTGGGAGCGAGGATCGAAATCTTGAATTGTTAAAATTGCTCAAACTTTCAGACGGAAGTGATAAAAGTTTTCATGATATTTCTTATCGCATTCTTTCAAAGCGCCACCTTTACGATAATAGAAAAAATGTCCCTGAAGATTCTCGCTTTGTTCATAAGTGGAAGAAAGATATCTCCCTTGTTAGTGATGATCTTGATTCAATCATTCTCGTGGATGATCATAAAGACTTCTACTATCAAGGTCAAAAAAACAATACAGCATGGTTAGGAGAGTGGTTTAATAATTTTGAAAGCTATTCAGATGTGGAAGATTACAGGAAAAGAATTGGAGATGCTAAGGGCTTCAGACTTCCTCCATCATATAAAGACTGGTGGATGAATCGCAATAAACTGGCACTTGTTGGAAGCGCCATTGAAGAGGCTTTGGATAACGATGAAGTCTTTGTGGAATCAATGAGAATTCATCTCAAGCATCTAGATGAGCAAAGAGCTGGAAGCCTTGAGAGTTTAAAAGATCGAGTTCATACCTTTGGAATACGTTTTGCGCCGGAGTCTTGTTCCTCGGCGCTTGGTAGTTTTCTTCAAATCCGATAGAAATGATATGTATGCAAGGAATTGGTCATATGAAAATAAGCGAAGTTGCCCAGACAAAAAATCCTCGATACGTGTAACCAAAGACAGTTGGTAAAATTCTAATTGAGATTCAAGATATTGAAGAAATAAAAAAATAGTGCCAAAATCTTTTTGTTGTGAAGTTTAGTATGAGGCACTTATGTGGAATGACGAACAAAAGAATATCTGGTTTGAAGAACAAGAGATAAAAAGATCGTATCGAGAAGAAGTCGTAACAAAGATTAAGAATCTAGAAGCTCTCTTTGATATCTCTCAGTATGGAGCACTTCCGTATGATGAGAATAGGTATCCGCTGTTCTTAATAAAAAGCAAGAATTTCTTACCTGAGAATAAAACGATTCTAATTACTGGTGGTGTTCATGGTTATGAAACTAGTGGTGTTCATGGAGCTCTCGCTTTTTTAGAAACACAAGCTTTAAACTACACAAACGATTTTAATATTATTGTTGCTCCATGTATTAGTCCTTGGGGTTATGAAACAATTAATCGTTGGAACCCAATGACCGTCGATCCTAATCGTTCATTCTTCAATGATGGTCCTGCGCCCGAATGCAACCTTTTCATGAAGGCCATTTCTGAATTAAATCTTGAGATTTTTGCTCATTTCGATCTTCATGAGACAACGGATACTGATAATACTGTCTTTAGGCCGGCCCTCGAAAAAAGAGATGGAATACCTCAAGATATTTGGGATATTCCAGATGGTTTCTACCTGGTGGGAGATAGTGAGAATCCAACACCTGAATTTCAAAAAGCAATTATTGAATCTGTTCGTAAAGTTACACATATCGCACCAGCTGATATAAATGGGAATATTATTGGAGAGAAGCTAGAACAAGAGGGTGTGATTAATTATCCTTTGAAGAAGCTTCATCTTTGTGCATCTTTTTCTGATGCAAAATTTTGTACGACAACAGAGGTGTATCCAGATAGCCCAAGGGTTAGTGCTGAAAATTGTGTGGATGCACAAGTGGCCGCAATTATTGGTGGCATGGATTTTTTAGTTAATTCGATTAAATAAGCTGAAATCTTTCTAATGAATTATATTTGAAATCTTAAGATATCTTTGTAGAATACTTAACAAAGTTAAATATTAACAAGGTTACGTATTATTAAAGATTCATTATCTCGTAAATTTATCGAAGTCATCCCATCATCTATGGGCATTATTAGATCGTATATTAAAAGTGCTAGTGAGTCAGAGCTTAGCTTTCCAAAATATCGAATCCTTGCAAGAGTTGATAATGGCACATGTTCAGTAAGTGACCTAGCTGAAGTCATGTGTGTATCTTGTGCGGCCATTTCAAAATTAGTAGATACTTTGGTCAACGATAAATACATATCTCGTGAGACTTGTAAAACAGATCGAAGAATCACGAATCTAAAAATTACATCAAAAGGCAAAAAGAAATTTGAAAAAGTCAGAAGTGCTGCTAGCTGTCGCTTTTTAGAAAACCTAGATGATATTGATTCATCTGAGGTTAAAAAAGTAACAGATGCACTACTGGTAATTGAAAAATTTGTTAAAAATATACAGGAGACTAATTCTTGAAGTTTTATAAAATTGGATTATTGTTTTTTACACTTGTTCCTTGCTTAAGCAGCGCTTCAGTTGAGGATCTTTATTTAAAATCTTTAAAAAAGTCAAAACAAGTTGAAGTATTCGATCTTACAGAGAAGAAGAGTATTTCAGACCTTGAAACTGTAGAGTCAACACTTTATCCGTCAGTTGATATTGTAAATACTAACACTTATAGTGAAGAGTATCGCAATGTTACAACTCGTAATAATGAAGTTGATTCAGAAGTTTTCCTTTCTTTAAATCAGAAACTATTTCAAGGTGGAGCTGAGTTTGCTCTATATGACTATAATAAAATTGTACCAAAGCAAGCTAAAGCTCTTACTGATAGAAGTCTTGCAGAGTACTACTCTCAATTCACGTCGCTATTCTTTCAAATGTCTTCCGCTATTGAAGAAAAAGAAAGAGTCGATGCATTATTAGAGAACCTAAGAAAGAGGGTTAGTATTGTTAGAGGTAGAACAAAAATTGGACGAGATCGCAAGGCCGATCTATTTGCTCTAGAGTCCCAACTTCACCGCCTCGAAGCAGGACTTGTACAAAGTAAGGCACAGGTAAAGACTTCGATGACTGATCTTATGAATTTTTCTGGACTCGATAATATTGCTGAAGTGAAAGATAGTGTTGATCCATTAAAGTTAACGCTTTCATTAAATGTCGATCTTGAGAACACACCTGAACTTAAAAGTTTGAAGTATGATTATGAAGCTTCTATTGCAGAAGCAAAGATCGAAAAGGCTGCATATTATCCCCAGGTTGATCTTAGGGCCAATTACAATATTGATAAGAACGAGATTGGAGAGCGTGATTGGGGTGTAAGTCTCAATGTCTCTTTAAACTTATTAGACTTTGGTGAAAGAAAGTCTCGAGTTGTAAGCAAGAGAATCGCTTCACAAATCAACAAGGCCCAAATTGATTTCAGTAGACGTAATACGAAAAATCGTTGGAATGCATTTGTTCAAAATTTTGAATATAAGAAAAATGAATTAAAAACACTTAGAAAAGCATTGTTTCGAAGTCGTGCTTCGTATCAAGAGCAGTTGAAAGATCTAAATAAAGGCCTTGTTACACAGATTGAAGTTATTAGGTCACTAGATGATGTCATTGATCTTGAGAAGTTAGCGATTAGATCGTCTCTTGAAGTTAAGTCTTTATATTATCAAGCGAATGCTTACTTAGGTAATATCCCTAAAAATTAAGAAGGTTATATATGAGTTTATCATCATTATCGATAAGAAATCCTGTATTTGCATGGATGTTAATGTTCTCTCTCATTCTCTTTGGAATCTTAGGATTTAGAGAATTAGGAATTAATGAAAACCCAGATGTTGATTACCCATCAATTTCAATCGCCTACCAATATGAAGGGGCAACTCCAGAAGTTGTGGAAAAAGACGTATTAGAGCCGGCCGAATCTATTCTTGTTTCAATGCAAGGGATTAAAGATATGACATCTACTGCTGGACGTGGGCAAGGGCGAATTGATTTAGAGTTTACACTTGATAAAGATATTGATTTCGCACTTCAGGAAGTTCAAACTCTTCTAGGACGTGCTCAAAGACAGCTTCCTGACGATGTCGAAACTCCAACAGTGACAAAGTCCAACGCAGCTGATGATCCAATTCTCTATTTAGCTCTTGTTTCAGATACTTTGTCTGAAAGAGAACTTAATATTTTGTTTAAAGATGGTGTTATTGATCAGCTGACTACAATCGAGGGGGTCTCTGAAGTTCGTGCTTTTGGTGCGAGAGAGCCTATGATGAGAATTGATGTTATCGCTGATAAGCTAGAAGCGTATCAATTAACTCTCTCTGATATTGTTCTTACACTCCAACGAGAAAGTGTTGAGCTACCTGCTGGTAAGTTTGAAACGGTTTCAAATGAGAAGAGTTTAAGAGTCTTAGGTGAAGGACGAACAGTTGAAGACTTCAAGAATATGATTATTAATCGACGTGGTGGCCAAGCTAATTATGTACCGATAAGACTTTCTGAAGTTGCAAATATTTACGCTGGTGTTGAAAATCGTACGCGTATCTCACGTGTTAACCAAAAACCATCGCTATCGATGCCAATTTACAAGCAAAGAGGTGTTAACGCAGTTGATGTTGCGGATAGAGTTAAGGCGAGAGTTGAAGAGATTTCTAAGAACTTGCCTGAGGGGACAAATCTTTCTGTAAACTTCGATAGAACTTCTTTTATTAGGTTATCAATTGATGAACTTCTTCAAAACCTTGTGCTATCAGTAATCTTAACTTCTTTAGTGTGTTGGCTGTTTTTGAACTCAATGTCGGCAACGATAAATATTCTTCTGGCCATTCCTACTGCCATTATTGGAACGTTTTCTTTTATGTACTTAATGGGATTCTCATTAAATACATTCTCACTTCTTGGACTAACCCTAGCAATCGGTATTGTCGTTGATGATGCTATTGTTATGTTGGAAAATATTGTTCGCTACGCCAAGAAGGGACATGATAAGGTACAGGCAGCTTTTAAAGGAAGTCGTGAGATTGCATTTGCTGTTCTTGCCACGACCGCTGTTCTTGTTGCAATCTTTGCACCTATTACACTAATGCCTGGAATTGAAGGAAGGTTCTTTAAAGAGTTTGCTTTAACAATCTGTATTGCTGTATCTCTATCTTCTCTAGAGGCCCTGACTCTAGCACCAATGAGATGTTCACAATTCTTAAATGTTGCTTCAAAAGGAATCTTTGTTCACGTTTGGGTTGATAGGGCGGTAGAGTTTGGAAATAAAGTTTACATGGGAATTCTTAAGTTCGCACTAGGTCATAGAATTAAAGTTCTTCTTGTATCAACAGCACTGATTCTTGTTGCTTTCTTATCTCTTAATCATATCGATAAGGAATTTGCACCTGAGTCTGATCGTAGCTTCATGTTTGTAATTTTCATCGCTCCAGATGGAAAGAGCTTAGATTACACAAATGAGAAAGTTAAAGAGTACGAAGAAATCGTTTCTAAAAATGAAAATATTCAAAGAATGATTGTTGCAGTTGGTGGTGGACGAGGTGCTACTTCTGGAAACCGTGGTTTTGGTGTTTTAATTCTTAAAGACCGCGATCAGAGAAAGCTCACTCAATTTGAAGTTGCAGCTCAGTTGAGAAAAGAATTATCTGTTATAAAAGGTCTAAAGATTATCATTAGAGATCGTATGGGATCTGCCATTGGTGGCCGAAGAGGAAGTCCAATTGAGTTTACAATTACGGGGCCAGATGCCGCAATTCAAGCACAATTATATGAACAACTTGAAAAGGGGATGAAAGAATCTGATCTAATGGTTGGAATTCGCTCCGATGACATCGGACAGCTTCCTGAAGTTCACATTATTCCTGATCGAATTAAAGCACAACAACGTGGTGTTGAAGTTAATACTATTGCAACTGCTCTTAATGTCGGAGTTGCTGGTTCGGCCGCAACAAAGTATACGGAGCGTGGTAGACGTTACGATGTATTTGTTCAATTAGCAGAGGAAGATCGTACACGCGAAAATATCTCGTCACTACTACTTCAAAATAATCGCGGAGAATTTGTAACTCTAAATGATGTTGTAAAGATCGAAGATGCATTTGGACCACAGTCTATTTATCGTGAAAATAGGGCCAGAGGGATTCGAGTTGATGCCAATTTAAAAACTGGTGTTGCTCAAAGTAGGGCAATTGATTATATCAAAGAACTTGGTGAGAAAGTATTGCCAAAGGGTTATTACTTAAAGTTTTCAAAGGATCTAAATGAATCACTCTTTAGTGTTTTAATGATCATGGTTTTAGGACTTGTTATTGCCTATATGGTTCTGGCCAGTCAGTTTAATTCTTTTTCAGATCCACTAACTGTCTTTCTGGCGATACCTTTTGGATTAGCTGGCTCATTCATCGCACTATGGTTGTCTGGAAGTACTCTAAATATCTACTCGATGATTGGTATCTTGCTCACAATGGGGATTGTTAAGAAAACTTCTATTCTTATTGTTGAATTTTCAAATCAACTAAGAGATGAAGGCAAAGAGTTAAAGAATGCCATCTTAGAGGCATGTGAAACACGCTTTAGACCTATCATTATGACTACTTTCACAACTCTTGCATCTGCTGTTCCAGCGGCAGTCATTGTGGGAGCGGGCTCTGAAACAAGAAGACCTATGGCCCTAGTTATTATTGGTGGGGTTTTTCTTTCAACTATTTTTACTCTAGTTGTTGTTCCTTGCTTTTATTCACTAATAGCAAGACCTCGAAGAAAAATTTTAGAAGAAGTTGAATCATAAATATAAATACCGGAGGATTTTTTCATGGATCCTCTGGTATATTTTATTTATTTTAGGTCTTTTAAGATAGCAATAAGCTTACGATAACTTTTATTAGTATATTGTTGGTTTAGAAAAGTAATTAATTGTTCATTTGAAAAGTTTTGTCCCTTATCCTTTGTTTCAAAGAAGAAGTTCACAAATGACTCTGAGATCATCATAACTTTTGAAAGAGGGGAGATATCATCTCCTGGATCCATGGCAAAGCCTTCTCCATTTCGTGTACCGTGGTGTTGCAGGATAATCTGATCAACGCCATTAGGAAGCTTCTTAAGCTTTGAGACTTGCTCTGCTGCTAGCTTGGCATGCATTAAAATATAATTTAAGTTCTGTTCACTAACATCAAGTTTATATGCAAGATCTTCAACTTCAAATGCATCAGGATGTTCTTTGTAGACTGGTGCTAGGTAAATATCATGAAAGAAGAAAGCGCAGGCCATCTTCTCTTCTTGAGCAGAGTTACCCCACGAAACTTGTTTTAAGATAAACTGACTTACATATGTTGCAAGAATAGAGTGGGTATAAAGATATGATGATTTATTTGCAAGAAGATATGCTAATAATTTTTCAAGTTCACTCGATTCTTCAATAACTTCCTTGATGATTTTTATACAAGTTTGGCTTACTTTTGATACCTCTTCGAGGTTTGCTTCATCGCTTAAGAGTACAGAAGCAAGAGATTCTAATGAGACTTCAACGGCCTTAAGCTTTTCTTCTGGCGTAGCTGTTGTTTTTAAGTGCATGATTAATTGCATCGTTAAAAAGTTGATACACTGAAGTCTTTTTTCTGATCTCACATAGACTTGATCATCTTCTGCACTTATGTCTTTTTCATTAATCTTATCATCCTTTGAATATACTAATTCAAATTCATCTTCATCTTTTTGTTCTTTTCGAAGATAAATATCACAGAAGGCCTGATCAGTTAATTTAAGTAGATCTAGTGGAAGTGGGTAAAAATCTCCAACATCTAATGCAACCATATCCTTTGCCGTAACATTCATTAGCTTTGCTGATGATCTAACGATTGATTTAATATCATATCGATTAGGAATGTAAATAACAGATGGTGGGATTGCGACTGTTGAATTTTGTTCAGTTAAATTATTAAACATAATAATATTAGACTTCAATTTCACAGAAGAAATGAGGTTTAATATTTCATCAGAAATATTTGGGAAATCTTCAAGAAAGTTTGCACAAACAATTAGATTTACGTAATCTCTACGACCTAAGTAGTTTTGAATTTCACTTTTTGTTTTTGCAACGATTACTTTTAAACCGACGTATGCACTTAAGTTCGCAGCATAAACGGAACTTAAGATATTTTCATCAGAAATAATCAAAACTCTAGATCGCATATAATTCCCATCGTAATAATTCATATGTATTATATACTATTATTTAATTTAATTAAGCTAAAGTTGTTAGGAGATCAGAAATGATAAGAGCATTATATATTACTGATGAAGATATCAATAAAGACAATTATCTAAGAAGTAACCTTCCTAAAGAAATCGAGATAGTAAAGGTGAACTCTAAAGATGAGGCTATCGATCAAGTATTGAGTAAAGGTCCATTTCATATTGCTTTAATTGATGTTGAAAATAAGGATATAGAAGCGCTTGATCTAATGACTGCATATAGTGAACTTGTCGATAGTATTGATTTTGTATTCTTTGGAAACTCATCGCTATATGCTGGCAATGTAGAATCCCAACTAGATGAAGAGATGATGGCCGTGGCCCATCACCTTGAATATCCTTTTAATGAAGACGCACTAGAAAATGTGTTTATGGATATCATATTAAAATATAAAAGAATTGAAGAAAGTGCGGCCTTGATTGAAATCGATGAATCTGAATTTGCTCCATTAAAGCTTCGAAGTTTATATTTATTTAAATCAATACCAGCGGATGCATATATTAAATTTTCTTCAAATAAATTTATGAAAGTGATTAAGAAAAATACTCTTATCACTGAAGCTTTAATTCAAAGTTTTGTTAAAAGAAAAGTTAAGTTTGTATATCTCTATAAAAGTGATCAGCTACAAGTTCTAGAAGATGCTATTACAGAGATGTATATTACGCTTGATAAGTATAAGGATACAAAAGTATTGCTTGAGAACCTTATTCGATCAGTTGGTATCATCCATTCGTACTTAAGATGGATTGGTACTGGGGATGCAGTTTTATCTCTAGTTGATAAGGTGATTGAAAAATGTGAGTACGTAATTGAAAAGGAGCCGGATTTATTGGCCCTGCTAGGAAAGTTTCCATTCAGCGCGGGAGACGTTGCTGAAAAGAGCATTCTTACATCACTATTTGGATGTAGTATCCTAGAATCCATCAATTATAAGGCAAGTGGGACAAGATCTAAAATTATACTCAGTGCACTCTTGTGTGATTCAACATTAGAAAATGATGACTTGTGTAAGATAAATTCAGTTAAAGATCCAAATCTAAGAATGTTTTCTGAAGATGAACAGGAAGAGTTTAAGATTCACCCTGTGAGAGAAGGTGAGTTAGCAAGTTTATTTACTAAATACCCAGAGGTTGATTTTATTCTTCATCAGCATCATGAACAGCCTGATGGAAGTGGTTTTCCTGTTGGTCTTCGTGGAAAGAAAATAACTTTAATTTCTGCAATTTTTATTCTTTGTAATGATCTTGCTTCTTATATAATTCAAAGAGGGCTAAAGAGATCTGTTCTTAGAAAGGCCGCAGAGGTATTAGAAGAGAAGTATTCGTACGTTCCCTTTAAAGAACCTTTCAAAATGTTAACGAAAAAATTCTCTTGATAATAAAGGCCTTGATTATGCACAAGTGAGTATCATTTAACTAATGATAGTGTAAGCTTTAGTGCTAACTTTCAAGGCTAATTCTCCCTAATTCTAGTAATCTATAATTGTAAGCTTTTCAGAAACTCAAGTTGATGATTTTGTTCAACTTTTATCGTTTAATACCGAATATATTTCTATGACCACTCGTTAAGGAGCATTGAATCTATAAGTATATTCTTATCATATTTCTACTTACTTTCTCTAGTAGATCATTTGCTGAGACCGGCAGTTGTTTGGCCAATTCTGAAGTGGTCAAAGATAAAATAAGTTACTTAAGAACAAGTGTTATTTGCGCAAACTCTTCATCGTTAAATGATTGTCTTGAACTTGTACAGTTAAGAGATATTGAGCATTCTCATTTAATTGATTCCGCTATTAAAGAGGATTCAGCTCTTGTTTGCTCTCTACCTGTTACTGGCTATCCTGTTGTTACATCTACTTTTCTTGCTCTTCAAAAATCTTCGATGCAAGTCATCTCAGAAAAACTTGCTCCTAGAAAGTATGTAAATGATGCACTTGATTTTTATCAACATATGCAAGCTCATAAGAAGCGTGTTGTCGAGATGGGAATGAGACTACTTAAGGAATTTCCTGACGAATTTAAAGGCTTGGATGAAAATATTTTAAAGAGTGTTTTGTCCGTACATGATAATGCCAAAGTAAGAACCACTAGTCGCTATAACGGACGTCCTTTTTATGAAGTGCTCTATAATGAAGGATATGGAAAAAAACTAGATCGTAAAATTGTTGATGCTTTAAATAATCAGGATGAAAAATTTGTTAAAGAAGTCTTTGATCAGTTTAATCTTAATGATTCGACACGTGAAAAAATACTACGTATTGAAAAAATCGCAGACTTTGTTGATAGAGGTATGAGTCCTGTTGCAACTGAGGAATTTGGAAGGAAGACAACTCTGGCAAGTCAAAGTGACTTTTTTCTTAAAGATAAGATGGATAGAAATTTAGCGAAGTATCTGGAAGATAATTATCAAGATATCAATAAGGACCTTCATTATAAGAAATTGAGTGTTCTCGAAAAGGCAAAACTTAAGTCTAGGTTAGATGTTAAGCTAAAGTATGGTGAGCTTGTCAATGAAAAGAAAGCTGGGGTGTTTGCAATTAGTAGGGCCGCACTAGCTTCACAAATTAAGAGTCATGCGAAATCTTTAGGAAGTCGAATTGCTGGACTTTTGTCTAACACGAAATTTATTAAAGGAGTTACAGGTGTTGATTTAATGTTAACTTCGATAAAGACTGGATGTCAGGAAATCGGTTATCACGACTGGGTACAGGATCCTAATTGTGGCCCATTAATTGGCTTAGGTCCTAATGTAATCAAATTTTTAGATGAGCCTTGGCTGAGACAAGAAATGGCCTTGCAGCATGGCCAGCATATGTGCAGTGTTGTTGATGGCATATATAATGATCTTCAATCAAATCGTGTTAATAGGAAATCATGCCTTAGGGATGGAAAGGTAAAACTTAATGGCCTCGATAAAAGAAATATTCTCGTAACTAGTGAAGATAATAAGATTGATAAAGTCCAGTTTTATGAAAGAAAATACGGACGTATGGGAGTTACGATACCCGTTCTTAGTAATTTAGAATTTGATCCAAATGGGGAAATTGAGAAGGCCTGTTTTAGTGTTCAAAATGGTACAAAGAATCTATGTAAGAATAAATATGAGATAAAGTCTAATAGTTTAAATAATGTTTACAGAAATGCTATTAGCAAAGCTCAGGAATATTTGAAAAAGAACTCTTTTGATATTGCGCGTTCTATTTCTTGTTGTCTTAGAGAAACTCAGGACCCTTCGTTAAAAGCCTTCTGTGCAAATTGAACAGATAAACTTTAGTCCTCTTAAGTATTTTTACGCATGCTACTCTTGCTAGAATATGATCAACTTTAATGATTGGTGAACGTCAGTATGCAAAAGAAAGTCTCATTTAGTAGTTTAGTCGGTCTTACTGGAACACCTAATGGATTAGATGAAAAAGAAGTTAGCAAGCAACGTTTAAAGTTTGGACCAAATGAGATTGTCGAACGCATAGGAAATCCATGGATTGATATCATTATTGATACGCTCAAGGACCCTATGGTATGGTTTCTCGTTGGGATATCTGCTGTATTTTATCTTGTTGGTGATTATACTGAGTCTCTCATTCTAATGCTTGCAACACTACCGTTAATCTTTATGGATGCCTTTTTACATTTGCGTACACAAGTCTCAACGGCAGCTCTACGGAGTCAATTATCTTCTAAGGTTATATTAATTCGTAATGGTAAAAAAGTAGAAGTTGATTCGTATGAAATTGTACCTGGCGATCTTGTGGTTCTCTCTTCTGAAGGAGCCTACTTGCCTGCAGATGGTTTTTGGGAGGAGGCAGATTCACTTCAAGTAGATGAATCTGTACTAACTGGGGAAGCCTTCCCGATAAAGAAGAATTCCATACATTTTGATCCATTTAAAAATACAGCTGATACTTTAGTTGAAACAAATATATTAGGCTTTGCTGGAACACGAGTTTTAGCTGGAAAGGGAAATCTTAGAATACTATCGACTGGTAGGAATACTTCATATGGAGAGATCGTTCAGTCTGTCGCTCAGATCGCTCACGAAAGAACTCCTTTACAGTCTGCGATATTAGAGCTCACACGATTTCTAATATATGCTGCTGTCATGCTCTGTTTTATCATTGCAGCGGTTAGGCTCTACCAAGGTCATGGTTGGCTTGATGCTCTCTTAAGTGCAGCAGTATTGGCGGTTGCTGCTATCCCTGAAGAGTTTCCAGTAGTCTTCTCCTTTTTCTTAGGAGTCGGTGTCTATCGTTTAGCGAAACACAATGCACTTGTTCGAAGAGCGGTATCGGTCGAAAATATTGGTCGAGTCACTCAAATTTGTACGGATAAAACAGGCACGATAACGGTTGGTAATTTAGAGTTGACCCACTTTGTGAATGCATCTGATACTTCAGAGTCTCATCTTCTTACAATGGCACTTGCGGCATCTAATAGGCAGGGGGCCGATCCTGTTGATATTGCAATTATTAATGAAGCGAAGAATAGAAATACGACAATACTTAATCGTTTGTCGGTAATTCCTTTTACAGAGGATAGAAAGAGAGAGACGGCATTTATTGAATATGAAAATACCTTAAGGTGTGTCATCAAGGGGGCCCCTGAAATTGTTTTATCTAAATCATCTCTTAATGACGAAGAAAAGAAGATGTGGGGAAAAGAAATTGAGACATTGGCCAAAGGTGGTCACAAGGTCTTGGCCGTTGCAGCTCTTGTGGTTAATGATGAGCTTGTGGAGTCTTGTTTAGAGCCTGAAGAAGGATTTCACTTTTATGGACTTTTGGCATTTGAAGATCCTGCCCGTCCCGAAGTAAAAGAAGCCTTAAAGTATTGCATGAAAAATGAAATTAAAGTTTTAATGATTACGGGAGATCATCCAGATACCGCCCGCGCAATAGCAAAAGATATTGGCCTAATACAGGAATCAGCTGTCATTATTTCTGCCGAGAGTGAGCCTCATAAACTTGAAGAAGAGTGGTTACAAGATAATCCAGGGTTCTTTAAAGGTGTTGATGTTGTTGCAAGATGTAATCCTGTACAGAAATTTAAGATTGTTGAGAGTCTAAAGAAGGCCGGGGAGCTCGTTGTCGTCACTGGTGATGGAGTAAATGATGTTCCAGCACTTAAGGCCGCTGATATTGGTGTTGCAATGGGGCTTCGTGGGACGAGAAGTGCCAGAGAGGTATCTTCAATCATTTTGAGTGACGATAATTTTAGCACAATTGTAAATGCAATTCGTGAGGGCAAGCAATTATTTGAAAATCTCAGAATGAGTTTTAAATACTTACTACTTATTCATATACCATTTGTTCTATCAGCTGCCTTAATACCGCTACTTGGCTATAAACTTCTTTATTTGCCAATTCATGTAGTATGGCTTGAATTAGTTATTCATCCTACTGCTCTTTTTGCTTTTCAACAAAATATTAATTTAGATACGCAAAAGGATCTTTCACATCGAAGATCATTTTTTAATAAAAAAGAGTTAATGACTATTTTAACATTGGGATTGAGTTTGACTGCAATACTCATTATCTCTTATATTAGTGCGGTCTCTGAGAGTCAAGATGTCGCTCACGGGCGTGCTAAAGCGATGGCACTGCTTTCTCTTTGGAGTGCTGGCATAGTTATAGCATTAACAAAGTGTCGAACAACTGCCGCTAATTTGATCATACTGTGCACAATCTTATTATCTCTTGTTCTCACACAATATAACTTAATGGCAAATGCGTTGCACTTATCTCCACTTCATCTCATGGATTGGATTAGGGTGATTTTCATCGCTTTTGTATTTGTCTTGATTTTATTTCTTTTGGATAGTCCTTTAAAAAAGAACTTCTCCCTGATCAAGTAGCACAAGATAGAGTCTTAAATCGAACTCAACTTGGTGATAGTTTGGTTGCATATATTCACAAAGTTTATAGAATGCTTTGTTATGATCTTTTTCTTTAAAATGGGCAAGTTCGTGTACCACAAGCATTTCGAGCATCTCTTTTGGTGCGTCTTTAAGAACTCGTGAGATTCTCATTTCATGCTTCTTTTTTAACTTTCCTCCGTGGTTTCGACTAATGTAGGTATGTGTACCAAGTGCATCATTTACAAGATCTTTCTGTTTTTCGTAAATAACCTTACTAAGCTGAGGAACATTACGCATATACTTATCTTTAAGCTCATTTGCATATTTATAAAGTAATTTATCAGAATTTATTTCATGCTTGTTTGGATATTTTTTTTGAAGGTAAGATTTGAGATTTCCACTAGCAATTAGGTCTTCAATTTGTTGTTTGATATGTTCTGGATAGTATTTAAAGTACTTTTCAATAGGCATATATACTCCAATTCCTCAAAAAGTTGCTAGAGGAATGTATTCAACACCATTTTTGGTTGAATGACTATGAAATAAAGTAAACTCATTAACTAGAATGTTGAAGTCATGTATTTGTACCGTCTTAAGGAAGCTTCTTATCTCTTCTTCACCAATACCTTTATCCATTCTGCCTATGGTGAGATGAGGAGTGTACTTCATATTATCCAATTTTAAATCTAATGTTTGTAGCTTTTGTTCAATCTGAGTTTGTAACTTTTCGAGCTGTGGATTATGTTCGACTCCAATCCATAACGGTGTTCCTCTACGGTGCGGATGAAAATACCCTAAAGATTGAAACGTAAGGGGAAAAGGTGAAAACTTAATCGTTACCATTAATTTGTTAATTTGAGCTAATAATGCATCAGAGACTTCACCAATATATTTTAAAGTTAGATGTAAGTTGGCAGCAGGGTAGCGATTGAAATATTGATGTGCAAAGCTTATTTGATCTATATGCTCTTTGATATCTTTAGGTAAATCAATTGCCACAAAAACTCTCATCTCACAACATTCCTAATTTAGTATTAGTTTAAAAAAAACCTCACAATTTGAATGGTTAAATATACTGAAGTATTACCTATTAAAACATGAACCTACTTTTGTTTGCACATTTTTGTGCATATTACTTTCTTGATTATTTGCTCTATTGTAATATCTAAGTTGCTGAAATTACTGTCTTTGATTAAATGTTCTTTAGAAAAGTTAAAATCACTTTTGTTCCACGATTAAAATACCAAAGGATCTATTCTAACTGGTTTTATTATAAGGGAATTAAATGAGAGATTTATTTAGAACGTTTGCGGTTATTAGTTTTGGAATACTAAGTTTAAATAATGTATATGCTGAGATTAAAGGTCATATTGATGCTGTAAAGCTTGTAAATAATAAATTGGTGGTAAGTGGTTGGGCCTGTGATCAGACAGTAAATCAATCCATTAACGTTCATATTTACGCCGGTGATTCATTAAGCAGCAAGAAAATACTTTCAAACTTTAAAGCAAGTAATCCAAGTGAAGCCGCTGTTTCAAATGTTTGCCAAAATACATTTAATAAACATCGTTTTGCTCACGTATTTTCTGATGATCAATGGAAAGCAAATGCTGGAAAGCTTGTTTTTGGATTCGGTATCTCTCTAACTGGTGGAGCGAATCTTCAGATTGGAAAAAGTGGTTACTTTCGAATTCCAGCCTATGTTACTGATAGAAAGATTAGTGACTTCTATACAACGAGTGGACAAAATTTAACGATACCAAATGGAATTACTGCTACTCTTGATCGTGATATTAACGTCGGTTTATTGCAAGTTGATGGAGAGTTCAGGTGCCCAGATAATACATCAAGCTATCAAATTATAGCCAAAGGTATTTTAGTGAATGGTAAGTTTATATGTGGAACAAGTTCTAAAAGATTTCAAGGAAATTTAAGAATTGAGCTTGCTGATGGACTAGAATTAAATAGTGGAAATCACTCAATGGGAAAGAGGGCCTTTGCTGTTCATGGTCAAGGACAATTACACCTGCATGGAGCTTATAAGAATAGTGGAATCATCAAGTTAGCAAGTCACGCTAATCCTGGTGATACATCAATTACACTTTCAACAAATGTTAACTGGAAGAAAAATGATGAGATTATTATTTCTTCGACTTCATTTGATATGAATGAAGCTGAAAGAGTAAAAGTTGTTTCAGTAAATAATAATGTCGTCGTACTTAATCGAGCTCTCTATCACAAACACTGGGGTGTTAATCGTACTCTTAGTCATAGTGGGAAAAGTTGGACGCTTGATAATAGAGCAACTGTTGCAAACCTAACTCGTAATATTTTGATTACTTCATATGGTGGCGGACATGAGTCATCATATCTTGGTGGTCATGTTATGGTGATGGGAAATGCTAAGGCATATGTTGATTCTGTCCAATTTTCAAAATTAGGAAGAATGGGGGAGATGGCAAGATATCCATTCCACTGGCATATGGTTGGAAATGCAAGTGGACAATACATTAAAAACTCGTCTGTAACAGATAGTTATCAAAGATGTATCACCGTTCATGCAACTAACTACGTAAGCGTTATTGGCAATGTTTGTTATAATCACTTCGGACATGGTTACTTTTTAGAAGATGGTAATGAAGTAAAGAATACGCTTAGTCATAATATCGGTCTGGTTTCAAAGAAAGTTCCAGAATCTCGTGCTTTATTAATTTCAGATGTCAGAGGTGTTGCAGCAAGATTTCCTAGTCCATCAACATTTTGGATTTCTAACCCAGATAATACTGTAGCATACAACGTAGCGGCCGGATCTGAAGGTACTGGTTTCTGGATGGCTTTTGAAAAAAATAGAATTTGTTCTCCTGACGGATTATGTTCGACTCCGATAACGAATAATACTCTAAGATATGACAATAATACGGCCCACTCAAGTAAGGTTGGTCACACATGGGATGGGGCACCTGATGGGGCCTTAAGAAATAATCCAAATAATCCCGAAGATAGAGAGCTTGTAAGTGCTCATTATGGGCCTTCTACTTATCCTGTGTTTAAAAACCTGGTTGCTTTCAAGAATACAGAGAGTGGAATCTATTTTAGAGGAAGGGCCGCTCAATTTGATAATGCTGTACTAGCAGATAATCGTTGGGCAATCTTTACTGCTTACTCTCAGCGATTTACTAATTCGGCAATTGTTGGGCAATCAGCAAATAACTCTAATAAAGATAAAGGGATTCTCGCAAGTGCTCTACCTGGTAATTCTTTTGTTTCCGGAATCGTTGTCTATGATGGGCCTTTTGAATTAGATAATGTAACTTTCTTTGATTACCCAAATACACAACAAAGTTACAATGGTAAAAATATTACTCCAATTCCAATCACTAATATTGGAGGAGCGAATCGATTTGAAAATAAGGTACGCGGTCTGAAATTTGCCACAACACCTTGGAAAAGATTTTACTATGAAACGAATAATCAAAACTGGATTGATTCGCCTTATTCAATGTCGGTTAGAGACCTTGATGGTTCCCTTACTGGCGTTAGTGGTTCAGTCGTTGTTCCTTATAATAGTTTCAATAATAATGGCTGTAGCGCTAGAACGAATTGGAATGCTTACGTTTGTAACTATAATCTTGGTCTTTTTACTTTCCGTTCTGTTAAGGGGAGAAACGGCGTAGAAGATAATAATAAGATCTACTTTACTTTAAAAAGAGGAGCACAAGCTAAGGTTCTAACTTCAATTGCTTCTAGTAATTGGAGTAATAAATTTAATACTATTGTAGGGACAAATGATATTTATCAAGTTGATTTTGAATCGGTTCCTTCTCTAGATAAACAGTTTAAAATTAACTACCAAGCTGAAAGTAATCAGGCCACAAGTGCTGTTGTACAAATCGTTGGTGGAAATAATTGTGATCTCATTGGAGCAACAAAGTTACAAAGCTTATCTGCCCTAAGGGGCCATAATGGAAATGGGTATTATGTCTCTGCTAATTCTATGTATCTTAGAATGAAAGCTACTATTGTACACCCATGGCATGCTAAAGCTCCACTTAGTAACTCGTTTTATAGAACTATGGATATAACTTGTAGGTAATGATGAAAAAAGTTGTAACCTTTTTTATAATCACATTTTCAGGAGTTATGCTTATCGACACTGATGTTGAAACGGCAAATGTATCAGTTGTTGAAAGAGCTAATGAAGAGGCATTTTCAAATGAAATAATCTTGAGTGATGATCATAATTCTTTCGAAGAAGTAGAAATTGTTAATATTGAAGATAGGATCGAAAAGATCGAGATAGAAATTTATGAGTCAGATGATCTTTCAAGTGCAATTGCTAATGATCTTAGTAAAACTATTTTAAGTCTAAAAGAAAGTTCTGGAGTCGAGGTTGATACTTTGGATAAGCTTTCAAATGCAGAGAGGGCATATATTATTTTGAAGAATATAGAGCCTGAAGACTTCTACCAATTGTCGTATCAAGACAAGGATATTTTAATGGAAGAGTTTGGTGGACGAGCAGTTCTTAGTGAATATTATTATAAGAATGAAGTTCTCGGTGAAAATTATGATTTACCAAATCCAAATCAAATAAGGCAATTACGTAGTCTCGCACAATCACAGATCATTGATGAAGGGGATTCAACAATGATGGTGTATGAAGGTAATAATTGATCATTTTTTAGCTCCTCAAAATCACACATTAGTAAAAAAAGTTAAGATTTAGCTTTGAATAAATTAATACAATCTATTGTCAATATATATATTATTGATGTCTAAAAATCCGGTATAGTTATAGGAAGTGTTAACGAAGGAGCATTGCATGAATGTCAATGAAATCATTTTCCTAATTTCATGCCTCGCATTGATTGGAGTGTATATTACGATTGAGAAGTTTATCAAAATAAAATCTTCAAAAAGAGAATATTATACTAATGCAAGTAAATTGAGTGATTCAAAGAATCGTAGCGCAAAGGTTACAACTGATCACTTGGTTGCCATGAAAAAGAAAAGTCAATTATCGGCTAAGAAAAGTGCTTAGAAAAAGAAAGATTCATTTTTTGAGGTCATACTAGATTTTGTATGACCTCATATTTCAAACACACACTCACTGAAAATTAAACTCGTAATTTATACGAAGGATTGTTTTGAAGATACTAGTGGAAGGTATATTTTCGTTTTCAAGTGTGAATAATCTATTTGGTGCTCTTGTCGCCATCATAGGTATAGGTGTCTTTATTTATAGTCTCATCTATATGAAGAGCTTTAGTTCTAAAGATAAGCTAATCTACTATCTTTCTCTGATTCTTTTTTCAATATCGATGTTTGGGATAATATATTCTTCAAATCTCTTATTTCTCTATCTGTTTTGGGAGATGACTAGTGTTACATCCTTTTTTCTTATCGGCCTAAAAAATGAAGATTCGCAAGTTAGAGAAAAAGCAAAATGGGCACTCTATACAACCGTTGGAGGAGGGCTTTTTCTTCTTTTTGGAATATTACTTATTTCTCAAATAGGTGCTGATTTTGGCCTGTCATTTTATGACTCATTTAATTTAACTAAGTTGATGGAATTGAAGAACTTTGAAAATCATATTTATTTCAGAGTCTCTTTAATCGCACTCTTTATAGGTATTTGTTCTAAATCAGCTCTTTTTCCATTCTCTTTTTGGCTTCCTTTAGCCATGGCGGGGCCCACTCCAGTGAGCAGCTTTCTTCATTCTGCAACAATGGTAAAGGCGGGCCTGATCTTAGGATTAAAGGTATTTCCATTATACGCACAAGACTCACTTTGGCAGATGCTCTTTATTAGTGTTGGTGCCATTACAGTTCTTCTTGGTGGTTTTCAGTGCTTACTTCAAAGTAATTTTAAGACAATGCTAGCATATTCTACTATTTGTATTCTTGGTATGTTGGCCATCCTTTTAGGAATTGCTAACGAATATTCAATTATAAGTTTCGTCTTATTAGTTATTGCTCACGCGTTTTATAAAGCAAGTCTCTTTCAATATGTTGGCTATTTTGCAAAGGCCTTAAAAACGATGGAACGAAAAGAGCTCTTAAATGGTGATCGAGTTGGAATATTAGCTTTCATTATTGCACTTCTTAGTACCATGAGTATGATTGGATTTCCCTTAAGTATTGGCTTTTATGCAAAGGAGTATATCTATTTAACAAGTATCAAGACATACTTACCTTGGATTATCATTCCTACTTTTTTTATCGGTAATCTATTTATGGGAATACAAGCGGTGAATCTTCTTCGTGTATCGTGGCCTACAAGAAAGAGTTATGTGATAAATTATAAGGGACTCCTTATATCTCCCTTCATTTATTCAGTCTTGGCCCTCGTTATTGCACTAGTACCTAATCTAACTGGTGTCGGCCTTATTGCTGAAAAAGCATTAGGAGAATTTGGTTTAAGAGAGCAAAGTGTTCATATTAAGTTATGGCACGGTATTCAATATCCATATAATCTTGTTCTTTTTCTGAGTGTTTTGACTATTCTAGGTAGTGTTGGAGGAAGTTTCTTTCTCGATAAATACTTTATTAAGCTTGATGAATTTTCAAAGAAGTATTCAGAGTTTAGTCTGTGGCCTCACTTAGAAAAAATACTTTATTTGATTTTGGACTATTTTAAAAAAATGAATTTGTTGATGCAAAATGGAAGTTTTGCACACTATATACGCATAACATTAAGCTTTTTAACCTTACTTACTATTCTTTCTCAATTTGGTATAACAAATTTTGTCTTTCCAAAAATAGAATTTACTCTTTCAAAATTCTTAAGTTTGTCAGGAATTCTAACTGGATTAGTATTTGCATATATAAGTAAGTCAAATCTTAAGGCTATTCTATATTTTGTACTTTCTGGTTTCTTCCTAGTTCTCTTCTTTGGTTATCATAGTGCTGCAGATGTTAGCATGACTCAACTTATGGTTGAGACACTTTCTTTATTTTTTGTTTTCTTCCTTATAAAGGCCGTTCCAATAGATGGACGTGATCTAAGAATAAATATTAAGCCTATAAACTTTATCATTGCTTTTCTTTATGGCCTCTCAATTATGATTTTTTCTCTAACAAAGAAATTGGATTTTGATATGAGTGCTAGTCGCTATTTTTTTGAAAACTCAAAACTTTTGGCAAAAGGAGAAAATGTTGTCAATGTGATTCTCGTGGACTATCGGGCAATGGATACTTTTGGTGAAGTTCTTGTTGTTGCTATCGCTATTGTTGGTGTATTAGCTATTTTTTCTAAAAGAGGTGAGCGTGAATGAAGCACTAATTCGAGGTAGCTTTAAGCTTGTTTGTCCACTTCTGGTCATTTTATCTGTCTTGTTACTTTTAAGAGGACATGATTTGTCAGGTGGAGGATTCATAGGAGGCTTACTTTTATCTTTGGCCATGATTCTGCACTTTATATCCCACCATGACTCAAGACTAAGAAAATGGATTTACGATAATTACACTTATATTATAGGATTGAGCATTTTAGCTCTTGTTTTTATCTTCTCATTTCCTGTTTTTTTAGGAAAGGCACCACTTAGTTCAATGTGGTCAAGTATTCCTTTCCCCATAGCTGGAAAAATTAGTTCTGTTCTTGTTTTTGATACCCTCGTTTATATTATTGTTTCTTTGAGTACAACGATGGCGTATGTGAAGTTTATTAGCTTTTCAAAGGAAAATGGTAACTAGATGACGTTCTTAGTTGGTTGTATATTTTTAATTATCGGTTTTCTTTTTTTATTAAAGAATACTTGGGTCAATAGTATCTTTGCGATTATTACTTTAGGTAATGGTGCTAATCTAATTATCTTCTCAATTGGAAAAGTCGTCTCCCATGGTTATCCATTTGCTAAAGTCGGAGCGAAGTTTGAGTCTAGTATTGCCGATCCATTAACTCAAGCACTCATCTTAACTGCGATTGTTATTTCTTTTGCAACACTTTGCTTTGTCATCTCAGTTATAAAGAAAATCAATGATTCAAGAGAAAAGGGGAAGGCGTAGTGATACATCAGAACTTTTTTATCGTCTTTCTTATACTACCTCTTGTTTCAGCTGCCTTTTCTCTTTTGTTTAAGGAGTCAGACAAATTGATCTTATTCTTTTCAAATTTATTTGCACTTCTATATTTTATAATTTCTGGATTATTCCTTTTTTCATTTAAACAAACATCAACATTTGTAGTAGGAAGCTGGGAAAGTGGAATTGGAATATCTTTAAGTTATGATATTTTTTCAGGAGTTATGATTTTCGTTGTCGGCGCAATATACTTCACTGGTGTGCTTTACGCTTATCCTGGTGTTACTGTTGAGAAAAAAAGCATTTATCATTTTTTGTACAATACACTCTTTCTGGGATTGACTGGAGCCTTTCTTACTCGCGATATTTTTAATTTATTTGTGTGGTTTGAAATTACGCTAATGAGTAGTTACGTACTTGTTGTCCTTGATTCATCTCGTAAAAGACTTAAAAGCGGTCTTAAGTATATACTCCTAAATTTCATTAGTGGACTTATCTTCTTGATTTCAATTGCACTCATTTATAAGTTTACAAATACATTAGACTTTAAGGTTTTAAGCGAAAGATTGGCACAATTATACGCTAGTGACCCCGGCCTTGTTCGCTCTCTTGCGATCTGTCTCTTTGGTGCTTTTGCAATTAAGTCAGCATTTTTTCCATTATTTTTCTGGCTACCAGAAAGTTATCCAAAACTTTCAGCCGGACTTAGTGGAGTCTTGGCGGGACTTCTGACAAAACTTGGCCTCTATGCAATGATTAGAGTCTTCGGTCAGGTTTTTCCTTCTGATCTTCAACTGTTTTGGACAATCCTAATTTTAGCGATTCTTACTCTTCTTGTCGGTGTATGGTTTGCAGTTGTTCAAAACAAATTAAGAGAGATCTTAAGTTATCATATTATTAGTCAGGTTGGTTTTATTGGAGTAGGTGTAAGTTTTTGTCTTCATCCTGATTTAGCAATAAAGAAGCTTGGTTTCTCTTGTTCTCTTTTTTATATCTTTCATCACATTTTAGTTAAAACAAATCTATTCTTCGTTTCTGGCTTAATAAGAAATTTTGCATATACTGAGAAAATATCAAGGCTTGGAGGTTTACTTAAGACTTCTCCCATTATTGCGATTCTTTTTTTGATTCCTGCTGCTAGCCTGATTGGAATACCACCATTTTCTGGATTTTGGGCGAAACTTGGTCTCTTTAAAATAGCAACTGAGAGCCGTCTTATTTGGATCATTATTCCCATGATTATAGGAAGCTTCTTTACTTTATATAGTATGGTGAAAATATGGAGTGGAGTGTTTTGGGGTGAGTATCATGAGTTTATTGTGTCTTTTCCAAAGGTCTCTATTATTCGATCATATATCTCCTGTATCTTGCTTTGTATTTTTACTTTAATTATTAGTTTTAACCCACTACTAATTTATGAGCTTGCCCTGGAAGTCGGTAAGATCGGACTAATTTATTAACGAGGTTCTCCTATGAGATTATGGTATATCTTAGAATTTATTATTCTCTATTTATGGGATCTTACTCTAGGTGCTCTTAGAGTCGCTCAAGATGTAGTGACACCTCAGAACTTATCAACTCCAGGAATTATAAAATTTCCACTAGAAGTACAGAGTGATTTTGAAATTGCTTTGTTATCAAATCTCATTACTTTCTCTCCTGGGACCATGGTTATTGATTTAGATGCAGATAAAAAACATCTCTTTATTCACATGATGTTTTTAGAAAATGAAGAGGAGGCCATTAAGGAATTCAAAGAAGTTATTGAGAGTCGTGTTTTAAGAATTCTAAGGGGAGCTTCAAATGGAGGAGTTAAATGAGTATTCTGCTAATGATCTCTATTTGCCTTGTTGTCTTGACCTTCTTTCTTCTCATTCTAGAAGCAAAAAGAGAAAAGGAAGTCCTTGTTAAGGTCCTTGCTTTTGACTTAATTGGAATCTCTGGTGTTAGCCTTTTTCTAATTCTTTATACATTATACGGAGATCTCTTTTTTTATAATATTGCTTTGTTATTTGCTGTCGTTGGCTTTGTAACAGCATTTGTATTTGCAGTTTATTTATCTGATATGAGTAAGGAGAATTAATGATAAATCTTATCGGTGAAGTTTTAATCTTTTTAGGATCTATCTTTGTTTTCCTTGCTGTCGTGGGATTTATGAAAATGCCAGACTTTTATATGAAGCTTCAGGCTGCAAGTAAGGCCAGTGCATTTGGAGCAGGTTTAATCTTGTTAGGAACAGCAATGATATTTGCTAATCTTAATATCGTAATAACTAACTTCTTTCTTTTTATATTCTTATTGATTACGACACCGATTGCAACACATGCAATGGCCTATGCTTATACTAAGAAAAATGAAACTTCATAATTTGTTATTTAAGTGCCTCATAGGCATCTACAATTCCACCAGATACACTCAGGCCTTCAAGGTTTTTTAGTGGACGACTTGTCTTAATTAGTCGCTCTCTCATTGTCCATCTCGACTGCGGCCCATGTGTTGCCAAAACCATGGCCGCAACTGCTGCAACTAGTGGTGTTGAAAAGCTTGTACCACTCGATGGACCATAGGTATTTGATAGGTGTGTTGTTAGAATTTTATCACCAGGTGCAAAGAGGTGAACTGATTGATCTCCATAATTAGAAGACTTTACTCTATTACCATTCTTATCATTTGAGCCCACGACAATAATATTTGAAAATTCCTCTGCATAAGCACCTGGGTATCGATTCGTCGAGTTTTCAACTCCAACATTTCCAGAAGAGGCAATGACGAGAATCCCTTTGTCATTTAGTTCTCTGAGTACTTTCTTAAATGCCGGTGACGTTACTTTAAGCCTCGCAGAAAAGCTTATAATATCTGCTCCTCTCTCCATTGCGTATCTCATTGCCTCTATAAGGTGTGGAAGCTTATCCTTTCTCTTTGCCATAGGCTCTGGTTTAACGATAGGAATGATCTTTATACCTTTTGCAACGCCCTTGATACCGAGGCCATTGTCATGCTTTGCTGCAATGACGCCTGCTACAGCAGTGCCGTGTTTTGTTTGAAAGTCATAATCTCCTGAAAGATCACCATTTTTCTTATTCGCATTATAACCATAATAATCGTCTGTATAGCCGTTATTATCGTCATCAATCCCATTGTTTGGAATTTCCTCTTTATTAATAAGAATACTGTCTTTTAAATCTTCATGATCAATATCAAATCCAGCATCGATAATTGCAATAACGGGTTGATAATTTGACTCGAGAATTTTCCAGGCCTTTTCAATATTTGCACCCTTATTTTTAGCGTTATATTTCAGATGCCACTGATCTTTTTCTAGTGGGTCATTTGCAAGAGCGGTATTTAATGTGAAAAGAGTAAGAAGAATTGAAATTTTCTTCATTGATATTCCTTGTCGCTTCTAAATTGAATTCAAGCCGATTTATAGTATTTTTAATTACTTGGAACAAGCTAGGTGGTAATAATGACACGCTTTGAAAAGTGCATTATCCTAAAGATTTTACAATTTGGATGTCTTTAATATTAGATCTGCTATAAAGACAAAACTTTCAAGACATTATTTATTTAGGGATTATTATGAGAAAATTATCACTTTCAATTTTATTGCTAGCTCTTGGTCTTAATACTTATGCAATGGACTACAAGAGATATAAAGGTGGATGTGAATTCACTGCTTCTTACCAAGATATCTTTACTTACGAGACTCTTTTTAAGGATAAGAAACTCTCTTTTCGTAATAATTTCGTATACACTAAAACTAGACTAGGGCCTGTTGAAGTTCTTCACTTAGACAGAGGCTTTACTCCTGAGAATGTGGAGCTTCCTCTTGCTGATTATAAATATTTATATCAACGTTTTGTCTATCAAACTGCTCCAAGTCTATATACATTCTTTGCAGGACTTCCTTTAAGTAACTTTAAAAAACCTTACTCAGAGAGTGAAGGCAAGCAGCTATTAGTTTCTCTTATCAAATCACTTGTTGACGAAGAATATAGTGCTCCTTTGGATGATGTCGATTACTTCGAGTCATATGTTGATTTTGATAAGCTATACGCAAGAGATACAGGGATTGATAATTATAGTTATCTTGTTAATGACAGAAATTTTGTTGGCCTAACAACAGATCATACAAAGCGTAGTGTAACGATTCGCTACCAACTTCACTTCTCGCCAAAAGTTCACAACGGTGCATCTTATCACTTATATATGAGATGTTTTGGAGGAGAAGAGATGAAAAGAGTTGTACGACAATAGAAAATAAAGTTATCAAAGAAATTTAGGGAAGCCTTGGTATCAGTACTTAGACTTCCCCAATATGATTAGAATTTATTATTTTATTTGCAAAGGTTTTCTAGCTCTCTCAGCGTTCTCTTCGCTGTCTTTGCACTTGATGAGCTTCTGTACCATAGGATGTAGTGAGAACGTTTCTTTGTATCGACATCACCATCTTCGTATTTTGTTATAAGCATCTTTATTATACAAGAAGCTAATGTGATTTATCATTAGCTTAAAATATCTTAATTTTTTTCTCCAGAATTCATTTATGAACCTTGACTGTATAAAATTTTCACTTTAAAATTTTTATAGTTAGGGAGTAGTCAGTTGCCACCCAAAAAGGCAAAAGTTACGTCGACATAATGGGGAAACCCCGGTGTAACTGCAAGAAATTATCTTGTTGACGAGACTAGCACTAGTAATTAATTGTAATTGCTGTGTTGTCTCGTACCCATCTATAGGACTCACTGCAATTCATGTAGTGAGGATAAAATTCAAAAATTTAAATTCAATTTAATCCGAAAACGTCTTCTATATGCCGATATATTATTGGTTTATATAGTTATGTTTTCATTAATATCAATCTAGAAAGGAGTATTAGATGAAAAAATTATTACTATTAGCAACAGTTGGTTTAACTCTTGTTTCATGCTCGTCAAAGAAAACTCAGTGTACAACTGAAGATAAGAGTAAATGGCAAAATGAAGAAGATTTTCAAGCAAAGTTAGTTGCCGAAGGTTACAAAATTAATAAATTTAAAGTAACCGAGGGAAATTGCTACGAGATTTACGGATGGGATAAAGAGCAAAATAAAGTTGAAATTTATTTTAGTCCAATTGATGGATCGATCGTTAAGAAAGAGATGCATTAATGGGTGAGATAAGACTCCCACTTATTTTTAGAGTCTTACATTGGGGGGTGGCCATTGCGGTCATCCTCAATGCTTTTATTCTTGAAGAAGGTAAGCAAGCTCACCGTTATCTCGGCTACATTGCGGTCTCATTCGTCTTGCTAAGATTATTAATTCATAAGAAGAATCCAATCACTCATTATAATCCAAAGGCCAAGTATGTTTATTGGCTAATGTGGACAGCAATCATAGGATTGGCCACGACGGGATTTCTAATGGGACTTGATCGATTCTTTGGAAATGATTTATTAGAGGATATTCACGAAGTATTTTCTAATATTCTTATTTTCCTGTCTCTACTTCATTTAGGGGGAGTATTTTTTGATGCTTACAAGATGAAGAGAAGAACATGGATGGTTATGATAAGTGGGGAAAAAGAGTAGTAGGTAGCATTAAGTTTTAAAAACTTAGTGCTACTTTTTTAAATTTTCTCTTATACTTCATTGAAATCATAATCTCTAGGTATAAAATAATCTTATTGCAGTGATTAATAATAATCATTTTATTTATTTCAATAGGAATTATAGATTCTCTTCAGAACCTAACCAAGGAGAGAAAGATGAAGAAGTTATTACTAGGTCTATTAATTGCAACAAGTACTCAAGCAGGCGTTATTCACAGCGACCTTGAATGTCGTGACTCGAGTTTTGCTTATAATAAAATGGCAGTTCTTGAAACTGAAACTAGTCTAAATGTTAGTCTAACAGGTGCTACAGTCTTTAAGCTTTTTAAGCACTGGGAAGCTCGAGCTCTCACAAACTTTAGCTTAGATAAGTCTAAGTGTCGTTTCAGTGAAGATAAGCTTCTAATCAGTTGTCGAAATATTGAGAATATTACTGTTACACGTACTAATCCACTATTTGGCCAACCTCATGAAACAGATAAGGTTGAAGTCGTTAATCTAAAGAATTTAATATTTGAAGTTCGCTTTGAAGAACGTGCAAATTACTCTCGATTTGTACTGGAAACACAATACGTAATTGAAGGCTCTGAAGAGGTTACTAGTAACAAGGTTAGTTTCTCTGGTGCTCGTGAAGTTGGTTGTGAAAGAGAATTTTAATACATTCGCGCCTATTCAAAGTAATAATTACACTAGGATAGGTGCGAAATTCTTTCTGTGCTAGGATGCCATCGCTAATGAGGTATCTAATGAAAAAGCTAAAAGTATTGTCTTTAATGACAATTATTTCAATAAGTTCACTTGCTCAAGAAAAATTCGGTGGGATTTACTTTGATTCAACAGTTCCTGCAAATCAGCTACATTCTTTAAAAGGTGATCTGTCATATTTATACCAATTAAAAATGGACAATACCGACAATGATTTTAGTTCTTATTTTGAACTTGAAGAAGTTAGTGGACCGTTCCTTTATAATTGGATTTACAATCGTGTAAAGTATATTGTCGGCCAAGACTACAACGTTCGTGGACGCAATTATGTAACGAAACGAGGTCATACTTTTCCTGCAACACCTCTGCCTGGTTCTTCCTCATTTAATAATACAGATGCATTCGGTGGTGTTGTTGTCATGTCTAATATAGGTGCGGGACTCTACTTAAGTGGAAAGAAGTCGAAGCTATTGAAAGGGACAAAGATTAATCGAAATAAAGTCTTTGCTACTTCACCAAGAGTTGGAATTTTACAAATTGGTGAGGGGCTCTTTCTAGATAGTATCCTAGTTAATAAGGAGACTGATTCTGAGGCCAATAAGATTAAGCGTCTTGGAACACTTTTTCATGAAGCTAGGCATAGTGATGGAAATTCAGAGCACATTGGTTTTAATCATCATACATGTCCTGAAGGACATACTTTATACGGCTTCTCTGCCTGTGAGAAGTATGGAAATGGTTCTTATCAGTTAGAGGCCATTGCGACAAAGAATTTACTATTAAATTGTTCCACTTGTAGTGTTGAAGATAAGACAAAGCTAGAGGCATCAATCGCAGATGCATTTGATCGCGTCCTTACGATTTCTCATCGTAAGAGTAAGGAGCAACTTCTTCATGAGATGGAATCATATAAGAAGGTTATTGATTTTTATATTGATTTTATGGTCATGAGTCCTTCTCAAAATGAAACTTCACAAAAAGAGCTTGATCGTTTTACGGCAATGTATGACAAAGCGAAGGGACAACTTGATGAACTCATAAATAGGCCAGCTCCTAAAATGATGAACTCGACACCTGAGGGAGAATTTCACGAATTAAGTGTTGAAGAATCTTCTAAACTTATTGAGGCATCCATTAAGTAATGAAAAAACGAGTCGTCTTTCTCACATTAATAGTGGTTGCTATTTATTTCTTAGTGGATCGTTCTGAAACGCACTTGGTAACAAAAGTGGAGAGTGAAGCTATTATAGAATATAAAGCTCAGGGGAAAGAAGTAGCGCCATTAGATCAGTCCGTTGAAAAAAACTTTGAGCGAGAACTAAATGATCTTCCAATAGTTTCTGATATACAAAAATTATCTCCAAGTGAAGTTCATCATACTCCAGAGATCATAAAAAATGCAGGGGAGCTCGTTGGAGCTATCCATGCGCAGGCACAGGCACAACCATTAAAAAGGTATGCTGCAATGACATTCTTTAAAAGCTGTGCCGAAGATAGTGAAGTTATACGCTCAATTAGAGCGGTATGCTTAAAGAAAATCTATAAACTTATGCCTGAGTGGAAAATCGCTACGGTTCTTTCACACGAAAAAATCCCTGAGAGTGTATCTTCTCTTGCCTTTAAGCTTCCTTAGTTCTCTGTTATAGAGAAAGTATAAGACCTGCTAAGTACAAACCTAATCCATAAGAGGTATGTGCCATTATACTCTTTGCTCTTATTGTAAGAGGTGTTGGAGTAAGTGAAGCAGCAGCACCAAATCCAAAAGCAGGCTGCATAACATAGAAAGGTGCGATTAACGTTATTAATCCAATAACAAGAGCAGGTATTATTTGAGGTGCTTCAAGCCAAATATTTCCAAAAATTACAACTAAGATAAATGCAAAGAAGATTCCAATTAAGTAATGAATTGTCCATCCTAGAAGAGACTCATTTGGAGCAGGTTCAGTTTGAATAATTGTGTGGTGAAAAAATACACCTTTTGTTAGATAGTAGGCCCATCGACCAACTAGTTTATAATCTAGTCCTCTTACATCGAAGACGACCCTCATGATGTATGCCCACAAGTCCATGAATAAAGTAGCAAGAATACCAAGTACTATAATTTTCATAAAATAATCCTTTGTTATATTCACTCTACAAGTTAAAGTTAACTTCAAGTCAAGTTATGGTTTAAAGGATATGTATGGATATAAGTGAATTATCAAAGATTACATCACTTGCTTCTTCTAAAATTCGTTATTATGAGAAGATAGGTCTAATAAAATCAGTGGGGAGAAATGGATTAAAACGTGTCTTCCCTAAGGGTGTGATTCACAATCTCTCATTCATTGCACTGGCGCAATCTTGCGGGCTAAGCTTAGAAGAGATTTCTTCAATGCTGACAGCAAATGGAAGGTTTAAGGTTAAGCGCTCACTTTTTACTAAGAAGATTAATGAAATTGATGAGCAAATAAAGAAGCTAAAGAAAATGAAGAATAGCTTAGAACACCTTAATAACTGTAAGGAAAAAGATCACTTTTCTTGTCCTAACTTTCAAAAGTTATTGAGTGAGGCCTTTAATAGGCCTCACGTACGAAATCCTTAAAGACTTCTTGATGCTTTGTCAGATCAAAGTCGGCAGCAACAGAGACACGAACAATATAGTCTTTGTCGCTCTCTTTTGTTGTTCCTTGAGTTGAAGTGGCAGGAACAGTCCAGTAACAACCCTTAAGCTGACCGTAACTTACACAGTGTTTGCTCTCTTCAGGAATGGCATCAATCATCATGCGTATAAGCTTGTGATTAAGCTCACGTTTTTGTTCTTCGTTTGAGGCAGGAAGGTCTAGTGAGAAAACTGAAGGTGTAAATGTAGCATCCGCAAGTTCATGGGAAACAAAATTAATCTTTGCTTTTGGAAGTTGTTCTTGAATATAGTCCACAAAACCACGTGTATTAGCATATGCCTTAGCTATTCTTTCATTCATACCAGGCATTTCGCGAGTAAGAATCTGAAGTTGTAGATTAGTTGCTCCATTGTCACAAAGCTTCAAGTGCTTTTCAACAAAGCTCATGTATTCTGCGGCGCTATCACTTGCTACAGCATAACCTGCTGTACACAGGCCACCACTTGGAAATTTTGATCCACTCACATATGAAATAACCTTAACGTCATTCAGGTAACCGTGATCCCCAAAGAATTTTACATTTGGACAAAATGTTTGATCGAGATTAAATACTGCTCCAACTGCAGTTGCTCCATCATCAGTAAATCTTGGCTTCTTAAGTGTTTCACGAAGATTAATTAAGTCTGGGATTTCCACACGTGGGTTAGTTGGAATTTCTCCAATAATATATGGAACAGCATCTGCATGAGCGACGTCTGTTAAGATACGCTCAAGTTCTGTTACCATATCTTTTCCACTATCAACAGGAAGGTCAATGATCTCGACGTTATCAATACAAGCGGCCACTCGTCTTGCTTGGTCATTTGTTCCACCGTAACAATTTGGTGGTACGATAAATTTAATATCCTTGCCTGGATGGTTTTTATTTGCGAAGTGAATTTGCCCCATCATAATTGCATATTGAGCAGAAAGACCACAATTACTAAATGCAACTTGAGTCTTTGAGTTTGTGATCTCTTGAATTGTTTTTGTTAGCTCTGTTGTGTCGATAGGAGTAACACTTTTTGAACTTTCTCCAATCATGGCCTTAATAACAGTTAGGCAGTCCTGTGGAGTCATGGCAATCGATTCACGACGTCTTACGTGTTGAATTTCTTTAATGTAAGTAGCGTTGTTGTCATTAACCGTAATTACGCTTCCAAGATTTGGATAGCGAGCAACATTGATATCAGCTTTCTCACTTCCATCGATAACAATCGTTGTTCCATCAAAGTCTTTGTCTATTGTTTGATTTTGAATAAAGTCGTATTGATAAACTGATTGAATCAGTTCTGATAGAGGGGCTTCACTAACAATCTGAGTACGCTTCCCGAGAAATTTGTTTGCGCGAAGAACTGCAAGGATCGGCATCATGTCAGAAGAAAATGAAATAACACTTTCTGGATTTAAATCAGCTTCCTTCGCAATGGCCCACTCAAGAACACATGAAAGTGGATGACCAAGACGAATATAATCGTATGCCGTTGGGAGTTCTTCTAAACTCTGGCCCGCTTCAAGCTTTTGAAGAAACTCAACTTTTGCAAGGGACTCATTATAGATATCAAGTCTGTGTGTCGTTAAACGAAGCCAGTCTGCAGGCATATTGTTTACGATTTGCGTTAATGTCTTTGTTATATTTGTGTCCATATGGAACTCCGTAATTGATTCAATATTTGGTGAGATTCTACGATATAAAATATCAGATGTCGGCCTTTGGCAGGGGATTTTTTTTGAGCTCAATGTTAAAATAATCCTAATAATACAGGGATTGGGGTAATTATGTTGTTTGAACCAACAAAGCACGAAATATTGATCGGTACACCGTGGAATTTAGAGACAATAAATGAAGTTATTGAGTCAATTTTTAATGACACTCTGAGAAATTTCGATGCTAAAAGGTATTGGATTGCTGACAAGAATGAAGATGCGCAAATCGAAAGTAATAAGACGATTTATTATGGTGCCGCAGGTACAGTCTGGGCATTGAATAAAGTCTCAGGGTTTCTTAATCGTGACCTCCCTTTTAATAAAGTAGAATTATTAAATCAAATTCATGAGGACTATCTTCGTCGCCCAGATACTGAAAATGTAGTTCCTTCTCTTTTTCTTGGAGAAGTCGGAATTCTTCTCGTTAAAAACCAATTTGCCCCATCGAAAGAAACTCAAGATAAAATATTTGAATTAGTTGAGGCCAATATTGAAAACGCAACGATTGAGGCCCTATGGGGTGCTCCTGGAACTATGCTTGCAGCTTCTTTTCTTTATCAAGAAACGAAGGAGGAGCACTGGGCGAAACTCTTCCTAAAAAATGTCGATTTTTTAATTAAAAAGTTAAAGGAAGAAGAGGCCAAAGGTGAGCTTGTTTGGGAACAAGATATGTATGGCAAGAAAGTTCGCTATATTGGAGCAGGACACGGCTACTTTGGAAATATTTTTGGAATCTTTAAAGAGATTAATCTTCTCTCTCAAGGTGATAGGGATTATCTCCTTTCTCACGTTAAAAAAGTTATGAAAGCTGTTAGTAAGGAAGAAGGTGAGATGATGAATTATGAAGTTGTCTACCCACCAATGCCAGAAATAAAGCAACTAACTCAATGGTGTCATGGAGCTCCTGGGATCGTGACTTCTCTTGTAAATTATCCTCGCGATGAATTTGTTGATGATTGTCTTTTAAAATCAGCTGAGGTTATCTGGCAAGCTGGGCCACTTAATAAAGGGGTTTCTCTTTGTCATGGAACTGATGGAAATGGCTACGCCTTACTTCAAGTATATAAGAGAACAGGTGATAAGAAGTGGCTTGAGCGTGCTCGTTCATTTGCCATGCATGCACTAACTCAAAGAAATGGCCGTGCAACTCTTTTTACAGGTGAGATGGGACTTGCTCTTTATCTTATCGATTGTATCAAAGAGGGAAGTGATTTTCCTTTTCTTGATAGTATTTAATTCGAGAGTCTTAAATGTTTAAAAAAGAATTATTAGATAAAATCAGATCTTACTATGATCACGATGATCCGAGTCACGACTGGTCTCACGTTATTAGGGTAGCAAATTTATGTGAAAAACTTTCTCATGGCCATGAAGTCAATTCAAGAGTCTTAAGCGCTTCTGCTTACTTACACGATATTATCAATATTCCTAAAAATAGTGAGCATCGTAGTAAGGCCAGTGCTCTTGCTGCTCAAAAGGCCAAGTCCTTGCTTGGTGAAAGTGATTATACTAATAGTGAAATTGAGCATATTGCACAAGTTATCTTAGAGCATTCATATAGTGCCAACTTAAAGGCCAGCTCAATTGAATCAGAGATCTTACAAGATGCAGATAAGCTCGATGCAATGGGTGCCATCGGTGTAATGAGATGGGCCAGTTGTGGAACTAAGATGAAGTCTAAGTATTATCATCTCGAGGATCCTTGGGCACAAGATCGCTCATTAGATGATAAGAGCTATTCTCTAGATCATTTTGAAAAAAAGTTATTAAAACTAAATGATCGTCTTAACACGCAAGCAGGAAAAGAAGAGGGGAAGAGAAGGCTTGCTTTCTTTCATGCCTTCTTAGATCAACTTAAATCTGAAATATAATATAGCTATCGGCTTAGATGACATCTTTCAGGATTTTATCAATTTCCTTTTCAGAAAATTCTGCACAATTATCTATGATAAGAAACGAAACGCCGTGGATACAGGCGAGTATTTTCTTTATTTTATAATCATCTTTCTTAAGCTTTGTCTTTGTATCGATTGATTCCAAAAGGTATGCATAGAGTTGATCTGTGATGCTTTCAACTTCTTGAAACTCATCCATTGAACAAATTTTCTTAAAATAAATGGCCCTAAAGTGTCCCTCGTTTTCTTTTGCAAAATTAATATAAGCTTTACAGAACTTTAGAAGGCCTGGGGACTTTGAGTTTGAAATAAGATCAAACTCTTCTTTAAGAAGACTTACTCCTTGAAGAGCAAGTTTCACTGCAATTTCATTTCTTGATTTAAAGTGCTTATAAATTGCAGCAGGAGATACTTTGCAGGCATTGCTAATATCTCTGATTGAGAAATCGACACTTCCATTCTCTGCAATGATTTGACTTGCATTTAAAAGGATTGATTCTTTAAGTGCGCCATGATGATAAGTATCCGTTTTTTTTCTCATTTCTTCATTTTGCCTTCTTTTGTCTTGAAAGTAAACAAGTGTTAACTTATATTAAGTAAACATTTGTTAACATTGAGGCGCATATGAAAAATATATTAGTTATCCAAGGTCATTCTGATTCAACATCTCTCACATACTCTCTTGCCAAATCTTATCTTGAGGCTCAGTTGGCAAAGGGGAATCAGGTTAATTTAATTGATCTATCTGAAATAGAGTTCAATCCTATTTTAGACAAAGGATATAAAGAAATTGTTCCTCTTGAAGATGTGCTTATTTCTGCACAGGCATCAATACAAGAGGCCAGTCATATCGCTATCTTCTACCCAACATGGTGGGGGAGTCTACCTTCCAAATTAAAGGGTTTCTTTGATCGTGTTTTCTTGCCAGGATTTGCCTTTAAGTTTGAGCCAGGGCAGAGCTTTCAAACAAAACTGCTGCGTGGTAAGACTGCGACAATTGTTACGACAATGGATACGCCACCATTTTACTACAAGTATGTTCAAGGGAATTTAGGGCCAAAGCTGCTTAAAAGTTTAATTCTTAGCTTCTCTGGGATTAAAACTAAGAGAACGGTTTTAGTGGGACCTGTACGCAATTTCGATGAAAACAAGACGAGGTCTTGGATAGAGAAAATGAAGTATATTGATTAAAAGAGGCCTTAGGAGCTGAACCTTAAAAGTAAAAGTAAAAGTAAAAGGGGGCGCGGGTGCCATTCTAAAAGGGGGCGCGGGTACCATTCGAGATTACAGCGACTTATAAGTGGTTAATTAGTTTTCTTTAGTGAATTAAGAGCTATTTATGTCATAATAAGTCTATTAAGGGCCTACATCTCCTAGATTACTTAAATTTCAGTCGATATTTGCTGTGATTCGAGTCTGTTTCACGTGTAAGTACTTGGAATCTTCATTTGTACCCGCGCCCCTTGGTAGTGCTTATTTGATAAAAGGAAGTTTATGTCTACTGGTAGTCGACTAGTAAAATTTTTGAAAATTATCTTGTATTTGATTGGTTTTTATAACTTCTTCTATTTATCTATGTTCGCAGACTTTGTGTGGCCTTATGTTATTATTTACTTGGGCTTTCATTATGTATTGGGAAAATACTTACAAAAATATAAAGCGGCTCAGTTTGAAACAATAAGGATTATAAGTACGAATATATTTTATATATTACCAATCATTATCTATTTCTCAATGGAGAATACTGATAAGTCTATTTATGACTTCTTATTCAGTGCAAATTTCTACAAAAATATTTATACAATTATAAAAAGTATGTTTTAGGTAGAACAGAATCTATATGTTCAATAAGAGAAGGTCTCTGTATTGAGAAATTGGCATTTTCATTTCTTTCTTAAAGAAACGCCTAAAGCTCATATCATCTATAAAACCGAGTCTGAAAGAGATTTCTTTTATAGGAATATTTTTTAGAATATATTCTTGAACTTTCTTTAGACGATATTTTTTTAGGCTGTTGCGAAAAGTTATTCCGTACTTCTCATTAAGATGGCGTTGAAAACCTCGAGGTGACATACCCATGTCTTGTGCAATATTTGTTAAGGAAATATCTTCGCCTTTTAGCTTGTCGTATATTGCAAACAAATTATTTAACTCAGGATTACCATCTCTTTTCTGCTTTGGTATTTGATACTCACGAATCCCTGGCCCTTGGATAATTTCGTTATACTTTCTGGCCGTCTTTTTCCCCAGCTCTTTCTTTATTATTAGGCAAATGACATCAAGGTAACTAAGAACTCCGCCTGCCGTAATAATCTTTCCTGATTCAATGATTGTTCTGTGGGCCTCGACATTAACTTTTGGATACTCTGTTTTTAATTTCTTTTCAAATAGCCAATGTGTTGTTGCTTTTCTTCTATCAAGTGCTCCTGTGGATGCTAGTTTTAGTGCTCCACCACAGCATGCTACTATTTTTGATTTTTCTGATGATATATGGGCACTTATTATTCTAGCTTCCTCTTTTGTAGCCTTTTGAGGCTTGTAGCAAGGGGGAAGGATAAGGTAGTCCGCTACTTTTCCTGCTGTTATTTTTGTGTTCATTTGGTTAGTGATATTAAATATAACCTTATCATTTATATATCTTAGTATTTCAAAGTAATCGATAAAGTTTTGTGTTGTGCTTTTTAAAGAATGTTTACAATCTAGAATATGAATATTTAATGTTGTCGTATTTTGCATAGTTTATGTCATAAGTGACAATGTGGTTTAAGTCAAGACTTAGGTATAGTTTACTTAAGGAGTTAATATGAACACAATTAAACCTCCTCACAAGTGTGGGGTAATCAAGAGCTTAATCAAATATGACTTAAAAGAAACTATTTATCGTAGCAAGATGGCGTTAACGAGAAGAAGTGCGAGCTATATCAATTCCGTTGAGTGGAGTATTCCAAAGAGCGAAAAGGTACAAAATATTATTGCTCTTGCTGATAAGCTCTATGATGGACCGCTCTTCAATCATGGAATAAGAAGTTACGCCTTTGGAAAGATTTTAATGAGTTTAAATGATGAAAAGGTTGATAACGAAGTTTTCTTTATTGGATCGCTTCTGCATGATCTGGGGCTAATCAAGGATTGTACAGGTACGACTTTTGAGCTTGTTGGTGCAGATGATGCATGTGCTCATTGTAAGGATATCTTAACACCAAGGCAGCTTGATATTATTCATGAAATGATTCTTCTTCACGGAGCGATAGGGCATGCAGAGAATAAAAGTAACGAACTTAAATATCTGCACTATGGGGCTGGTGTGGACGTTGCAGATTTGTGGAGTCATCGCTTGAATGAAAAAAATTATTCTGAAGTATATGCTAAGTATCCTTCTCAGGGTCATATTCCGTATATGATTGATCTTCTCAAAAAGAGAATGAACGAAAACCCAAATATGTACCTGTCTACAGTCATCAATTTAGGTTTCTTAGGTAAAATGAAAAGCAAGGAGCGCTCCTAAAAGGGGCGCGGGTACTTTTCGAGATTACGAAGAGTTATATATGCCTTTAAAAGTCATTTTAGGGCCCATATTAGCTAGATTACTAAAGTTTCAATGGATAATTGTCGTGAAATGGGTCGGGATTACGTGTAAGTACCTAAAATTTCCATTTGTACCCGCGCCCTTTTCACAGGGGATTGCTTACCAGTTGGCGAAGTACATCAACGCAATTATTGCTTGTCTCAATGTCCAAGCGTTCGCGCTTTATCCACGCCTTTGCATAGCTTGTAACAAAGTTATGATCGAGAAGCTTCCTATAAAGATTGATAGGTGTGTTGGAGTCACTATTTGTGATTATTTTTTGAATTTTCATTTCAAGATTCCAATCAATCTTCATGCCGAGGCTGTCTTTTAAATTTAGAAGTGTCACAAGATCATCAATTGAATCTGTGCGCTCAAGAAATTTCTCCAAGAGGTATTTAAAGTCTCCATGGTTGGCAATAAGATATTCGGGTAATTCATTTGGTACGTTCATTAATGAGAGACGATCGATTATCCCTAGTGTCAGGTTATTTGAGTAACCTTTGGGAGGATTTTGAATTGCACTCATAAATTCTTCTGTACTAAGTGAACTTAGACTTTCTAGGAAGAGCTTATCATTATCCAAAATAGTATTTCGTTTATTTTGCATACGTGATTCAATTCTTTTAAAAAGATCTTTAAACTCCTCAGTTAATTTAAATGTCTTCTCATATTTTTCAGCTTGAACTTTTACCGAATCAACTGTGAATGGAAGCTTGTCTTGGCCATCTTTAAATAGTTCATGTGAGTGGGTCCAGTCCATGAGAATCCACCTTCCATCATGAGGAGAGTAGACGAGTTGACCGAGGTGGAAATCTTTCACTAATGTGTAGGCCGCAATTGATTCGAAAAAGTCTGGAAGTTTATCTAAGGCCTTTGCAAAATCTTCTGGATTTATCGCTTCTTTGTTTAAGAAGAATGCATCAAGATCAAAAGAATCTTTGAGATTCAATTTTTCAACGAGTAGGTAATTCTCTTTCTCATATGCATAGATCTCAGGAATTGAAACTCCTTGGCTTTCAAGACTCGCATGTCCTAGATAGAAGGCATCGATATAATTCGAATATTTTGAAAACGTGTTAAATGCTCCGTGATATTTTGGAACTCTTAGGGCGTAGATATTATTCCCTGATTTTACTTCATGGATGGTTGTTGTATTTCCAGCACCAAGGATTTTGATAAACTCGACCTTTTCACCATTCATAAGTTCAATGATTTGTCCTGAAACTAGGTCTTTACCACGGGATTCAATTAGGTCATTAAGACTTATATCAGAGGCAATGCTGGACGTTGCGAAGAAAGTCGCTAGTAGTAAATATCTAAATAGTCTTATAAACATGAGATTTATAGAGCAACTTAAATGCCAACGGTTATGATTTAAGTTGTTATAATCACGAAGGCCGGGGTGTCATTTTCTGTATATTTGAAGAAAGTTTAAACGATCTTTGATTTCAATAATCCCATAGGAAGATTTTTAAAAATAATAAAGACTAGGTTGGGCCGGTAAGGAATATCAGTGAGAACAAGAATAAATATTGGATTGAGTAGTATAAATATATACATAAATGAAATTAGATATGTGATAAGATTGGTCTTTAAATGTATATCATCCGATAAGTGTCCAGGAGACATATGAGTCAGCAACAATTTATTTTTATTTGTACGAACCCAGGTAATGAAATTCTTTTAAAAGAAGAAGTTAAAAACTTCTATCCAGAATTTACCTTTAGCTTTTCAAAGAAGGGCTTTGTTACATTTAAAAATACTGGTGTCGTTTATGACTTAAAAACCATCTCTCAACTACAGCTTACTTTTGCTACACGTTGTGGGATTTTTTATGGAAAGTCGAAACCGGAGACGATCGTTGAAGATGTAAAGAGTAGCGGCCTTGATATCGAAAATTTCATGATTCATAGCTTTGCAATTGGATGCGAAACTGACTTTGATGCTGAGGCGGCTTTTGGACGAGAGGTGAATGCTTACAGTGCTGAAGGAAAGACTGTTATTGATTTAATTAGTCTTGGCCCTGATGAAATTTGGTTTGGTGCCCACTCTGTTGCAAGTGGTTGTACTCGCTATCCTAATTCAATGGTGGAAGTTGATGTTCCTGAGAATACAGTTTCTAAAGGATATTTAAAACTTGCTCAAATTGTAAAACTCTATGCCGTTAAATTATTCAAAGGTGATTTATGGCTAGACTTTGGTTGTGCCCCTGGTGGAGCGTCACAGTTTCTTTTGAATGAAGGCTGCAAGGTTGTGGGAATTGATCCTGCAAAAATTGATCCAAGTTTAGCTAATAATAAAAACTTCTCACATATCAAAAGATCGGTTCAAGACCTTTCTCATGAAGACCTGCCAGAGGAGGTTCGTTGGATTCATGCAGATATTAATATAAATCCAAAACAATCCATCAAAGAGGTTTTACGTCTTGCTAAGAAGTATAACCGCACACTAAAAGGTGTTATTTTCACCGTTCAGGTTGTGAAGATGGAATATATTGAGAATATCGAATCATTTGAAGATCAATTCTATGATTGGGGATTTAACAATATTATTAGCCGCCAAGTTCCATCACATAAGAAAGAGTATATTATCTTAGCTACAAGATAGATCTCCTTTCTTATTTGAAATTTATAATATTAGTCATGATTAAAGTAAGTGTTGAGATTGCTGTGAAACACCAAAGTATCACACCTTGAAGCATAGGCTTAATTCCTGCCTCTTTAATATGATCTAATGTAATACTCGAACCGATATAAAAGAGAGTTAAAACCATAAGCTTTTTTGCTCCGGCGTAAATCATTAGTCCTGGCGACTTTAATTCTGGGATAAAAGTGACAAGTGCTGCTGCCGTGATGAATCCTAAAATAAACCAAGGCTTCTTTGTTTTTGTTTGAACAGATGCACCTTGCGTTTTAAGTTGCATGGCAGTTGTAACACTAAAGATAAGTGCTAATGGAATAATCCAAAGTGCACGAACTAATTTGACAATTGTTCCAACCTCAAGTGCCTGCGGTCCATAACTTAGAGATGCTCCAACAACGGAACTGGTGTCGTGAATCGCCAAAGCCGACCAAAGTCCAAATGATGTCTGATCTATTTTTAATAAGTGACCAACCCATGGAAAAACAAAGAGAGCAACGGCGTTTAATGTAAATACCACGGCCAATGAGACTGTTACCTCATGATTCTTTGCTTTGATAACAGGAGCGACAGCTGCAATTGCACTACCTCCACATATGGCCGTTCCGGAGTTTATTAAAAGTGTTGTATTTAGCGGTGTTTTAAAAAGTTTTCCTAGTAAAGTTCCTACAACAAATACTGCCAGTATACTAAGTGCCGTAAACCCAACTGACTGCAATCCAACTTTTGTCACTACATTCAAATCCATTCCCGCTCCTAGACCAATTACAGCTAGGGCCAATAACTTCTTTACTGCTTTAGTAGTCCATTCTTGAAATGGATTTCCTATAAATAGTGAGAATATGATTCCTGCAAAAAGGGCCGTTGCTGAAGACACCCACGGACTTAAACATAGGATAGAGAGGACGATGAATAGTAATTTCTTTACGCTTTGATTTTTCATAACTTTACTATCGCACTCTTTTTATGATTATGCTAAATTCGCTTCATGGAAAATAAGATAGAATTAGTAGAATATAATGATTTTTGGTTAAAAGTATTTGAAAAAGAAAGTCAGTCTCTGGCAAAGCTTTTGAGAAATAATTTAATGGGTTGTGAGCATATTGGCTCGACTGCTATGCCAAAAGTTGTTGCTCGTCCAACCCTTGATATTCTATGTGTTGTCCATACTCTTGATGGCATTGAAATGTTTCGAAATGAATTCAAGGCCCAAGGATTTTCCCTAACTTCAAATGATTCAAAACATTTCTTATTTGAGCGTAAAGCACCTGAAGGCAATAGAGTGCTGACAAGTGTGCGTATTCTTAAAAAAGGTGATGAAAGTATCAGTGATATCTTAGACTTTAGAGATTATTTAAATGCAGAGCCTATGATTGCGACTGAGTATAAGAATGCAAAGTTGAATCTCATACAAAATCACTCAAATGATATTGCTCTTTATGAAGAAATGAAGACAAGATTTATTGAGGCCGTATTATCTAAGATCAGTTAGAAATTATTGAGTTTTTAAGTTAAGAGTTGGTTAAGATTTTTTGGTAAATTCCGATAAGTTTGCTATGCTTATTAGTAAGATGTCGAAATTATTTATTAGCTTAATTCTATTAAGTGGCCTTACTGGCTGCCAACAAGTTTATGTGTCTCAAAATGTAGAAGCATCTAGCTCTACTACTATGATTCCTAAGAGTCCTCTTATTCATACAACTATTGTTAAGAAGGGTGAGATCAAAAGAGGCCAAGGTCTATATCAGGCACTACAAAATATTAATATCGATAATAAGCAGGCCCTGAATCTAATCAATCAACTTAGAGATGAAGTTGAGTTTTCAAAGCTGAAAGTAGGGGATCGATTAGAAGCAACATTCGACGAATACAACAAACTTATTAAATTTTCTTTTGCTCAAAATGACTATGAAACTCACTTGGTTTCTTTAAATGAAGATACTGGTAAGTGGGATTACTCATTAAGTGAGTTAGATACGTATTGGCAACCTCGTATGATCGAGGGACAACTAAACTCTGGCTCGACACTACAAGATGATCTTTTGGCCATGGGGCTAGAAAGATCAGTTGTTAATGAAGTTGTTAACGTTTTACTTTGCAAGGTTAACTTTAGAATGAATGCTCGTGCGGGAGACAATTACAGAGTTCTTCTTAGTGAAAGAAAACATTCTAAAAAAACAGTTCAAACGAAAGTTCTTTTTACTTCTTATAGTGGAGTAAAAGCTGGCAGTCATGAAGCTTATTTCTATGAAGACCAAGAGAAAAGTTCGACTTATACTGCACATTATACACCAAATGGGCAGGCCTTAATTAATTCTGGGCTTCGCTATCCACTTCCAAGACTTCACATTCGTTCAAGCTATGGCTGGCGTATGCACCCTGTAACGGGTAAGCGAGCTATGCATAGAGGAATTGATTTAAGAGGAAGAACTGGAGAGAGGGTTCATGCCGTTGCAGCTGGAAAAGTAATCATGTCTACTTACAATGAATTTGCGGGAAATAAGATTGGGATTAGACACAGAGACGGGTCAACTTCACTTTACTATCACCTTCACCGCCGTAATGTGAAAGTAGGTGCATGGGTTAGGTCTCATGAAGTGATTGGAACAGTAGGAGCTACTGGAAGAGTTACTGGGCCACACCTACATTTTGGATTTAAAGATTCGAGAGGTAGATGGTTGAATCCTTTAAATAAAAGAATGATCGCAACTCCTAAGCTTACTGGAGAGCGCCTTGCTAATTTACAAAATCAAGTGAGTAAAATTAAAGGTGTGGTTGCTGATTTACAAATTAGTAAAGAATCAAAATATCTTGTCGCTAATTTAGATAAGATCAAGCGTTTCCCGAGTGCTCTTGATAATTTTAGCTTTTTACCTAAAGAATAAGCTCAACTATTATTAAAGATTGTCGATAAACGTTCATATGCGTTTAAAGCTCTTTGTACTATCAATTCAATCTATAGTTCTTTTTTGCCTTGTTGGCCTAGGTTTTTATTCTTCTAATATTAAAGAAGGCCAACGATCAATAAGCTCTTACTCAACTTCAAGATCAGTTTCTGAAATAAGTTGTTCAAGTGCTCTTCGAACTTTTCTTTCTCCCTTAAATATTGAAGAGAATATTATGCTATGGCATATCTTTAAAGAGCAGGGAGCATCTGTGAATCCAAAGTATCTTTCACATGAAGACTTTGATTCTCTCGCATCAGATCCGGACCATAACTTTAAGCAAACTCAGACGAGTCAGCTAGAGGCCGTAAGTGGTCTTTATGCTCAAGAGAGGGGAATTATTGCTGCAGGAATTGAAAGAGGTCCTGAGGGAACGGAGTTTGTTGATGGTAATGGCATCTTCTGGGATGTCAAAACTCCAATTTCTCCACTTCTAACTCATTCATGGCGCTTTAATATTGAAAATGCTGGCAACAGTATTAAGCATAAGCTTGAGGCCGTAGGCAATATCCACATTCTTGTGGATCTCTCTTATATGAGACAGAGAAATGTAAGTGACCTAAAGAAATGGATTAAAAATAATATCTCTCAAGATCTACAACATAGAATTCGCTATGTTACAGTTCCTGATGCAATTGTTGATTAAAGCTTAGCAATATTTATTACGATGAGTAGGTATGAGATTAATTAAAGCACTTCTCATATTTCAATTTGTATTCTTTGGTCTTGCTGATGAGACCGAAATGAATACATTAACAATTCGCACCTCTAGCGAAAAGAGTAAGACTTATAAGATTAAAAAAATTGTTAAGACTAGGCTTTCAGCAGATAGTGGGCGTGTCATCGTTATAGAAACCTATGGAAAAGATAAATGTGTTATTCCCTTGGATAAGGTTGTGAATACTCCACGACCAAATTATGAAGGCTGTACACATTGCTTTGCCGATGATGCTGAGGTCGAAAATTATTATACTCAAATGTTTTTAAATCGCAGGAATCCTAGGATTACTTGTGATATTACGAATGGGGAAGCAGTTGGATTCAATTTTATTGGTGGAACAACTATTAACGGCGAATCAAAACTTGTTTCTTCTGGCCTTGTTCTAGAGTCTGCAGTTTATTCCGATGGACCATTTCTTCACAAAGAGACGAAACCTAATGCTCTTGAGAGGTTATTGGATGGAACAGCCGATCTTCTTCTCGACGCTGCATTTTAATATATTTTTTTTCTTTTTAAGTTTTATTAGTTCTTATAAGTATTCATGCACATTCATCATTTTAATCTTTAGATAACCTAAAGAATCACGTCTTATTCTGTCTCTTATGCATTTTTAGACGGTTGACAAAGCTTCTTACCGGCCAGTATTGGTGTCATCTATATTTATTTACAGAGAAATTTATCGGAGAGAAAAATGTTTCGTAGCTTATTAACGATTATGATTACTATTGCCTTTGCATCATCTGTTGTTGCACAAACTCAAGTACCAGCTGAGTTTGAAAAGATTAACACTTACAGAGAAATGAAGAATTATGCGCAAAATAACTTCGCCGCAAATACAACGTGTATGGATGAATATCATCAAAGAGTTAGGAAGCTTAGAAAAGATCTACTTATGCAACCAGTGAAGCTTACACTGGGGCTAGTTCAACTTCCAATTGTTGCGACAATCGGTGGATTTGTTCTTGGTGGTATTGCAGATGGTGGTCCAATTACTGAGTTCGGTGAAAAAATTCTAGAACTACTTGATATTGATTTAACAGAGACGATTGACGCTGAAACGGCCCAAAAGATTATGGATGATTTTGGAATTAAGCCAATTGAAGCAATTCAAACTGGAGCTGGTGCAGGGATTGGTGCTATTGGTATTGTTCTTGTATATAACGTTGTAAAGTTTGGTGTTATTAGCTCTAAAATTATTGCTGCTAAGAATGCCGCTAAAATGTCATTTACTGGTTATATTGGCGGTGGAAAGAAGTTTGATAAACTTGTTGCTAAGGTTAATAGAAGAGTAAATCGCGTTCTAAAAAAAGAAGGACTTGAAGAAATTGAGATTGCACCAGAAAGAATCTCTGATCTACTTATTGAGGCAGATCAAAAATCATTGTTTTGTACTGGAGAGCTTAGAAGGTCAAAGAGTGCAAAGAAGTTTGGAGCACCTCTTAGAAAGAGACTTGCAAAGAAGTCTGATATCTATCGATACCTAAAGAATACAATTTTAGCAGAGTACGGAATTACTAAGTAATTTATGCGGGCAAGCACTTGGTTTAGCGACGACGGTGTTTGCCTTTAGCATTTTGCTTGCGCTTCTCTTCACGTTTTGTTGTCTTACCACTGAAGTTAAACTCCTTATCTAAATCTTTAAAGAGTTTGTCATACTTACTTTTTTTCTTTTTCTGTGGCTGTTGCGGTTTCTTAGCAGGAGCTTTTTTAATAGCTTTTGCATCTTCTGATGAAGAACCCTCAATTAACTTGTAGAGAGTCGCAATTTCTCTCTCATTTAACTCACGCCAGTCTCCAACACCAAGGCCATCAAGACTTACATTCATGATACGAACACGATCAAGCTTAGTGACATTGTAGCCAAAGTATTCACACATACGACGAATCTGACGATTTAGCCCCTGAACAAGAGTAATTTTAAAAACCATTAAACTCATTTGTTCAACTTTACATTTCTTCGTCATCGTTCCTAGAATTGGAACACCTGCGCCCATACCATTAATGAAGTTATCATTGATTGGTTTATCAACTGTGACGACATACTCTTTTTCGTGATTATTTCCAGCACGTAAGATTTTGTTAACGATGTCACCGTTATTTGTTAGAAAGATGAGTCCTTGTGAGTCCTTGTCTAGGCGTCCAATAGGAAAGATTCTTTCCACGTGATTAACGTAGTCGACAATATTGTCTTTCTCACTACTTTCAGTTGTTGAGACAATACCGCGAGGCTTATTTAGAGCAATAATAATTTCTTTTTCAGCAACCTTTGGTTTAACGACCTGGCCACGAACTTCAACAATATCTCCTTCATTAACTGTGGCACCGATGTCTGCAAGAACACCGTTGATCTTAACAACTTGCTGTTCAATTAATTCGTCAACTTCACGACGAGAGCAGATACCACTTTGGCTAATGTATTTATTGATTCTCATTGCTGAATAAACCTTATCTAAGTAAATAATTGTGGGCCAATCTATCACATTTTTATGTCATAAATATAGCATCTTGAAATAATTCTCTCTTTTTGTGATCAATATGTTATCAAGAGCTTATGAGTAAAAAGAAAAAGACAACAATGGCATTACAAGGTGTAGGTATTGCACCAAATATTCTTCTCCAACATGTTGAAAATACAGCTCCTTTCTTATTCCAGGGAGAGCTTGATACGACAGGGGACAAACGTGCATTCCTTGAGAAGCTAAGGTTTTATAAGAAGAACCTTAAACAGCTAAATAATATCAATCTAGCAGAATACTTTCATATTTGTATCAGTGCTCACTGGGCAACGGCGGGAACATTTGTTCCTACAGATGTGGATAATCAGATTAGAGAGTCTTTGTGGAAGCATGGGCACATCTCAAAGCATATTGATAAGATGGCCAGACTTACAATTGAGTCTTGGACTTGGGACTACTCTCAGGTAACGAGTCGCAAGGCCTATAATAACGATAATAATACTGTCATGAGTACCCACGAAGGAACATGGTTAAGTGTTGCTATTGGTGCTTACTGTGCTCTTGTTAAAAATCGTAAGACTGAGCTTGCACAGGAGATGGCCGATGTCATCTTAGAAGAGATTAAAAAAGAAGAGCTAATTATGCAAAAGCTTCGTGAGGAAAGAGATCATATCAATTTTCTAAGAGCTGCTCCTCTAATGGCCCATAATTTTGGGGATCTGGACCGAGTGATGGTTCAGTGGAATATGAACCCTGAAGATGCTTTCTATAAGCGTATCTTTAAATTAGGTCATCAACTAAATGAAAATTACGATCCAATTCTTGTGTATACAGGAAAGGTGAATAAAGAGTTTTCTTCAAAAGAAAACCACCGTCACATGGCAATGAGACAGCCTAAGTGTTTAAGAAAATCTTCTAAGTTTTTAATTCCAGTTGGGCCATTTATGGATGACTGGGGAAGAATTCTTGGGGAGAGTGATCTTCTTTCGATGGAAGAGAAGGCCGAGATTGTAACGGCTTTCTATGATGGTTATAAGAGACAAGATGAAGCCTTTGGTTATATTCGCGGGTATAAGAATCTTGTTGATTCTATCGATGGAGGACTTGCTGCTTTAGAGATGTATCTTCCATTTGATCTTGTGGCAGAAATGAAGAAGTCAGAGTTTAGCGAACTCGCTAAATTATCTCGTGAAGAGTTTGAGGCAGACTACAAGAAGCGTCTTGAAGAATTCATCTGCCCCGTAACTAATTTAAAGTTTTAATCTTCACGTCTCTTTAAAAGAAAGCGCTGAATCTTCCCACTTGGAGTTTTTGGAAGTTCGTCAATGAACTCTATTTCACGTGGGTAGGCATGGGCAGCTAGTCCTTTTTTTACAAATTGACTTAATTCTTCTTCTAATTCTTTTGACGCCACAAAGCCTTTGTTTAAGACAACAAATGCTTTAACGATTTCAGTTCTTTTTGGATCAGGCTTTCCAATGACGGCCGTCTCTAAAACACAAGGATGCTCAAGAAGAACACTTTCAACATCAAATGGCCCAATTCGATAACCTGATGAAGTGATAACATCATCGTTTCGACCGACATAAGTTATACGTCCATCTTCTGTTTGTTCTGCCGTATCACCAGTTGTGTAAAAACCATTTGCGATGGCCGGAGTGTCGGCCTTTAGATAACCTTTAAACCACATAATGGGAGAGTTTGCGATATCAACAGCAATGACTCCTGGAGTATTTGGTGGTGCAACTTTTCCGTTCTCATCAAGAATGACAACGGTATAGCCAGGCATAGCATAGCCCATACTTCCTGGCTTAATTTCATGCTCGAGTTCATGGTGATTATTTACCGTCATTCCAGTTTCAGTTTGGCCGTAGTGATCGTTAATAACAACATCAAGCTTATCTTTAAACCAGTTTATAACTTCTGGGTTAAGAGGTTCTCCAGCACTACTGACAGCTCTTAACTGTCCCTTTATCGCCTTTGATACTTCTTCTCCATTTCCGATTAATAATCTAAAGGCCGTTGGAGAGCCTGCTAAATTTGTTATCTTATATTTTTGAATTACTCTAACTGTACTTTCAGCACTAAACCCACCTTCATAAAAAAGCAGTGCATTTCCATTTACAAGTGGACCAATAACTGAATAATAAAGTCCATAGGCCCAGCCTGGATCGGCCAGGTTCCAAAAGCGATCAGTTGGTTTTAGGTCAACTGCAAGATCCATATATTGCTTAAACGAAGAGAGGGCAAATAGTGGAACAGGTACGGCCTTTGGCAGTCCTGTGGTTCCAGAAGTTGAAAGAAGACAGAAAGTATCTTCGCCCTTTCTCATGACTGGTGCAAAATTTGTACTTTGCTCATCCATGGCCTTCTTAAAATTAATATCGTCTTGTGCCAATTGGTAATCATCAGATCGAACAAGCACACACTTCTTAGGATTCATCGGTAGTTCATCTAATTTTGCACGATTGGTATCATCGGTAAAAACGATTTTGGCCTGACTTGAATTTAGTCTTTGCTCAATTGCCTTCGGACCAAAAGCTGTAAAGAGTGGTTGATAGACAACACCAGCTTTCCACGCACCTAGGATTGTATAAAGAAGCTCTGGAGTTCGTGGCAGAAGTCCTGAAATGACGTCTCCTGGTTTTACTCCTTGGGCCACAAGAAAGTTTGCAAGTCTGGAAGTTTCTTCTTTTAACTTCTTAAATGTGATGACTTCTTCCTCACCATTAACTCCCTCCCAGTAGAGAGCAACCTTATCTGTAGCCGCATAGCGATCACAACACTCGACAGCAGCATTGATTGAGTTATTGATATCTCCATCGAAGAACTTATTAAACTCATTAATGTTGAAACTACTATAGTGATCTACGTATTTTCTTTTCATAACTTCTCCTTAAGGTATTAGTTTAATTATAAGGGGAAATTGATCTGTGTAAAACTTAATATGGTTAAGATGGTTAACTTTAAACTGTATTATTAGGTGTTTAGTGAAGATTTCTCCTTGTTATAAAATTATCTTATTAGATATTACTCATAAATTTATTGTATTTATTAAGTATGATTCTCTATCTTACTCTTAACCGAAGGGAGGAGAGATGAAGAATTTTCTACTAATCACACTTACAGTTTTTACGTCTGCAAGTCTGCTCGCAAGTGATGGGAGTATCGCTCGCAAAGATTTTGAGGTTCAAAACTATGCTTGTTACACAGATAGTATCGGGGCGCTAAGCGGTGCTGTGGATATGATTCTACATGATGCTCAGAAATGGTGTGATAGCTTAAATGGAGAGCTAAGCCGCCTGAATAGTAATGATCTAGAGGTCGTTGTTCACAATGAATCGCCATTTCCTGGTGGATGTAGTGGTGATGTTACTGTGAAATCGACATTTACTTGCTTTGCTAATGGGAAAATTACTATAATCGAATAGAAGACTTGAAGAAAAGGCCTATATGAAATCGATTAATGTTGAAAAGATAAACTCTGAAGTAAGTAAATTTATAAGTGAGAGAGATTGGGATCAATTTCACTCAAATAAAAATTTAGCAATGGCACTTAGTGTGGAGACTTCTGAACTTGTGGAAATCTTTCAATGGCTAAAGGAATGCGAATCCAATGATATTGCTTCTAATTCAATTCTCAAAGAAAAGCTAGAGGATGAGATTGCTGATATCTTTGTTTACCTGATGAGAATTGCAATTAAGTCCGATATTGATATTGAAGAGGTGACTCTTAGAAAAATACAAAAGAATGCCAAGAAATATCCAATTGAAAAAGCGAAGGGCTCAGCAAAGAAATATACTGAGCTCTAAGCCTATTTTTATTTTAAGTTTACTTCAAAGTACTTTTTATCTGGATCAATATTTACTTGATCTGTAACTTCATCAATTGTGAAGTATTCATTCACAAGCTTTTTATACTTAGACTTAAAGATAGTAATTGGACCACGACCTTTTAATTCATCAATTAAGTCTTGATTGAATAATTCTTTGTCGTAATTAACTCTAACTTCAGCGTATTTTCCATACATCAGTTTATTAGCATCCTTTTCACTTAAGAAAGGATCAAATTTTGTAACTCGTTTTTGATAGATAACTGTCAGTTCAATCTTATCTTTATTCCTAGAGAGCTTGATGTCTCCGAGCTGAACAGAGTGGTCGAGTTTGTTTAGTGCTACAACTTTAGGGCCACCACCATAGTCTCCACCAGCTAATATAGTCGTTGCTAAACTTGCTAGGATTATCCATTTTAAAACTTTCATAATTCACTCTTTGTAAATGTATCAGTCGTCATATAAGTAAAGACCCTCTTGCCTTTTACATTAGTGCGATACTGCTTCGCTATTTCAGCTTTCTTTATAAATGCTTCTTTATCGATCTCAAGCCATTTCTGATAAGCTTCCTCTGGTAGCGAATCAACATAAAGTCCGATGAAGTTATCACCAGTAATTTCACAGTTTTGGTGTTTAGAATACTTCTGCGATAGAGTTAAGCCGGCCTTCTTAATTATTTCAGCATCTAGCTGCACCCTAGATGTTCCAAGAGCGATCGCTCCATCATCGAGGTATTTAATAGCATTAAGAGAAAACATATTATCAAGAATATGTAGTCCATGCTCTCCGTATTTGAACATAATGAGATCACGAGTAACAGGTGCTGTATCAATTAAAAAGTAAATCTCGCAAAAGACATCATTCTTTAGGATTTCACTTTTAATCACTGCTGAGTAATCAACGTCAGTTTCAGGTAGATCGATTCCATCTTTAAGTACAACTTCTTTGATTGCAGTTGGAAGTAGGGGAAGTAGTTTTGAAGTATTACTTTCTCCAAGAAGAACGCGGTAAATTTTTAGAATTGTAATATGCCCAGGAGTATTCTCTTGGCGACAAATTCTTTGGATCGTCTTTGGATGAATATCAGCACTTTCAGCAAGCTTTCTTTGCCCAATCTTAGCATCCTTGAAGTTCACAAGGTAGCGATTGATATCGGCCTGTACTTGTGCCCTAAGGCCAAGCTTTGAATGGGAAGTAGAAATGCTATTTTGCATGGATATATAACTATCGTTCACTATTCATTTAATCAATAATTGTTGTGAAACTATGAAAATTTTGGACAAAAACATAGGATTTGTCCGTTCTAGGGCCTTGAAATTACGATATTGGACAAATGTCTTTGAAAATTTGGACAAAATTTGAAGAATATATATTTTTTGTCGTGCTTAGTTCAAATTACCCCCATAGAAAACATTGCTAACCAATTCTTGGAGGATTTATGAAAAACTTATTAATCGCACTTACACTAATCGCTGGACTTTCAACTCAAGCAAAAACAATCTCATACGATGTATTCGCAACTGAGAAAACTGTTGAATCTTCTAGAAAAGTAAACGTAAACGTATTTGACTTCAAACTAACTGAAGTTGTTGAATCAAAGAATGTTGTTGTTACTAACTGTAACTCAAATGGTCCAGTTAGAGATAGAGCTCAAACTGGTCTTTGTAGCGAAGTAACTCTTTCGAAAGTTCAAGTTGCTCAAGTTATTCTTAGCTTCAAGCCATTTGGTACAGCTGATCGTCACGGTGAAGTAAATAACGGAAAAAGAACTGAATTTGTAGCTTTCAATATCTCTCTAGATAAGCTATCAAGCTCTGACTTAGAAATCCTATCAAATGCTAAGAGATCTGATCGTAAAGCTCTTGCTCTTGAAATGTTTGAATTTGAAGTTGTTAGAGAAGGTGCTGTTCACACAATCATCCTTCTTTAATACATATGTCCATACCTTGATTTCCCTAAGGTCAAGGTATGGACTTCTAAAATTTCCAAGCAAGAATATGAGCAATCTTGTGTCCATGAATCATTTCAATAACTCGACTATCACTTACACCTTGTCTCTTAAGCTCTTTATTTAAATCAACTAGATTCTCTTTTTGAGAAATAAGAGTCGTAAACCAGTGACATTGTTGCTTAAATTCAACACTTTCTTGAATCATATTTGTGACAAATGCTTTCTCTCCACCTTCACACCAGAGCTCATTTTTTACTCCACCAAAATTCGATTTTGCCGTGGGGTTATGTCCTTTCTTGATTTTGTTTGCATTCAGATTTTTAAGCTTCTTAGCTCTCTCTTTATCGGCTTCTTCTTGTGATGAATAAAAAGGTGGATTACACATCGTGAAATCAAACTTCTCATCACTTTTAATTAGTTCTTTAAAGATATGTTGAGGTGATTTTTGAAAGCGTGCCTTAATATTCTTTTTTAAAGATGAATTTGCTTTAAGAATTGTATTGGCATGATTTATTGCTTCAGAGCTAATATCACTTCCAACAAATTTCCAACCATAGATACTATTACCAAGAATAGGGTAGATACAACTCGTTCCAGTTCCAATATCAAGTCCTTTTATTTTTGGACCAACTGGAACTTTTCCATTATTTTCCTCTGCTAAAAGGTCGGCAATATAATGAATATAGTCGACTCGTCCTGGAATAGGCGGTACAAGATTTCCTTGGGGAACACTCCAATTAGTCACTTTATAGTAATGAGCTAAAAGTGCCTGATTAAGACATAAAAGTGCTCCAGCATCCGAGAAGTTTACACTTTGATTTCCGTATTGATTTGCTTTTACATAACTTTCAAGAGTCGGAAAGCTCTTTATTAAAGCATTAAAATCATAGTTCTTATTGTGAAGATTTCTTGGATGTAGTTCTTTGTTATCTGTTTTCATTCAATATTTTTAACATACTTTTAACAGTTTATAAGAAAAAAGAACCTGCTCTGAAATTAGGAACAGTTCACATGGAGTTGTGATAAGAAATATTTACTATTTATTTGTTGGAATTATTTTTGAATTAGGGCGATGATAAAAAAAATATCTCGTGGAGGTAGATATGCATCGATCATGGGTTGTTGTTGCAAGCAAGTCTAATGCACGTATTTATGAGCGAAAAAAAAGAAATACCTTAAAGCTAATTAAATCCCTTGAAAATCCTAGGATTAAATTAAAAGAGGGAGAGGTGAATTCGGACCGCCATGGCTCAATGGCCAATAGTAGTGCTCACGGTTATCAATCTTTTACACCTAAGAAAACAAATAAGCAGCATCGTGAAGAATTATTTGCAAAAGAGATTAATCAGTTCTTAAATCAAAATCATGATAAGCATAATTTTGATGAGCTTGTGATAGTAGCGGAGAACTCTTTTTTAGGAGTGATAAGAAATAACTTGAATAGCAAGTTGAATAAGCAGGTTAGCAATTATTTAAATAAGGACCTCGGAAACTTGCCTGATAGTGAAATTGAAAAAATTATGGCCGCTTAGTGCAGCGTAATGGTTATAAAATTGTAAAACAAAAGGGTCAGGTAATGGCCCTTCTTTTTATTCTCTGATTACCTCGTTTTATCACTATTTATTGACTTTAGTTACTTTTGTTAAATCTTTTATCGTAGTGTGAAATCTTAGTAAGGTCCCTATATATAAGTGGTTTCAAGTGTTATCTTTTTGAAAGAGACTTAACAAGGGATTAGATATGAAGAAACTTATACTGTGTTGTGCTGTACTTTTATCAATGACTTCTATTGCTTCGCAGGAGAAGGTAAAAGAAGTAAAAAAAGAAAAGGTTAACAAAGATTCATCAAAAGATTGTAAAAGTCACAATAAAGCTGGAATTAAAGAATATCGAAGTGAGTTTTTTGGAAAATAATTTGGAGGTTTAACATCCAAATTTAAGAGAGGTTAAATATCTTTCTATTCAATTATATGTTTAAATTAAAATACTCTGAGAGGTGCTGACTTAAGGAGATGAAAGTGAAAAAACTTGCAATCGTTCAGCTTCCACCTGTATTTTTAAATTTAACAAAATCAATCGAAATAGCTTGTGATTCTATCACAGAAGCAGCTAGAGAAGGCGCTCAGCTAGTCATGTTCCCTGAGGCATATTTACCAGGTTATCCTTCTTGGGTATGGCGGCTTCGACCTGGTGGAGATATGCTGATGTTTAAAGAACTTCACCATGTTCTTTTTAAAAACTCAATTGATCTCTCTAAAAATCAACTATCAGATATTCAAGAAACAGCTAAGAAGAAAAACGTAACCGTTGCAATTGGCTTTAATGAAATTAACTCTGAAGCAAGTGGCTCAACACTATTTAATTCATATGCCATTATTGGCCCAGATGGTGAAATTCTAAATCTACATCGAAAGTTAATTCCAACTAACCCTGAACGCATGGTTTGGGGCTGGGGAGATGCTCGTGGCCTAAATGTTGTGGATACTCCGGCCGGAAAAATTGGAAGCCTCATATGTTGGGAAAATTATATGCCACTTTCTCGCTTTAGTTTATATGCCCAAGGGGTCGAGGTTTACTTGGCCCCAACTTGGGACTGTGGGGAATCTTGGCTTGGAACTCTTAAGCATATAGCTAGAGAGGGAGGCTGCTGGGTCGCAGGATGTTCTACAGCTATTCAATGTTGTGATATTCCTGATGATGTACCTTTTAAAGATGATGTTTTCCCAGAGCCAGATGATTGGTTATCTGATGGTGATGCTGTTTTATTTAAACCATTTGGAGGTGCCGTTGCTGGTCCAATGTCACGGGAAAAAGGAATTCTTTATGCAGAATATGATTTAGAGGAAGTTATTGATGCAAGAAGATCTCTTGATATTGGAGGTCATTATTCTCGACCAGACATTTTTAATTTAACAGTAGATAAAAGCAAAATGGATTCATTTCATTTGAAAAAAGCAAGTTAGCATAGGTCCTTTATTAAAGGACCTACGTGATCATACTTGGGCCTTAAGTGAGTATTTTTTACGATGAAAAACGATAAGGATAATTAAGCAAATGATTCCAACTATAACTCCAATTGGCTGGGCCTGCTCTTTTGAAAGATTAACTCCTATAGGAGCAGTCAGAATATATGAAATTGTAACTGCCGTTCCAACAATTGCTGGTAGGCTAACTATCCAGTGTATTGCTTTGCGATCAAATAAATACTTCGTTGCAAGCCAGAGAACACTTGTTGATAAGAGCATATTTGAAAAGGCAAAGTAGCGCCAAATAAGAGAGAAGTCGATTTTTGTCATAAAGTAGGCGACAGTTAGAATTGGTATTGAAACCAATAGTCGATTCCTTATGCTTTGATGAATATTAAATGCATCAATAATCGTTAATCTTAATGAGCGAAATGCAGTATCTCCTGAAGTTATAGGGAAGACTGCAACCGCCAAAACGGCCATAACACCACCAAGAGCACCTAGGTATGTTGAGGAGATCTGTTTCACGACTAGCCCTGGACCACCTTGTGCAATAACGGCCTTTAGTTGTACGTAACCTTCTGGAAACGCAGATATTCCGGCAAGGGCCCAAACACATGCCACAACACCTTCAGCTAACATCGCTCCATAGTAAACTGGCCTTACATATTTTTCATTTCCAAGACATCTTGCAATGATTGGAGCTTGTGTTGAATGAAATCCACTAATTGCACCACAAGTGATTGTCACGAATAAGAGTGGCCATACAGGGGGTCCATTAGGATCTCTGTTTAATAATTCATAGTTAATATGTGAATGCGATATGTATGCAAAGATATTCTCTATTTTTGGTAACATTGGTGCGTGAAGAATTAATGAAATTGCTATCAAGACGGTCATTACAACCATTAATAGACCAAATAATGGATAAAATTTTGTAATAATTTTATCGATAGGAAGTAATGTCGCTAATAGATAGTAAGCGAGAATGACTAGTACCCAGAAGTTATTACTGGCAAACATCGTGTCTTTAAAGGCATCGAGATTGCTGATTAGGCCGGCGGGGCTCATGATAAATACAACACCAACAAAGAAGAGGAGCATTGCTGTAAAAAGTAGCATGATCGCTTTGAAGTATGTGTTTAAATAGTGACCTGCTATTTCAGGTAAACTTTTTCCATCCTCCTTAATACTAAGTACTCCCGAGTAGAAGTCATGGACAGAGCCTCCAATGATATTTCCCAATACAATCCAAACGAGTGCGATAGGTCCATAAATAGCACCTAGTATTGGTCCAAAAATAGGGCCAACTCCCGCGATATTTAGAAATTGAATTAGGAACGCCTTTGTAGGTGATACTTCAACATAATCAACACCATCTTCAAATTTTTTAACTGGTGTTAGATTCTGAGAGTCGATACCTGCTTGTTTTTCAACAAATGGGCTATAGAATTTATAAGCAAAAGCAAGCATCAAAAGACAAATGATAAAAATAAGCACTTAACACATCCATGGTTAAAAGTTTTCTTTATTCATTATAACTGGATAATAGTAATTATTTGGTAAATTCTAAAAGTAAATTTTATTGAAATATATGCTAAACTCTTTATAGAGGAAAATATGACAAATGAATTTATCTATATTGACTACCTTGGTACCTTTGCCTTCGCTGTTACAGGTGCTTCAGTTGGTGGAAAATCAAAGCTTGATCTATTTGGAATGCTATTCTTGGCCTTCCTAACTGCTGTTGGGGGAGGTACGGTAAGAGACCTTATTATAGCTGAGCCTGTTTTTTGGACTAAGAACCCAATTTATCTTTATATCATTATCATTGCAACTCTCTCGACTTTTTTCATGAGAAAGTTTTATGAGCGCCAAAGTTCATTACTATTATTTCTGGATACACTAGGACTTGGTTTCTTCGTTGTAATTGGAACTCAAAAGACTTTGCTTTTGGGATTTAATAATGAAACGTCATTATTGATGGGAGTTGTGACTGCAGTGCTAGGAGGGATCTTACGATCGGCATTCAGCGGAGAATTATCAATTCTCTATCAGAAGGAACTATATGCGACAGTAGCTGCGATTTCGTCTGTCGTCTTCATCATTCTTTCTCAAATTGATTTTGATCCTCTATACCCAGCGCTGGCAGTAATGATCACAACATTTGTTCTAAGGTATGGTGCTATTAAATTTGGCTTGAAGCTCCCAACGATGAAAGAATAGCTCAATTCCATTTTGGATAATAGCCAAGTGATTCATGCACGTAGAAGTCGTGTGTTGGTACAATGATGTAGCCTTTTTGTTGCATTAGTTTTACGATCTCAATTTTCTTACGTGCCATCTCCTTGTCTGTATCAACTAACTTAGAAGAAAGATAGGGCTTGTTTTGAAGTGGACTAAGTTGTCTTGTTGTCCAAATAGCATCGCCGACAAAGAAATACTTCTTACCATCTTTAGCATTATTGAGAATAATTCCAAGTGAGCCATGGGTATGTCCAAAAAGAGGTACAATTATGACATTCCTGTCCCCAAAGACATCATAGTATTTGTGAAAACTAAGGTATTCTTCTTCTTTCCATTTAAAAGCTTTTGTTTTGATATTTTTAAATTGAGAAGGAAATGTACGATTTGGAGTAGGGTGAATTACTTCATGCATTTCTTCTTCGCTTACAAGTGTTGTAATTTCTGGATAATCGATAAGGCCACTAGCATGATCCCAATGAGCATGAGAAAGAATAATATTTTCAATCTTATAGTGATCCTTGATTTGATCTTTAATTGAATCAAGCTTATGGTAAGCAAATATAGGCTTTGCCCACCAAGACATATCGAGTGCAAATTGATCATGCACATCATCGCCTAGGCCAGTTTCAAAAAGAATATACTTACCTTTATTCTCTATGAGAAAACCGGCATGATTCACCATCATTGTTTTAAAAAGACTACCTTCTTCATAAATTAGGGCCTCTAATGTCTTTGCTGTGCCTGTTTGAATAATTGAAAAGCGAGGAGCTTCACTTGCCGCTAGAATATTAAATGCTAATAGTACTGTAAAAAAATATTTCACTTGTTTTCCTTTTTATGATTAGTTTAGATTAGTATAAACCTTAAACCATACTTTAAGGTCAAGCTCTGGAGTAAAAAAATGAAAATAGGTGATTTATCTAAGCAGACGGGAATACCTTCATCGGCCATTCGTTATTATGAAAAGATGGAGCTTCTTGTTCCTAAAAGAGGTGATAATGGCTATCGAGTTTATCCTGTTGAAGCTGTCGAACTTTTAAAACTAATTGTGCAGGCAAAAGAGCTTGGTTTTTCACTTTCTGAAATTAAGTCAATGGCAAAAGTACTCGCCTCTAAAAATCCAAATGGTAGACTTCGAAAACAACTTGAAGAAAAATTAACTCAACTAGATGAGCAAATAAAAGTTATCAGAAAATTTCAAAAGAATATTAGGGGACTGTTAGAGTCTAATTGTCCGCTGTAAAGATTTCGACTAATTTTGCTTTATTAGAAATAAGATCGTCCAATGTGTATTCATTGAGTGCTTCATAGAATTTATTTTGAGCAATTATCAGTGCACTCTTTAACTTACAAGTTGGATTAATTATACAATTTCCTGAATTACCAAAGCACTCAACAAGTGGAGAGTCCTCTTCTAATTGGCGTACTAAGTTTCCAATTACTATTTGGCCAGGTGCAGTGGAAAGCGTGATGCCTCCACCTTTTCCTTTATAGGAGTCAATGATTCCCATTGAGGAAAGATTGTGAACGACTTTCACAAGATGATTTCTTGAGATTTTATACTTGTCGGCTATCTCTGCTACAGTAGAGCGTTCATCGCCCTTTAGAGCGATATATATAAGTACTCGTAAACTATAATCTGTAAAACTGGCCAAACGCATATTAATTTTCCTGTTTACTTTAATACCATTTAAGTCTAGCATACATAATATGTATTTCAGATATATATTAAGGAGATGAAATGACAAAGTTATTTGAAAGAATTGGCGGTAGAGAAGCAGTTAACGCAGCTGTCGATGTTTTTTATAATAAGGTTCTAGCTGATGAGCGCATTAGGCACTTTTTTGAAGGAATCGATATGGCCGCTCAAAGAAGAAAGCAAATTATGTTTTTAACTTATGCCTTTGGTGGTCCAAATACATATGATGGAAAGGGAATGAGAGAAGCTCACGAGGCCCTTGTTGCTCAAGGATTAAATGATGAGCATTTCAATGCCGTTGTTGAAAATCTTGGCGCTACTTTACAAGAGCTGGGTGTGGCAGATGAGCTAATTAAAGAAGCTGCAGCAATTGCTGAGTCGACTAGGGCCGACGTTCTTCTTAAGTAAGCAGAGAGAGTGATGGGATTAAGAGCACTATTTTCAATCAGTTTTAGGCCATTTTTTCTTATGGCCGGATTAATGGCGGCCCTTAATCCCATTATTTGGGTTCTTTCTTATCTTGGGCACATCGATGTACCACTGAACTCGCTTGATACGATATTTTGGCACTCGCATGAAATGCTCTTTGGTTTTTGTGGTGCCTTGATCGCTGGATTTTTGTTAACAGCAAGTGCTAATTGGACTGGTTCTAGGCCTTATCAAGGAAAGTGGTTGGCTTTCTTACTTCTCATTTGGGGCCTTGAAAGGTTGGCCTATTTTATTCCTCTTGGGCCCTCTAGCTTGCTTATTAACTTAAATCTTTTTTTCCCTATATTATTAATAATGCTTTTAGTTAAACTTTGGCATTTTCCAAAGCAGAAATTTGTTTTTATTCCTCTACTATTAGGCTTTTCTTTGAGTAGTTTTTTGCACACGTGGGGAAATTTATTTCAAGAAGCTGTCGTGGCAGATTATGGAAGAGACCTTGCGATTGGGCTAATACGTTTTATTATTTTGTTGATCGCTGGAAGGGTAATACCTTTCTTTTCCAGAAGTAAAATATCAAATATTAGTATTGATGTTCCTAATTGGCTAAACCTTCTTAGCTTAGGTTCTGTTTTGATGCTGGCCGTTTTATGGAATCAAGACAATCTTTCATCTATTAACCTCGCAATTCTTATTATTGCTATTGTCTCAAATTGCTTTAGACAATATTTATGGCGTCCTTTAGCAACTATAAGCATTCCGATCCTCTTTATTCTGCACATAGGAATTGCACTAATTAATCTTGAGTTAATTCTACGATTTGTAGGTATTTTTAATATGCGTGTTAATGAGACAAATGCAGCCTTACATTTACTTCTTGCTGGGGGGCTAGCAGTCGTTGCAATAGGGATAATGACACGTGTTTCGCTAGGACATACTGGTCGATCAATTCAAGCAGATACTTGGACGAAGTTATCTTATCTACTAATCATAATTGGTGCACTAACACGTTCGTTAATTCCAATCATATCGTCACAGTATTATTTTACTAGTTTGTATGTGGCCGTATTATTTTGGTGTGGTGGGTTTGCTATTTTTCTTCTTAAGTACTTTAAAATTCTAATAGCACCAAGACCAGATGGAAGAGAGTATTAGCTTGCTTCACGGGTTTCAACAATTTCCTCTTCTCTAACTTTTTCTTCTTTTCGAATTTCTGCTAATTTTTCGATGGCCTCTTTTCGTTCTGTATCACCAATATCAACTGTTCTCGTACTTATCTCACTAAGCATATCTGCTCTTCCGTATAAAATGGCCGTATCACCAGTCGTTATGACATAGTCTTTTGAAGGAAGTCCTAAGTATTCTCCGTTAGCTACTTGCACTCCGAGGACAATAAGTCCCTCTCTCGGAAGTGAGAGCTCTCTTACAGTTTTATTAGCAAACCAGTGATTATCTGAAACATACACTTCTCCAATACCAAAACTATCTCCAAGATGTAGGAGATTTGCGTAATCCACGAGTTCCACATTTGATAGTTTTCCTAAGTAAACTTTAAGTTTCTTATTAAGCCACTTATTAAAGAAATTGCTTTGTGTGATGTATATAATTATTGAAAAAAGAGTGATCGCAACTGCAAAACGACTAAGTCCTTCAACTGTTGTATCGATATTAACAAATGATAAAATAGCGGTTGATATAACAGAGATTATACCTACATTACTAATAGTCATCAGAAAACTGAGAACGCGCCTTCTCAAAGGATGATTAACAAGACTTTCAGACTCACTGGTCGTGTATCCTGTTCCAGTAAGAGCTGACTTTGCCTGAAATCTTGCTACCTCATCACTTAATCCCGTCAATACCAGTATTTTTGTGGCAACTTTCACAATGGTTATTGAAGTAAATAAAATGATCGTTAACGTAAGTAAGGCCAGCATGATAAAACTCCACTTTTCATTATAGAGAAAAAACAGCTAAACTTATCTATAAATGAAGTTAAATATACTTAAGGAAGACTAATGAATCATCGCAATTTAAAATTCTCAATTTTAAGCCTAATTTCTCTTAGCTCGTTTGCCAATTGCCCAGCACTTACTGGTACATGGGAAGGGCTTTGTGATCGAGATGGATCAGTTAAAGTTGAAAAACTCTACATTAAGCAGGAGAGCTGTGAGCACATAAATTTTTATGGGATGGATTATAAGATAGGTAAGCCTTATAGTGAACAATATGAGAATAAATATGAAAAGACATTTAATGTTCACAACCTATACTGGGGCAGAGATGGGCAGAGTCTTTACTTTAATGTCGATCGTGTTCAATGGATGAAAGATCGTAATCAAACTTCCAATGCACAGGGAGTGGGATTTCTTAAAGTCGATGGTGAGGAAATGAGCTATTCAAGAATCTATAGTGGAAGAAGTCGTGATGGCCAGTATTTTAAGAAAACAAGAATGTGTAATTTTACACGAATTTAAAAATGAGAATTTAAATGAATATAAAAGACCTTTTGAATATTGGAAAAGAAATAGAAGCCTTGAGGCCAAGTGAAGAAGACTTTTCAAGAGTATGTACTGATTATCTTTTGAAGTCTAAGTTTGATTTTGAACTTGAAGAGATTGAATCATTTATTGCGCAGTGGAGTTTAGAGCAAGAGACTCTTCCTGAGCAAGTTAATGTTTATAACGGATTTGGTCAGCCACCTGTTACAATCTTCAATAATGGACACTTTGTTGTTGATCTATATTTCTGGCAGACTTTAGATACTTCAATCCATTCACATTCTTTTTGTGGAGCTTTTCAAGTTGTGGCCGGAGAGTCAAGACATGAAGTATTTAAGGTTCATATGAAAGAAGAATTCTTTCCTGATATCTACACAAGTGAAATCGAATGTGTAATCGATGAAACTTTGGTTAAGGGTGATATCCGTGAGATTAAAAGAGGACTGGAGTTCTCACATCGTGTACTGCACGAGCAAAACCCAACCGTTACCCTTTGTATTCGAACAGTAAATGATAAAACTCCTCAATGGCATCACTTTGATAATGGACTTAGTATTCAAAAACGCTCTGCAGAGGCATGTGATATTAAAAGATTATCAATCTATGATTATCTTCTTACACGCAATCCTCAACAAGGCTTAGCTTATCTAGAAAAACTTATGGATTCATTTACACCAAGTCTTATCATGAATCTTTATGAGCAGCTTTCATATGACCAAATGGGCCTAACTGAAGAAGGTGTTGAAGTCTTCTTTGATAAAGTAGTTGAGCGCTTTGGAGATACTCCTTGGTTTAAGGTGTATATGGACTTTTTTAATTAATTCCTTTTCGTGCTTGATTGTAATTATTGAGCACAGAAAGTTTTCTCTCATATTCAGAGTCCATTAAACTTGAGTTGATGAAATAGTCAGCGCTTGTTTGATTGCAGGCCATTGGGATATTGTAAAGTGTAGCAATTCTTAGCAAGGCCTTGATATCTGGATCGTGTGCCATTGACTCTAATGGGTCCCAAAAGAAAATAAGCATATCAACTTGATCTTCAACAATTGCACTTCCAATTTGAAAGTCTCCGCCAATAGGCCCACTTAGGTACTTATGAATATTAATGCCTAATTTTTCTTCTAAAAGTCTTCCAGTTGTTCCCGTTGCACAAAGATTATGATTAGTTAGTTTATCTTTGTGATCTAAAGTCCATTGGATTAGGTCATTCTTTCTACTATCGTGTGCCACGAGGGCAATTGTTTTTTTCTTCATAGTCTTATTCTATTCCTGTCCTTAATTTAAGTAAAGTGAACTAGGTTGTGATTAATAGGGTGTGTTCCGAGATTTTCCATGCTAAAAGCTTCTATTACATATAAATAGTGAGATTAAAGTGAAGAAAACATTTAAATTAGTGGATGAAAAGCGCTCAGCTGAAAGAGTCGCAGATAAAATTAAATTTGAAGTAAAGAAGTATATTAAAAGAGAGCGTCGAAAAGAGTTGCCTGAAGGTTCTGACTTTTGGGATTTCGACTGTCGTATTGGTGAAAGTGCAGAATCTGCTCAAGCGATTCATGAAAAAGAAATCAACAAAAAGATTGATTTACTCGTAAGTGAAAAAGCTGAGTCATTCTATTTAGAAATTATGGCAAAACAAGCTCGCCGTAATCCTCGTTCAAAAGAATAGATCTAATTAAGTTCCAGGAACCATAATTGGTTCCTGGAGATGTCAGGAGTTTTGCCAAGGGATAAATTACGCGACTTGCGGTCCACGTAAATTACTTGCTAAGCTATTACTAAATCTTTCTCTTTTCCATTTTAATAATTGCTCATCGATTTCCTCCTCTAAAAGGAGAAATGCCTGATATGGGGTATGTGCAACTTTTTTTGCATAGAAGTTTTTCGAATAGGACTTAATACTGAGCTGAGCTATATAATTCGACTCATGCTTCTTAAATTCAAGCTGATAGTGGCCATGATTAGGGCATCGGTCCATAAGCCTATCGAGTCGTGCTTTTATTTTCTGATGCTGTTTATATGTCAGCTCAATACCGAAGTCAGAAAATAAAGGTTTTGAAAAATCACATAAATTAGTTTTCTTTAACATAAAGTCTCCTTGATACGGTTTGTAGTAAAAAAGATTCTTTAGAGGTCGAAAAATTAGTTATTTACCTCTCGTAATAAAAAAATGGTAGCAAAAAAAATAGTGTCAATGCTAGCTAGGAAAATTTTTGTATTTTTCTCTAAAGCCAACTTGGTGGGCGATCGGCCTTTGCATAGCTGAGGCGACCTAGAGCACTCGTCGTAAAGTAAGCATCTAGACCTGACACACAGATTGTAGAGGCTTTATGAATATCGATATGGCCATCTTCCTCAAGGCAATCTTGTGGTAAGTGAACACTTTTAATTTCACCAATTAAAAAATGTGTACCATTTTCCTCGATTTTAATTTCACGCACAAATTTTATCGCCATTTTAATTTTTGCTTCTAAAACAAATGGTGCAAGAAATTTATCTTTGTACTCTTCAGTTAGGCCACAGGCATCAAATTCACTTTGATCTTGAGGATAGCGGGCACTTGTTTGATGAGCCTTTTCTACAATTGTTTCATTAACATGGTTAATCGTAAAAAAGCCATTTTCACGAATATTTTCTAGTGTATCTCTTCTGGCCGTATCAGGTCTAATCACGAGGCCAATAAGAGCTGGAGACGCACCTAGATGAACGACAGAACTGATAATTGAAAGATTAGTTTGTCCTTCATTATTGATTGTACCGACAAGATTTGCTGACTTAAATCCTGATAAAGCATTTATGAATTTTATTCTCTTTCTCTCATCAAAGTTTTTAAAATCAGTATCATTAATTGTTGTCGTTACCATGGAATTTCTCCGCCGTCCCAAGATAGAAACTTTCCAGTTTCACTAAGTTCTCTATTATTAATGGTATTAAGTATATTAGAAGCTGTTTCGTGTGTCTCGTGAATTATGTAGGAAGTTCTACCTGTAAATGGTTCGGATAACTTTGTTTTAGTCGTTCCTGGATGAATAGCAAGAACTACACATTTTTTTCTCTTTCTTTCGAATTCGATAGAGATATTTTTTATAAGCATATTCAGTGCCGCTTTTGAAGTTCGGTAGCTGTACCAACCACCAATCTTATTATCTTCGATACTTCCCACTTTTGCTGAAATGCTTGCAAACAGGCTAGGAGTATTACTTAGATTCTTTTCAAAATACTTTCCAATGAGTGGTGTAACCATTGCGTTCACTTGTATAATTCTAATAAAATTCTCAGGATCAAATTCTTTAAGAGATTTTTCTGGATTGAGTTCTTTGTCATGGAGCATTCCGACGCTATTAATTATCAGCTCAAAAGAGCTATCAACAAGTTCTAGGGCCATGTTTTTTATCTGCTCTTCTTTAGTAGGATCTATCTGGTATACATGTAAGTTATTAGGAAATAACTTTTCTAGGCTTAATAAATCTAAGGCACTTTCTCTTTTTCGATAGGTTGCTGTGACGTGCATACCTGAGTAATTCTCTAATAAATTTTGCACTATCCCAAGTCCAATTCCATGACCGGCACCAATTATTAGGGCATGCTTACAGTTATTGAGTCGAAAATACATCCATTCTCCTTTAGTTAATGTTAGAATAAGAATGCTAATGAAGAAAATAAATAAAATAAAAAATAAGTTCATCTCAAGACAAGTAGGGGTTGCAAAACTCGCTTTAAAAATGGGAAAAGACGTTTGGTCTAAACGTAATGAAGATTTAAAAAATAAATTGAGTGGTGGTATTGGTCCTCACGTGGAACTCATTGTAAATGAGCTCGGTGTGATGAAGGGCTCTCTCATGAAAGCTGGTCAATTACTATCGACTTATGCAAGTGCGTTCCTACCGCCTGAAGCGCAAAAAGTATTAAAGCAGTTAGAGAGTCAGTCTTACTATCTAGAGTGGGAACAAATTAAAGATCAAGTTCCTAAAAGTTTTTTAGAACAACTTGAGATAGAAGAGAAACCAATCGCGGCTGCAAGTCTTGGCCAAGTTCATCTTGCTCACTATAACGGTGTTGATTACGCCATGAAGATTCAGTACAAGGGTGTCAGAAAGGCAATCAAGAATGATGTGAAGGCCCTAAAAATCTTAATGAAGTTACTCAATGTCATACCAAAAGAAGTAGACTTAAAAGAAATCTATAGTGAAATTGAAGAGATGCTCTTTCTTGAAACTGATTATCAAGCAGAGGCTAAGTCTATAAATGAGTTTCGAAAATTATTAAGTGAATACCCGCAATACAAAATACCTGAAGTCTTAGAGGATTTTAGTAATGAGCAGGTTTTAACGATGGAATATCTTGATGGCCATAGCCTAAGAGATCTTGACCAATTAAATCTATCTCAAGAAGATCGAAACGAGCTTGGTAGAGACTTCATGAGACTGATGTTCTTAGAGCTTTTCCAGTTTAAAAAAGTTCAGACAGATGTTCATATGGGTAATTATATTTTATTACCAAATAACCGCTGGGGTTTAATTGATTTTGGTGCTTCAAAAACTCCACCAGACAATTTCTTGAAGGGCTATCAAACTCTAATCATCGCCTGCGCTAATCTTGATCGCGAGTTATTCTTCTCAAACCTCTATGAGATGGAATACCTATCTAAGAATAAAAAAACAAATGAAGACTTCTTCTGGGAGTATGCCAAAATTATAGCTGCACCTTTTCAGGGTGGGGTCTATGATTGGGGTCGCTCCAACGTTGCAGATAAGGTTATGGAAATGGCCCCTCAGCTAATGAAGGAGGTCGCCGTAGGAAATCCTTCAAGACATACCGTTTTTCTAGATCGAAAGATAGGTGGTGTTTTCTTTGTTCTTCACAAACTAGGTGCTCAATTTGATGTACGTGCCCTGCTTGATGAGTGTCTTCTTTAGTTTCAGATAGTTAGGCTCATTTTTAAAAATTTATCAAAGCAAAGAGAATTTGTTCATAATTCAATAAATACTACCGATAAGTTATTTAATTAATTTGCCTTAGGGTGAGTTGGTAGATGTTGATTAATTTAGGGGTTTTCATCATTGCACTTGGCCTAAATTTTAGGCGCGCTTTTTTTAAAGAGAGCGAATGATTTTAATTACTTAGCTACAAAATTAGTTTGATTTTTAGCCTTAAGTTATTATTTTTGTAGTGCACATTAAATTTTCTTTAGTATAGAAAATTTAGTGCAGTAGGTGGGGGATCTTTAAATTGAGGAATAATTCAAGATTATTCAAATTCTCATTTATCGCATCGGCTATTTTCTTAGTTTATTATTTCTCATTTTCATTCAACGAAAATCAATCTGTAAAATCTAAAGAAGAAATTAATCAAGAAGTAACAAATAAATCAAAGCTTTCCTTAAAGAACGAGCAAAAAAATCAAAGCTATCCATTCAAGGATATCTCTCAATCTTCACAGGATGAATTCAAGAAAGAGCAAGATCGTAATGTGGCCAGTACATTAGTGGCCGAGCAGTATAACGAAGAGGAAAATGTCGGATACTATTCGATTGGACAAAAGCAGGGCGGCTATAGTTCTGCATTAAGTAGTGATCCTGTAAAAAAAGTCTCTTCATCGGATGAACGTTTTTTTGAAACTCCGCCGCAAGATTTTGATTCGCCAAGTTTTGCTCCAAGTAATAAAAATAAAGAAGAGAAAGAACTTGGGATTAAAGTGACAAGTGTCTTCAATCCTTCTGAAGATTCTGAAGCAGACAGTAGTGAAGAAAGTTCAAGTAATTCTTCTGGAAGCTCAAATACTTTTATCGGAAGAGTGAATCTAACTCTTTCAACGAACTCTATTAGTAACTTAAATATTTCAGGAGGAGCTTCTCCTGGTCCTAGTGAAACGCTAACGTTAAAAAATTCAGGAACTGTTAAGAGTGCTGCGCTGATGGCACCAGTTATCGTTGGTGCGGATGCTGAGCATATTGAAGTTATCAATGATAATTGTGAGGGAGTTGTCTTAGCTCCTAATGATACATGTACTTTCGATATAAGGCCTGTTGCCTCAAATAATGGAAGTTATAGTGTTTCAATGTATACAAGTGACTCTAAGGAGAGTTCTGATATTGCCACAGTAAGTGGTACGCTTTCAGGCTTTGTTCCTCCTGTTGTTGATGTTATTGCTGATCAAGGGCCAATTGCGGAAGGAAGTCCAATTGCAACTATTGATGCCGGTGATGGTGGAGACGATTTTGATAGTGGAGGTGAGCCTCTTACTTATACATGTACTTATGACATGATTGCTGACGGAAATGTGAATTCGGGAATTGATTGTACTACGATAGCCGGAGTTTCACTAAATCCTTCTTCTGGTGTTTTCGATTGGACGCCAAATTACTTTCAAAGTGGAAGTTACGAGTTTATGGTTGTCGCCTCAGATGGAAACCTTGTAGATGATGAGATTTTCGTTATAAATGTTGCCAATAATAATCGTGCACCTGTCATTGATAGTATTGCAAACCTAACTGTAAATGAAAATTCGGCAATGACAACGATTGACGTAGCTGATGGTGGGGATGATCTTGATATTGATCTTGAGGCCATCACTTATTCATGTGAATTTGATACTGTTGTCGATGGAAGTGTTTCAGGGACAAGTTGCTCAACTCTTTCTGGGTTTAGTCTTAATTCAGCAACAGGCGTAATTAACTGGACGCCTAGTTTTATCCAGGCCGGAGGTTATGAATTTAAGATTATTGCTAGTGATGGAAGCCTTAGTGATGAAGAGATCTTCACTGTCACTGTTAATAACGTGAATCGTGCACCAGTACTGGATCCTATCTCAGATATCATCATTGCTGAAAATAGTGCCATAACAACAATTAATGCTGGTGATGGTGGTGATGATTTTGATATTGATCTTGAAACAATTACTTATTCTTGTTCATTTGATACTACAATCGATGGGAGTGTTACTGGAGCTGACTGTTCAACATTAACAGGGATTTCGTTTGATATTAACTCTGGAGAGTTTGACTGGACACCAAGTTACTCTCAATCAGGTGATTATGAATTTAAGATTACGGGAACAGATGGTGGCCTTAGTGATGATGAAATCTTTTCGATTGTTGTAAATGATGTAAATGTTGCTCCTGTATTAGATGCTATTTCAGACATTATCGTAAGTGAAAATAATGGTATCACAACTGTTGATGCGGGAGATGGTGGGGACGATCTCGATTTTGACTTAAATACGATTTCTTATTCGTGTTCATTTGATACGACAATTGATGGAAGTGTTATAGGAGCTGACTGTTCAACATTAACAGGAGTATCGTTTAATTCTGTTACTGGTGAGTTAGATTGGACTCCTAATTTTGACCAAGAGGGGAGTTACGAGTTTAGGATCACGGGAGGTGATGGCAGCTTAAGTGATGATGAAATCTTTGTGGTTACTGTTACAAATACTAATCGTGCTCCTGTGCTTGATGCTATTGCCGATTTTAGTGTCTCTGAAAACTCTGCAATAACTACAGTTGATGCAGGTGATGGAGGCGATGATAGTGATATTGATTTAGATACAATTTCATACACTTGCTTTTATGATACAACAGTTGATGGCAGCGTCGGTGTAACAAGTTGTCTAGGACTTTCCGGGGTAAGTTTTAATTCTACAACAGGAGAACTCAATTGGACTCCTGATTTTACACAAAGTGGATTGTACGAGTTCAGAATCAATGGTAGCGACACAAGTTTAAGTGATGATGAGGTCTTTGTTATCACTGTTAATAATGTTAATCAACCACCGGTTCTTGATAATATTTCAGACTTTAGTGTTGCTGAAAATAGTGCAATAACAACTGTTAATGCAAACGACTCCGGTGATGATTTAGATGGTGACTTTGAGGCCATCTCATACTCATGTCTATATGACACTATTATTGATGGTACGGTATCAATAGGCTCTAACTGTACTTCATTAACAGGTGTTAGTTTTAATGTGGCAACAGGGGAGCTAGACTGGACTCCTGATTATGACCAATCTGGAAATTATGAATTTAGAATTATAGGTGGTGATGGTACGTTAGATGATGATGAAATATTTGTTATCAATGTAACGAATACTAATCGTGCACCAGTCTTAGATTCAATTGGTGATCAAACAGTTGCAGAAAACTCTTCGATAACTACTGTTAATGCTGCCGATGGTGGGGACGATTTAGATGTTGATTTAGATACTATTTCTTATAGCTGTGAGTACGATACTGCTATTAATGGATCTGTATCAAGTGGAACTGATTGTTCTTTACTTACAGGGGTGTCTTTTGTTGCCTCAACTGGGGTTCTCAATTGGACACCTGATTTCTCTCAGGCAGGAACTTATGAGTTTAAGATTGTTGGGAGTGATGGAAGCTTAAGTGATGATGAGATATTTTCAATCACTGTAAACAATGTCAATCGTGCCCCTGTATTAGATAGTATTTCCAATGCATCAGTAAATGAGAATTCAGCTTTAACTACGATTAATGCAGCTGACGGTGCTGATGATTTAGATATTGATTTAGATACAATTACTTATTCATGTACTTTCGATACTACTGTTGATGGAAGTGTCGCAGGTGCCAATTGTTCGACTCTAACAGGTGTTACATTTAATACCTCAACAGGGGAGCTTGATTGGACGCCAAACTATAGTCAAGCCGGAAGCTATGAGTTTCAAGTTAATGGTAGTGATGGAAGCTTAAGTGATAATGAAATATTTGTCGTTACTGTTAATAACGTCAACCAGCCACCTGTCCTAGATAGTATTTCAAATCAATCTATCGCGGAAAACTCTGTGATGACTCCAATTAATGCCGGTGATGGTGGAGACGACTTAGATAATGACTCTGATACGATCTCTTACACATGTATTTATGACACTGTCGTAAATGGTAGCGTCAGTGGTGCAAATTGTGCGTCTCTTACTGGAGCTAGCTTTAATGGTACGACAGGAGTTTTAAATTGGACTCCTAATTATGATCAGTCTGGTTCATATGAGTTTCAAATTACTGGATCAGATGGAAGTTTAAGTGACTCTGAGATTTTTAGTGTCACGGTTACAAATACAAATCGTGCTCCTTTACTAGATTCTATTGCAGATATCGTTGTTTCTGAAACTTCTGCGATGTCGAGTGTGAATGCTGCAGATGGGGGAGACGATTTAGACGTTGATTTAGATTCTATTTCATATACATGTACATATGACACAGTTGTTGATGGTGCTGTTGCAAGTGCTACTTCTTGTACATCGTTGTCAGGGGTTTCGTTCTCTGCGACGACCGGGGTAATGGATTGGACACCTGATTATACTCAATCTGGTAATTATGAATTTAAAATTGTCGCTAGTGATGGAAGCTTAAGTGATGATGAAATCTTTAGTGTAACAGTTAATAATGTAAATGCTCCTCCTGTTCTTGATGCAATCGCTGATCAAAATAGTGCAATTGAAAATACTCCTATTACAACTGTTAATGCATCAGATGGGGGAGACGATCTTGATCTCGATGGTCAGGCGCTAACTTATTCATGTACATACGATATCAATATTGATGGTAGTGTTTCAGGCTCAAGCTGTACGAGCTTAACAGGAGTCAGCTTTAACACCTCGACAGGTGTTATGGACTGGACACCTGATTTAACTCAAGATGGTGAATACGAATTTAGAATTATCGCTTCTGATGGAAGTCTAACGGATAACGAAATATTTGCAATCGTTGTGGCCGACCTTCCTGGGCCTTCTTATAATGAAACATTTGCTTCGACAGGGGTTACGACGTGGACTCAGTCTGTAACTGATGATGGAAATTGGTCTGTCGATCCTGATACTACTCCAAGCTCTGGAACTGGTCCTAGTTCTCCAACTGATGGTACTTATTATGCTTTCATTGAATCATCGAGTAATTATAATAATACTCATGTCATAGAAAGTCCGGTTTTCAATACGGTTACTGATAAGTATGTGATTGAATTTGATTGGCATATGTATGGTGCCGCGATGGGAGAGTTAAATTTAGAGTATTCTCTTGATGGTGGAAGTACATGGGAGCCAAGCATTCTTTGGGGCCAATCTGGAGATCAAGGAAATTCATGGTTCTCTGAAAGTATTAATTTATGTGAATCTTTCCCAGGTTCAACAACTACAATGGTTCGCTTTAGAGGAGTGACAGGTAGTACCTATACCTCAGATATGGCCTTAGATAATATTCGACTTACTGCAGGACATCCATGTGATATCCCTCCTGTTATTTCTTCAGTTGCCGATCAAAATTCGTTAATTAGTACAGCAACAAATCCGATTCCATTTACTATTGGTGATGCTGATTCGACGATAACTTGTTCTGGTTCAGTAACTGGAAGTTCTAGTAATACTACTCTACTTAGTAATGCAAATATTGTTATTGGTGGAACGGCCCCTAACTGTACAGTTACGCTAACTCCAAATGCTGGTGTTAAAGATACGAGCGTTGTTACACTTGCTCTTACAGATGGAAACTCGACCGTTTACGAAATATTTAATTATCAGACGGTTGAGCAATTTGACATTTCTCCAGAGGTTTTAAGTAGTCTTGATATTGAACCCGGAGAAATTGGAGATGAGTCTATTTTAACTGTGACGAATAATGGAACGATTTCAACAGGTACAATTCAATCTCCAGTTATTACTGGAGACACAAGTAATTTTGAAGTCGTTGTCGATAATTGTACGGGAATCTCTTTAGGAGCAGGAGCAAGTTGTACAATCAGTGTTCGTGGTGTTGAGACGGCCGCAACAACATACACAGGTAGTTTAACTGTTTCAGATGGTACATATACAACACCTGCTGTTTCACTATCTGGTAAACAAATCAATCCATTTAAGACGACTTGGAGAACGACAGCAGTGAATGAAGTTGTCACTTTACCACTTGTAGCAACTTATAATTATAATTTTACAGTTGATTGGGGTGACGGAACACCTGTTCAGACAATTACATCAGATACTGATGCAAATAAGGCCCATACTTATGCAAGTGCTGGTGACTATCAAGTGAAGATTGTTGGTACATTTGAGGGAATGGATTTTCTCAATGGTGCTTATACTAATCAACATCAATTAATTTCAGTCGAATCTCTTGGAGAAGTTGGTTGGGTAAGTTTATCTCGAGCATTTTACAATTGTAATCAACTTACGACTTTTGTTGCAGGTACGGCGTCAACTGGAATTACGTCGCTTGAATATACTTTTATGAATAATACGTCTTTAACTTCAGTTGATATGACCGGGCTTGATACAAGTAGTGTTGTAACAATGTCCTATATGTTTAATGGGGCGACAGCTTTGACAACACTTGATTTATCTGGATTTAATACTTCAAATGTTGATTCGATGACACAGGTTTTTTCTAATATGGGGAGTCTGACTAGTTTAAATATTTCTAATTTCGATACAAGTAATGTTTTAAGTTTCATTAGTATGTTTCAGGGAGTTACTAATCTGACTTCTCTTGATCTGTCTCACTTTGATACTTCTAGTGCTCTTTATATGACTGCGATGTTTAAAGACATGAGAAATCTTACGTCTCTTAATATCTCAAATTTTAACACTGCAAGTGTGACGAATATGAAGGAGATGTTTAAGTATGTTCAAAGTTTAACGACTTTAAACCTATCAAATTTTAATACAGGAAATGTAACGAATATGGAGGGGATGTTCTTCCATGTGGATTCTCTCACAACATTAGACTTATCAAGTTTTGATACGAGTAAAGTTACTAATATGAGAGATATGTTTTACTGGAACACTAATATGCTTTCAATGAATCTCTCTTCATTTAATACTGCAAATGTCACTACGATGGAGAGAATGTTTGCAAGTAATACTCTTTTATCTAGTCTTAATGTTTCTAATTTTGACACGACAAAAGTTACGACAATGAAGAGTATGTTCTCTGGTCTTGATACACTAACAACATTAGATCTTTCAAGTTTCAATACTGCCAATGTTACTGATATGTCTTATATGTTTTCATCGGGCATTAGTTTAACTTCGCTAAATATTTCAAGCTTTAATACTTCTAAGGTTAGGTATATGCAGTATCTATTTAGCAATCTCAATTCTCTACCAAGTTTAAGTGTGGCCCACTTTGATACTGCTCTTGTTGAAAATATGGATCGAATGTTTAGTGGGATGAGTACTATTACAACTTTAGACCTAAGTATGCTCGATACATCGAATGTTACGAATATGACGGCTACTTTTTCAAATATGACTGCATTAACTTCTTTAAATCTTACAGGCTTTGAAACTAATAGTGTGACGAGAATGGAGAGGATGTTTGATGGCACCTCTTCTTTAGCAACTCTTGATTTAACAAGTTTTGATACTTCTCTCGTTACAACAATGACGTATATGTTTTCTGGTATGGACTCTTTAACAAGTCTTGATATTTCAACATTTGACACTTCATCTGTGACAAATTTTGCTTATATGTTTAGAGATACTATTTTATCAGTTATTGATCTAACGCATTTTAATACTTCAAGTGCAACTAGCTTTGTCGGGATGTTCTATTTCGCTAATGGAGTTTCATCAATTAATATGGCAGGACTTAATACATCAAGTGTAACATCGATGACTTGGATGTTTAGATATGCGGATGTCTTGGCCGTTAATGCGACAGGGTGGGATCTTACAAGTGTAGCAAGTAGTACTGATATGTGGACGTCTTCAAATGCTTTTCTTGTTTTAACATGTGACCAAGGAGGCTCGCCTGGTACAGGTGATATCTTCGGAGAGCCTTGTAATTAATTTTCTATAATTTTTGTGCGGCCTTGATTAGCTTCTCATTAAAGAGCTTAATGTGTTCTCTTTGATATTCCCATTGGTGCAGAAAGAGTGAAACACTAAAATTCTTAGATGGATTTAATTGAACGAATTTTCTCTTCTTCATCTCTTTTTCCATATCAATGAAGGGAAGGAGTCCATAGCCGTATCCTCCTAGGATTGCTTTTTTAAAACTTTGGACTGATGGCATAAGATTGATTTTAGTAAGCTTATCGACTTTAAAATTTTCTTTCAAATAAGTGTGTTGGGCCTTGTCATATTTATCAAAGACGACAAGAGGAGCCTCTGAGAGAGTTTTTTTATTCACACCTTCATTGAAATATTCCTTATAAAACTTCTTAGAACAAACTAGTGAGTAGACCATATCTCCTAGATGAGTCGAGGTGTGGTTAGGAAGAGGCTTCTTCTCAGAACTTATACACATATCAACTTGACCGCTTTTTAAATATTTTAAAGTATTGTCTTGGTCGTCAGCTATAATTTGTAATGTCAAAACTTGAGATACTTTTGTATCAGTAAGGACATCGAGAAAAAACAAGTCGAGGCTATCTCGGTTCATGGCTATCTTTAAAGTAGGCTTTGCTTTTTTGATATCATCATCTTCTAGAATTTCATTTTCTAGGCTTGTTACTTTTCGCAAAAGATTCAGGTACGACTTTCCTTTTTCAGTTGCACGGTAGGGTGTTTTTCTAATTAATAACTTTGTCCCAAGAAAGGACTCAAAGTTTTGTATTCTTTGAGTTACTGCAGACTGGGAAATACCTATGGCCTTAGAAGCAAGTTCAAAACTTTGATATTCGATGACGGCCTGTAAGGCCCTGAGTGCATGGTAATCAATCATTATTTACTCTCATAAGTTTTACTAATTAATAATTAAAAAGATTAATTTAACTTATATCATGATTTGCATTAAATTACGCCTCAGGAGCAGGTATTATGGAATTTTTTACTCAAGGTTTTTTATTGCAGGCAAGTCTTATTCTAGCACTGGGTGCACAGAACCTTTTTCTTATTGATATTGGCACTAAGAAAAAGAATCACTACCTAGCAGCAGCTATTTGTTCAGTGTGTGATATGGCGCTAATTCTATTGGCCGTTCTCGGTGTTTCTGGTGTTCTTGTAAAAACTGTTGAGTTTAAAGTCGGTATCGGACTTCTTGGAGCTTCTTTTCTGCTTTACTATGCGGTAATGAAATTTATTGACTCGGTAAAGGGTGTTAAGGAAGTTGAAGAGAGTAAGAAATTTGCGCTTTCGCGTCGTCTTGTGATTTTAACGACGCTTAGTTTTACCCTGCTTAATCCTCACGTCTATATTGATGCCTTTTTCTTAATTGGTGGATACTCAACACGCTTTAATTTAGTTCAAGATCGTTTTCTTTTTGGACTTGGTGCCGGTGTTTTTTCAATTATATGGTTTTACTTTCTAGTGACTTTTTCTTCTAAGTTCTCTCATATTTTAACTAAAGAGAAGAACTTAAGAATCTCGTCACTTGCTACCGCTATTGTACTGGGCTATCTTGCTCATAAGCTTGGAAGTGAATCTGTAACAGAGTTTATTCAACTACTCTCATAGGAGTTCTTATGGCCTCGACAACTACTGCATGGGTTATTCTTGTTATTGCAGGTCTTCTTGAAGTATGTTGGGCAATTGGACTTAAATATACTGAAGGCTTTACGAAACTGATTCCAAGTATATTCACTCTTGTAACTCTAGCTGCAAGCATGTTCTTACTTGCTAAGGCCAGTCAAACTCTTCCTATTGGAACGGCCTACGGTGTATGGGTTGGAATAGGAGCGCTAGGTGCTGCAATCTTAGGAATAGTTCTCTTCAATGAGCCAATTACTCTTGCACGTACAGCTTTTCTAGCGCTACTGCTTATTTCAATTATTGGTCTAAAACTTACTGCTTAAAAATTTCAGACAGAAGCTTTAGAGATTTTATCTTTTTCTCATTATCGAAAATTGAGGTCACAACCATTAACTCATCTGGACGGTAACGTTCGATAAACTGATCAAGGCCTCTTTTAACAGTTTCTTTGGAACCAACAAAAGAGAAGTGAAGCATATGTTGGGCCATCATCTTCTCGTGCATATCCCAATAGGTATCCATATCTTCAATAGGAGCTTGGAATTTCTTCTTTAATCCACGACGAAGATTGGCAAATGATTGTTTCTGGCTTGTTGAGAGAAATTGTGCTTCCTCATCAGTATCTGCAATGATGATATTCACACCCAACATAACATAGGGTTTGTCTTGTTGAGCCGATGGTTCAAAGCCCGCATGATAAAGAGATAGTGCTTCTTGAATTGCATCAGGGGCAAAGTGCGAAGCAAAGGCATATGGTAATCCAAGGTGTGCAGCAAGCTGTGCTCCAAAAGTACTTGATCCTAGAATCCATAAGGGAACTTGTGATCCTAGCCCAGGAGTGGCGACTATTGGATCGTTTGCACTTTCCATTGAGAGTAGACGCTGAAGCTCAACAATATCTTGTGGGAAATTATTTGAACTTTGAGCTGTTGTTCTTAAAGCCTGCACGGTCATTTGATCAGTTCCTGGAGCGCGGCCAAGACCTAAATCAATACGTCCAGGATAAAGTGCTTCTAGTGTTCCAAACTGCTCAGCAATAACAAGAGGAGAGTGATTTGGAAGCATTATTCCACCAGCTCCAATACGAATTGTTTTTGTTTGACTTGCTAGTAATCCAATAACTACTGAAGTTGCTGCACTTGCGATGGCAGGCATATTGTGGTGCTCGGCCACCCAAATACGATTGTAGCCATATTCTTCTGCTGCTTGCGCGCTACGAACTGAATTATCAAAAGCATCTTTTACTTCCTGGCCTTCATTAACGAAGACCAAGTCTAGTATCGATAGTTTTGGTGTCATCACAGCTCCTTCAATGTCGGGTAATCTGTATAACCAACATGATCAGGTCCATAGAATGTATCAAAGATTGGCTCATTTAATGGTGCATCAATTCTTAGTCTTTCAACTAAGTCTGGGTTTGCAATAAATGGAACACCAAAAGAGATGGCATCAGCAATTTTATCTTCCAATGCTTTTTCAGCTGTTATCTTTGTAAATTTTTGATTGGCAATTAGAACACCATCAAATTTTTCTTTTAACTTTGGGAAGAGACTTTGCTCATCTAGTGGGTCGCGAGTAAATATGAAAGCAATCTTTCTCTTATTTAATTCTTCTACCACATGGCCAAAAAGTTCCAGGGGATTAGAGTCACCCATGTCGTGGCTATCGCAGCGAGGAGCAAGATGAACGCCGACGCGATCAGCGCCCCATACTTCAATGAGCTGGTCTGTAATTTCAAGCAAGAATCTTGTACGGTTTTCAATCGTCCCTCCGTAGATATCGTCTCTCTTATTAGTTGAGTCTTGTAAGAATTGGTCAATTAGGTAGCCATTGGCAGCGTGTACTTCAACTCCGTCAAAGCCAGCTTCCATCGCATTGATGGCCGCTTGACGATAGTCTTTTACAATTGCTTTCACTTCTTCAGTTTCAAGTGCACGAGGTACTTCGTAGTTAGTAATTGGTCGTACTAGTGATACATGTCCCGCAGGCTGGATAGCACTTGGTGCAACAGGCTTTTGCTCATTTAAAAAACTTGAGTGAGAGATCCTTCCCACATGCCAAAGTTGCATATAAATTTTTGAACCTTTTGCGTGAACTGCATCTGTTACTTTACGCCAGCCATCGATTTGATCCTTCGACCAAATTCCTGGTGTATTTGCGTAACCAACGGCAGAGGGTGTAATTGCCGTTGCTTCTGTAAGGATCATTCCTGCATCAGCTCGTTGTTCATAGTATTTCACCATGAGGTCATTAGGAATTCGTTCAGCTCCTGCTCTGGCACGAGTTAGAGGGGCCATAATAATTCTATTTTTTAGCTCAACACTTCCAAGCTTTATCGGTGTAAATAAATTCGTACTCAATTGAGACTCCTTTAGTTTGATGTTTATCAAACAATAGGCCTGCCCTTGATAAAAATCAAGTCCTTTGTTAGAATTTTATCTAACTATGAATGATTGCACACAAATACCATTAGATAAGATCTTTAAATCACTAGGCGATCCCATTCGCATGAGTGTGATAAAGCAGTTAATTGCATATGAAGAAGAGCATGGTCACAAGGAGATTACTTGTGGAGGCTTCGATTATTGCGTAAATAAGGCCACTTTTTCTCATCATATTAAGATTCTTATTGAGGCCCATATCATTTGCCAAAGAACAGAAGGGGTGAAGAAGTACCTATTTCTCAACCCTAATATCAAAAAGTATTACCCTGGCTTGATCGAAACAATTAAAAAAACATGCGAATAAAATACAGTAAGAAGAATCTCGCTTGTATTAGAGCTTTGGACATAGTATCTTGTGTCAAATTAGGTTTCCTATAGTTCACTTCCTTATTTCGGTTCTGTCTATTTTTAATCTTTTATTATTTAGAAACGACAGAATTGCAGGGAATACCTTAGTGAACGAAGTGCTTAATGCAGACTCAGTACCATTGAAAGATCTTATTAAAAATCCGCGTACATTTATGAGAAGCAATAATCATCCTCTGGAGCATGCAAAGGATTTAGACCGAACACTTGGTTTTCGTATTCCAAGAATAGAGGGGAAACTTCTACAAAAATACAAAGCTTATTATAAGCAAAATGATGGAACAAAGGGAAAGCAGCACTTTCAGGGGACACAGACTTGGATTGGACTGCATCCACAAGTTCTACAAACACCGTATAATGATATCTTTGAGGCCCTTTATCTTTTAAAAGACTTTGAAGTAAATAAAGTGGTGGATATTGGTGCAGGTTATGGACGCGTAGGCATTGTGATGAACTCTGTCTTTCCTGAGGCCCGCTTCATTGGATATGAGATTCTTAAACAAAGAGAGAGTGAGGGAAATCGCCTCTTTGAGAGATTAGAATTGCTCAATTGTGAGATTCTCTTAGAAGATGTTTTAGAAGATGACTTTATTTTGCCAAAGGCACAGATCTATTTTATCTATGACTTTAGTGAAATTGAGGATATTTCTAAGATTTTAGACGAGCTTGTGGCCCGTGTTGATGATTACAGCTTTTTTCTGGTAACGAGAGGCGATCGAATCGATTTCTTACTAGAGAGAAAATATAAAAAATTATGGAATGCCAATGGGCGCTTAAGCTCTGGCGAATTAAAAATATATAGTTCTAACGTAGACCTAAAGAAGCTTAAACATAAGGAGTAAGTATGAAAACAGGTAAAGTTAAGTTTTTTAATGATGAGAAAGGTTTTGGATTTATCGTTCCAGACGATGGAAGCAAAGATCTTTTCGTACACATTTCAGCAGTAAACGGTAACACTCTAAGTGAAAATGACGCTGTTGAATTTGAAGTAGGTGAAGGACAAAAAGGTCCTTGTGCTGTTTCAGTAAGCGTTCTTTCTTAATCTTAAGAATGACTCGTCGTACCTTTTAAGAAAGCGAAGAATTTCAGCTTCTTAGAAGGTACACCTTCTTGTAAAGTCCATTTGTTTATAAGAAACCCTAATACTTCCTATAAGATTTAGTAAATTTTTCATTGTGTTCATGTATTTTAGTAGATACTCTCTTGGCATGAAAATCACACACATCGCAACACTACTTATTTTAATCTCAAGCGCGGCCTTCGGCTCGTCTTGTGATCAAGAATTTTTTTACTCAGGACTTTCAACTGCTTCATCTGGATATGTATTTAAGTCACAGCTTTCTTCTCTTTTAAGAAGAACTCATCGTGGTATCTCGTATGATGACCTTCTTAAGGCGTATCGTAGCACTGATCTCGATACTACTTACGATGGTGATCGCACGATAATGGATATGTATTCTGAGAACCCAAACGGAAAAGATCCATATCGCTACCAACCTGGCCGTCGTACTTGTGGCCAGTATAAAGGTGAAGGGGATTGCTACAATCGTGAACACCTATTTCCACAAGGGCTTTTTAACAAGAGACGCCCAATGAAGACAGACATCTTTCATGTTTATCCAACAGATGGAAAGGTAAATGGCCACCGTGGTTCTTACCCATTTGGAGAAGTTGGAAAAGCTTCATGGGTTTCTAAAAATGGTTCTAAGATTGGTACAAGCTCGACAAGTGGATATCGTGGAAGAGTATTCGAACCTATTGATGAATTTAAAGGTGATATCGCTAGAGCAATGCTTTACTTTGCTGTTCGTTATGAAGCTGAAATTCCTAGGTTTAAAGATAATCCAATGACAAATGGCTCTCGTGAACAAACTTATAGCTCTTGGTTTATTAAGCTTCTTTTGAAGTGGCACAAGCAAGATCCTGTAAGTGAGCACGAAAGAAGAAGAAATGATATCGCATGCGAATATCAAAAGAATCGTAATCCTTTCATTGATCACCCTGAGTGGGCAATGGCCATTTGGGAAGTTCAATAGATGTTTCGAATTCTAATTACAGTTATTCTAACATTTATTTTTCTCGTTCCGTTCTTCTCCACACCAGTTGGAGAAGAACTGTATCTAGAATATCAAGATACGGAACTCTACAGATCAATCTATTGCCAATATGTTGAGTGGTTTGGTGCTGAAGGTTTTGATAAAATTAAGTTTGCTGTAAAGTGCCAACTGCTAAAATAAGTCTATAAAATCAAAAAACTAAAATGTAATTTCAATAAGTTATATCATTTAACTTGAGTCTACTCGTGTCTTGTGGCATATTTTAGAGTCTACGTCTAGACAAGTTGTCTATAAATGGAGTGGCGGTGAAACAGGACTCAAAAGAGGCCATTTTTGAAGGTGTGTTAGAGCTTCTGAAAGAAGAGGCCATCTTAGATATTTCCGTATCAAAACTTAAAAAACAGACCGGCCTTTCAACTGGAACTTTCTATTATCATTTTCCAAATGGAATAGAAGATATCTATAAATCCTTATTCATTAAACTATCTACTAAGATTAGAAATAAAGCTTTTATTGCGGCCAGTGCGGCCAAGACAGTAGAAGAAACTCTAATTGATTTAGTTAGTGTTTATTTTGACTGGCATGAGTCGAAAGTGAAAGAAAGCGACTTTTTTTGGAAGGCTTCAATGTCTGGCTACCAAGAAATTAGAGAACTTCTAATTAGTGAGTACGAGATTTTATCGACAAAAATTTATGACGTTCTTACCACGCAAGCTGAAGTCGAAAATATTAGAATTGTTGATCGTCGAATACTAGATGCAATGTTATTTGGCGCTGCTAGAGAGCTTGTTTATTCTTGGATAAGACGAGGTAGAGATAAGAAAGAATTTGAAGTCATTAAAGAACAATTTATAAAGACGCTGTATAGAGCATGTGTCATTGAAAGATCTTGAAAAAGACTGTGAGCGAAACTGTGAAGTATAACGAAAAGTTCTTTGAAAAATTTGAGCATCTTGGTGAAAAGTACGTCATTAGAAGTGTCAGTGAAAATGATCAAGAGAAGTTGATTGAAGCATTTAAAATGGCCTCTCACCGAACACTTAATAGTCGTTTTCTTGCGGCCAAGAAAAGCTTATCTAAGAAGGACTTAGAGCTATTTACTTGCCCTGATTATATTAATCACGTTGCCTTGACTGTAATGCAGGAAAGTGAGGACGGCGAAAAGCCTGTAGGTTCTACAAGATTTTATCGTGACTCGGATAATTCTCCGACGGCCGAGTTTGCCGTAACAGTAATAGATAAGTATCACCGAAAAGGCTTTGGTGGGATCTTGATAGATCATTTAATCAAGGCAGCTAAAGAGCGTGATATAAAAGAAATATATGGAACTGCTAGCACTGGAAATCATGCTGTGCTTGGACTGCTAAAGAGTCGCGGTGACGTTGTCGTTGAAACTGAAACAATGGGAATTGTGAATATTAGATTAAAGCTATAAGAAAAAAGGATATATAAATGAATAGAGTATGGTTGGATAATTATCCAAAGAACGCCGCCACAGAAATTAACCCTGATCAATATAATAATATTGTTGAAATGATTGATGAAACTTGTGGAAAGTTTTCGACGAGAAAAGCTTTTATCAATATGAATGCAAGCATGACTTATAGTGAAGTCAAAGAGAAGTCAGAAGCCTTTGCTAATTACCTTATCAATGATTTGAAACTTAAAAAAGGTGATGTCATCATGATTCAGATGCCAAACCTTCTGCAATACCCGGTTGCTCTTTTTGGTGCTTTCAAAGCAGGGCTAATTGTTGTTAATACAAACCCTCTCTACACTACGAGAGAAGTAAAAAAGGTACTTGAAGATAGTGGGGCAAAAGCAATTGTTATCTGTACAAACTTTGTTGCTAATCTTGAAGAGGCCATTGAAGGAAGTCAGATCGAGCATATTATTACGACAGAAATTGGTGATTTTTTTCCATTAGTAAAAAGGAAGCTAACAAATTTTGTTATTAAGCATGTAAAGAAAATGATTCCTACTTATAAAGGTAGTTACTTAACTCTTAATGAAGCAATCGAAAAAGGACAAGGACTGAGTGTAACTTATCCAACAGTGGAAAGAGAGGATACTGCGCTCTTTCAATATACTGGTGGAACAACGGGGAAAACAAAAGCGGCCATCCTAACTCACCGAAATATTATCGCGAATATGCTACAAATGGATGTTTGGATTAAGGCAGGACTTGGAACAGAGCCTGCAAATATCCTCGCTCCACTACCTATCTATCATGTCTTTACTTTATCAGTTAATATCTTTGGTTTCTTTAAGATGGGGATGACTAACGTTCTTGTAACAAATCCTCGTGATTTAAATTCACTTATCAAAGATGTGTATACACACAAGCCGAAAGTTCTAATTGTTGTCAACACTCTACTGCAAGCGCTACTTGCAAATGAAAATTTCAGAAAACAGAATTTGAGCTTTATTGAGTTTAGTGTTGCAGGTGGAATGGCCCTTAAGCCAGCTGTTAAGCAAGACTGGGAGAAAATTACAAAGACAAGAGTTATTGAAGGATATGGCCTTACTGAAGCATCTCCTGTTGTCAGTTGTAACCCAACAGATGGGACGGATGAAATAGGTTCTATTGGGCTTCCTCTTCCTTCAACTGATATTAAAATCATTGATGCTGATGAGAATGAGTTAGGTTTTAATGAAGAAGGAGAGCTTTGTGTAAAAGGGCCTCAGGTTATGAAAGGGTATTGGAATCAACCAGAGGAAACAAGTAAGACCTTTACTAAAGATGGTTGGCTTAAAACAGGAGACTATGCCACGGTTGATGAAAAAGGTTTCCTAAGAATTTTAGATCGTAAGAAAGACATGATTGTTGTTTCTGGATTTAATGTTTATCCAAATGAAGTTGAAGGAGTTCTATTAGAGCTAGATGGTGTACAGGATGTTGCTGCTATTGGAATTGAAAGTGAAAAGTCAGGACAAGTTGTAAAAGTCTTTATTGTTAAATCAAAAGCAAATTTAACAGAAGAAGATATTAAGGCTTATGCGAAGAAAAATCTTGCTGGCTATAAAGTTCCAAAGCAAATTGCTTTTGTGGACGATTTACCGAAGAATAATGTTGGGAAAGTTCTTCGCCGAGAGCTTCGCTAAGATGTACTCTAGCTCAAGAAGATACCGAAAAAACGATTGGTGGGATCTGGTGGCCGTCATTGACCAAGAACTGGGGAGAGATGATGGCCCACAAACTTACTACTATATTTTTGATGAATTAAAATGGAGAATGGTTGAGTCGATTTCAGAGGGCTCAACCTTCAAAATTAAAAAGAAAGCAAATGAGCTTTATGATCGAATTCAGGTTAGTCAAAAAAATTGGACTAATATAGAACCTGATTTAGTAAAAGAAATCGAATTACTTTTAGAGTTCTTACTTGATCCCCCAACTAAAATTTTAATTTAATTTACCTACATTGAAGTATTGAAGATCGCTATAATAATCAAAATGTAGGAGGAAAGATGACAAACGTACTTCATCGTGCTGATTCACGTGGTCATGCAGAACACGGTTGGCTGAAAAGCAATCATACCTTTAGTTTTGCCGATTACTATGATCCTGAAAGAATCCATTTTGGAGCGCTAAGGGTTATTAATGATGATGTTGTTGCACCTGGAAAAGGCTTTGGAACTCATCCTCACCGTAATATGGAAATTATCTCAGTGCCTTTAAAAGGCGCCCTTCATCATAAAGATACTATTGGAAATGACTTTATCATTAAGAAAGGTGAGATACAGGTTATGTCGGCCGGTTCAGGAATTTCTCATAGCGAGTATAATAACTCTGACAGGGAAGAAGTACACTTCCTACAAATTTGGGTATTGCCTAAAGAGCATAATATAACACCCACTTATTCTCAAAAGTACTTCAAAGAATCAGATCGTAGAGGAGAGTTTCAATTAATTGTCTCTCCTGATGGCCGAAGTAATTCAGTTAGTATTAATCAAAATGCTTTTTTCTCATTAGCTAGTTTAGAGGAAGGTCAAAACTTAACCTATAAAAAGTTTATGGAATCAAATGGTGTTTATATCTTTGTGATTAGTGGTGAAGTTAGAGTAAATGATCTAACTCTTTCTGCTCGAGATGGACTTGGTATCGATCCAGGTAATAATATTGGGATAAGGTCATTTAATGACTCAGAATTTCTTGTTATGGAAGTTCCAATGGATGTGGAAAAATATAACTGAAAATACTGATTTTAATCAGGTTAAACTAATAAAATTGTTTGCTAAAATAAAGTATGAAAAAAGAAAATATCGTACTTCTAGTTCTTATCACTTTAATTTCATTTGCAGGTGTTGCGTATTACGCAAATAACCTTAATGAAGATACACAAATTGAAAGGTGGGTGTTCTTTGATTTGGGAGATACCATCATCAATACTAAAAAAAGTGGTAATTATCACTATTACGAAGGCTCTCTTGAGTATATTAAATCACTAAAGGATATGGGGATTCATGTTGCCATTATCTCAAATATTCCAGAGTCGTTTGGTGAAACTTACGAACAAAAAATTACGACTTTGAAGGAATATGTAAGAGCGCACTGGAATGATTCTGTTGAGTTTGATTGGAGTGTGTTTGAAAAAATCTATATTCCTATGAGTAATGAAGAATTAAAGCCTGCGCCTTATATTTTTAATAAGGCCCTCGATGAGACTGGCCGCTACCCAAGTCTTTATATATCGGAGTCTTTAAAAGAGGTGGATGCGGCAAGACAACTTGGACTTGCTGGTTTTCATTTTAAAGAAGGTAATTTAAACAAGGCTAAGCGTAATATTTATATTCATTTAGATGAGATTATTGATTATATAGATAGTAATAGTCACCTCTAAGAGGTGACTATTATATTTATTAAAAAATGTATTCACCTTCAAATTTGTAAGTCGCTTCTTGATTATCCTTTTTTATATATTTAATACCTAAACTTAAACTATCTTTTAAAACTTTTGTTTGAGCAGAAATATATGTCGATTTTTGATTTCCTTTTACCCAAAATCCTGTTCGACCATATAGAGGAGCTTTCATTCCTATTTCAAAAGAGTGGCGTCCATCCTCTGAGTATAGTGTAATACTATAGTCTGCAGTTGCACCTTCTTGTCGAATATAGATAATATTTTGAATTCCAACTCCATACTCTTTCATAATTTGTTTTTTGATTTCGTTTTTAATTGTTCCACCAATTACGGCCATCGTGTATTTACCTTCTTCTCTAACGTCTGCTTTCATAATTGAAGCATGGGCCGTAACAATTCCTTTCCAATCAAATCCCAGATAGTCTGAATCAGCATAAAGTGAAGATGAGAACATATTTTGACTGTCACTAAAATCACCTTCTGTTTGGAAATTATCTGCTTTTATCTTTCCATTCCCCACAGTGATACTAACGTGGGATTTTACGTCAGCATAAACATTTCGAAGAATTCCTAAGTCTACTTTTCCTGACTTAAGGCGAGCATCCATTCCAAAATAAATACTCGTACTATCCTTTATAAAATCTCTGTGTTCAAGTTTCTTCTGTTCTCTTTGAATAGCAATTCCCGCATCAAACTTAATTCGATTACCTTGGTTTTTTAAAGTTGCAGCAACACCAGATGCTGTTAAGCCGCTTGATGATTCAGCGTAGTAGCTTTTTGCATGAATTGCGCCATTTTCATAATTCATTGAGATAACATCGATATTATCAAACTCTACACCTGGGGCAATCATCTCAACGTCCAGACCTACTGCTTGATTTAATAGGTAACCAACTTCACTTGGTACACGATCAACAGGCTCACCATCAGCGTTAAAGATTCTATAATTTATTCCAAAATCTGCTAGGGTTGTATCTTGTGCTAACCCTTGAGCACTTTGGCTTTCGTTGATTCTTGTTTCACCGTAATTAAAATTGATAATACGATCTTTATTACCAGGGTCTTGTACGACAACAGTAGCGTGACCAACATCTCTTGTATTATATGCAACAACATAGACGTCATCTATATTAAGCTTTTTAAGAACATTTGCTTGAGCTACCGCAATGTCACGACAAACTCCTGCTTTGCTTCCTTCTCTAATTGCTTGGAAAAGATCTTCAGTGGTTACAACACCTTCCTTATCACGTTGAAAATCGTAGTGATTGTTCATAATGGTACCAAGGATATGGGCGAGGTAGATCTTTTGGTTGAAGCTTAAAAGTAGCTTTGCTGAAGAATAGATATTATCCCTTCTTACCTCAGGAGAGCCAATAATTAATCCGGCAACAACATTGGTAAAGTACATTTCACCTTCTTCTTTACCAAATTGTGCCACAGACTCTTTAAAGATATCTGACATGTCCATTTCATTAAAATAGGCACAGTTTTCTCTAAGGCAGCCTACGATGGATTTTACAACAGCTGTTCTTCGCACGGTATCGGTCCAGTACGATTTGGTATTGAATTCGTCTGTTTGAATGAGCGGTCTCGTCTCATACTTTCGTTTATTTACTTCAACACCCGAGCCTTGATAGCCAATGCTAAAATCTGCTTGAGTATTAAAAGATAATAGTAAGCCTAGAAAAAAGAATTTCTTCATTACAAACAACTCCATAGTTTAGTTCAAATGTATAATTTGCAAGGAGGGTGCCATTATTTTTCTCGTATATTCATTTAGTTGGCCTAATTTCCATGTCGAGAAATTAAGCGGCCGTACAATGTTCATTCATTTATTCATAGTAATTCTAGATATATAGAAGAGGTATCTGTAGTGACTCTAAGTGGTTGAAATTCCTTAATGTTCTAAAGAGAATTAGTCGATAAATCTTCAATGAACTTATTCAAGATGGAGGAATATCAAATGAGAAAGATTTCAGTACTTGCCCTTTTTGCACTATTTATTGGTTGTGCAAACTCACCAAAAGACTTTAAGGCCGATGCACTAGGAGATAATGAAGGAGTATTTTTCGGGAAATTCTCCCTGTACTTTGATGGTGCGAAGTTTGCAAACACTTGTAACTTGATTTTTACAGATAAGGCGAAGAATGAGGATACTGTCTTAACAACTGATGAGTCTGGATTCTTTGTCGGTAAATTTCAAAAAGGAGATACTTATCTAAGTCAGATTGGTTGTACTTCGGGAATGACGACAAAGATTTATATGTTTGAAGAGAGTAATACAGTGAAGTTTTCAAATGTTGGAAATGGAAAGAAAACTTATGTTGGAAATATCTCAACTTTCTTTTCCTCTGCTGAAGAATATAGTAATCCGGCCAAATATGTTGTTGGTGGACTATTTGCTGGGGCGATTATAGCAGATGAGGCAAAAGAGAATGCTAAGAAAGTTAGATTCGATATTCAAAATGATATTGAAGCTGATGAGATGCAATTTAAAGCAACAATTTTAAAGGCCAGACCTATGAAGACTGTCTTTAAATCGCTTAAGTATCCTAAGAAAAATAGAATGCCAGCAAGTACGGCAACAAAAATCATCAAACTTAATAAGTAATTTGATGGGCTAGGTAACTTGTTTACTGTTATCATTTAAAGATATCACTTTACGTTAGCGTAAATAATACTTAGTAGAGAGTTAGTTAATGAAGGATTTTCAAATTATCTTGGCCGCGACATCGAGTGTAATACTCTTTGTCTTTGGCCTTGAGAACTTTTCCAAAGAAGTTCAAAATATTACTGGAGAGAAATTTAGAAAATTTCTAGGTAGTGCAACAATGTATCCTGTTGTTGGGGTATTAATTGGTGCTATTATTACTGCCTTAATTCAATCGAGTTCTGCAACCTCTGTCATTGCAATCAGTCTTGTAAACGCTGGGGTCATGTCTTTTAAAAATAGTGTTGGAATTATTTTTGGAGCTAATGTCGGAACGACGGTAACGGCACAGCTTGTAGCGTTTAAATTGACTGCCTTTGCACCGATCTTCATTATTTTGGGATTTCTACTTTCATTTACGAGATCACGTTACGCTATTTTTGGTAAAACATTCTTTTACTTTGGTTTTGTTTTCTTTAGTTTAAATTTGATTTCTTCTGCACTTGCTCCACTTCAATCAGATTCTCGATTAATCGAGTTTTTAACACAGGCCCATAATCCTTTACTTGGAGTATTGGTAGGGGCCGTTATTACGGCAATTGTTCAATCTAGTTCGGTGACAACTGGTTTGGCAATCATTTTCACTCAGCAAGGTTTGATGAGTCTCGATAATGCGATTCCCATTTTAATGGGTTCAAATCTAGGAACAACTGTTACTGCGCTTATTTCAATTATCAATATGGATATTTCTGCAAAGAAGACGGCCCTGGCGCACTTCCTTTTCAATTTAGGGGGCGTCTTAATCTTTCTTCCAATTATAATCTTTTGGGGAGATCGATTGCCATTAATGTCAAATATACCAGCTATTGCTCTTGCAAATTTTCATTTAATTTTCAATGTGACGACGAGCTTAATCTTTATTGTCTTCTTAAATCCTTTTTCGAGTCTTATTGATCGTATGTTAGGAGAAGGGCAAATGGACTTTGAACGTATTGAGCTGGGATTAAAAGAAGAAACACAATTTGATGAAATTGAAAAAAATCTGATGGTGGATCTTGAAAAAACTTTTCGATTTGTTCAAGAAAATTACAATTTAGTAACATTGAGTATCGAAACAAATTATCGAGGAATCTATGAAGCCGCAAAGAAGCGTATCGAGTATATGGACTTTCTTAAAGCTGAACTTTTAGGATTCTTTTCTAAGTTTATTTCAAAATGTAACAATGAAGACGAGATTGATCGTATTGTGAATGTAATGGCAATGTATGAGTATATCTTCCAAATGCATGACTCAGTTAAAGATATTGCAGGTGTAAAAGAGTCTATGGACAATAATTATATTGAGCTTAAAAGTGATGTGCTTATGATTGTCCGAGAAATAGCAAGTACGACACTTTCTGTTTTTGAGAATATCACTAGTGAAGACCAAAAGGATAAAGATTTAAAGAAGATCTCACAAGAGTTTCAAAGAGATCTTGAGGGTTTTGGAAAGAAGGTTTTTATTTTAATGGCCAAACCGGAACGTAATGATGCTGGCGCAATTATGCATCTTTTAACTTATTCTCAGCGTCTAAAAGATAAGTTAATGAATTTTCATCATCTTAAAGAAGGACATATTGCTCCATGAGTCTACTAAGGAAACTTGAAGATTTATATCTTGATTCTCTTGTATACTTTGCTTCAAAGAAGAAAGGGATGCTCTTAAAGATCAGGAAGTCTTTGATCGTTCTACGTGATGGCCTAGAAAAAGAAGGTGCTGAAACAAGAGAAATGTTTGTCATATATGGACGATATACTCAGGGGCGGGCTTCTAATGAAGAAATGAAAGAAGCAAATAAGCAATTTCTCGAAATTATCAAAGGCTTAGGAGTCGGTGCATTGCTTGTTCTTCCTTTTGCTCCGTTAACTATTCCCTTTGTTGTAAAACTTGGACAAAGGCTAGGGGTTGATATTATTCCTTCTTCCTTTCGATCTAAAGATTAGCTCTCTAAGCTACGCTTTAGATTCTCATAAAGATAGTCTTTAAATATTCTTACATGCTTTGGCGTATGCTTTGAAGGCTTAGATAGTAGAAATAGAGTTCTTGCAAGGTACTTTAAATCTGGTAAAACTTTGATGAAGCTATTTTCCACAAGCTCCCTCTTACAATAGAAGCTAGGAATCATCGCTGGGCCTTTATTCTTTGCAACGTAATCTTTTAATATGGGGAATGAGTTACTAGCAAATTGTGGAACAACCTCTTTAAAACATGACTTATTTAAAGGATTACCATAAAGATCAGTTAAAATTGCTACAGGATGTTTTTGAAGATCATTTACTTCATTAACCTTTGTCGAAGTTTTTAAATATTGTGCTGAGGCAACGAGTCCGACTTCAATATCACATACTTTCTTTTGTATTAACGATGAATCCTTCAGTTTTCCAATTCGAAGGGCCATATCAAGTTTATGTTCTTTGAAATCCATGAGTATATTAGTGGAGTACAACTCAATTCTTATTCCTGGATACTTATCCATAAATTCGCAGACGATATCTGTAAGTATGAGTTGGGAAAGGTCTTCTGGCGCTGTGATTTTTATGAGTCCTTTCATTTCATTAGTTTGATTTTTAATTTTTAAAACGGAAGCATCTAATGACTCAAGTGGTGTTCTTATTAATTGTAAAAGACTTAAGCCTTTTTCTGTAAGCACAATTCCTCTTGGCCCGCGAATTAATAAAGTCTGTTCAAGTTCATCCTCTAACTTAACGAGATCACGACTTATTTTAGACTTGGGGTGTCCTAGTACTGTTGACGCCTTTGTTAAACTTCCAACTTCTGCAACTTTTTCAAATATCTTAAGTAAATTTAGATCCATAGAGTGTTCCTTATATGGAACATTATATTGCAATATTGTGGTCTTTTGCAACACTCCCTTTTTCCCCATAATAGAATACATAACAAAGCAAATCAGGAGAAAATAATGAAAGCTAAATTTATAATTCTAGGACTAATTTTAACTTCTTTTACGGCAATGGCCGATAATATTGACTTAGCTAGAAGCTCTTTTGTGTGGAAAGGAACAAAGATCACAGGTGATTTTCACTCTGGCCCAATTAAAATGAAAAGTGCAAGTTTAGATAATGGAAGAGGTTCTTTTGTCGCAGATATGAGTTCAATTGACGATACAACTCTTAAAGGGGAATGGAAGTCTAAGTTCTTATCGCATATTAAGAGTAGCGATTTCTTTGATGTTGAAAAGTATCCAACAGCAAAGTTGAAGATTGATAAAATTGATAATGGCCATTTATACGGGAAGTTAACAATAAAAGGTAAGACTAATGCCGTTACAGTTCCTGTAACTAAAAAAGGTAAGGTTTACTCTGGTGTATTAGCTTTTGATCGTACAGAGTTTGATATGGTCTATGGTTCTGGAAGTTTTTTTAAGAACCTTGGTGATAAGGTAATTTCAGATACAGTAACTCTCACATTTAAAGTCGTAACAAAGTAATTGAGGGGATAGTCATGAGTAAAAAGAGAATACCAACACTATTTTTAGGACATGGCTCTCCTATGAATGCTGTTGCAAGTAATGACTTTACTGAGCAGCTTAGAAGCATAGGAGAGGAACTTCCGAAACCAAGAGCAATACTCATGATATCTGCGCATTGGGAAACTCAAGGTACTTGGGTCACGGCGATGGATAAACCAAAAACAATTCATGATTTCTACGGTTTTCCAAAAGAATTATATGAGATCGAATATCCTGCACCAGGCTCTCAAGAACTTGCCAGAGAAATAGTTGATCTTATTGGTGAAAGCATCAAGCTTGATAATGAAAATTGGGGCCTTGATCATGGCACATGGTCATTATTGAAATTTATGTACCCTAAGGCGGATATTCCAGTTGTTCAGTTGAGTCTGGATATGAGAAAGCCACCTCAGTATCATTTTGATTTAGGTAAGAAGCTTAGCGTTTTAAGAGAAAAAGGTGTTCTGATCATAGGAAGTGGAAATATTGTTCATAACTTAAGAGCAATAAGCTGGAGTCAAGACGCCCAAGTTTCAAATTGGGCAAAAGAATATGATGAGCTTATTAAAGAAAAAATTATTGAAAAAGATTTTGATTATTTAATAAACAAATTTCAAAAAACAGACATTGGTAAAATGAGTGTACCTTCGATTGAACACTACTTACCGCTCTTATATATCATCGGAGCATCAAGTAATGATGATCAGTTGAAATTTGATTTTGAAGGGATTCAAAACGCTTCCATTTCGATGAGAAGCTTTAGCTATAGATAAAAAGGAGAATTATATGATTGCATTAACAGGAGCATCTGGACAACTCGGCCAGTTAGTAATTAAGGCGTTATTAGATGAAGGTGTTAAGGCCAATGAGATTGTTGCAATTGCAAGATCGACAGATAAGTTAAGTGATTATGAAAAACAAGGTGTACAAGTAAGATTTGGGGATTATGAAAAACCAGATACTCTTGATAAGGCACTCGCAGGAGTTGATAAATTACTATTAATATCAGCTAGTGAAGTAGGGAAGCGATTACCTCAACATAAGAATGTAATTGAAGCAGTTAAAAGATCTTCAGTTAAGCATCTTACTTATACAAGTATACTCCACGCTGATAAGTCGCCTTTGGGACTTGCAAAGGAGCATGTTGAAACTGAACAACTTATTAATGAGCTCAATATTGCAACAACTATTCTTCGTAATGGTTGGTATTCTGAAAACTATACAATGGGCCTACCTAATATCATTGAGCACTCTACTGTAATCGGTTGTGCTGGAGATGGAAAACTATCAACTGCTGCACGAGAGGACTATGCTTTAGCGGCAGCAAAGGTATTAACGAGTGAAGGACATTCTGGAAAGGTTTATGAGCTAGCAGGAGATGAGGCCTTTACACTTTCTGAATTTGCAGAGGTCGTAGGAAAAGAATTTGAGCGTGAGATTAAATATCAAAATTTAAGTGAAGTAGAGTTTAAGTCCGCTCTAATGCAGGCCGGACTACCTGAAGGTTTTGCACAGCTCTTGGCCGACTCTGAAAAAGGTGCATCCAATGGAGGCTTATTTGATAATCAAAGACAATTATCAAAGCTCATTGGACGCCCAACGACAACAATCTCAAAATCAATTAGAGATTTTAAAGAAAGTTATCAGTCTTAATTATTTTGACTAGCTAAGGACTCATTCATGCGAGACACCTGATGAACTAGATCGCTTCCGATATCGTTTATCTCTTTTAGTGATTGCTTGAGTGAGTCTTTAAAATTTGTTAGTTGATCGAGTAGACTTGAAAGTTCTCCTGAATTTCGGTTTAACTTTGCCGCTTCAATCTTACCACTTATGCTTACCATCTCTAATCCAATTGATAGCTTCTTCACATCATTACAGACTCTTTTGAATTCACTAAATTCTTTTTGAATATCAATTAGGCTCGATTTAGCGTTCAAATTCTGTTGATTTTGTAAGTGTGCTAAGATTCTCATTTCGTTTTCTTTTTGAATAGGCGAGGGTTTAGTCTCCTTTTCAAAGAAGCTGTAAATTTCTCTTTGCAAAATTGAGTTACAAACGAAGAACTGGCAGTCTTTAACTTTGTCTTGAACGAGCTTTCCCGAAACCATAAACTTATTAATTTCCTCTTGAATCTCTTTTGCAAGATTATCGTATTGTGTTGAGATAGTTGCGATCGAAGCTGCATCTTCTCCAATCTTTGCCGCCTGAAGTTCTAAGTTCATAGGGACAAGCGAAGTCTTTTGATACTCCTCAAAAATACCTTCTGACTGCTCTTGTAAAAACGATCCTGACTTTAAGGCCTTGCGTAAAAGATTCAGTTCCTCAATTGGTTCTTCTCCAAGTGCTTTCTGTCTCGATTCAAGCTCTTGCATAAGCGCCTCAATCATAAAGTTTTCGTAAGACTCAAACCCTAATTCGCCAATCATTTCAAGAAGCTTCTCCTGAGATTGTGCTGGTGTAAGCTTCTTGCGCTTCTCTAGTAGAGTTAGCTCAATGTACTTCTCTTTTACGATCTCAAAGAAATGACTACTAGGCTTTAGTCTTACTGATAGATAGCCATCGTCAATAGGTGAGACGAGGGCATAGACCCAATAATTACTTCCATCCTTGGCCTGATTGTTTACGTAGGCGCCGATCATCTTATCTTTGGCAATAGTGTCCCAAAGAAGTGAGAAAACCCCTCGGGGCATCTCTGGATGTCTTACAACCTTGTGGGGCTTGCCAAGCATTTCCTCCCACTCGTACTGACTGACTCGTTGAAATACTGAATTTCCAGACGCGATAACTCCTCGCTTATCGGTCCTGGAAAAGAATAGTTCATCAAAATCGAAGTTACTCTCTCTCTCCTTCGACATGCGTCCTCCCTTTTCTGAAAAAATGATGAATATTTTCTGTTTAGAATACAAAAACTAAACAAAACATGATCTATGTCATAAATTGTTGAAATTATTGATTTCTTAACGGAGTTATCTTAACTAGTTGGATTAAATTTACAACTAAATAATTAGTGTATAAATTTCACCACTTATTTTCTTTGTTGAGTGTTCAGGGTAGATAGGCATATGCAAAATCGTCTACTTATCCTTATTCTGTCTTTGAATATGAGCTTTCAAGCATGTGGGTTAAATCTCGCAGGGCAAAGTGCGTACTTTGATAAGGAAGATATAGCAAAGGCCCAAGCAGGTCTGAGTTCTCAGGAAATGTCTCTGTTAGGAGAAGTTGATCTTTCTAAGCAGAGTTGCGAGTACGATGTGCTAGAAGAGATTAATCAAGTAGCGAATCATAAACTTTATGAGGCGTTAATATACTTGCGCTCGTCTTCGAAAATGGATGATACACAATATCGTCTATTGCTAAGAACGATGAAGTCATTTGAGAAGTCGAAGAAAGAAAAATTTCTAGTACCTCTTAATCCTATTGTTAAAGATTTTAGATCACAACCTTTTGATAACTTCCAAAGGGCACAAGAGAGAGGACTGTGCTTTAATCTCGCAGCGATGAGTCTTTTTAAAGAACTTGCACAAAAGAAGCCAATCAAATTTTTAAAGAAGGCATATCATGAGGAGCTTATAAGTAAGCGTACATATTGGATGCTAAAAAGACTAGCTCAAGAAGACTATCATCTTGAGCCACAGACGTTGGCCGAGTATTTGAAAGAACAGGCATTTTTAACAAAACAATTTCCCGAACGACTAGATATAAAAGGTACAAACTTTATTTCAAGTCGACGTGATAAGAGTAAGGTTTCTCGAAGAGAGGCATTACTTGCAAAGTACAATCAATTTCAAATTATCTATCTTCGAGGAATGACTCAAAGATTGTTAAATCGACTTAATGCAGATGAAGTTATTATCAATGTGATAATTGATGATGAAAGTGTTGAAGAGATTATTCTTGATCCAATGGAGCAGTATCGATTTGCTGCAAAGATGGTTAGAAAAGAACTTGGAGATCTTCAAATGATGAATTTATTTGAAGGTGTTAATGTTTCCTTTGAGGATATTCTCTCTGCTTCTTATGAAACAGGACTTGTGTCAGGAGATGATTTAACTACTCTTGCACTTGTCGATGATGTTTGGAATCCAGAGCTAACCAAAGCAGAAAAGAGAAAAAGATTTATTAGAAGATATGGAACAATTTTTGTTGCAGCAATTCCTACTACTTTCTACTTTGTGAAGGTATTATCTTTAGTGGGAATTGAGATGTTAACAGAGACAAAACAGGAGCCAGCACGTGATCACTCAATTTTCTAAGTTGCTTCTTGTTTCATTTCTTACAGTAACTACTTTTGCAAGTCACAAGGCCCAGGTTATTACGCGAGATAATGACATGGATCTGATTAAGAAAGAAGTTGAGCTTGATCTAGTTAATGCTCCAATCCTAGAAAACAAAAGTTTTAAAATTGTTTATGGGAAATCAAATGAAGCAATCAATCTTGAGAGTTTAACGGACGAAGTTGAAAAGCTAAGGGCCGCAAGTGTCTTTTATCACTTAACAAAGGCAAAACGTTATTTTCTTAATGTCGTTAAGTCTGATTACGTAAAAGAGTTACCTCAACTTATCGTTCGCTTAAATATAACAAATCAATTTAATTCAATTGGTCACTTCGCTCACGATAATTTATCACCTGAATATAATAATGCTCTTTCAATTCCACCTGGAGAGGGTAGAGAAAGGTTTGGGATTAAGCCTTGGAATTATGAAATTTGGTTTCGTCCGGCAAAAGAAATCAACCTTCCACAGGAAGGGTTAAAGAATGACTTTGAACAAACTGCTGCTATCTTTAGTGAGTTTAGGAATCAATCAAGATTAGCAAGTTTTCAAAAATTTATAAGTGACTTATTTTTACTTTCTGGGGATGCTCTTGCGCAGAGTGGTTTAAATATTCTTGGATCGACTGCAATTATTGAAGCTTCTTTTTATGCAATGAAAAAGCTTTACGGACTTCTTCAAGGAAAGAAGTTCTTTTTAGATACAAGCTTTATCCCAGAAGTTGTTTATCATGAGTTTGCTCATGTTGCTTTGAGTGATCATCTTGGCCTTAGTCATTCTTCTCCTGTTAATGAAGGTATGGCAGACTTCTTTGCGGCATCAATCGCTGATAGCGCAACGATTGCTGATAATGTGAAAGATTATGCGAAAAGAGTCCGTGAAAAAGATGCCTTTCGCGATGAAGTTTATAATGCAGGATTTGAAACAAATGCTTACGCCAATATTGATTTTGTCTTGGGCGTATTATGGCAAGTACGCGAACTTGATAAAGAATCAAGTCATGGTCTTGTTTATGATGTTCGTAAGAATATCACGAGCAGTTCAAATATTAGAGGAGATTTATTGAAGTCGATTCTCAAAGAGTGTCGTAAATCATGTAAGTCACCTTTGAGGGATCGTATAAACCTTCTAAATGCCTATCACGAGATGGGTTTATAAAGTAAGTAGGCTTTTATTAAATTGACAAAATATGTTTAGATAGGGTAGTTACCCATAACGTTATTAATAGGGAGATGTTCATGTTAAGAAAATTAGCTGCTGTAGCACTTGTATGCTTTTCGTTCTCGGCTCTTGCAAATGTTGAAGCTAAAATCGCACCAATCTTTGAAGAAGTTGAGTTTAAATTATCTGTAGAATGGGATCAAAAAGATCAAAACTTCTACAATGAAACTGTTAAATCATTTGAAAAACAATTAGGTGATCTAGCTCAAGAAGGTGTTAAGCCATCTGAAGTTTTAAATTACCTACAAGCAAATATTAAAGATAAGAAAGTTGCTACTGAACTTTCTAATCTTGTTGGTTCAATCAACGTAGAAAATATGACTCTTGAAGAATCAAAGTCACTAATTCAAGACTATGTTGATGGTATGAAAAATACAGGTGCTAACTACTCTGGTTACTATAGCTACGACTATGGACTATACTTTGTAGTGTTTGGTGGTGTTGCATTTTATTACTACTGGTATGCATTTCACTATACTTACTACTATGATTGTTACCGTGATTACTGGGGTAACTACTACTGTTACTAGAATCAAATTCTAATATAATAAAGGCTCCTTTCGGAGCCTTTTCATTTTTAAGCTCTTCCAAACAAATAATCTCTAAGTAAAGTTGTCCAGTATATTGCCGATAATAGCCTAATAATTTTAAGGGCTCAAATATGGTTTTGAATTTGAAATCGACAGTTATTGGTTGTGGAACTTCAACACAAAGTGGAAATGATCGCGTATTTAGTTTTGTTGAGTTCAGCGATGGAACTAGAATTGAAAATGTGATTACTTCAGCTTCTATTGCGGAATTCTTCGATAGTGATGAAGAGATAGAGTTAGCATATTTCAAAGTCGGACAGTACTACTATATTGCGAGGGCAAAGGTAGCAAAGGTTGTTAAGGTTGCGACAACTACGCCAATTCTCGTAAGTATGATCGTTAATTTCATTTCTATCTTCTTTTGCTTTGGTATTTTATCTTTCATTATTACTTTTATTGTAATTATGTACTTTCTAAAAGATTTCAAAATGGCATTAACTTATGCTGCCATCATAGGCGTTATGCCTGGGGCCTATTATCTTACGAAGTTATTAAAACTATTTATTGAACTCAGACAGTGTCGAGCACTAATAAAGTAGGGGAATTAAAATTGCCTATTAATCAATTCAAACATACAATATTTATATGCAAAATAAATATAATGTAACGTACGTATTCTTCGGTTTTATCTTTCTTTTAGTCTGTTATCTTGTATGGATGATGGCCAAGCAAATGATTGCTCCAATCATCTTTGGCTTTGTTCTGGCTGGAGTATTTAATCCTCTAAATACTAAGATAATTGAAAAATTTAAAGTCTCTGACAATATGGCCGCATCGATAACAAGTTGTTTAATTATTCTACTTGTTCTTATTCCTCTAATCTTCTTATCAATTGCTCTTAGTAAAGAAGCTCTAAGCCTTTATCAAACGATAATGAAGGCAATGTCTCATCATGAAGTTAACGACTTTTTATTTGGTGATGGGCCAGTCGCTGCTCTTATTAAAAGTGTTTCAGATATCACTGGAGTTGATATTGATATGGAACAAGTTAAGACGACAGTATTTGGTACTCTTAAAGGAATATCGGGAACTGTTATTTCGAGTATCAATTCAATTGTAGGAAATATCATCACATTCATTTTTGATCTCGCAATTATGATGATTGTGGTTTTTGGTGTTTTTGTTGAAGGAAAGAGGTTAAAGACATATATATTTGATCTTTCACCACTTCCATCAGACCAAGAACAAAAAATCCTCGATAAGTTTAATCAAATGAATTATGTAACACTGGTTTGTAATGGTGTTGGTGGAGTGATTCAAGGAGTTCTTGGTGGACTCGCTCTTTGGGTGGCAGGAATTGAATCAGTTGTTCTTTGGACTGTTCTTATGATTTTCTTGGCCTTCGTTCCTTTAGTTGGTATCTCTGTTGTTACGATACCTGCAAGTCTTTATCTCGTCCTTACAGGAAGTCCTACTTCAGGTGTCATCCTTTTTATTTTCACAGCGCTAGTTGGTCTTGTTGTGGAAAATTGGTTTAAGCCAAAATTCATTGGTAACCGTATTCAAATTAATTCAACTTTCGTTCTTCTTTCGATTATAGGAGGAATGGGTGTTTTTGGTATGGGAGGAATCTTCTATGGACCAATTATTGGAATACTATTTCTAACGATTGTTGAAATTTATCACGATCAATATAACGTCGTTTCATAGGCGAAAGGAAGTGGAGAGCAGTGGAAGTTTTTAAACTTATTTATTCTGTCCTTGGTGGGCTTGGTATTTTCTTCTATGGAATGAAGAATATGTCAGAGGCACTACAATCAGTCGCTGGCGACGTCGTTAAAAATACGATAAATAAAATTACAACAAATCGCTTCTCTGCTGTCATCGTTGGAACTCTTGTTACCATCTTTGTTCAAAGTTCATCTGTAACTACTGTTATGACTGTTGGTTTCGTTAATGCTGGTTTAATGAATTTAGGACAGGCCATTGGAGTTATTCTAGGGGCCAATATCGGGACAACAGTTACTGGTTGGATCATTTCAATAAAAGTAGGGAAGTATGGACTTCTCTTTATCGGTCTTGGAATCTTTCCTTTGCTATTTGCTAAAACTAATCGCTATCGCCAAATTGGGCGTATCCTTTTTTCAGTTGGTATGATCTTCTTTGGTTTAAGTATTATGTCCAATGCATTTAAACCACTTAGAACAATGCCTGAATTTTTAAGTATGATTTCATATTTTTCTGAACAGAATTACGGAGCATACTTTGCGTGTATTATTGTCGGCTGTATATTAACTGTCGTAATTCAATCTTCTTCTGCAATGTTGGGTATTACAATAGCCCTAGCTGGATCAGGTGTTATTCAATTTCATACGGCCGCCGCTCTGGTATTAGGGGAAAATATTGGAACAACCATTACCGCTCTTTTAGCGAGTGTTGGGGCTAATATAACCGCCAAAAGGGCAGCTCGAGCTCACGCTATATTTAATCTCTTGGGTGTACTTGTTATCTTTTTATTCTTTCCATTCTATGTTGAATTTATCGATTACTTAGTTCCAGGTGCTGCAAATGCTGTCAATGCAGATGGTGACTTTATCAATGTTGCTGTTCATATTGCTACAGGACATACTATCTTCAATGTCGCGGCCACGATTATTTTTATTCCTTTCTTAACTCAGTTAGCAAATTTTGTGACAAGGATTACTCCTGCTACCGGAGAGAAAGAGCAACACCACCTTGTCATGTTAGGTGATCCAAGCCAAATGGTAACTGCGGCTGCGCTTGCACAAGCACAGGCCGAGGTTAATAAAATGAAAGATATCGTTTCTAGACTTTATGCTTTAGCAGAAGAGATTTATATTAAACAGAACTTTGGCGAAAGGGAGAAGATTGCTCTTAAGGCCAAGGATTATGAGAGAATTACAGACAATATACAAAAAGAGGTTACCATTTTTATCGTTAAACTTATGGTTAATCCTTTAAGTGAAGATGAGTCACGCCGTTCTCAGTCGATGATTAAGGAAGTCGATGAGTTAGAGAGTATTGCTGATTATATCGAAAGGCTCATTGCTTATAGTGATCGAGGTGATATATCAAAACTTATGAGAGATGAGGCAAAGAAAGACTTTGATGACTTATTTGTTAATGTAAAGGCATTCTATGATTCAGTCTCAAATCAAATTTCTCTTGATAAGGTTGATTATAGTGTTGCTGAAAGAAAGTCTAAGGAATTAAGAGACCAGGCTGAGCAAATAAGAAAGAAGCACTTAGATCGTGTTTCAAGTGGAGAGTATGATGCACTTGGTGCACTTACTTATTCCGATATGATTGTGGCCCTTCGAAAAATTAGAAGTCATACTGAAAATGCTGCTCAAGCACATGTTTAATTAGGAGTATTTATGGGTACGTATACAACGATTACTAAGGGAAACTCTGAAAGTATCGAGTTAAGCCTTACGGCAGATAAAAAACAGACCATTACAATTACTCCGCCGCCTGAATTTAATGGTGTCGAGAGTGAGTGGAGCCCTGAAGATCTTTTTAGTGCAAGTATCTCTAGTTGCTATATTCTAACATTCAAGTCTTTTGCTTCTTTTAAAAAACTTGCTTTTAATAATATTGAAGTAAAGGCAGATGCTCATCTCGAAAAAGTGGCCAAGGGCTATGAATTTACGAAATGTGATATTCACGTTTATTTAGAAATTTGTTGTGAGTCAGATGTTGATCCTTATTTAGATCTTCTTTACAAGGCCAAGGATAATTGTCTTGTTACAAAGTCAATGAAGTGTGAGTTTACTCTACATCCTAAAATTAAAAACCTTGCAAAGAAGTAACTTACATTCTTCCTTTAAGCATTCCATGCCAGTAAACAATTGGCAAAATATGTGCTTTTAGAAAGTACATGCTCCAGCGAGGCTTTGCTTGATCAAATGGGAAAGTCTCACATGGATTTCCGTCGTAATCAAATTCTGCAAGAATTAGTTGTCCGTAGCCAGTTACAATCGGACATGAGGTATAACCATTATAGCTTGTATTGAAATTAGTTTTATTATTAATGAATTTCACAATATTTTCGACAAGAACTGGAGCCTGCTTTCTTACTGCCGCACCTGTTTTGGCCGTTGGGACATTTGTCGCATCGCCAATCGCAAAAACATTGGAATATTTCTTATGTTGAAACGTATGCTTATCAACATCAATCCAGCCCGTGCTATCAAGTAGATCACTATCCTTTAAGAAGTCTGGCGCTGACATCGGCGGAACAACATGAATAAAAGAATAATCTTTTTCTATCAGTTCATTTGTTTGGAGATCTCTAAAATAGGCCTTGTTATTTTCACCATCTAGTTTTTCTAAATTGATGTGAAAGTGTGTTTTGATATCTCTTTCTTTTATAATCTTTTCAAGTGCAGCTTTATATTTTGGAATTCCAAAAATTGCCTGACCTGGACTTGCAAACTCAATCGTTACATTGTCTCTATTGCCATGTTTACGTACATAGTCTTCAACAAGGTACATGATCTTTTGAGGAGCACCACCACATTTTAGTGGGGAGTTTGGAAAGGTAAATAGCGCGTTGCCATTTTTAAGCTCTTGGAGAAATTTCCAAGTATAATCCACATAGTCATAGCTATAATTTGAACAAACACCTTTCTTTCCGATGGAGTCTTTTAGGCCTTCAATTTCATTCCAATTAATTTGAATTCCTGGTGCAACTACCAGGATATCGTAATTTAGTGTTCCATGCTCAAGAGTTTCAACTTCCTTCTTATCTGGTCGGATTTGTTGACAACGATCCTTGATCCATTCAACACCATCTGGCATGACTGAAGCAGTTGTACGTCTTGTATCTTCTTTTTTTCCGATACCAGCGCCATTAAGAGTCCAATAAGGTTGGTAGTAATGATACTCAGAAGGTTCAATGACAGAAATAGTATATGAAGGGCTTAATTCATTTCTTAAGCGTGCCGCCATTGTAATACCGGCCGTTCCACCACCAACAATAATAATTTTCATAATTATTTTCTCTTATTTATTTGCTTTAAATGTTGCCCAAAAGTATCCACGAATATCACCGCTCTTATATCCAGTGGCCTTATCACTCGGATAAAGCTGAGTGATCTTTGACTGTACTTCAGGTTTTAGGTTATCTCCATGGCAGTTAAGACAAAGAGGCATTGTTTTGATTGGCATGATAATACCATTCTTATCTGAGTCGATTCTTACAACGGAATATTTCTTCTTATTTTTTCCTGACTCATAACTCATAATTGTGTCATTCATCCAATCCTTTACAGTATTGTTTGGATTTCTATTCTTAAGACTGACACGGCCGACTTCGACTCCGTCTTCATGAAACTTCTTAGTGATCGGCATGGCCTTTGTATTACAAACCGATACAGCGTTAACTGGAGAGACTTTCATTGCTGCTTGAAGCTCTTTCTTAAGTGCCATTGCTGTTTTCTGTATTGCTTGGACGGCCTGCTGCTCAGAGGCAAATAAACTTGATGTAATTAGTAGGGAAATGATTATCTTTTTCATATATATATCCTACCATAAACTCTATTGAGTAAGTTTGATCCTCATCAAGTTTAGATTTTTTTTAACCTTCATGCTTGTTATAATCTAGAAATTACTAGGAGAAGATTATGAATCAAAAATATACACCACCAAAGGTTTGGACATTTACAGAAGGAAATGGGGGACAGTTTGCAAGTATTAATCGCCCAACTGCAGGAGCGCGCTTTGAAAAGGAACTTCCTCAAGGAGAGCATCCGTTTCAACTGTACTCTCTAGGTACACCAAATGGAGTTAAGGTTACGATTATGTTTGAGGAGCTATTAGAGCTTGGAATTAAAGAAGCCGAGTATGATGCTTACTTAATTAATATTGGAGAAGCAGACCAGTTTGGTTCTGACTTTGTTGCTATTAATCCAAACTCTAAGATTCCAGCTTTACTTGATAAGAATAATGGTCAACCAATTCGAGTATTCGAATCAGCATCAATTCTTGTTCACTTGGCAGAAAAGTTTGGACACTTCTTACCAAAGGATCCGGCCAAGAGAGCTGAGGTATTTAATTGGCTTTTTTGGCAAATGGGAAGTGCTCCTTATTTAGGGGGAGGCTTTGGTCATTTCTATGCCTATGCTCCTGAGAAATTTGAGTATCCGATTGATCGATTTGCGATGGAAACAAAAAGACAGCTAGATGTACTTGATAAGCAATTAGAAAATAATAAATACATTGCAGGAGATGAATACTCGATTGCAGATATAGCGATCTTTCCATGGTATGGGGCACTTGTTAAAGGCAAGCTCTATGATGCAGCAGAGTTCTTGTCAGTACATGAATATAAGAATGTTATTCGTTGGGCAGATGAATTGATTAAGAGGCCGGCGGTATTAAGAGGAAGGCTAGTTAATCGAGCTTGGGGAGATGAAGATCAACAAATCCTTGAGCGCCATGGCCAAAGTGACTTTGACGCTAAGGATATTACATATCGTTAGAATTTATAACCAAATCCAAGGCCCAGTCGATTTACTGATAAATCGGTTGGGCCATCCATAAAGTGCATTTTGAAAATTGCATGAGCAAAAAATTTCTTTGTGATATCGCCCATTACATAGGCCATAATCTTGCCTCCAGTAAACTCTTGTTTATCACTTGTGTTAGCGTAACCTATGTCTCGACTTGAAAGTAGTGAGTGAGAGTAGCTAAATTTTGCTAAGAAGTTTCTTCTGTATAACTTAAAGTTTTTTTGTACACCAACAGTTAAAAAGAAGATTTGGTTCTTATCAAATTTAACTTGATCGGCTTCTGTTAATCCATCAAAATTGAAAGTATTAAAACGCTCGAAATCTAGACCAGCATATGCTTCTAGTCCATATTCTGCAAATTTATACGTACCGTATAGGTTAAAACCAATCTCTGGATCAACTGAAACATTATCAAGATACTGATTTGCAGAAGCAGTATTTAGGTGAGAGTAGTAAAGACTTGCTTGAGCACCATACTTGGCATTCACTTGATATACTGACGTAAGGCCCAGGGAAACGGAAGAGTTTTGCTTGAACTCAACAGATCCTGGTGCACTTTTCTGGTTAAATTCTCCAAGAGAAGTCATGTAAAAAACTGAAAATTTTAGTGGGCCAGAATCGTTTTGTTTTTTAGGTGTTGGTCTATCTGATTTAACGACTCCAAATAACGCCTTAATTTGCTCATCAGTTAAGTTTAGAATATTCATGAACTTATTTATATCAATGAGTTCAATCTCGACATAGAGTCTAAAGCTTTTATCTTTTAAATTATTCCAGTCTTTGATATGCCCATTTTCACGTCTTGTTTTCTTGGCCATGAAATCATCTTCTTCATAGTTATAAGAATCAATTAGAAGTTGTTCATAGATTGTTTGAAGTTTTTCACTATTCACTGATTGATATGAAAGTCTAAGATATTGATGCTTAGAATTTCTCTTTGATTCCTCTAAGTTTATTGAATCAGCATATAAATAATTAAATGATAAAAAGAAAAGGCAGGTTAGTTTTAAAAATTTTTGTTTCATTAATTCTCACTTTTATTTACTTTAGTTAAATTATTTTAGTTGAAGATAATCCTTCATCCTATAGAGCGATTTCTGCAGTCTATAAAAAGATATCTGATGTAAAAGCTCGTTTTTTCTAAACTTTTTTTATCCCTCATATGATTTTGTTTAAATAACTTAAAAGTATTTACCGATAGTAAAAATATTGAGTTTAAAAAGTGGGGGAGAATGCAAAACATTCTATTATTGTCGGTCATTGTTTTATTGACCAGTTGTTTAAAAGAGTCGGAGGTTAGCTTTAATTTTGGAATTGAAGTAGCGGCACTAGAAGTTATTTTAAGTGACAGTAGTTCTGGTTCAACAACTCATTCAAATATTAATAGTATTGATATGACAAAAAGTGGTGGAGACGATCTAACTCAGTACTGTATTAGTGAAACGCAAACAACTCCTCCAGTCGATACAAGTGCAGGATCATGTGGAGGAGGAAATTGGGTCACAGGATTTCCAGCTTCATTTGCTTTATCAGGTGGTGATGGACTAAAGACTGTCTATATTTTTGGAGCAGATGATTCAAATGCAATTTCTTCTGAATCCGTGACAAAATCAATTACCCTCGATACGACTGATCCGACTGCTGTTTCCGCATTAACACTTGGAGCAGTTCCCGCCAGTTTATCAATGACTCCTACGGTGACATGGACAACGGACTCAACTGATAACTTAGTTCTTGTGGGTTATCAGGTAAGAGTCATTAAAGTTTCAGACTCTTCTGTTGAGCAGGATTGGACTTCTTTCACAAAAGGAGATTCTGTCAGTGGTTTATCTTTAGATGGAGCAGAAGATTATCGAATCGAAATTCGTGCCATAGACGAAGCTGGAAATACAAGTGTTGTGGTCTCTGATACATTTACAACTTTAAATGTTGCAGGTGGGCTTACATTAGGAGCAACAGAGTTCTCTCTGTTATATCAACCAGGAGGAGCAGGGCCTGGTGAGACTGAGTCGATTACACTAACAAACTCAGGCGGAATAACTACTGGTCTATTACAGGCGCCCCTTATTTATGGAAGTTCAGGGAATTTTCAAGTTACAAACGATACTTGTACTGGAACAACTTTAAATCCTGGTGAGACTTGTACTATTGATATGACGATTAATGCTTCTGCGGATGGATATTATTTTGCCAATATTTATATTACAGATGGAGCGATTGTTTCCTCTGAACATCGTGTGCAGGGAATGGCCACAGGCTATAGTGCTGGAAATTTATATTACTTTGGTTCTTGGGATGTTGGTGCGCCTATTGATGTTTATGATCCACAAAAATTTCAATCTCTTTATCCAAATGATCTCAACAAAGTAGTTGGAAATTTAACTTGGTCAAAAATTGTTGGTGGTTCACAACATTCATGTGGAATTACAACTCAGTCTAAGCTCTATTGTTGGGGTGAAGGTTGGTATGGTGAAATTGGTTATGGTGTTGATGAGCCAAAGTATATTCCTCATATTGTTGATGGTGAAAAGACTTGGAAAGATGTTGCTCCTGGATACCGAATCACATGTGGGATTGATGGAAGCGATGATATGTATTGCTGGGGTGATAATACTTATAATCGTTTTGCAGATGGAACGACAACAGACTCTTTTGTACCAAAGCTCATTCCCGGGGGACTAAAGTGGAAGTCAGTTTCAACTCATAGTTTTCATATCTGTGGAATTGATAGCAATGATGATCTTTATTGTTGGGGAAGAAATCACTACGGCCAAATTGGAATGGGAGATAACACGACAGTTATTACTGGACCAACACAAGTCAGCCCAGGAACAAAGTGGAAGTGGGTTGCGGCCGGAGAGTTGTCAACTTGTGCCGTAACAACAGCGGGAGTTGGCTATTGTTGGGGTTATGGAATAAATGATGTTTTAGGAAATGGTGTTACGGCCCATGCTTATTCTCCAACACCTATTAGTGGTGGACTTGTTTTTGATAAAATCGATATGTTCTGGTTTCATGCTTGCGGCCTTACGACTTCAAATGAAATTTACTGCTGGGGTAGTGACTTCGGTGGAGAAGGAACTTTAGGAGATGGCCTTGGGACAACTTCAAGTGTTCCCGTAAAAGTTGCAGGGGCCCAGACATGGGTTGATCTTACAGCAAGAGGGAGGCACTCTTGTGGGATTGATAATACTCAACAAATGTATTGTTGGGGTGAAGGTGAAGATGGAGAAATTGGAGATGGAGATATCCTTAATCGTCTGACACCTACTCTGGTAATTGGTGGCCATAGTTGGGCCTCGGCATCAGGTTCTGATTATATGAGTTGTGGTGTCACAACAAGTGGTGATGGCTACTGCTGGGGACAATACTGGAACTGGGGACAGGCCGGAACCGGAATGGGGAACGCTGGTCTTTTTATGCCTAAGAAAGTTCCTTTGGCAAAAACTTGGAAGTCTATGGCCGCTGGTTATATGCTTTTTTGTGGTATTGATGACTCCGACGATGCGTATTGCATGGGACGAGACCTCGATGGGGCGCTTGGAAACGGCGCAGCTGATACGGCCACTTATTCTCATCCATCGACAATAGTTACAGGTGGTCACAAGTGGGACGCTCTTAGTGTCAATGAGCGCTCAGTTTGTGGTGTAACAACTTCTAACGATGCTTATTGTTGGGGTAATAATAGTTATGGAAATCTTGGAAGTGGAAATACAACAAGCTCCTTCCATGATCCTAACTTAGTTGTTGGTGGTCATAGTTGGAGTAAAGTTTCGGCGGGTTATTATCATACTTGTGGAATGCGTACCGATGGTGCTGTTTACTGCTGGGGAGCAAATCGTTTCGGTGGTCTAGGAAATGGAGTGGCCACTGGAAATACGACTACCCTTACGACAACACCTACTGCTGTCAACGGTGGCCTTACCTTCACTGATATTGGAGTTGGAGATCACTTTACTTGCGGGTTGGCAACAGATAGTAAAATCTATTGCTGGGGACTCGATTCTCAAGGACAGTTAGGAAATGATACATCTTACACAAGCTCTTCTACACCTGTTGAAGTTGTTGGTGGAGCAGTTTGGACGAGTTTATCTGTTGGGGCATCTCACGTGTGCGCTCTTCAGGCCAGTGGTAATGGATATTGTTGGGGTGGTGGTAATAATGGAGCTCTTGGGCAAGGGGATTCTTCAAACCGACCTGAGCCTGCAATCATAGCGGGACATTCATGGAATAAGCTCGTTTCTGGCATGTGGCATACTTGTGGGATCGAAAATGTAACAGGAGATTTGTACTGCTTTGGTTATGGTCAAGGTGGGGAGGTAGGAAATTATCCAGACACTTTCTGGGGCACTATTGAAACACCACTACTATACGATCGAGGAATTAAATTCTCAGAGATCTTCTTAGGAGGGTCAGCGACATTTGGAATCGCCGCCCCTTAAAAGATAAAGTGATTAATTAGAATTGATAATTAAATTCGATTCTGTGGTCACCGTCAGCAATGTCTACTAGGTTACTCCAATTCGCAAAGTAGCGAAGGTTAAAGCGTGGAGTAAACTGGTAGCTTGCTGCAAATTCGTGAAGAAGAATATTATCTTTTCCACCATATGCTGATGACTCATAAAGGTCAGAACCCGCAAGGGCCGCTGCCCAGATAGGGTTATAATTAAACCAAATTTTATCAGTGATCGTAAATTTTCCGTAGAAGCCAACCACACTATTGATACCAATAACAGAGAAGCCACTATCAATTGAGCTATCGTCTTCTACAGTATTCTTTCCAAATTCAACACCAACTCCTGCTAGAGGATAGAGGTTAACAATCCAAAACTTTGGAAGTGCTTGTAGGATAGAGTAGGAAGCATTTCCTGTTCTTTCTGCTAGAAATGATTCTTTAAGACTATAGTTTATATCTAATTGTGAGCCACTACCTGTTTTTATATTTGCGCTAAAATTTCTGAAGCGAAAACTATCAAGTCGATTAGATCTTTTAGATGTACCATCCCATCCAAGTTCTTCTCCAAGAAAACCCTTGAATTCGATAACATTCATCGCTGCTACATTTTGAATGCCTGTATCATAAGAAATTCCAATCTTAGCATTTAAGCCTTTATTTGTTGCGCCAAGACCTGCTTGAGTATAGACCGCTAAAGGATCAGACATATCTTGAACTTCCTTTGCTAGGGCCGATGAGCATAGAAGTAGTGAACTAATTGCAAGTGATAAAATACGTTTCATATCAATTCCTTTATTTCTTTTCTAAATAACAATTATTATTGCTGAGTTCGTTACGCATGCCAAATTATTCTTTAAAAAATTTTAATATTCTTAAGTTTTTATCCAATAGTGCAGAAGGTAAAAATTTATAGTTTTAAAATTTTATGATGTTGTGGAGTAAGTATCGAAGCATTTAGCGATAAATTATTAGATATGATTGAGCGTAAGTCTTGGTGTGTCGAAAAGTATCGACTCACAAGAGATGCCACTTTAAAGACTTGTGTTGGTCTTAAGATCGAGGACTTCACAGTGCAGTCTGCTCCTGAGGTAAGTCCTCCTAAGTGGCATCTTGCTCATACAACTTGGTTTTTTGAGGAATTTATTCTCGTTAAGTATTTATCAAATTATAAAAGATTTAATGCCGATTATAGTCTCTTATTTAATTCATATTATAAGTCTGTAGGCACCCATTGGAAGCAGGAGAGCAGAGGGCTTCTTTCCCGACCTACTGTTCAAGAAATTCTGAGCTATCGAAATTACGTCGATAGAGCAATGCTGTCATTATTAGAGCTGACGGAAAGTATTGATGAAGTCGAATCGTTATTAGAGGTTGGACTTAATCATGAACAACAGCATCAAGAGCTTCTGCTAATGGATATAAAGCATATCTTAAGTTTGGGGCCAATTGATTCAGTCTACTCCCAAAAGCGACTTGAGAACTTTTCCGCAGGCTCATTAAAATGGCGGCACTTTAAAGAAGGGCTCTATACTTTTGGTCAAGATGAAAGTGAATTTTCATACGATAATGAAGGTCCAGCTCATAAAAGGTATCTTACTTCTTTTGCGATTCGTGAAAGTTATATTTCAAATGGAGAGTACTTAGAATTTATTAATTCAGGTGGCTATCAAAACTTTCAATACTGGCTTAGTGACGGATGGGATTGGATAAATGAGCAAAGAATAATTACGCCTCTTTATTGGCGACTTATTGATGGACAGTGGTATGAGTTTTCCTTACACGGCTTAGTGCCATTAGATATGTATGCACCTGTTTCTCATATTAGTTTGTATGAAGCTCAGGCATTTGCAAAATGGGCGGGTCATCGTCTACCAACTGAATTTGAGTTAGAGTTGGCCCTTGGGGATAAGAAATTACCTCTTTGGTGTTGGAGCTCATCTCATTACTCACCGTATCCAGCCTATGAGTCCTATAAAGGGGAGCTAGGTGAGTACAATAGTAAATTTATGTGTAATCAATTTGTTCTTCGTGGAGGATGTTTTGCAACCCCTGAAGAGCATTATCGTAAAACTTATCGTAATTTCTATCGCGCTCATCAGAGATGGATGTTTGCGGGAATTAGGATTGCAAAGGATATATAATGGAAGTGTCTATACTGAGAGAAGTAAGTGAGAATCAAGAATCAGAATTCTTAGAAGAGTTTGCCATTGATGTTTTAACAGGCTTATCTAAGACTGAAAAAAAGCTATCAACTAAATACTTCTATGATGATCGAGGAAGTGACCTTTTTCAAAAGATTACTCAACATGGTGATTATTATTTAACTAGAACAGAATTTGAAATTTTACTTCAATCAGGTTCTAAACTAGCTAGTTTAATAAGTCATGAAGAAATCGACATTATTGAATTAGGAGCAGGTGACGGCCACAAGAGTGAGTTAGTTATCGATGCCTTTTTAAAAGAAGATAGGAAAGTTAATTATTTTCCAATCGACATCTCAGCACAAGCCTTAAAGCAAATGCAGGCCCATATAACTCATAAGTCTAATTTATCTGTACATGGTATTGTTGCAGATTATTTAGAGGGGTTAAAATTTTTGAAGCAGAAGTCAAAGCGACGTAAGCTTGTCTTATTTCTCGGCTCTAATATCGGAAACTTTGATAGGGCCCAGAGTGAAAGCTTTCTTAGACAACTTTGGAAGCACCTCGATAATGATGACTATTTATTAATTGGTTTTGATCTAAAGAAAGATGTTGAAAAGCTACATGCTGCTTATAATGACTCAAGTGGATATACTCGTGACTTTAATTTAAATCTATTAGATAGAATTAATCGTGAGCTAGGTGGAAATTTCAATAAAGAGAAATTTCAGCATGTCGGAGTTTTTAATCCGAAGTTAGGAGCAATGGAGAGTTACTTACTTCCAAAAGAGAAGCAGGAAGTTTATATCGAAGAGTTAGAGCACCTCTTTGAATTCGAAGCCTATGAGCCACTACATCTCGAATACTCATTTAAGTACTCGAAAGAAGATATAGAAAGAACGTGTCAGCACACGGGCTTCAAATTAAAAGAACACTTTATTGATAAAGAAGAGTTATTTATCGATTCTCTTTGGCAAGTTGTAAAAAGATAGTCTTATATTAAGCTTTTTTTACAACTGAGCACTTAAGATACATCGAACCATGGCCATCGACTTTACAAGAAATGTCGTGTCCATTTACTGGCTCTTCTAGTAGGCGGATATTCTTTACTTTTGTTCCTGACTTAATCGTACCTTTTCCGGCCTTTAGGTCTTTAACAACTGTTACAGAGTCACCATTTTGTAATTGTGCACCGTTAACATCAACAAATTGAGGAGTACTATCTTCTTCAGAGCTAGCATCCAGACTCCATTCATTGAAGCATTCTGGGCAAATCCATAATTGGCCATCGCTATAAGCGTAAGGTGAGCTACATTTTGGGCATGTTTGATTTTCTTCTGTCATGGCATAAGAGTAATACTTAGAACGTTTATTGTAAATATGACTTATCCCCATCAATAAAAAAGTTATTAAAATTTAATTAAAAATTTATGAATTATGTTGACTTTTATCCTCACTGTTCAGTGATTCTGGACTATATTATATAGGTGCAAGATTAGTTTGCTATTTTTATGGAGCATAAATGAATATTTTGATTTTATCTTCTAATAAGAATCTTTACTCTACAAAGAGACTAGTAGAAGAAGCCAAACTTAGAGGTCACCATGTCGAAGTCGCTCGTCCAGACAAATGTTATATGGATGTGGCAACTGGTTCTCCAATGGTTTACTACCGCAAGAGAAAATTAGACAAGGTTGATATTGTTATTCCAAGAATTGGGGCCAGCGTAAGTGCCTATGGTATGGCGATTGTTCGTCAGTTTGAGATGATGGGAGTGTACTGCTTGAACTCGTCCAATGCAATTGGACGCTCAAGAGATAAGTTACGCTCACTCCAAATCCTATCTCAAAAGCATCTACCCCTTCCAAAGACAGGAATGGCAAATAACACTCAACAAACTGAGAGCTTAATCAAGCTTGTTGGTGGAGCGCCAATGGTTGTTAAACTTATTGAAGGCTCTCAAGGTAAAGGTGTTATTTTGGCCGAAACGAAGAAAGCTGCAGAGAGTTTGATTGATGCTTTTAGAATTTTAAAGGCAAATTTTCTTGTTCAAGAATTTATTAAAGATGCAAATGGCGCAGATATTCGTTGTTTTGTTGTTGGAGGCAAGGTTATTGGCACAATGATGAGACAAGCGAAAGAAGGTGAGTTCCGCTCAAATATTCATAGAGGTGGAATTGGATCACCTGTGAAGATTACACCGGAAGAAAGAAAAGTTGCTATTGCTGCCGCAAAGGCAATGAAGCTTAATATGGCCGGGGTTGATATAATTCGTTCTGGTACAGGTCCTAAAATATTAGAGGTTAATTCTTCTCCGGGGCTTGAGGGAATTGAAGGTTGTACGAATAAGAATATTGCCGTTCAAATCATCGATTACGTAGAGAAGAATTATACAAAAGTCATAAAGGATAACTAATTGACGGATCAATTATTTAAATTAAAAGTTGAAGAAGTTGAAATTGGCAGACCAATCGTTGAGTTTGTCAATTTCCCTTCTTTTTACGGGCTTCAAAAAGTAAAAGCTCCTATTTATATCTATCGTGCAACAAAGGAGATCTCTCCCTGTGTTGTAGTCACTGCATGTATGCACGGTGATGAAATCAATGGATTAAGAGCTGCCCAACTTTTAATGAAAGGTAAATTGAAACTTTTAAAAGGGACTTTAATAATCATTCCAGCTGTAAATATTTACGGCTTTTTGAATAAGCAACGATACCTTCCTGATCGTAAGGATCTTAATCGTTGTTTTCCTGGTAAAGCAAAGGGGAGCTTTGGTGCTCGCTTTGCAAATTTTATCTTTAAGCAAATAACGAAGTATGGTGATGTCTTTGTCGATCTCCATTCTGGAGGTCCTGGCCGTTTCAATATTCCACAAATCCGTTGTGATTTAGAAACAAAGGGAATGCTAGAGCTTGTTAACAATATTAGTATTCCATTGGTCGTTAATAGCACGCTTAGGGATGGTTCTCTAAGAGAGGCCATTAATGATTTAGGTAGGCCTTGTATTGTCTTTGAAGGTGGAGAAGGCTTACGCATTGATGAAACAATTGCAAAGTATGGTGTCAACCTCGTTAAGAGTATTCTTAGTCACTATGGCATGATTAGAACTAAAATGAGTTTTAAAGAAGAAAAATTCATTATTAGAAAAACGAAGTGGATGAGAGCGGCCAAAGGTGGACTATTAATTAATAAGGCCCATCATGGAAAAATTGTAAAAGAAGGCGAGATCGTTGGAGAATTGCGCCAACTTACAGGTGAGCTTATTAGTCGAATCACAATGGAGCACGATGGAGTTATTTTGGGTATAAGCAAGTCATCTGTTGTTATGGCCGGAGATGCTCTCTACAATATTGGCTTCCTTGGTGAAGAATCGCATGAAGAAATCGACGACCTTCAAGAAGGTGATGGTGAGCTTTCAGATTACTTTGATTTTGAAGTTTAAAAATTATTAGTCGTCGTTCTTAATTCCCATTAAATGTGAAAATGAGTAAGTGAATTGCTCAGGTATAATTTTCTTATGTAATTCTATAGTTTAGATACTTAACTTATTGTTTTTACACATGTCACATAAACAACTTACGTTTCGATAAAACTGAGTAGTTTAAAATATATGGAGTCATATAATTTCTTTAATAGAAATAACTTTCTCTATGAGGATGTAGGAGACTTATATGACCATGGCAAAAATAAACCAAGAACTTGATTGTCGAAATGTATTTGAAGGAAGTGGAGCTATTTACGATATGCTAGATAAGCTACCGTTTAATGTTATGTATTGCGGAACTGATTTAGTAATCAAATACATTAATCCAAAAAGTTTTGAGAGTTTAAGGGCTATTGAATCTCTTCTGCCTATTCCTGTTGCAGAAATTATTGGTTCAAAAATCGATGTCTTCCATGAGAATCCTATTCATCAACAAAAGCTTTTAGCAAATCCTAAAAATTTACCAATTAAGACTCAGATTAGAATTGGTGATGAATCACTTGAACTAAATGTTGTTGCTGTTATGGATGGTAATGACTACATAGGTGCGATGGTTACATGGGATATCATTACAGATAAGTTAGTCGCTGATAATCGCAATGCTCAATACAGCTCAATGCTTGATAATATGCCAATCAACGTAATGCTTTCAGATCGAGACTTTAATATCACATATATTAATCCAAAATCGAGACAAACACTTACTTCAATTGAAGGACTACTGCCAATTAAGGTTTCTGAGATTGTTGGAAGTAGTATCGATGTTTTTCATAAGAATCCTGCACACCAAAGAAAAATGTTATCTGATCCATCTAATCTTCCTCATGAAACAAAAATTCATGTTGGAGATGAAATATTAAACTTATTAGTAAGTCCAGTAATGGATATGAATAATACTTACCAAGGAGCAATGGTTACTTGGGATGTTATTACAGAAGATGAAAGAATTAAAAAGGCCATCAATGAACTGGCCAAGGAAATGAAAGATAGCACAGAGGATATTTCGACAAAATCATCGAATGTTGCTGAAGGTGCTGTATCTCTTGGTGCAACAACTGAGGAGATGAACGCTTCAGTTGAAGAGTTAACTGCATCGATTAATTCGATCGCTCAAAACGCTAAATCTGCTAATGAAATTGCCGAGCTTACTTCTACAGAAGCACAAGAGGGAGCGAAGTCAATACATGAAGCTGTTGAAGCAATGGAAATTATAACAAGATCATCGGAAGAGATTAGTGAGATTGTAGAAGTTATTCGTGAAATCGCAAGTCAAACAAATCTTTTAGCATTCAATGCTGCTATTGAAGCGGCAAGAGCTGGAGAGCATGGTGCTGGCTTCTCTGTTGTTGCAGATGAGGTTAGAAAGTTAGCAGAGCGCTCTTCACAAGCAACGAAAGAGATCTCAAAGCTTATTAATGATTCTGTTAAGAAAATTTCTGAGGGGAGTCAAATCTCTAAGAAGGCCGGTGAGGCATTTTCAAAAATTGTCGACGGGGTTAATAATACGAATCACTCAATTGCTGAAATTTCTAGTGCCACGCAAGAACAACTTCTTGCAGCAAAAGAGGTAAGTGAGGCCGTACAACAAGTTGCATCTGAAACAGAAAACTCAGCTGCGGCATCTGAGTCAATTGCCATGGCCACTCGCAGTCTAGCTGATGGTGCAAAAAGACTTAGTGACTTAATCCAAGATTAAGAGAAAGGTTTTGCGAATGATTTACTTAATGGAGCTAAATAGTAATCAAATGGAAAAGATTATTGACCTCGTTCACTTCCATACAGGAATTACTATTTCTCCATCAAAAAAAAGTATGCTGCAAGGTCGAATTAGACAGAGGCTTAAGGCACTGGAGTTAGAAAGTTATGATGATTATATTGCTTATCTACAAACTGATATTAATGAAAAGCAAGAATTCATCAATATTATAACGACTAATGAGACAACATTTTTTAGAACTGAGAAAGTATGGAAATACTTTCAAGAAGAATTTTTGATTAATTGGAAAAATTCTTTACCAGTAAAAATTTGGTCAGCAGCATCTTCTACGGGTGAAGAAGCTTATTCTATTGCGATGTCTTGTGAAGAGCATAAAAAGATTAAGTCTAGCTTTCAATATGAAATCGTTGGGACAGATATTTCGACAAAAGTTTTAAAATATGCCCAAGACGCAAGATATAGTGGTCGAAATATTAATAATTTTAAGGAACGACATACAAAACTCTTTCAAACTTACTTCAATGAAGATGATGAGTTTGCAGAAGTTGTTCCCGAGTTGAAGAAGAATACGTCTTTCTCAAGTCACAATTTATTTTCAATTCCTAAAGGTAATATTGCTCAATTTGATATTGTCTTTTTAAGAAATGTTTTGATTTATTTTAAGCAAGAAGATCAAAAACAAGTAATTAATAATATTTCAAGAGCAATGAAGCCTGGAGCAATTCTAATTCTTGGAGAATCAGAAAGCTTGAACGGACTTTCTAGTGAATTTGAGTATGTGCATCCTCAAACTTATAAAAAGAAGTAGGGTATGAGAAGAAATGAGCGAGAGTATATTCATGTACGTATCGGCGAAATAAAATTCGGTAAAGCTGGAGCTATCTTACAGGCTACTTTGGGTTCATGTTTAGGGATCGCTATCATCGATAAGGTTAAAAGAACATGTGGTCTAGCTCATTGTTTCTTGCCACAAGGAGAAGAATCATCTCCTGAACACCAGCCTGGAAAGTACGTTGTAGATGCAATTCCATACCTTTTAGATAAATTACATCTAAATGAAAGAGCTGAAACAGATTTTGATATCTATCTTGCGGGTGGTGGAAATATGATGGCCCAACTTAAACAAAGAAATGTCGATCATATTGGAAAGTTGAATAAGGCCAAGGCCCTCGAAGTATTAAAAGAAAGAAACCTTCCAATTCGAAAAATTATGGATGGGGAAGAGCTAGCCAGTAAAATTATAATTGATTGTGATAGCTTAGAAATAAAAATGATTCGTATTAACGAGAAGTTGGAAAAGAAGATATGAATGAATTAAAAGAAGTTGAAGTTTTAGATACAATTGAAAAATATGAATCAAATATATTTGCTTCATTTACTTTAATGGGTAATGAGTTTGTTCTTGATATTACCGCAGTTCAAGAAGTTGTCAATTATCCAGAGTCTCTATTTCCAATGCCTCTTGCTCCAGACTATCTAGAGGGGATATTTAACTTAAGAGGGATGATTATCCCGATTTTAAGCTTATCCAAGTTATTAAATCTTTCAGGTGATAATCAGCAAGACTTAACAGCTTCTAAAGTAGCAATTGTTAATGTCCACGGCATTAGTGTTGGAGTTTCTTTCGATTCGACAGGAGAGATCTTAAGAGCTGAGAAGTCAGAAATCAGTATGTTTGAAATTACTGATAGTAGTGATATTACTCAAGTTGTTAAAGGTGCAATTAAAAGAGATATGGGAAAGCGTATTTATCAAATTCTTGAACCATCTCAGATTATTAAGATTAGAAATTTGGCCAGACTTGGGAGCTACGATTCATTCAGACAAGAAGTAGATCGACGACTTAAGGTTCAAAGCCAACATAAAAAATGTATTTCATTTCGAGTTAATGAAGTTCCTTTGGCAATAGAAATTACTTCTATTAATGAAATTATCAATATGCAAGATATTGAACATTCGGCATTTGCATCGAAGCTCTGTTTAGGATTAGTAAATTTGAGAGGAACGACGATTCCTGTGTTAAGTTTTTCTCGCATTCTAGGTCTAGAGTCGACAGATAAAGAAGGAATTGATCAAAAAATCCTAATAATCAAAATCGATAGTGAATACTTTGGTCTTGTCGTTGATTCTCTTGATGCGATTACTTTCTATGATGATGAGGGAGTCATGCCTGTTCCTGTTTTTTCGTCAAAGCGCTCCAATATGTTTCTTGGGGGAATTGAGACTAGTGAAAATGGAATGACTTTCTTAATCGATCATATGGAAATTTTAAATAACAGTGAAATTAAAGAGATTACAAAAAGCCATTCTGAGATTTATAAGGCCTCACATGAGGAAGAAGAAATGAAGAAGGTTGAAATGAAGTTAGAATCATTTGTTACATTTGATTTTGGTTATCATTTCGGACTTGCCGTAAGTGAGGTGCGTGAAATTATTGAAAAACCACAAGATATTCTCACAACTCCAGGTGCTCCTTCACATGTTATTGGAGTCTATAACTTACGTGATCAACTAATTACTATTATTGATGCTCGTCGTATGTATGGAATTAAGGAAGATCGTGAAGAGCAGGTTAGTAAGTCTAAAAAGGTTATTATTTTAGAGGCCGATGAGAGAGGTGAGAATTACGCTCTTTTAGTAGATGAAATTGATAGTATTGTAAAAATCGATATGCTTAACAAAATGAAGATGCCAAGTATATTATCTAAAATCTCAGGTCAACTTGATCAGGATGTTTCTGAAATTATCCGTGATACTAACGGATCAGGTGTTGTGATTTTAAACCATGAAGCAATTATTAGAAGAATTGAAACATCTGTTTAGTAGCGTCTTTCAATAAGGAGTGAATTTCTAATATATGATGTGATAAGAATATCTAGTTCTCTATCAAGTTCAAAATTATGAAACTTATCTGGGCTAAACTCAAGATAGCTTCTTATCACTCCTCTCAAAGAGCTAATGATGATATCGATGGGGACTTCTGATTTAATCTCAGAGCTTTTATAAAAGTGATTCTCAATAAGGGTTTGAGTTTCACGAGTTACATATATGAATTTTTTCTCAACTTTAGGATGTCTTTTATAGAATAGGATAAGTTTCCTTAGCTCAAGATTTCGTCGATAATTATCTAAAACAAGCTTTAAAAATTTATGAAACTCTGCTTCAATATTCTCTCTTATTGAGTCGTCATTAAAGAAATTTCCATAGGTAAGAAGGTCTTGATCGAGCTGATTGTTGATTAGCTCAACAATGATTTCATCTTTATTTTTAAAGTGATTGTAGACACTTCCAATACTAACTCCGGCCATGCGTGCAATCTTATTTGTCGTTAACTTACATGCTGGGTTATGCTGCAAAAATAGGTCTGTAGCCTGTAGTATACAGTTATGGGTATTGGCCGTGCGAACTTGCTCATGCTTATATTGTGAATTTAGTCTATCTTCCATACTCGTCATAAGAGTATTCTACTTTATCTAAAACAATATTGAAATAAAAACCGTTTAGTGATTTTTAGTTTAGTTCAACTATGAACGCTTTAAGTACCACCAGAGAAGTCGATTTAGCGGCGCAAAAACTCCGTGGAGAAAGTTCAAACGATTTTCAACCCAAGATATTACCAAGCAGCCATCTTCACTTGTTGTCGATGGTTCATGAGTTTCAGATTCTTCAAATGTAGAGAAATCTCCAGTATCAAGCTTGTGGCCATCACTGCTATAGTAACCGTCAAGAACATAGCTATACTCTCTGCCATGGTGACCGTGTTTAGGAATTGTTTCCCCTGGCCCAAGGTAGATAAAGAATAGACCACCGGCCTTGCCTGAAGTAACTTGTGCAACGGCGCTATTTTGTCCGAACTCTTTCCAGTGAATTTCCTTATCGGAAATAAAAGAGAGAGTGTCTGGTAATGTGAAGACCTTATTGTGAAAGCTTATCTTCGAAGGCCCTGGTGCAGGTTTCTTAAGCTTCGGTTCAGAGGCTTCAATACTGTTAAATAAATTATTGAAAATGTCATCACTATCTTCTTGAGTTAATTTGACATGTGAACTTGAGTGAAAGAATTCATCTGCTTGTTTTTCAAGCTCAGAGGCTGCTTGCATACGACATGCTTCACATCCATTTAAATGAGTCTTTACTAGAAGACCTAGTCCGGCATCTAGTTCACCAGATTCATATTTTTTTATTAAATCAATGCCTGGATGATAAAGTTTTCTCACTTTTCCTCCAATATAATCTTTAAGTTTTTAATGGCCAAGCGAATACGGGACTTAACGGTTCCTAGAGGGAGCTTCTCTTGATCGGCATATTCTTTTTGCGTTAATCCTTGTTGGTAAACTCCATTAAGGACTTCCTGTTGTTCACTTGAAAGTTTAGTTATCATTTCTTTTGTATATGCTAGGTGATAGATATCTTCACTATTGTAGTCTTCATCTTCTTGCTGCAGAAGATGTTCATCATCAAAAATATCATCAGCACCAATAATACTTAAGGGGTCACGACTTTGTTTTCTGAGCATATCGTACTTTTGATTTCTCACAATCGCATAAACCCAAGTATTAATATTTCCTTTTTCATTATTGTAAAGTTGGGCATTCTTCCATATTTTAAGCATGACCTCTTGGGCCATGTCGGCAGCTTGCTCCTTAGAAAGTCCTCCCTTAATTCCATATCCAATTATTTTTGGATAATAGAAATCAAAAAGCTTTTTAAAAGCTTCCTTTGATTTCTCATTCGCAATTTGCATAAGCAAATGCTCTATATCGATAAGACTTAACTGCACTTTTTCTGCTCTCCCAATAATAGGAATTATTGTAGCATAATTTATGCACGTGTTACTTAGTAAGTCATTTGCTGCACTAAATGCCTTCATATTACTTGATACGTCAAACTCTCATATTTGGATCACAGCAAAAAAAAAATAATTATAAGTAGCTAATAATAGTGGCAGAAATGACTTTTTTTTTCAGGAAGTGATCCATTCTCTTTGATCCGCCGTACCTATAAGCATAAGACAAATAAAGGATCGACCGTGTTTGAACTAATCATGCTTATTCTATTTTTAGTGCTTCTATATTTCACGATAGGGTGGTTCATTTCTTTGAATATTAAAATATTCTCATATTTAGACTTTTACTGGAGCTCAAGTTTTCTGATCGTTGTTGGCACACTATTATTTTCTCGACCGCAATTAGCAGAATCGGCCAATGCTCTAATACTATGTCTACTTTATACATTTTGGTCTCTTCGCTTAAGTTCACATTTATTTCAAAGAATTAGAAAAACGGGGGAAGATAGCCGCTATTTAAATTTAAAGAAAAAGTGGAAGGTCATGTATGGTGTCTATCTCTATGGACTCTTTGTCGCAGAGGGCGTTTTAACAGTGATCTTATCGGCTCCTCTGTTTCTTTTAGGGCCAGGGGAGATTACAATTTTTAATCTTGTGGCAATACTTCTTTTTGCTGGCGCTCTTATTGGAGAGCTAATAGCAGATGGCCAACTAAAACGTTTTGTATCCAATAAGGATAATAAAGGTAAAGTTTGTGATATCGGATTATGGAAGTACTCTCGTCATCCGAATTACTTCTTTGAAACATTAATCTGGTTATCGTATGGGATTTATGGACTAGATCTGAGCCGCCCCATCTCTCTTGTCGGCTTCGTCCCATATATTATCATGCTCTACCTAATTACTTGTGTAACAGGGGTTCCTCCAGCGGAGGAGTCGTCATTAAAGACTAAAGGTGAACGTTATCGAGATTATCAATTAAGAACAAATCGCTTCTTAATATGGTTTCCAAAGAAAGTTGTAAAAGTAGCCTTAATCGTTTGTTTAATTGGAGGAGTTACAGTGAAGGAATTAAGAGCACAAGGTCTAAATACTCAAAATCAACAAGCACAGAGAATTGAAAAGGTATTTAATGAGCTAAGAGCAGATAATATTGATATTCTTGATGGCTTTTATGCCCAAAAAACTCTCTTCATTGACCCAATAGGAGAACATAGAGGGCTTAAAGAGGTAAAGGCTTACTATCAGGGAATTTATCAGGGAGTTGAAGACATTCGTTTCGAATTTTCTGAAATTATTTCAAATGGTAATCATCATGTTGCAGTTTGGAAGATGATTCTAACTACTCCTAATTTGAACTCTGGTAAACCAGTTATCTTACATGGAAACTCTGTTATTAAATTTAATGATGATGGACTAGTTAGTTATCATCGAGACTATTTTGATATGGGTGAATTTATCTATCAGCATATACCAGTACTAGGTTCACTTATAAAGTACATCAAAAATAGGCTAAAGGGGCAGTAATGAGAATTGCAATTATTGGCTCTGGTATTTCTGGGCTTACATGTGCCTATAAACTTTCGAAAAAGAACGATATAACGCTATTTGAGGCCAATGATTATCTTGGTGGTCACACTCATACACATGAAATTGATTATGAAGGAGAAGAGTTTAGAATAGATACCGGCTTTATTGTTTTTAATAAGAAGACTTATCCTAATTTCTTGCGCCTAATGGAAGAGCTTGATGTCGCTTATAAGCCTACAACCATGAGCTTTAGTGTTCATTGCGACAAGACTGGGCTGGAATATAATGGAACGACACTAAATACTTTATTTGCTCAAAGAAGAAATCTCTTTAGACCTTGGTTTTATTCGATGATTAATGGAATTATTGACTTTAATAAGAAGGCCAAGGAATTCTTGTCTAATGATTCTGGCGATATTTCCCTTTCTCATTTCTTTGAAACAAGAGGTGTAAAGAAGAGTGTCATTGAATATTATATCGTACCAATGATGGCCGCCGTGTGGTCGACTGACCCTATTGATGTTTGGCGCTTTCCTGCAAAATTTGTTTTACGTTTCTTTGAAAACCATGGTTTTTTAGAAGTTGATGATAGACCTCAATGGTATGTCATTGATGGTGGCTCAAATTCTTATATAAAGAAAATGCTGGCCCATTTTAAGGATTCAGTAAGGCTAAACACTCCAGTGAAAAGTATTACTCGTGAGCAAGGTCAAGTAATTATTGAAACCAATATAGGACGTGAAAGCTTCGATCAAGTTATCATTGCAACACATTCTGATACAGCATTAAAGTTATTAGCTGATCCTTCAGAGAAAGAAGCTGAGTTACTTTCTGCAATTCCTTATGTTGCGAATCCAACATTCTTGCATACTGACGACAGTTTTCTACCTAAGAGATCTCTTGCTGTAGCGGCATGGAACTATCAATTACCTGTTGAAAAGTCTGTTGGCTCCACTGTGACTTACAATATGAATATTCTACAAGGAATAAATTTTCATAAGAATTTCAATGTTACCTTAAATCCATATCGACCAATTAAGAATGAAGCAATTCTAAAAGAACTAAATTATATGCACCCCTTATTTACTCTCGACGGGATGAGGGCGCAGGCCAAATGGCACGAGATTAGTGGGCATAATCGCACACATTATTGTGGTGCCTATTGGAGAAATGGATTCCATGAAGATGGTGTCTTTAGTGCATTAAGAGTTATCGAGAAATTGGAGGAGTTATGAACTCATGTCTTTATCAAGGCAGTGTCGTGCATTCTCGCTCCTTACCAAAGAAACATTACTTTAAATATAATCTTTTTCTCGTTTATTTAGATCTAGATGAGATTGAAAATTTTTTTTCTATGTCACGCTTTTGGTCATATCTTAAACGTAACCTTTGCTATTTTAAAAGAAGTGACTATCACGGTGATACAAGTAAGGACCTTAAGGACGAAGTATTAAATACTGTTGCAAAACATCTAGGGCGCAACACTGATGGCCCAGTTAGAATGTTGACTAGCCTAAGGTACTTTGGCCATTGCTTTAATCCTGTAACATTCTACTACTGCTTTAATAAGAACAATGAGATTGAAGCGATCATGGCCGAGATTGAAAATACTCCATGGGGTGAAAGGTTTTGCTATGTTGTGGATGCAAGAAAAAGTCTTTCCGTAAATGACATTGAAGCTGCTTTCAAGAAAGAATTTCATGTCTCACCATTTTTTCCAATGTCTCTTGCATATCAGTGGAGTTTTTCTCTTCCTAGTGAAGTTTTGAAAATCAAAATGGATACATTTGATAAGGATGAAAGTGTTTTCTTCGCAAGCATGAATCTTAAGAAAGTACAGGCATCAAAAAAATCTCTCAATAGAATGTTACTAAAATTTCCATTTATGACAGTGAAGGTAGTTTTAGGAATATATTTTCAAGCATTCAAGTTGTGGGTAAAAGGAATTCCTTTTTATGATCACCCAAATCCAGATAGTCGAAGAAGTCTATTTTCACAAGCGAATATAAAGGAGTAGTTATGAAACCAGATATAAAAACAATAGAGAAATCACAATTGCTCAATAAGGATCAAAGGCCAGGTATTCTTCTTAGAACTCTTCGAGATGGGATTATAAAGAAATTGGCCTTACTAGAAAATGTTCGTCTAACGATATATGTTGGCGATGAAAAACATATCCTAGGTCGAGGAGAGCAACGAATTAGTGCTGAAATGATCATTCATGACCAAACTTTCTTCACAGATATTTTTATCAAAGGCTCAATTGGAGCAGCAGAATCCTATATCTTAAAGAAGTGGGATACACCGAATTTAAGTAATGTCATGAGAGCTTTTGCTATTAATAAGACACTTTTAAGTGAAATGGATGCAGGGTTTGTAAACCTTTTAAAGCCTGCTCGTTTTATTGAGTATTGGCAAAACAGAAATACAATTGATGGTTCAAAAAAGAATATTGAGGCCCATTATGATTTACCTGACGAATTATTTAAGCACTTTCTCGATGACTCGATGATGTATTCAAGTGCAATTTTTGCAAATGAAAATTCAACGCTAGAAGAGGCCCAGCAGTATAAGCTTAAAACTATCGGTGAAAGACTCAATATTAGAGCAGGTGATCATATTCTTGAAATTGGTACGGGTTGGGGTGCACTTGCCATTCATCTGGCCCAAGCATATGACTGCCATGTAACAACAACAACGATTTCGGAAAATCAATATATTGAAGCAGAAAGAAGGATTAAAGCAGCAGGTCTTGAGGATCGAATTACACTTTTAAAAAAGGATTATCGTCTCTTAGAAGGTAAGTATGATCGAGTTGTTTCTATTGAGATGATTGAAGCAGTTGGTGAGAAGTTCTTGAACACTTATATTCAAAAAATATCAGATGTATTAAAGGAAGATGGTCTTGCCCTTTTACAAATTATTACGATTAATGACCAAGAATATGATCGTGCAGTGAAAGAATTAGATTTTATTAAGAAATTTATTTTTCCTGGAAGCTTTATACCTTCAATTCATGCGGTCTTAGGTTCTGCAAAGAAAGTAACTGATTTACGTTTATACTCTCAAATTGACTTTGCTCAGGATTATGTACGAACACTTGAAGAATGGCAAAATCGTTTTAATCACGAAACTTATAAAATTCCAAAGCTCGGTGAGGATGAACAATTTAAAAGACTTTGGAACTTTTATTTTTCATATTGCATTGGCGGATTTAGTGAAAGGGCCATTGGTGTTTCTCACTTAGTATTTGGAAAACCACTATACAGATCTTAGGAGGATAAGATGTCTATATTAATGAATGCCGCAGAAAGAGGTTATATACCTGATCCATTAATTAGAATGGGGATTAGAAAGCTCATTAAGCAAAGAAAGGATGAGATTAATAAAAATTTAGAATTTCACAAGTCTGGAATTATAAATGACTTTAATAAATCACTAATTGCCGAGGACGTTGATAAAGCAAATGAACAACATTATGAGCTACCTCCTGAATTTTTTAAATTAGTTCTAGGTGCTAATCTTAAGTACTCAAGTGCATTATTTGATAATGGAATAACATCACTTGATGAGGCAGAGAGTGCGATGCTTGAAAAGTATTGTGAAAGAGCGCAAATTGTCGATGGAATGGACATTCTGGAGCTTGGTTGTGGGTGGGGTTCTCTGAGTCTTTTTCTTGCAAGAAAATTCCCAAACTCAAAAATTACAGCTATCTCAAATTCAAATGGACAAAGAGAGTTTATTGAAGAGCGTATTAAAGAGCGTTCATTAAATAATTTAGAGATTAAAACTTGCGACATAAATGATTTTAATATCGAAAATAAGTTTGATCGAATTGTCTCAATTGAAATGTTCGAACATATGAGAAATTATAATTCGTTATTTAAGAAAGTCGCGTCCTGGCTAAAAGATGACGGAAGATTATTTATCCATATCTTCTGTCATAAAGATGCTTCTTATTTCTTTGAAACACAAGGTGAAGACAATTGGATGGGCCGCTACTTCTTTACTGGTGGTGTTATGCCAAGTTTTGATCTTTTTGAAAAGGTTCAGGATAGCTTTAAATTAGTTGAAAAATGGAAAGTTAATGGCGCTAATTATCAAGAAACTTCTGAGCAGTGGTTTCTGAATATGGAAAAAAAGCGCAGTGAAATTATGAAAGTCATGGCCAATACATACGGTGAAGATCAGGCAAATATTTGGTTTCATCGTTGGAAAATTTTCTTTGCTTCATGCGCGGAGCTTTTTGGTTATGACAATGGTGAAGAGTGGTTTGTAGGACACTTCCTATTTGAAAAGAAGTAGTCGAATTCGACGGAGAAAGTAATGGTTTTTGCAATAAGCTTTTTAGTTATACATTGGTACTTATCGCTGTTTTGTCAGTCTTTCTATTTACATCGCTATATTTCGCATGGCCTTTGTAAGCTAACTCCTGCATGGGATAAGTTTTTCTTAATCTTGACGATTCTCTCGCAAGGTCCAAGCTTTCTTCGTCCACAGCATTACCGTACATTGCATTTAAATCATCACAAGCATTCAGATGAAGTTGGAGACCCGCATTCTCCTGTTGTTAGTAAAAATATTATCTCTATGATGTTACAAACTTATAGAGAGTACATGAGCGCAGAGACACAAGAAGAGAGGTATCCTAGTGTTGTTGCTATTGCCGATTCCGTATTCGTCAGGTTGCTCTTTGTCGTGTTATATGCGCTCATGTATTTATTATTCACTGATTCATATTGGTATCTATTACTCGTTCCTATCCATAGCTTTTTAGGTCCTGTTCATGGTGCTATTGTGAACTGGTGTGGTCATAAATATGGCTATCGTAATCATGATCTCGATGATCATTCAAAGAATACACTTATAATTGATTTTCTTATGATGGGGGAGCTGTATCAAAATAATCATCATGCAAACGAGCATAGCTTGAATTTTGCAGATAAGAAATTTGAGTTTGATTTCACTTTTATTGCTCTTAAGTTTTTGAAAAAGGCAAAGGTGGTGAGCTATGAATAGATTAATTAGTAAACTTTTATTGCTTGGAGTTCTTTCCTTGTATGCAAGTGCTGTCAGTAATGATTTACGCTTAGTTGGGAAAGGCGTACTTTCCTATTTTGTTTGGGATGTCTATGAGGTGTCTTATTTAACAAGTGTTGATAAAAAGGTAGAGCTAATAAAGATTAAGTATTTGCGAGACATTGATAAGTCTTTATCTCAAAAGGGGTGGAGAGAATCTTTAAAGAACTACAAAGATGTTGATAAGCAACTTAAGGATCTTGTCGAAAGTAGTGTCGATGTAACAGAAGGAGATATTATATCTATCTATAAGATTAATGGTGACGATGTAATTATTAAAAAAAATGAAAAAGTTATTCTAGAGAAAAAAGATGATAAGAAACTTTATTCATTGGCCCACGCTCCATGGATTGGTGAATATCCTGTGGATTCAGATTTAAAGAGAGACCTCCTAAAGTAATTATATCCAGGCCAAGGCACCTGCACTATAGTTACTCGTATTCTTCTGTGTTTCTCTATCTAGGTCTTTATTTACCTTCTCAACAGAGTCGTTCAATGCTTTTTGGATGAGGAGTTGTTCTTGTCTTGTAAATTCAAGTCGCTCTTTTACACCTATAATAAGATCTATTTTTCCCTTATTGATTTGAGATGGCATTTTAGTAGCTATCGTAAGGTTCTTAAGCTTTGAGTGAGGAATTTTTCCATCTCCAATACCTGTTAAAATCTTTCTAAGATGCTTTTCAACTAATTCACCGTGGACGGCCAAATTTGTACGTTCACTTTGTTTCACACCTGATGGAATAAAGCTTAGTCGATATTGCGATGGATTTTCTTGGGCAGAAAACCGACTAACAAGTGCAATCTCATCCTTAGCTGTTAGTTGTTTTGAAGGTATCATGACACAATCGTCACCACTGCAAGCGTCAAAATATTCAATTTGTCTTTCATCTAAGACATCTTTTACGATTTGGTTAAATTTAGTTTTAATCTGATCAAATGTAGCTGTAACCTGTTGTTCACCTGCTCTCGTTGCTTTAATGATATCACTAGGGGATTGATTTTCAGTTCTCAATATATCAAGTGCAACTTGACGTATATTTCTTGCACCCATTCCTGTGATATCACCTGACATGCCACCAAAACTTGCTGTGTTAAGGTTTGCGTTTACTCGTTGCTTTAACCAAAGTCCAGGAGTTAAAGAATCGAGATTTCTGATGTAATTCATAAGATCTTGGCCATCTTGGATTGATAGCTTGCTTCCAAAGCGACGATTGAGTTCATTTGCCAGTGTTTCGCCATGGCCATTTAGTGGACCAGTTATTTTTCTTGCAACCTCAAATACTTCAAGTGTTGGAATATAGTTTTGTGATTGCCCAACCTTCTCAATAAGTCCTACTCTAGATAGTGGATGGTTTGTATTGAGTTTAGTATTGTACTTAGTGATATTCTTAACTTCTTCCTCTATTGTGAATTTTACTTTTTGAAAATTTGCAATCTGTCCTGAACGATCTATTGAGCGACTTCTCTTTGCTGCCTGTCCTGCTTCGTCTGCAGTTTCTCCAATGCCGGCCTGAAACCAACCCCTTATGTTTTCATTTGCTGGTATTCCTTCCATTGTCTTTACCATGTTGGCAAATTCACTATTTGCTTCTTGGTAGACGCTATTTAATTCTTTAGTTAGTTGTGCTTTAATATCACTTGATAGTTCTTTTGGTGCAAATGCAAAACGCATCGACTTGAAGTCCGAATATACTTCAATATCAATATTTGGGTACTTCTTTAAAAGCTCATTTATTTTAGTTGCAACAATAGTTTTATGTGCATTTGTTAGAGCTGTGACAAGACTTTTATCTCCAATCGTATCATTAAGTCTTTTAAGTGCTGAATTTTCAATATCTAAATAGAGAGATGCATTTGTTGCGCTGGCATTTTTAATCCAACGTCCGTTCAGCTCTACTCCTGTAAGGACATAGTTTTCATACTTTGTGATAAAGTCTGTCTTAGATGTTATTTTATAACTTGGGTCATTAAATACAGACTGACGATAGAGGTCTCTTTTCCTTATTCCATTAAAGTCATAATCGATACCTGTGCCTGAAGGAGTGTAGCGAATTGCTTTTGTTGCAACTTTTACGCCGCTACCTACGAGTTCTCCTGTTACTGAAAGAGGGGCAAGTAGAAGGGTGAAATCTCTTTCAAATTTTCGATCTTCATATTGTCTGGCGGTTGTTAAACCTGAATTGAATGCTAATGCCGCATCTTCATAACGATTTTGCGCAATACTTATCCCAATCGTTTCGGAAGCAATACCAACTCCAATAATACATCCAACACCGGCCGTGAAGGCACAAATTCCACCGCCTATTAAGGCAGCACCAGCAAGAGCAAGGTCTGTTTTTATCTCATTGAAGTCTTCTTGATCCTTCAAGTCTTGCGAAATATCGCACAAAACTTTCGTCGCACCACGATTTTTTATAAATGAGTTTAGGATATTATCATTTCGAATTAACGTTACATCATCCTCTTTATCTTGTTGTGTAAGCTTATCAATTGATTGTTTCGTTTGCTCACTCAACTTTGAAATTACTTTTGTAACTTCATTAAGTATCTCTTTGTTGTCTTCGTTACCTCTAAGATCGATATGTGCGAGTATTGGGTTTTTTGCTAATTTTTCGTGATATTCACTTTTTAACTGATCACGGTACTTTGACATTTTATTTTTCACTGCTTTAGTGAGTTTATTTTGATGAAAGGACTCACAAGTGTATCGCCCCTTTGAGGGGATAAAGCGATATGAAGTAGGAGATATTTGTTCAATACACTTATTCTTATCAGCATTTTCGTTGAACCAGCTTTGTGTAAAGTGATATTTTATCGCGTTTGCTTCTTCTTCAATTTTTAATTTCTCGTCTTTAGTAAGAGATTTCAAATCTTTATTTTGAAACTTATGCTTTATTGAAGCATTATAAAGTGTTGGCATCATCCCTTGATAATTAGGTGGTGGAACCATCATGGACATGGTTGCTCTTAGTTTTGGAATTTCCGTTCTAATTGTCTTAAGTATTGTCTCTCTAATCTTAAGACATTCCGGACGAGAATTGTGTAAGCATTCTCTTAGTTTCTCTAAGTATGATTTGTTTCTCTTTAGCTCACTAATGGTATATTCTTTAAGTTCACTTAGAATGTTGTCTTCATAAATACTTCTTTCTATTGCACTTGCAGTCTTAGACAGTGAGGTTAAATTATCAAAGTAATTGATACGTCCATTTTCGCATCCAATATAGTATTCATCGTTATGATTATTTGAAGTGATTCTTTGGCAGGCCGCTATTTCATATTCTTGGTGAGACTCTATGGACGAGCTACTTTGCACTGAAGTATTTATTGTAATAATACCTGTAAATAGCAGTAAGAGCCTCATCCTCATGTCTATATTATCGACCATTTATGTTTTTTTTCTTAGCTTTATCTTAAGGTGAACAGGATGAAAAAATATGACTTTTAACATGTTTTTTGATTAGATATTATAACGTTTAGAAATTAGTCATTTATGGAGAAAAAATATGTCACATTTTAATCATGCGGCCAACACTTGGGACTCTGAAGATAAGATTGCCCTAATGCAAACACTTGCAGAGAAAACTAGAGAACGTCTGAAACTGACTCAAAAAGTTGACCTTCTTGACTTTGGTTGTGGAACTGGTCTCTTTGGTCTTGAGTTCATTGATGATGCAAAAAGTATTACAGGTGTTGATACTTCGACAGGAATGTTAGAGGTATTTGATAAAAAATCGAGTGACTTTGATCATATTAATTCGATTAATATTGATTTAGAAAATCAAGAGCTTGATAAAAAATTTGATCTAATTATTAGCTCAATGACATTTCATCATCTCGATTCGCCAGCAAAAATGACTGCAAAACTTGCTGCCATGTTAAATGAAGGTGGTCAGATGGCCATCGTTGATCTTGAATCAGAAGATGGAAGCTTTCATCCAGACCCTAAAGGGATGGGTGTCAAACATTTCGGATTTTCTAATGATGAAATCGTTTCATGGGCAGATAAAGCAAATCTAAATGTAAAGATCGAAACAATTAATTCACGTACAAAGAACGGTCGTGAGTACAATCAATTCTTAGCAGTGTTTTATAAGTAGGTAATATGAAAATAGGTGTAATTGGTGGAAGTGGTGTTTATGATCTTGACCTTATGGAACAAGTCGAATCATTAAATATTGAAACTCCTTTTGGCATGCCAAGTAGTCATGTTGATCATTTGAGAATCAATGGGAGTGAATTCTACTTTATTACACGCCATGGGAAAGGACATCATATTAGTCCTTCTGATATTAATTATCGTGCAAATATTTACGCGCTAAAATCACTTGGCGTTACACATGTTATTTCTATATCTGCAGTAGGTTCTTTAAAAGAAGAAGTTGCTCCTGGTGACTTCTTTCTTCCTGATCAATTCATTGATTGGACTAAAGGACTACGTAAAAGGTCTTTCTTTGAAAATGGTATTGTGGGGCATGTTTCTGTTGCTGGGCCAATTGAAATGGGGCTTGTTGAGCGAATTAAAACATTAGCAGATAAGATCGAAACAAAATTTCACTTTGGTGGAAGCTATATTTGTATTGAAGGGCCACAATATTCATCACGAGCAGAGTCTGAGCTTTTTCGCAGCTTTGGTGCAAGTGTTATCGGCATGACGAATGTTCCTGAAAGCTATCTTGCAAAGGAAGCAGGGATGGCGTACGCAACAGTTGCTCTTGTGACGGACTATGATTGCTGGAAAGATGAGGCATGTTCTCTTGAGGAGATCACAAATGTCATTAATAAGAATGTCTCGAATGTTAAAGAATTGTTAATTCATTTAATACCGAGCTTAGTTAATGATGAAGTTAAGTTTGAGAGATCCAATGAGAATGCCATCGTAACTGAACCGTCTTTTTGGCCTAAGGATTCAACAGATATAATTAAGACGCTAATTTCCTGATTTTTGGCATTTTATGTGACAAAAGGTGACGATTGTCATGTAATGACTGTCTCGTAAACGATATAAATTTATCAAGAAGAGGAAGGCGTTTATGTTGTATTATTTTAAGGATCTCCCTGAAGAGAAGAAAGAAGTTGGCGGCAAGGCCTATATGCTAGCAATGATGGCCCAAATGGGGATTGTTGTTCCTAATGGGATTATCTTAGACGCTCTACCAACTAAAGAAGAATTAGCTGAAATTTTTAGCTTTGCTCGCGATGGAGAATACTCACTTGCTGTCAGAAGTTCAGCAACAGGTGAAGATTCAAAAGAGAATAGTTTTGCAGGTCAAAACTCAACTTTCTTATATGTGAATAACGATACAGATCTTGAGCACGCAATTGAAAATTGTTTCAATTCTATTCATAAAGAGTCCTCTAAAGCATATCGTAAACATTTTTTAGGATCTGATAAAGAAGTTCCTATGAATGTTGTTGTTCAGCGTATGATTGACCCTTCATATTCAGGTGTCTACTTCTCTAAAGATCCAAGAGGTAAGTATAAAACTTGGATGCTTGAATATATTGATGGAGTCGGTGAGGACCTAGTTTCTGGTAAACGTACTCCAATTATTCTAAGTGAAGAAGATTCACAGAGTGAACATATCACTCAAGATCAAGTAAAAGAGATTGTTGCTTTCGCTAATCTTGTGGAAGATAAATATCAAGATGACTTTGATATTGAATGGGCAATTGATAAAGCAGGTAAGGTTTATCTTTTGCAAGCGAGGCCAATTACTGCCAAGGCTTCAATTACAAATCTTAAAAAACTGGCCCATGATGAACTTGAAAGACTATCTCAATCATTTTCTGATGATACAGTATGGGATGGCCAGACATTTGCAGAATGGACTGTTTCTCCTACGACTTTAACTACTCAGATATGGTCAGAGTCATTTAAAAAAGATCAAGCCTTTGATAAGGCCCTTCGTAAATTAGGCTATGTTGGCTTTAAAGGTAATGAATCCATTATGGATGAAGTCTTTGGACGAAATTATATCAATCTGAGCAAACTTGGGCAGATGTACTTTGGACCTATTCCTTATTCGATTGAACCAATGCCAAGGCCACACTTAAAGTTTCATTTCTCAAAAATAACTCCAAAGGTTCTTTTTAGTACACCACAAACAATGTGGCGTATGCTTAAGGTTGGACTCTCGATTAATACTCATCGTCAGGAAGTTATTGATCAAGCTTCAAAAGAGCTGCTGGAGATTACAACAATTTCAAAGCGACCGAATGATCCTTCAATCTATAAAGACTGGAGTGAGGAAGATATTAATGGCCGTCTTTCTAAAGAGATTACAATTTTCAGTAATCGAACTTTAGAGTGGCCGTACATTTTAATATCGCTAACTGAAACAACAATTCAAACATTGATTTCTCTTCTTAAAAGTATTTATTCTGAGCAAGCAGCAGATCAAATGATTAAGAAGTGGTCTGGAGCGGGAATCAATTCTGAAACATACAATATGGGGCTTTACTTCAAAAAAGCTTGTGCAAAGCCTAATGTCAGACCCCTTTTTCTTGCTCGCTACGGCCATCGTGGACCAGGTGAATTAGATTTAAGTGCTAAGCGCTGGTCAGAAATTGGTGATGATGCATTTTATGATTATCCCTTAGAAAAATATGTACAGGATAAAAATGCTCACTCCTTTATTGATGTTGAAGCAGAAATTATGGGGATGAGATCTTTTAAGAAGACTCTTATCTTAGAAGAATGGAAAATTTTAAAGCAATTGCTTGAGCTTAGAGAGAAGTGGAAGATGGCCATTCTAAGACCTTATGCTCATATACGCTTTCTTGCTCTTGAAAAGGCAAGAAGGATTAATTTAGAAGATGAAAATGATATTTTCTTTCTTACTAAAGAAGAAATATTAAGTTTTGAATCATCAATGCTTGAGCTAATTAAAGAAAGAAAAGAGCGAGCAGCATTATTTAAGAACTTTAATTTTTCAACTGTTACTTCTTTGCAAGAAATTAAGGCCGTCATTGATGGCAAAGAAGATAGTAGCTCAAATGATCTCATTGGTGAGGGGCTCTCTTCTGGTGTTGTTAGAGGAAAGATCGTGGTGGTTAGTAACCCTGCAAGTTGGAAAGAAATTGATTGGCCTCAAAATGCAATTGTTGTGGCCCAGTCAACAGACCCAGGCTGGACTCCTGTTTTTACTAAGGCCAGTGGAATAATAGTTGAGCGTGGAGGAGTTTTATCTCATTGTGCAATTGTTGCCAGAGAGATGGGGATTCCTGCGGTTAGTGGAATTAAACAGTGTCATTTAAAATTTAAAGGTGGAGAAGATGTTTTCGTTGATGGAAATACTGGATCAATTAAACTCATGCAATAGTTTATGTAGCGACTTTAGTTACTCAATTGTTCCTACTGTTTTATTACCTCTTGCTTTCCTAAGTACTGGTATCACTGTCGTTGCAACATTTATTGCAGGTCTTTTTGGTATTAAGTTAAAGGCCGAGGGCCCTAAGAAGTTACTTGAGGTCTTACTAAAACCAAAGATTCTAATCTCTGCTATGATCTTTAACGTTCTTATTTATGGTGGGATGGAAGCATATCAATACTTAAAGCATGGCCCTGTGCCTCTTTTTGTGCAGGAGTTGGTGAATAAAGATACTAGTTTTTCAAAAGCTCCTTTAAAAGCACAGGAAGGAATGATTTGGCAACAAAGTGTCGAAGAAGGAATTTTTGCTTCTGGTGTTGTGGTTGGTGATGAGTTATTTGTTGGCTCAAAAGAGGGAAATCTCTTTGTCATTGATATTAATTCTGGTGCTATTAAAAATAAGATTTTCTTTGGGAAGTTTCTGTCTCCAACTCCAGTCTATTATAAAGGATACCTATATTTTGGAGAAGGTCTTCACGCTTCTCATCATATGAGGGTTTATAAATTTGATCCTATTGCTAAGAAAGTAGTGGGTTCTTTTCAAACTAAAGGTCACACTGAAATTTTTCCTGTTATTACAGAAATTGATGGGAAGGATTACCTCTTTCAATCTGCTGGTGGTGACGGTCTTTATGCAATTGATCCAAATTCAATGGAGCTAATCTGGCAATACAAAGGTGGACACATGGATGCCTTTGTTCTTGTGAAGGATAATGCAGTCTATGTAGCAAGTGGAGTTCCTGAAGAGGATATTGGTAAAGCAAGACCTTATGCTTACAAACTAGATGTAAAGTCTGGAAAGCTTTTATGGAAAGAAGAACTACCACTTTCAAGTTGGTATGGGCCAGTGGCCACAAGAGATAATATCTGTTTTATTCAGGGGGAGCTTCACGTTAAGTCTGAACTAGGTGGACTTGTCTGTTTAAATTCTATTGGCCAACAAGTTAGTTCTATCAGTATCGATTCTCCTGTCATTGGTAAGCCAATTGTTTTTGATGACCTTATTGTCTTTAATGACTTTGATGGAAGAGTCTATGCGTGGAATAGCATTACTTCTAAACTAGAGTGGAAGTACGCCAGTCGTGAGAAGAAAATTGGCTACAACTATTCGTCAGTTAAGTATGACGGTGAAAAGCTTATTTTCTCTGATCGCAAGGGTAAAATTTCTTATCTTGGCCTAAATGACGGGAAAGTGATTAATTCCATTGAGTTTGGGGATGAAAGTGTTTTTGCGGATTCTCTGATTCTCGACCAAGGTCATTTGATCTTTGGAATGAAGGGTAGTATCAAATATTATAAGAATACAGTTAATTAGAAGAGGGCCTTAGAGGCCCTTTTTTATTTGATCTCACATTTTGGAATCGATTTTTTGAAATTTCTAAATACTTTATTACAAATTGATTTTCTGTACTGATTTTTAAATAAGCTTACTTCAGTACTTGTTGTTACTTCCTTAGAGATCACTTTATAATTATTTTTATAAAGCTCCACACTCATACGGCATAAGTGGTCATCTGAGCTTTCACCTCTAAGATCTCCGGAGATGATTTGGTAAGTAGCACGATAAAAGAAAGCTAGGGCCTTTTGATCATTAGCATTTTGATGAACATATGGATGATCATGATAAGTTCCGATTCTCATTTGATCGACAACATTATATCCCTTACTTTCAAAAGCTTGTCTAAATTTATCAAAGTAATCTTTTGGCATATCATAATTTGCAAATGTTCCGTAATAAGGACCTTTTGCCATCACAACATTACAAGTTTCATGTTTGATTTTTCCGGCAGCAAATGATTGGATCGATAGGATTAATGTTGCAATTAAAATTAAAGTTTTCATGTTGTTCTCCTTTTGTTTTTTGCCAATGTAATCGAAAGGAGGACTGCGCTCAATATGAGCAGGGGCCAATGTGTTGACCCTCGATTGTCATCATATAAATACTACAGCTTTTAATAATTTTAAGGAGTTATTTCTTCTTTTTCCCACTGAGCGGAAAAAGTGAAAGACTTAACTGATAGATTGAATCATATTCATTTGTGTCTTCTAGAAAATCACAAAGCTTACGCCTGAAGTCCCTAATCAGCACCTTTGCCTCTTCAATTTTTTTCTTATTAGTTGCCATCATCATTGATGATTGCTCACGAAACTCGGGAGTGACTTCGTCAATGGCAAGCTTTGCAAGATCAAGAATACGACGTTGTGATTCTTTGTTGGCCATATTGATATCTTCATCACTAAGAGCATGAGTAGAGCTTCCTTCCGTAAGATCTAGCCAATCACCATCATCACGAACTTCTAACAACTTTGCTTCAACAAGGTCATCAATTAGGCTTTGTGCATACTCTTCAGTCGTATGGAGCTCTCCCGCAATCCACTTTGCTGTTGGATCGAAGCCTTTAACTTTCATTAGTTCGAGGATAGCGTAATACTGCCAATTCTTAATGACCTCTTGGTGAATCATATCGACACGAGTATATTCTTCTTTTGGATTTTTTAGGCGAAATGACTTTATAACCTCTTTAGATCTTACTTCTTTTTTAATCTTAGAAAGCTCTTCTTCTGTAATTCCCAGTAGTTTAGCTCTTGATTCAATGAAGGCATCCGGAATTTCACGTTTACCATTTAAGTATTTAGAAAGAAGACCTGGGTCCATATCGAGGTAATTAGCAAAGGAGCGCATTGAAAAGCGTTTATTCTTTGATTTCTTTTCTTCAAGTATTTTTGTGAGTAATTCTAAATAATCCATTAGCTATAAGTATGAGGCATCTTTGAAGGAAGTTCCAGATAAAGTTATCGTCACAAAATCTATAATAAAAGTCTGTGAAATCAGTAACTTGGCATTTGCTTAAGATATGGACACCATGGAGATATTTTACATAAGGGCCTAATATTTCTTAGTTGGCCGATATGATTTAGCTTATGAAAATGAAACTTATTATTTTATCGATTCTTCTAACTCAGATGCTTTCTGCTTCAGCAAACGAAAAGGCAAAACAAATTCGTGCAAGTCTAAGGGTTGCAAGGCCTGAGATTAATTTACAAGAAACAAAGATTAATAAGAGCTTTCTATTAAAGAAAAATATCGAAGAAAGAATTCAAGTTTTAGAGATATTAAAAGATCGTCCAGAAGATTTTAATATTGACGAAAATATTCTTGATCAGGCATTGCGCCTTGGAAGAGAAGGAAATGGTGGTGATGATATCGCAGCTGAATTCTTTGAAATTGGAGCGAAGCTTCGTGATCAAATTGAAGGGCAACAGGCACTTCTTTTCTCAAAGCATAGTATCTTTGATGATATCAATCTTGATCTATTGGATTTAATTGTTGAAAAGACGGCAGTCTTCTCTGTGAATTATAAACTTTGCTCAAGGGCCGGTGATTACCGTTGTCGTAATGAGCGTGGCTTTGTTGCAAAGAACTTTCCTGAGACCTTAGAAATTCACGTTAATCAACAGCGTTGGGAGTCACTTAATGATCATGAAAAGTTAAAGATCGTTTTTCATGAATACTTAGGTCTATTAGGGCATGAAGAAGGAACTTATAATCTAAGCTCTCTTCTCGTTGTCGATGCAAAAGAGCAATCATCTTTCAATAATGTATCTTGTTCTTTTTCATATATTGATCAGTTAAATCGTCTCCACTCAGGTGCCGCTTCTGGTGTAAAGCATAGCATTCTCTCTGGTGGAGTTCCTTTGATGATGGGAAATCATTTCAATTATATGATCTCTTATGTCATCTCAACTGGGTACCTTCGCATTGAATTAAGAGAAGGAAAGCCCTTCGCAAACTCAGTAATGCCTAAGTTTGAAGTAGAACCTATTCTTCCTGAAGTTATCGTTTTTGATGGAGCTGTAGAAGGGCGTAAGTCAATTGAGTTTGATAAAGGTAAACTTGTTATAAGCTGTACTGGTGTTTAATTGTAGAGACAAGACATAAGCTTCTTTAGATTATTCTTTGTCGAGTTCTGTAGTGGCCCAAAATGATTGTATGACCAACCTGCATAGAAGTGAGGAGTGACACATCTTTCACTTGCGCCCTTAAGTTTTCCACCTTCTTGATTTTGTGGATGAGTGAATCTTTTTTCTGAAGTATTTAATTGTACTGAAAATGCTTCAATGACTTTATGAACTCCACAATAAGCATTGAAATGCTGAGTAGTGGAACCGAAAGCATTAATCAACGCATCTTTCTTTTTATTCTTTATCTGACAACTTTCATTTGAATAATAATGATTCCATGAATCCACACAAGGTTTTATATTTCCACCATAGTTTGGCGTGAATTGATAGAGGCCAATATTTAAACGACTCACTTTTGGCTGCCATTTATCGTAATAGAATTTTACCCCTTGAGGTCTTTTGTAATTTTTTGGAGCATATTTCTTTGCGAGTTTCTCACTCGCAGCGAAGTCCGCTGTCGTTAAACTTTCAGTGTAAGCAAGGCAGCCAAAGAATTTTCCCCATAGCTGTTGAAGCTCTTCGCGATCTTCTTGCTCTCTAAGCTCATTATGTTCACGAGCAAAACGATTGGCCAATTCAATCGTCATCTCATCTGGTATATTCTTAATCGTCTTTGATAGAGATTCTTTTGTTACGGGACATAGCGGATGACTTAAAAGTCCGACTCGCTCTTGATCTTCCATCTTTGTAGGCATCTTATAAATACTGCTTACGTGAAGAAACGTTGATCTCTTTGATGATAAGTCCTTTATGAAATAGTGGAGAGTCTCACCAAAGGAGTTTTGGTTTTCTAATTGAGTGTGACACTTATCGATTTGAAACTCAGACTGATTTCGAACTTTAGTTAATTCATTACTTTGAAAGTAAGTATCAACTTCATCAACAAAAGAATTTGTTGCCAACGAGAAGGTTGAGATAAGCAGTGCTAATAATATTTTCATCTATAAGGACAATAGTAAATATTTAACAAATCGAATAGTATTTTAATAATTGCCTGTAATAGCTCTACGTATTATAAAGGTTCTATGATTAATTATTTTGAAGTTATAGTTATTGGGCTTGTTCTGTGTGCCGACTCTTTTTCTGCTGCTGTTGCAATGGGGGCAAGACCTCATAAATTCAGCGATACTCTGAAATTTGCGTTCTCATCTGGTGGTGCTGAAGCTCTTGTTGCTTTCATTGGTGCTATCGCTGGTGCGAAAGTTATTGCTCAATTCGATTATATCGATCATTGGATTTCGTTTGGTCTCTTAACAGCTGTTGCTATACACATGGCCTATGAGGGCTATGAAGAGCTAAGTGGTAAGAATGGTGATGAAGAAGAGAAGCCAAAACAATTCCATAGTCTGTTAAAGGTTATCCTCGTCTCATTTGCCACAAGCCTTGACGCATTTGCTGTTGGGGTGACAATTGGCGCATCGGGTAAAGTTTTAACTCCGTATATTACTTCAATTGGAGTTTGGGCATTTTGTTCGACAATCGTGGGAATGAGCATTGCTAAACGTGCTTCTGATAAGTTAGGGCCAGTTTTTAGCATCATTGCAGCGATAATTTTACAAAGCCTTGCAGTGAAATTCCTGCTAGAAGGGCTATAATTGGCAAATCCAATTTATTCACTTATGATTTTGCAAAAAAAGAAATAGGTGAGTTATATGGATATCAAAAAGATTTTTGAAAATAACAAAGAATGGGTTCAGTCTAAATTAAAGCAAGACGAAAAATACTTCGATAAATTAGGTGCAGGACAAAATCCTAATTTTCTTTATATCGGATGCTCTGACTCTCGTGTTACGGCCGAAGAGGTAATGGGTGCCGGGCCTGGTGAGATCTTCGTTCACAGAAATATCGCCAATATGGTTATCAGTATCGATCTTAATGTAATGAGTGTTCTAAACTATGCTGTTGATCACTTAAAAGTTGATCATATCATTGTTTGTGGGCACTACGGTTGTGGTGGTGTTAAGGCCGCAATGGAAAGCCAAGACCTTGGAATTCTAAATCCATGGCTTAGAAATATTCGCGATGTTTATCGTACTCATAAAAATGAACTTAATGCAATTGAAGATGAAGACAAGCGCTATGAGCGTCTAGTTGAGCTTAATGTTCAAGAGCAATGTATCAATGCTATTAAAACGGCTGCCGTACAAAAAGCGAACCGTGAAAGAGGCCTAAAAGTTTATGGTTGGGTCTTTGATGTTCACTCGGGAGAGCTTAAAGATTTAAATATCGACTTTGAAAAAACTCTAGAAAATATCATGGAAATCTATCATCTAGATTAAACTAATTAAGTTTTAAACGATTACAATTACATATGCACCTGTGTTGCTGCATGGCTTCATAGGTGTCATCTATCAAGCATTAGATAATTAATATTAGATAAAAATCACCTCTGATGGAAGAATCTTATAAGTAGAATATCACTTATTAAAACTTCTAAAGGAGATGAATAGTGCAAACTTTAATTAACACAAAAGTACAAGATTTCAGTGTACAAGCTTACCACAATGAAGAGTTCAAAACTGTTACTGCTAATGATCTAGAAGGAAAATGGTCAATCCTTTTCTTCTATCCAGCAGACTTTACATTTGTATGCCCAACTGAACTTGGTGACATGGCAGATAAGTATGAAGAATTCCAAAAAATGGGTGTAGAGGTTTACTCTGTATCAACTGATACTCACTTCACACACAAAGCTTGGCATGACACTTCAGATACAATCAAGAAAATTAAGTATCCAATGCTAGCTGACCCAACTGGTAAGCTTACAAGAGCATTTGGTGTTCATATCGAAGAAGAAGGTCTTGCTTACAGAGGGACTTTCCTAATCAACCCAGCAGGTGAAATCAAACTTGCTGAAATTCACGACAATGGAATTGGACGTAATGCTGACGAACTAATGAGAAAGGTGCAAGCTGCTCAGTTCATCGCAGCTCACCCAGATGAAGTATGTCCAGCTAAGTGGAAGCCAGGTGCTGAAACACTTAAGCCAGGTTTAGACCTTGTAGGAAAAATCTAAGATTTTTTCTCAACGATATTTTGGGCCCAGGCTTTATTGCTTGGGCCTGTCCTAAAATTTGATTGGAGTAATTATGTTAGATAGTGGAATCATTGAACAATTAAAGTCAGTCTATGCTCAGCTAGAGAGTGAGATTGGTCTTGTCTACAATGAGTCAGCACATGCTAAACAACAAGAGCTTGTTGAGATGCTAGAGAGTATTGCGACTACTTCTCCAAAGGTTGTGGCAAAGTCTAGTGGACAAAATTACGACTATCCACATTTTGAAATTCATGTGAACGGCAAGGCAAATGGAATTAAGTTTTCAGGAATTCCAGGTGGGCATGAGTTTACTTCACTTATCCTTGCTATCTTAAATAGTGATCTTAAAGGAAAGCTTCCTGATGAGATGATTATTAATCGAATTAAAGCACTTAAAGGTGAGATAAGCCTTAAAACATATATTTCACTATCTTGTGAAAATTGTCCTGATATCGTTCAGGCGCTAAATCTAATGGCCATCTTTAAAGAGGACTTCTCTCACGAAATGGTTGATGGAGAGTTTGAGCAAGATGAGATTGCAAGACTTAAGATACAAGGTGTTCCAAGTGTTATTGATGGCGATGATCTCGTACACTCTGGAAAGTCATCACTTGTTGATTTACTTGAAAAGCTAGAAGCACGCTTTGGTAAAGAAGAAGCATCTATTTCAAGTGAAACGAAAGAACTTGGCCTATACGATGTTATCGTTATTGGAGGAGGCCCTGCTGGAGTTTCATCTGCAATCTACTCATCTCGTAAAGGGCTTAAAACGGCCGTTATTACTGATCGCATTGGTGGTCAGATGCAAGATACTAAAGGTATCGAAAACTTTATTTCAATTCCATATACAGAAGGTCCGCACTTATCTGCGGCCCTTAATGAACATATGTCACAGTATGATATTAAAACACTTGAGCATCGCCGCGTTGATAATATTGAAAATGGTGATGTGAAAACATTATTTCTAAATAGTGGAGAAACTGTTCAAACTAAAGCACTTATTATTGCAACAGGTGCTAAATGGCGTGAGCTTGGTGTTGACGGTGAAAAAGAATATATCGGTCGTGGTGTTGCTTATTGCCCACACTGTGATGGGCCTTACTACAAAGGCAAGGACATCAGTGTAGTTGGTGGTGGTAACTCAGGGGTTGAAGCTGCCATTGATCTTGCTGGTATTGTAAAGTCTGTTACTCTTTTTGAATTTGCACCTGAGCTTAAAGCTGACTCTGTTCTTATAAAGAAATTAGAATCTCTATCAAATGTTACGATTGTTAAAAATGCTCGTACAGAAAGAGTTGTAGGGGACGGGGAAAAAGTAATTGGTCTAGAGTATGAAGATCGTGCAACAGGTGAGATGAAAAAAGTTGACCTTGATGGTGTCTTTGTTCAGATCGGACTTGTGCCAAATAGTGGCTTCCTTGGGGATCTTGTTGAAAAGAATAAGTTTGGGGAAATTGTTGTAACTGATAAGTGTCGTACAAGTCAGAAAGGTATTTATGCGGCCGGAGATGTAACAATCGTACCTTATAAACAAATTATTATCGCAATGGGAGAAGGGGCCAAAGCAGGTCTTTCTGCCTTTGAAGATTTAATGCTTGTGTAAACGCAATAACTCTCTCTGCGTTACATAAATAATCTAGAGAAATCTAGGGGGCCCCTCATCTTCTACTCATGCGTGAGGGGCTTTTTAAATTTTAGATTCATTAATCGATTGAAGCACTTACGCTATATCTTCCAAGTAATTCACCCGCTTTATTAAGTAGAAAGTACTTCGTTGTTATGTGCATATTATCCCATTCTCCACCTGTCGACTCGTATTGAAAAAGGTAGAGGTCGCCAACTTTATATGCATTTTTAAAACCTGTTGATGATCCGTACTCGCCATCTGGTGAAGTATAGCGTCCACCCATATAGTCTTTTGAGCGAAGTGCCTTTGCCAAAGTGAACTTCATATCAAAGCTTGTATCGTCATGGATATTAATTAGCTCAAGTTCTCCGCCTAGGATCTCAGCAACTTTAAATGTTATTTTCGTGATTTTGAATTCATAACATTTTTGTGCTTCATCACCAGCGCTTAGATCTTGATTACTGTAAATGTCATATAGGTTACAGTCTTTGAATAATTTGTAGTCATTTCTTAGATCATTAAAGTAGCTCTTTAGCTCTGGAGCATTTGCGCTAGCAAAAGCAGGAATTAACATTGATAAAACAATTAGCGATAAAGTTTTCATAGATAAGCTCCTAAGTTACTACTCTACATAGTACAGCGGGTTAAAATTGACAAAACATTGTGTTTTGTAAGTTGTGACACTAGATACAATTTACTTAGTTTTAGGACAATATTTTTGAAATATTAGTGTTTTGTGAGGTTCTGTGAGTCGTGTTGCAGCGAGTCTTAATTCTGGGTTAAAGAGAATTTGGCCATTCTTATCTGTGGCCCCATGGGTATCTCACCGATATTAAACTTATGGGAAATAAGGCATTAAAAAAAGATCACTATCCAATCGATACAGAGTTTCGTTACCAAGAGGATGAAAGTTTTGGTTCCTTTGTTTCAAAAGGTAGTCTTCGAATTCTACAGCTAAGAAAAATTTTTTCTAAAATTATTGAAAAGAAAAAAGAAGACCCAATACCAAATGAAGCAAGCATACCTCGTGCTTTTTATCACGAGTTTGATATTCATTGTATGCAAATTCAAAATAGAAATCTCTTTCAATTTCGTCCAATAAAAAAAGAATGCCTAAAAACTGTTTTCTATATTCACGGTGGAGCATTTATCTACAATATGAATGTCGGCCAATTTCATTTGTTAACTCAATTGATGAGAAATATTGATATCGAAATCATCGTGCCTGATTACCCGCTCGTTCCTCATGGCAGTGTTTTAGACGCTCTGTCGATGATTAGGGAGTCTTTTGAGAAAACAGCACAAAGAGTAGGGGCCGAAAATATTATTGTCATGGGAGATGCGGCAGGAGGCTGTCTTGCACTTGCACTATGTGAGCAAATGAGAAATGAAGGTAATCCTCTTCCATCTTCGATCATATTACTTTCTCCTTGGCTTGATATTAGTATGAGTAATCCTGAAATTGAGGATATTGATGAGCATGAAATGGTATTGGATCGAAAGGGGATAAGAGAATTAGGTCATATCTTCGCTGAAGATCTTGCAGAGGATGATTATCGTATTAGTCCACTTCGAGGGGAGTTAGATGATCTGCCTGAAATAAATATTTTTACAGGTACTCACGATATTCTTTACCCAGATGCCAAGGAATTAAAGAATCGTCTAAAAGAAGAAAATAGGCCATACCGCTATTTCGAATACCCTAAGATGATGCACGGATTTATTGAAATGCCTCATCTTAGGGAGTCCAGATTCGCTATTAATCAGATTATATCTTTATTAAAAAGTGAGTTTGATCGTTAGGTTAAGTTTTTTTATGAACCACAACCGATACAATCGATAAAACTTTCTGGTGGTTTTACGCCATCAAGCTTCATTTTAATATTGTGAATTCTGCCACGAATATCCATATCTTCCATCATATTTCCAGTAAGTTGTCCTTCTAGAAGTGTGATTTCCGCTAGTAATTCTTCTTTTTGTTGTGGCGTCAATTGACTCATGTGTGCTCCCTGTCGATGTGTGTTGTGTGACTTAAATTATCCATTAGATTGTAAAAATATGCAAATTATCAAGAGCTTATAGTTGATAGTTAATAACTATCAAAGCTTTAGTTTAATCGAATATTGTCTGGCGCAGAATTTCCGTAAAATTAATATATTCTCCTTTAAACAGAGGGGAAGAGGAGAGTTTATGAGTGCAAATTATATGGCCATCTCTGGAGTATTAGTTGCGGGCCTTGCAACAGGAATAGGTGCATTACCTATCTATTTGAAGAAGCATTATTCAAAAGAAATACTTGATATCGCAATGGGCTTTAGTGCAGGAGTCATGCTAGTTGCATCATTTGTTTCACTGATAACCCCTGGTTTGGAAGAGGCAAAGAAACTCTATTCTGCTTCAATGGCAATGCCTATTTTTCTATTAAGTCTATTCTTAGGCTATGTCTTCATCATTTTTGTTCATGATCTAATACCCCATAAACATATTAATAAGAAAAGCGATATGGAGCTTGGTGGCCACGAGCGCAAACTAAGTCGGGTTATGTTAATCACTTTGGCCATCGCGCTTCATAATATACCTGAGGGCCTTGCTGTTGGAGTGGGCTTCGGTGGTGGAAACCATGCTGGAGGAATGGCGCTTGCTCTGGCCATTGCTTTACAAAATATTCCTGAAGGACTTGTTATTGCTTTTGGAATTTTAAATGAAGGTGCAACTAAGAACCGTGCTTTCTTGATGGCCTTACTTTCTGGCCTTGTAGAACCAGTTGCTGCAGGTGTTGGTTTTTTAGCAACTAGTATATCAACTCAAAGTCTTCCGATTGCACTAGGTTTTGCTGCAGGGACAATGTTATTTGTAATTTGCCAAGAGATGCTACCCGAGCTTTTTAGGCAAGGGCATGAGAGAAATGCAACTCTTGGCGTAATTATTGGTGTGATGACAATGCTTACGATAGATTTCTATCTATAGTGCACGTGAACCACTATTTTGTTTTGATCTCATCAAATGATGATCAAAGATACTCGCAATATTTCTCATAAATGGTCTGCCATCATCAGTGACAATTATTTTATCACTATTTGTAATCAGGCCATCTTCTTCTAGTTCGCAAATTTTACTATTAATGTGTGAAGCATTCTTGAGGCTTTGCCAGTCTTTCTTTGAAACGCTATTTGTCGCAAAGAAATTTTGTAAGATCTCTTCTACAACGATATCTTCTTGCGTGTGGATATGGCCTGTGGAAATGGCAAGCCTTCTCTTACTTATTGATTCGAAATAAGTTTTTACGTTCTTCTCATTTTGTACAAAGCTTTTTGCTGAAGAAGATATTGAAGAGCAACCAAGGCCAATAATTATTGGTGAACTTTTATGAGTATGACCCATAAAGTTTCTTCTTAGTTTTCCTTCCTGCTTTGCTTGATAAAGCTGTGAATTTGATTTTGCAAAGTGATCTAGCCCAATCTCTTTGTAAGAATGATTTTCAAGTAGACCTTTGCCATGTTCATAAAGAGCTCGCTTAAGTGCTCCTTCTGGAAGAGCCTCCTCTGGGATTAACTTTTGATTTTTAATCTTAGATGGAAGGTGGGCATAGCTATAGAATGCAATTTGTAACGGCTTAAGTGAAATGACCTTCTCGATTGTTGCTTCAACTGTATCGAGTGTCTGATAAGGAAGGCCGTAGATTAAATCAAAGTTTATGTCATCAATTCCAATTTCACGACAATAGTCCACAAGCTCTTTTACTTTTTCAAAAGGTTGGATACGCCCAATTGCCTCTTGAACAACTGGATCAAAATCTTGTATTCCCATTGATAATCGACTAAATCCAAGCTTCTTATAAAGGTCTAGTTGCGATTTTGAACAAGTACGTGGGTCTATCTCAATTGAGCCTTTAAACTCTTTAGCATCAATCGACTCCTTTAATTTATCTAATAAAGTAGAAAATGCTTCTTCATTTAAGAAATTAGGTGTTCCGCCACCAAGGTGAATTGACGAGATATTAATATCACCCATTTGTTCGAGATAGAGGTCCCATTCTCTTAAGAGAAAATCAACATATTCAATACCGCGATTTTTATTCTTAGAAATAACTCGATGGCAACCGCAGTAGTAACAAAGTTTTTCACAAAATGGGACATGGATATAGAGTTCTACTCCTTGAGACTTATCGTAACCTTCTTTGAGGTGTTCAAACCACATCTCCTGAGATGGTGCTCCCGTCCAATAGGGCACTGCTGGAAAGCTTGTGTAGCGTGGAACTGGTACATTATATTTTTGAACAAGACTGTCTTTAATCATATTTTTTACTCCTAAGGGCAATATTAGAAGAATATGAGCAAAAAAAAGATGACGTAGCTTAGGTTTTTGCTTGTAGTGCAAGTTGAATCTGTTTTCAATTCTTTCAAGCTTCAAAGATTATGGCCTTGTTTAGTTGTTAAACAAAAATAAGGAATTCTTTAAGGCCACTGCTTCCCAAAAGACTTTAAGATAGCAAGATAACGAGAACATTGGAGTATATATGAGTATTTACAGTACCAACACCCACGGTGAGAGAAATGATGGAAGAATGAAGATTTCTTCTAAAGGTAAACAGAATTTGGAAGCGACAGCTCCTCCTGAATTTAAAGGACCAGAAGGAGAGTGGTCTCCTGAAGATTTATTTTCAGCAAGTATTTCAAGTTGCTACCTCTTAAGCTTTAAGGCCCTGGCCCAGGCGCGAAAAATGGATTGGGATACCCTCGATGTAAAAGCAGATGCCAAGCTCGAAAGAAAAGATGGGAAGCTTACATTCACTACAGTTGAAATTCAACCACACCTTGTTGTTCGTGGTAAGGAAAATGTTGATGATTATCTAAAGTTATTAGAGGAAACTCAACACAAGTGCCTTGTTACCAATTCAATGAATTGCAAATTTACTCTAAATCCAAAAATTAAAGTAGCTTAATTTCACAGTATCTATAAGTGGGGAATTTTCCCCACTTATTGGATGTCCAAAACTTCGACGACCTTGTAAAAGTAACTATTTAACCACTCGAAGGCATTGAAATATGGTTAAATGCGACAAAGTTAACAAGGCCAAAATATGAATAAATTATTTAATAAGTTCCTAGCAGTCACCTTGCTGGCAAGCGGAGTGTTTGCCTCCAATCTCGAATTAACTCTTTCAAATGAAATTAAAGTTTTAAATGCGGAATATGGAAATGTTAAAAACTATCCAATCGTTATTTTTGATAAGAGTGAAGTCGTACCGATACTCAAGGGGCATACAGAGGAACAACAAATTAAGCTCCTTAGCGAATATATGATTCAAAAATTTGGTATTGAATTGGAGAGAAATGAGGCCATAAATCTCATCCCATATTTTGGCGTATTAAATGGCTCTGCTTCAGCTCTACCTTTTATGAAAGGGGGATGGAGTAAGGAATTTAAATTTTGTGCCGTTCTTCCAAATGGAATAATTAATGATCTACCAAGTGAAGTGAAAAGATCTCTTGGACATGATGATCGAGTTGATGTTTATAAAGACTTTGACTTCTCAAAAATTGAGCGACTATTCTCCCTTGAAGAACTATATTATTTTTCTCTCTATCATGAGCTTTCACATTGCTTAGATGATATTTATCTTCCAATGAATTATCAATCGCCTCCAAGTGGACATGGAGTCCATGAATCTGAGTCCTTTGCTGAGGTTAATGCATTATTTCTTTTGGCCCAAAAGAAAGGATTAAAGCGAATTGGAATGAATAGAGCACTTTTGAGAAAAACATATAGTCAGTATATGGGGCCTTACTTGGCAAGTGATAAGGTGAGTCCTTTTGCTGGTGAAATAGTAAAACAGGGAGGTGGAGTTTATCTGCTTTCACCTGTGTTAATAGCTGCGCAAAGAGAGATTGAAAATTATAATAAAAATGTTTTGAAATATGATCTTAATGAGACTCTGAAGTTATCGGCAACGATTGTAGGACATCATTCAATTAATTCACGTAGCTTTCGTGCTCTCGTAAAGTACTTTGAGGATGGAAAAGAAGACACATTTGAATATTATAAAGGTCTTGCAGATCGTGATCCTGATTTATTCTTAGCAACTTATTATGACCTAATTTATCTTACATCAATTCTTGAAAACTAATACAAGTAATTAAGACAAGTACGGCTTTATAATAAGGCCGTACTTGTGAATTTAATAAATGAAATGATTAATTATTTTGTTGTTTGGTATCGCTCTTTAATTTCTTCAATTAAGGCAGTATTACTTTGCATCGGTGAAACTTTGTAGGCAGACTTACGAATTCGCATATCCATTTGTGACTCAATTGAGTCTAGAACTATTTCAATCAAATCTTTCTTTAGTTGTTCTTCATTTTCTTTCTTGAAAATATTTGGAAGTATTTCTTCTCCAATATACTGGCGAACTAATGCTAATTCACCGTGTTCTTCGTATAAACCGCGGTTATCATACTTTGTATTTTGATCTTCAAAAGACCTAAGCTTTGTCAGCTGGTATGCATCGTCTGTCATTTCATCATAATAAAGAGCATTAAAAATAGCATTACGATTATTTGTAACAAGTACCGCTACTAAATCAGCAAATAGCTCATTATATGAAGATGAAAGGTGGTATTTTTCAAGTTCACTATGACTTTTAATCCTCTCTTCAATAACTTCAATTTGCTTTGTGTAGTACTGGACAACATTTCGAGGATTCCCCTCAGCATATGCCTTATGGCGATTCACTTTAAAGCGAGATAACCTTTCTGCTAGTGCCTTTAATTTTGGATAGAATTTCTTTCCAATTCTTTTGCCAAATATTGCATGAGAATACTCATGATATAAAATGGCATCTGTTCCAATGCTATAGGAGTTAAAGACTTGTCCCCATTGGTTTGTGAATGTTAAGTGAAGAGGGATGCGAATTGTTTCACCAATATCAAATGAAGCACCATTATCTCGTGATAGAATCTCTATATTCACAATAGGAGCATCATTTCTAAGTTTTGCTACTTTCGCTAAGGCGTTATTGGCCCACTCTACATCTGAACAATCGATAGAGTCCGTTTTTTTCACCTTAAATGCAGAAGATAAGTAAGGGTAGTCAGTTTCGCATTTAAGCTCTTCTTGTATTTGATGAAAGTCGAGTAGTTTTAACTTAATATCACTTGCATAGATACTAAAGCTCATTAAAGGTGCAATAATTAGAGGTGTGATTTTCTTCATAATTATGAATAACACGCAATTTTTAAGCACTTCTCTAAATTGAAAGATTTCCTTGGCCGACTAAATGTCGAACAAAATAATCACTTGTTCAATCTTTCTAAGTGTCTGTTTTTATGAGAATTACAAGCCTGTAATTTTTCACACCACAATCTTTTTTCTCGAATCTCTTGTATAAATGTAGTAAAGACTAATTGTTTACGTATTTAAATTTAAAGGATTAACTATTGGAAGCCCTAATCAATTCCTTTGGGGAATTTAAGTCTCGTGATGAAGAGAGAAGCTATCTTCAAACGTCATGGCCAAAGGATCGTACATACACTTTATTGTCGTATTTAGTTTGCTGTGTCCTGTTGCTATTTGCAGGTATTCTGGCCGACTATCAACGAGTCTATACTTTTGGTTCAGCAAATATTCTTACTTTCTTTAGGGCGCTACTTGTTGCTTATGGACTTGGTTTTTTCATCGCTTTTAGAAAGAGTGACTATAATGAAAAAATTGAAACACACTTATTCCTTATTAAATTAGTTTCTGTCATCATCGTCGCCCTAATGACCTTTATGATTATGGGGACGAGTACTACGCTTCTAGCTGGTATTATGATCATGACGACATCTTTCTACGTCATGCTACCGGGAAGATTAAATGGAATTATTATTAATTGTGTTATTCTCTTTGGCCTATTTGTCATCATCCCAATTTTAAATGAATCAGTTGATCTAAAAAAACATTTCTATAAAATCTTTATCCTATTATCCCTTAACATTGTTCTCTTTGCATTTCGTTCGATGTTTAATAGAGCGTGGAGATTATTTTATATTTCAAATCGTCGTCTTGAAGAACTCAATAAAACAAAAGACGATGTAATCTCAACAATTGCTCATGATTTAAAGAGCCCATTACAAGTTATCCTATCTTCAGCATCTCTTGTTTCTAGACGAAATGAAGAATTATCTGTTGAGAGAATTAAGCTCTATCAAGATCGTATTATTAAGTCGGCCAAGAAGACAGATGCCTTATTAAAGGATTTATTGGCCTGGGCACTTACAAGTAATGAGAGTCTTGGATATAGTCCAAAAGAGTTAAATATAAAGGATACAATTACAAGTGCTGTCGAATTTGCTTATGAATTGGCGCAAACTAAAGACCTTGTGATTGAAGTCGATTTAGAAGATTATATCTTTAATCATGATAGTAATATGATTGAAACTTGTGTGCGTAATATCATCTCAAATGCCATCAAATTCTCTCCTGAAGGGAAGAAGATTATTGTTAAGGGAGCGGCACATGACGGTTATGCTATTGAGATTTGTGATGAAGGAGAAGGGGTTCCAGAAATTGTAATTGATGGAATTCAAAGTGGTCAGACATTTCATGTAAAGACTGGAACAAAAGGTGAGAAAGGTACAGGCGTAGGTTTAAAACTTGTTCATTCTTTTCTTAAAAAGCATGGCGCAGCTCTCTTTATCGAAAATATGCCAAATAGTGGCTCACGCGTGACTTTAAAATTTCCAATGATATAATAAGTACTTTATTATTTAGTTGAATTTTAAGGTGTGGCATGAGTTTTTGGCAAAAAATACCTCCAGAAAAGGCCATTAAATTATTAAATTATTGGCCTCCTTACCTCGGTGCAGGAATTAAAGTTCTATCAATCAACGATGAACGCACGAAGATCAGTGTTCAAATGAAACAAACATTTCTTAATACTAATTATGTTGGAGTTCACTTCGGCGGAAGCTTATACTCTATGTGTGATCCATTCTATATGCTCTTACTAAGTTTTCACCTTGGTAAAGATCATATTATTTGGGATAAAGCTGCTGAGATCGAATTCTTAAGTCCAGGCAAAGATATCGTCAAGGCCGAGTTCGAGATAAAGATGGAAGAAGTAAACAGGATTAAGCAAGAGGCAAGCGAAGCCAGAAAGGCTCTTCCTGTTTTTGAAACTTTTATTTACGACAAAGATAATAAGAAAGTGGCCAGAGTAAAGAAAACACTCTACGTACGACGAAAGAGAAATTATTGAAAATAGTTGTTCATTATGAAAATAGCAATTGCCGGGGCCAATGGATTTATTGGTAGGAATCTCATTCAAAAGATTAAGGATAAGCATCTCGTAAGGGCCTTAGGGCGTAGTGAATCTTATTCTGATGAGAATGTTGAATTTTCTAAAACTGATTTATTTTCATATCATAGCACTAAAGAAGCGCTAAAAGATATCGATATCGCTATCTACTTAGTTCACTCAATGCTTCCTTCTTCAAGATTATTTCAGGGAAGTTTTCGAGATACAGATTTGCTCTTGGCAGATAACTTTGCAAAAGCATGTCTACATAATAATGTGAAACATATTATCTATCTGGGAGGGCTCGTTCCTACTGGAGAAAGTAGCGAGCATCTTAAAAGCCGTCTAGAAGTTGAAGAAGTTTTCAAATCAACTGGAATTCCCTATACGCTCTTGCGAGCAGGTATGATTGTTGGTGATGGGGGCTCTTCATTTGAAATTCTAAAAAATCTTGTAATTAATCTTCCCGCAATGATTTTGCCAAAGTGGACAAAGAGTCGAACTCAAGTGGTATTCATTGATGACTTACTAAGAGTTATCACTAAGCTTATTTGCGATGACAGATTTTATAACCGTATTATAAATGTCGTTAATGGTGAGGATGTAACCTATGAACAACTAATACGCAAAACATCAAAACGTTTTAGAAAATTCTGTCCAATGATTCCAGTACCGATTAATTACTTAAAATTATCTAAATGGTGGGTAAGTGTTTTTGGTGAATCAGAAATTGAATTGGTTTCTCCATTAGTTGATAGTTTAAAATGTCATCTACCTAAAGTTGAAATTGACAGTGACATCGATAATTTAATAAAGATTCGAACATATGATCAAATGCTTGATCTAGTAAGAATTGAAAAGACAAAGAGAAAACCTCGTGTAGCACGACGTAAAGAAGAGAGGACTGTTCGTTCAATTCAACGTCTTGATAATCCTAGTCACCTTGAAATGAAAGAGTTAGCAAGTACTTATATGAAGTGGCTTCCACGTTTTATTCGATTCATTATCTATGTACATGAGGATAGGGGGCTTATTACTTTTAATATTATTTGTATCAACACTCCGTTATTAACTCTTAAATACATCGAAAATAAATCTAACTTAAGAAGGGCCAAGTTCCATATTATTGGAGGATTATTAAGTGCAACGACTAATTCGGGATGGCTCGAATTTAGGAGTGTGGCCAATGGAAAGTTTACACTTGTATCAATCAATGAATTTTGTCCGTCGCTTCCTTGGTATATTTACTGTTATACACAAGCACCTATTCATCTTCTTGTGATGAAGTCCTTTAGTTCTCATTTGAAGCATTTAAAAATATCTTAAGTTTATCCGACTCTTTTACAGTGATAAAATGGGCCCATCTTATTAAGAGAAGATACACACGTAAGTTAAAGGAGTTTATCATGATTAGACGTTCAATTGTCCCACGAAAAAGTTCAGCATTTAGCTCTGATTTCTTCAATAGTTCCAGTTTTGACAACGAGTTTAGAGATATCATCTCAGGCCTTGAAGATATTTGGCAAGGTCGAGGAAGCGGAAATTCTAATGCCTTCGGAGAGATGAAGGAGACTGATAATGCTTACTTACTGAGCATTGATATGCCTGGTGTAAAAAAAGAAGACTTAAATATTCAAGTCGATGATGGCCTCGTTACTATTGAGGCAGAACGTAAGACATTATTTGAAGATGGTGGTGGAGAGACACGTCGTATCTCTCGCAGTCTAACTGTTCCACACTTCATAAATCGAAGTGAAGTGCAGGCCCAACTTCAAGATGGAATTCTTTATCTGGCCCTTCCTAAGAGTGCAGAGAAGAAAGCGCATAAGATTGAAGTTTCTGATGCGACAGAAAATTTTGTTAAATTATTTTCTGATGAAAAAGAGAAGTCATCTCATTAAAAAAAAAAATGAAAGTGCTAGGCATTGTTGCCTGGCACTTCTTTATCTAGTAAGTAGACAAAAATAGGGTGTTTAGATGTTATATGGACTTCACCGTAGGCTTTATTCGAAAGAGTAAGGCAACTAAGAGTTTTTACTCCTTTATCGTCATTGAGGGGATAATCACAAGCACCACTTATTGTTATTTCTTGTTCTTCAAGACTAAGAATTGAAAAAATACCTTCATGTGTAAAAGAGAAGTTACCGCTTGAATTTGCGATAATTTTCTTTTCAAAATGACACCTTGTTTGGTGTTTTCTTTCTTTTAGAAAGTGGTGGATCGAGCCTAAAGTCACCATTTGATGATCTAGTCTTCCTCCTAAAAATCCAAAGAGCTCAATTTCGGTAATATTATCTGGTATCAGTGTTAGTGCGTACGTTAAATCCGAAAAGTCTTTATTTTCATCTAATTTTATATCAAGACTATCACTAGTCTTATTTGAGTCATCATCACCAACTGAAAGGTAAGGATGATCGTCACTTGGTCTATGGTTTAGGCCACCATCAACATATATAATTGGAGAGTCAATAATATAGGGGAGAGTTAGGGCCATCGGTCCTATAATCACTAGTTTATTCGTTTTTGCTAATTCTTCATTAAATTCTTTAAGATTCATGGCCATTATTCTTGGTTATTCTTCTTTGGAAATTATAACTCATCAATGACTAAAATATCCTCTAAAAAGAATGCTGATAGTTCGCTGCGTCCACTGAGATTTGATTTACTATAGATATTGGTACAGTGCTGCTTAATCGTCTTTTCAGATGTCGATCTGATATCGGCAATTTCTCTTATTGTTAAGCCTTTTAACAAAAGTAATGAAATATCTTTTTCCGATTTTGTTAGTGACCATTCATTTAATTGATCATTAATTTTTTCAGATAGGCCACGTGAAAGATCTTGAGTTTTTTGTTTATAATTTTCTAAATCTGATTTTAACTTTGTAACGTCTGAATTAATTCTTAAGTTTTCTTTTTTCGTAAATAGCCACTTGAACCATAGAACTGCAGTTCCGATAAGTCCGATGAGCATAACAATACCTTCCTCGATCACATGCTCATAAGTCGAGCCTTCGCTGAGGTCTTCGTAGATATCAAAAATGAGAAAAATAGAGATAAGAAGGAAGAGTATTCCAGTAATTAGGCGTTCACGTTTATTAAGCATAGTTCTAGGACCTTAGTCTTATAAGTGTTGTATCTATCTGATAATACACATTTTATTTGGAATTAGGACTTTCGTCCAGTTACAAAATTTAGGATTTTGAACGATTCTTTCTCTACGAAAGGAGGAACAAATGACTCGTATTGTTCACATGGAAACTTATAAACCAGATTACACGTACAAGACTGAAGAGATTGTTGAAGCAGCACAGCGCCTATGGCTAAAAGATGTTGATGAAACAACAAGACGTAAGGCCCTGAAAATATTCAAGGGCTCCAAAATTGATCAACGTAGTGCAGTTGTTGACCTTGAGACTGTTTTCTCCAACATTAGCTTTGAAGAGAAAAATAATATCTATAAGGCCAAAATGGTTGAGTACGGTAAGAGGTTATTGAAACGAACTTTTGAAAGATCGAATATTGATCCAAGTGAAGTTGACTATATCATCACAACTAGCTGTACAGGTTTCATGATCCCTTCAGTTGATGCTTACCTGGTCAATGAATTTGGTTTAAGAAAGGACGTTGTTCGTCTTCCTGTTACAGAAATGGGGTGTGCGGGTGGTACATCTGCTCTTATTTATGCAGATGAGTTCTTAAAGGCCAATCCCGGTAAAACGGCCCTTGTGCTGACAATGGAAATCCCAAGTATCACTTTCCAACTTAATGATCTTGATGCTGCCAATCTTGTATCGACTGCAATTTTCTCTGACGGTTTTGCTTGTGCTGTCTTAAAAGGCGGCGAAGGTAAAGGTGCTCATATTATCGATACAGATATGTATAACTTTTCTCATGGTGAATACCTCATGGGATTTGAGCTAATTAACTCAGGACTTAAAATTGTTTTAGATAAAGACGTACCTAGTGCAATTGAAGGAAATTTTGAACATATCTTTTTACCATTCTTAGAGCGAAATGGACTAAAAATTGAGGATATTGATAATTATATGTTTCATCCAGGTGGAAAGAAAATCATTCAAATGGTTGAAGACTATATTGGTGATTACAACAAAGATATTTCAGAGTCTAAATGGGTTCTTGAAAATTGTGGAAATATGTCTTCTGCGACAATTCTTCATATCTTTGACAAGGTTACAAGAGAAAGAGTTATTGAAAGTGGGCAGCGTGGTTATATGCTAGCATTCGGCCCTGGCTTTATGGCCCAAAGTATTCTTTTAGAGTGGAGGTCATAATAAAAGCGATCTTTAGGTCTCTATTTATTATCCTATTTCTAGGGGTCTTCGCTGGAATGTTGTTTTATACAAAGGATTTAAAACAAAAGAATCCTGAGTCAATCTTCTTAACAGATAAGGGGATAGAACAGTTTAAGGCATTTCAGCAAGATTACCCAGAAGTGGACTCTCTTGTTGTTTACGCAAATGACACTCCAAGTATCGAAGCTTATTCAAGACTTCTAAATTTTGGTAAAAAGCTTGAGGATTTATGTAGTGATGAATGTTACTTTGTTTATCCACATGATCTTACAAAAGAGCGTCGGGAACTGGATGTTGAACTTCAAAAAGGAAAACTAGCGAAAGCTGACCTTATTTCTTCCAATCGAATTGGTTTTCTAATTTTTAATAATGGCGAAAAAAGTCAACTGAAAGAGATCATCAAAAGAGTGGAGGATGAAAAGAACTTCTACTGTGCTGGACATGAGTATACGAATTATCATCTCGATCAATCCTCGGCACTTGTTCAAGAAAAGCTCTTTCCGATTTTATTTACATTTTCATTTTTTCTTTTACTTGTATTTATAAAAGATTTTCTGACAACCTTAATGCTCTTTATCCCATGTATTTTTAGTGCGCTCTTTAGTTTGAGTGTTATTAAATACTTCTTTGTCACAATGAATATGGTGACCTCTATAGTACCGTTAATGACATTTGTGATCATTTTGTCTCTTGGACAGCATATATACTTTTCAGCAAAGAAAGATGGTTCATTATCTGGTGCTTTAAAGCATAAAACTCGTCCAATAGCACTAATGCTTGTTACCACCTTTATAGGATTCCTATCACTTTATGTAAGTGAGATTTATGTTATTCGTATCTTTGGGGTGCTTAGTAGTATCATGATTTTGCTAAGCTCTCTTCTGTCAATCGTTTGGTTACTTAGTGTTGAAAATTTCTTAAAGCTAAAAGAATCGAAGGGGGGAGAATTAAAAAGATATCCAACGAGAAGCTTTTCGGGTCTGAGTTTTATTGTAATTGGCCTTTTATCGATCATCTTAGGAATTTGGGGAGCAGTAAATGTTGCTATCGTAACTGATGCAACTAAGTACTTTCCAAAGGAAACAAATATTGCGAAGAGCTTTAATGATATCTCAACGATAGCTGGAGGAGTACCACTGTTAGAGATTGGTATGGGGGATTTATCATATGAAGCTTTGAAAAATCTTACACAAGTTGAAGATGAGTTAGAGAAAATTAAAGGTGTAAGAGTATTATCTCGAAACCTTGTTGTTAGAAAAATTAATGAAGCCTATAGTGGAAATTATTCTTTACCGGATAATAAATTTGCTTATGTGACACTTTATTCGAAAGCGGCCGAAGGCATTAGAGAAGCTTACCCAATAGATTCTCAATATAAGGTAACTCTTCTTGGAACTCCTTTAAATGTTGATCAATACGAAATCCTATTGAATAAAGTTAAAAGTATTATTGGAGAGAAAACTTATCGCTTAGATGGCCTGTACTACAATTTAATGATTTCTCAAAAAGCAATGGTGCATACTCTTTCAAAGAGCTTTTTGTTAAGTTTGGTTATCATGGCCCTCATTGCTGTTATTTTTTTAAAACAGATAAAGCTTTTTGCCATTTTTATTCTAGTCAATACAATGCCACTTGGTTTGTCGCTAGGTTTTTTGAATATCATGGGGATGTCGTTAAATATTGCAACTGTTATGACTTATAGTGTGGGGCTCGGGATTGTCGTAGACAGTACTTTTCACCTACTACATTTCTTTGACCAAAAACAAGGTGACTTTAGCATTTATGTTGAAACAATCGTTAAGCCTATTCTAACGAGTTCGCTTACTCTTATTATCGCATTCTTATTATTTGGAATTTATGACTTTCTTCCTATTAGAGAGTTTGGGGTGAATTTATCTTTCATCTTGTTTTGTGGAATGATTTTCGATCTCTTTGTTCTGCCAACACTTTACTTAGGTAATGCGTCTCTAAGAGAGATTGTTGAGGAGTGGAAATGAATATTTATGATGTACTTATCATTGGTGGTGGTCCCGCAGGGGCATTACTTGGACACTTAATGGCTCAAAAGAATTCAAAAGTACTGATTCTTGAAAGAAATAAAGAGGTCGGTCGTAAAGTATGCGGCGAATATCTTTGTCCTCAAGGGGTAAAGCTTCTTGATGAACTTAATTTACAATCAGTTTATGATGGCTTCTTACCTCTTAATGGGATGATGATACATACGCCAAAAGGCTGTCGTGTTAATAGCACATTCCCTACAAGTGAGGGAGGAAGGAGAAATTTTGGTGTCAGTGTTAATCGAAAAATTCTTGATCAGAGACTGGCCAAGCTAGCAAGTGAAAGTGGTGCAGACTTACGATTTGGTCAAAGTGTTGTGAGTTTTGAGTATTTAGGAACATATTGGAGAGTCGAAACAGCTGATAAAGAAGTTTATTATTCTCGTCTTCTTGTCGGTGCAGATGGACGAAACTCAATCGTTGCACGTCAATTGAAGCTTCAGTTACCCAATTCTAAAAAACGTATTGCTCTTCATGCTTGGCTCAATACTGACAAAGTTCCTATTCGAAAAGGACAGATGTTTATTTTTGAAAGAGGAAGCTATATTGGTGTCGATCCTATCTCGAATACTGAACTAAACCTCTCTCTTGTTTGTGGTGCCGATGAGATTAAACAATATGGAAGTGCTCGCAATACCTTCAAGTATTATCTTGAAAGAATTCAAGATGAGTTAGGGGTTACATTAGAAGAAGGTAGTAAGATACATACAAGTTTTCCAATTGAGCATAATGTAAAAGATGTCATTGGAAATAATGTTGCCCTAATTGGAGATGCCGCGGGTTTTATTGATCCAATAACAGGAGAAGGTATCTTTAATGCTTTATTAACAGCGAAGATGTTATTTGAAAGTATTAATATTTCAAAAATCTGTTTTGATTATAACTCTTCCTTACAAGTTTATAGGCACAAAAAAGAAAAATACTTTCGTGAGAAATCATTTCTTAATACTGGTTTCCAGTGGTTGATTCGCCGTTCATGGCTAATTGAAATTGTTGCTAAATTTTTAAATCACAGTAAAGAAAGAAGAGATACCTTTATTGGAATCATTGGAAATATTCACACTCCATTAAAAGGTCTTTTAAAGATTATTATTTCATGAGGTTAATATGAAACTGTATAAAGTTATTTTTATTTTTATTCTTCTACAAGTAAGTTCAATTGCAGCATCAAAGCTATCACTAAAATATGATAACTTTGAGCAAGCCGCTAATGCTCAGAATCGTATTATATTTAACATGTCTTCGACAAAAGCAGGCCTTATTACTACAGATTTTCAAGGTGTCGTTAAAGGTGCAAAGATAACATATACGAAAGACGGCATGGGGAGTTACAAAGATATTTCGATTCAAATTGATGCCAAGAAATTAGATACAGATAATGAGTCTCGTAACGAAAAAATGTATGAGAAGTGTCTTGAGGTAGAAAAAAACCCACATATTAATGTTCATATCCCTGGGCCAATTAGACTGGGTGAGTTAAATAAGGGAACTATTGAGGTTCGAAATAAGAAACATTCTATCGATATTTTCATCGAAAGATTGGCCAGCGCAGACGGTCAAATGTCTTTGGTTGGCAAGGCCGTTCTATCACTGAAAAAGCTTGAAATACCGGACCCATCGATATGGATCGCTACTGTGCATGACGAAATCGAGGTTAATTTTTACTTAATACCATGAAGTGATTTCAGGACTTTATGAAGATTTTTTGCTGAATCGATAAATTTTATCAATACTTTTTAGCGATAAAATGTTAATTATAAAGTTGTGAACTGGGCCAGGGCATTAATTTTAACATTCACGTTTCTCATGACGATCTTTCCAAGCTTTGCAATGGATAAGTACGAAGTACTTATACTGCACTCGTATTCTCGAGATAGTATTTGGACAGATCTCATTGACCAATCAATCAAGAAAAATCTTCATAGTGAAAGTGATCACTTAGATGTTTATACAGAGTATATGGATTCTAAAAGATTCTTCGGCCGTGACTATGGGGAGAAGCTTTATAATCTCTTTTCAATAAAGTATTCAGACAGAAATATTAAATTAATTATTACTTCAGATGACAATGCGTTTGCTTTTGCCATGAAGTATCGTGACAAGCTTTTTCAAAATAGTCCGATTATTTTCACTGGTGTTAATGGTTATAATGAAGAATTTAAGCAAAAATATCTCCTTGAAAAGAATTACACCGGTCTCGTGGAGAGTTTCAAAATAGATAAAATGCTAGAGCTTTCTCAGAGCTTGCATCCTAAGGCGAAAAAATTCTATGTCATCAATACGATCCACACACCAACTGGCCAGTACCTAAAAAAAGAATTTCAAAAATCTATTTCAAAGCTAGGATTAGACGGTAAAGTAGAATACCTAGAGGATATCTCAGCTGATAAGCTTTATAAGAAAGTTGAAAATTTAGAGAAAGGCTCTTTTGCTCTTTATGGTGGCTTCTCTCGTGACCGTGATGGGAACTTTCTCGATTTCGAAAAGAATCTTGGAGAATTGGCAAAACGCTCAAATGTTCCAATTTATGGCTTCTTAAAATACTATCTGCCTTTTGGGTTGACTGGGGGATACTTCACTAGTGGTGAACTCTACGGAAAGAAAGCGGCATTAATTGCGAATCAGCTAATTGCTGGTGAAGACATTAATTCGATTGCTATAGTTGAGGATGTCGAGGCACCAGCTATTTTTGATTACGCTAAAATTGTTAAATTTGGTCTTGATTTCCATAAGCTACCAGTTAATTCACAAATTATAAATCGTAATAATAAATTGTTGCGCTTCTATGAAGAGTATACTTTCGAGTTTTGGTTTATTCTTTTTTCTTTTGCGTGTTTATTTATTAGTTTAGTTGTTCTTGCTTATCATTTTGAGCAACAAAAGAAGCATAAGAAAGAAGTTCTTCGAATCAATGAACAATTAGAGGATAGAGTTGAAAAAAGAACAAGACAGTTAATTGAGCAGCAGTCGAAACTTATCAATTCTGCAAAGCTTGCTTCGATTGGAGAGATGGCAAGTGGGATCGCTCATGAAATTAATAACCCACTAACAATCATTGATTTAAGTGCTTATCGAATTATTCAATTGTCAGATAATGAAGTTGTCTTAAAGTCGGCAGAAAAAATCAAACTAACTGTTGATCGTATTTCAAAAATTATTAAAGGACTCAAGCAACTGGCCAAAGAGGATGCTAGTCTAACTAGTGAACTCGTGAATATTAAGGTTGCTATTGAAGATGTCATTTCAATTTGTCAGGCAAGATTTAGAGAGAACGAAATTCACTTTAAGATTGATGTCGACGAGAACCTAAAGGTTCATGGGGCACCAGTACAGATTTCACAAGTGGTTTTGAACCTTCTCAATAATTCTTTTGATGAATTAGTTCAGGGAGATAGTGAGCGCTGGATCAAGCTCGAAGGAAAAAAAGAAAAGGATATCGTTGAAATTTCAGTGACAGATTCTGGAAAAGGGATTTCAGAAGAGATTTTTGAAAGAATCATGGAGCCATTTTTTACAACTAAGGTTGATCAAAGAGGAACAGGTCTTGGCCTAAGTATCTGTAAGAATATCATTGAGCATCATAAAGGGCGTATCTTTGTGGATAAGTCGTGTCCTAATACGCGTTTTGTTATTCAACTACCAACTGCCTAAATAACTAATTACATTTCATTGGTTAAGTGATATTTATTTAGAATGAGTTTATTTAAGGCCGTCTATCGACTAATTATTTTTCTACTTATTCTTACTTCTTCCTTTACGAGGGCAGCTGAATCTTATGATATTCTCATGCTTCACTCCTATGAAAAAGGTAATGTATGGACTGAGGAGCTTGATAACTCATTTCGTTACAACCTTCATCGTAAAAATAAATATCGAATCAATTTTTATACGGAGTATATGGACTCTAAAAGATTCTTCGGCCGTGAATATGATGAAGTTCTAGCAAAACTTTATGCAACTAAATTTAGCTCACATAAAATCGATCTGATTGTTACGACTGATGATTATGCCTTTGATTTCGCCATAAAGTATAGAAATGAAATCTTTAATGATGCTCCTATTATCTTTAGTGGAGTTAATGGATATGATAAGTTTAAGCGTGATCTCTATCGAACAGAGAAGAACTTTACAGGTGTTGTTGAAACATTTGATGTTATCCCAACTGTTAAAAGTGCATTACTAATTAATCCAAAAGCAACTAAAATTTATGTGATTAACACGCAATTTACTCCAACAGGACGCTATCTAAAAAAGCAGTTTGAAAGTTCGTTTGAAAAAATGAATCTTAAGCAAAAGATTATCTATATTGAAAATTACAATATGGAAGAAATCTATGAAATGGCCAAACACTTTGAAGACGACTCAATTGTTCTCTTTGGTGTTTATGCGAGAGATCGTGATGGAAAGTATTTTGAGCTTGATGAGAATATTAAGAACCTAAGTAAGTTTTCAGCTCAGCCAATTTATGGATTCAATAAAGTCTTCTTAAACAAAGGGATTGTCGGGGGCAATGTTTCTGACGGAACGATCTATGGAAGAGAAATTGCTCGCATGGCAAATGAGTATCTTTCTGGTGAAAAGAAAATTTCTGAGATTCCACTTATTGTCGATTCTATTAATGATCTCGTTTTCGATTATGATCAGCTTAAACGATATAATATTGATGTCGAAAAATTACCAAAGCGTTCCAAAATTATTAGTTACTCTTCAAGTTTTTTTCAATTCTATCATGAGTATAAGTCTGAACTCTTAGTTGTTTTTGCTTGTTTTGTCTGCTTATGTATCTTCTTTTTTATCTTGCTATATTTCTTCGAAAAACAACGTAGTTATAAAGACCTACTTATTAGAGTGAACGAAAAGCTTGAAAGAAATGTTCATGACCGAACAGTTCAGCTTGTACAGCAACAGTCTCAAATTATTAACTCAGCGAGACTCGCTTCAATTGGTGAAATGGCCAGTGGTATTGCTCATGAAATTAATAATCCACTTACAATTATCGATTTAAGTGCCAATCGTATTTCTCAAAGAACAGACTTAGATAGTATTAAAAAAAATGCTGGGCGTATCTCAAGTACTGCCTTTAGAATCTCAAAGATCATTAAAGGATTAAAGCATCTTGCAAAAGATGGCGACAAATCAAAATCCGCTGACTTTCATCTTATTGAAGCGGTGGAAGATGTAACGTCGCTTTGTTATGAGAAATTTAAAGAAAATGATATTGAATTCAAAATTAATGTGGATGAGTCAATTGTTATTCATGGCTCAATTGTTCAGATTGCACAAGTTCTTTTAAACCTAATTAATAACTCATTTGATGAACTCATTAAAGTTAACGGGGAAAGAAGGATTAACCTAAAGGCAATACCTATTAGAAAGTACGACAATGACTATGTTGAAGTTTCGATTACTGATACAGGAAGAGGCATCCCTGATGATATAAAGGCCAAGATAATGGAGCCATTCTTTACAACTAAGAAGAAGAATAGGGGAACAGGCTTAGGTCTTAGTATTTCAAAAAGTAATATCGAAAAGCATGGTGGAGAGTTTTATCTGGATGAGAGTTCTACATTAACTCGCTTTGTTTTTGTAATTCCGCTTAAGAAATCTTAGTGGCATATAGGGCCACTAAGATTTTAATATATAAATTATTATTGAGCTCGTCGGTCAAAAATTAATCTTACTCGATCGCTTTCACATACTTCATTTTCTTCATTTAGAATATCGACTGCGATGTAGCGAATTCCTCTTTTCGATGCTTCATATGCACTAGAGTGAAGTTTCGTTTTTAAAAAGTTCTCATTCCCTAAACATTCTTCAGGGTTCCCGTTTGTTTGTGACTTTGTATAATCAAGATCAAGTGTTCTTGTTTCTCTTGCACGATTAAAGAAAAGTCCATATTGGCAAGTTTGACCGCTTAGTGTCTTCCACGATGTTTCGATTGAAAATACATTCAAGTCACTATCTGCAGTTAGAAGATCAAATTGAATACCTCTATCTGAGAATACCTTTGGTGTATTTGTATATTCGACTTTATAGCGGCTGATGAACTTTCCACAGTCGTAGCCAGTTCCTTTAACTATATATGTTGTCCCTGTTGGAAGTGGCCAAATTTGGGCACTAACCGGATTTGTTAGAAGTGTTACTAATAGAATTAGTTTCTTCATTATAGGCTCCTAAGAAATTTGATGAGATCGTCACGATCTTTCTTTGTTAATTTAATAAAATTATTTTTTGCTTGTTTCGCCTCTCCACCATGCCATAGGATGGCCTCTTGAAGATTGCGAGCACGTCCATCATGAAGAAAGCGAGTATGGCCATTAACAGTTTTTACAAGGCCAAGACCCCAAAGAGGAGGTGTTCGCCACTCTCTAGTTGTGGCCAGCCCTTCTAGTTGGTATGAACGAGTGTCATCTGCTAAAGCGTCCCCCATGTCATGTAGGAGAAGATCAGTGTATGGATAGATCTTTTGATTATTTAAAACCTTAAATTTTGAATTTGAGCCTGTTGTAAACTCAGCTCTGTGACAAGCTTGACAGTTTATTTGATGAAAAACCTTCTTGCCATTTTTTATGCTCGGATTATCAAAGTCTCTTCTTGCTGGAACAGAGATTAATTGGGTGTATAGAGTCACTTTATCTAAAAGATCCTTAGAGATATCTTCTTGTGTCTGTTTTTCTAAACAATCAATTTGAACCAGACTACATTCTTCTGTCGGAAAGAGTGGACTGGTGATACCAAGGTCTCCATTGAAGGCAGCAGCGTTTTGTTCTAAGAGATTTGGACGTGAGGCCTTCCAACCAAAGCGCCCAAGCATTTGTCTTTGTTCAATAATTGAAAAGACATAATTTGCACGGCCTGAAATACCGTCATTATTTAAATCTTCAGGATCAGCTCCTGTAAGAATATCTTCTTCATTAATATTTTCAAGAAGTCCAAGTCCAATCATATGTGGACCGACTCTTGGTGAGACTATCGTGTCGTCACCTAAGCTTCCATGACTAAGCTTTCTAAAGATGTAATTTGGTTTTTTAAGTTCATAGGCTTCGCCGTCGGCAAAGTTTCCTTTGATGGTTTCAAACTTAACGAAGACTTCACCTTCGCCTTGAACACCTTCTATGCTATGAGGTTGAAATTGGTCACCATAGCTTGGATGTGGAGAAGTTTTTCCATCTTGGTCTATTTTTTTTAAGCGAAATAGGAGAGATATATCAGTTTTCCCATCTGTATCAGGAAGCCCTCGGCCACGTCCATCCAATAGGTGGCAGGCAGTACAAGATGTTGCATTAAAGATCGGGCCCAGGCCATCTCTTAGCGGCGTTGAAGAAGGTGAGGTAACCCAAGCTCCTTTAAAAAAGCTATTACCTACTTGAAACTGACGCCTTAACATTCCACGTGTCCCACTCATAGGGTGTGAGAAAGCATTAACTGAGAGGTCCAGTGTAGTCCCGGCACCGGCCGGGAACTTATCACTGGAGTAAGTATTGAGACTAAATACGCACAAAAATGTAAGAAGGAGAGCTCTTACCATTGTACTGGCGTCTCAAGTTCTTCAGAAATTTCTACAAGCTCAATTGCAAGTTGTTCCATCTCTTCGATAGAAGCTAGGATTTCTGGTCTTGCATTCTCGTCAAGGATTGCTTGATCAAATGGTACAGGAAGACCAGCTAGCATTTTATTGATCTTTGCAACTCTGTTATCAATTGTAGTTGCAAGAACAGTGTTGTCTGTTAGTGCTAGGATTCCTGTTGCTTTAAGTACATTTGCAATACCCCAGAAATTCCACTGGATATCCATATGAGTCATATCTGAGAAACATGAGTGCTCATCTTCTTGGCCTTGAGTTTCCCAAGCTACGAACATTCTTTCACCTGAAAGCTCATCACCAGACATGAAGATCATTCCTGAAAGAATATTATTAAGAGATTCTTTTTGATCTTTTGCTACAAATTCAGCTCTATAGTTAGCTTTATTTGGTGCCCAAGCATCAACAAGTGTTTGAAGGTGATCTATTAAAAGATCTGTTGCTGTTGAAAGGTATACAGCTCGTCTTTGTGCGTTCTTTCCAAGACCGATAACATAGTCTGTATGAGGTCTGTCACCAGCACCATCAATAGATAGATCTTGTCCCCATAGTAGGAATTCAATTGCATGGTAACCAGTTGAAACATTCTTTTCACCGTTAAGCTCGTTAAGTGATGAAAGAAGTTCTTTATTAATTACTGGGTAATCAGCAATATTATTTACGATACCTGCATTAGGAGCACCTTCAACATAGTCGATATATGCTTCATCAAGTGGCCATGCATTTAGTAATCCTTCTGGTCCTTCATCGCTATCGATAGGGCCATTGTAGAATCTAAAAACTTCTGATTGGCCATATGGAGCTCTTGCTTGTCTCCAAGACTCTCTCGCCATCTCTAGAGTCATTACCCCAGGGTTAGAGATGAAGAATTCGACGTCTTCCTGAAGTACAATCGCCTTATCAAGAGACTCTGAGTAAGTTTTATAAACAAGATTTGAGTAAGCTTCAATTACTGACTGCGCAGTTGTTGCAGCAGTGGCATTCATACCTAAGCCTAATGAAATCAATAAGATAGATCTTTTTAACATATTATATCCTTTGTTAGTAAGATTGGTTGCTTGTTTGAACTATGGTTTGATACATCAAACTAAAGTTAATATCAACGATTAAGTTCATTTTTTATAGGAATAGACTTTATTTACTTAGGGTGATTTAATTTTTCCTATGTATTTCACTAGATTTCTCATACTTATACTTATTTCATTTAATGTATTCTCCTTACCAATTGGTCATGAAGCAGGATTTCTTGGAAATACAACTGCACGTCCTGGTGACATAGGCGCGGCCTTGGTATTTCCATCGGCCACGGCCTACCTCAAACACGATGAGATTAAAATTTATTTTGGCCTCATGTACGCTAGACAAGATATTGATGTAGAGGGAACAGCTGGTAGCGATTTTGAGAGTCAGTTCATTCCTTATTTCACAGGTTTTGCAGGGGACTTCTTTGGCATAACATTCACGAATTTTGTTACCTATAGTGGAACAAATAATGGAACGATCAATTTTAGTACGAATGAATTTAAAGGAAGTGCAGATATTCAGGCCGAAGAAACGGTGCTTGGAATTAGCGCAGCAAAGAAGCTAAATGATAAATTCGCCGTCGGTTTTTCTGGTAGTCTTGATATTCAGTCTTCAAAAACATTTGCTACTTTCTATGGGAATATTGCTGGTAGCGAATATCTTGAAACAGTAAATGATCGAACAAAGTATATTATTATTAATACTCTTTTAAGTGCATCTTATATCGAAAGGAAGCACTTTTTGAGTGCTTCGGTTCTCTTTCCTGGGATCAAATATTCTTCATCAAGTACTCAGGAGAGCTTTTCTCGTGTTGATGCAGATCCGGCCGTATTTAATAGAGTTGTAAGTAAACCGAGTTATAAGAGTAATACGGGATTAAATATTGGCTACAGTTACTTATCATCAGATAGTTGGTCGCCTTCATTTGAAATATTCTATGATATTTCTAAAGATATTATTTCTTTTGATCCGAACCAAGAGCAAAATCGAAATAACTTTTCAGATGATATATGGCTTAAATTTGGATTGAGTACTCCTGAATATACGATGTCTAAATTTTACAAAGGAACAACTTACTCATTTTTATTTGGCCTTCAGTACCGTGAGATAGAGAATCGTGTTACGGAAGACTTACCGAGCAGTATCTCTCGAACGTATGAAGCTTCGCTTGGATTTAAGCTTTCCAATCGAAAAGCTAGCCCAATTTTTGGCCTTTACTACCAGAAACAAGACAGTACTTCTGATAATAGTGTGGTAGGGCTCATGTACTCTTCTAATTACAATATTTTTGACTAATTTATGTAGACTTGGATCTATATTGTGGTGTAATAAGTCTCGTTCTATTTAGGCTTTCTCTGGAGAATTATTATGAGCACAATGGCCCAATTTTTTAGCAACAACTATCGTCACTTTAATGCCGCTTCACTTGTTGATGCATCAAAGGCATATGTTGATCATTTAAAGAGTGGGAAGAAGATGATGATCACTCTTGCTGGTGCCATGAGTACGGCCGAACTTGGGGTTTCTCTTGCTGAAATGATCCGCCAAGATAAAGTCCAAATTATCTCTTGTACTGGTGCAAACCTTGAAGAAGATATCATGAACTTAATCGCATATAACCACTACAAGCGTATTCCAAACTACAGAGACCTAAGTCCTGAAGAGGAAGAAGAGCTACTTGCTCAAGGTTTCAACCGCGTAACAGATACATGTATTCCAGAAGAGACTGCATTTAGAAAGTTACAAAAATATCTTTTTGAAGAGTGGTCAAACGCTGCTAAAGAAGGGGAGAGACTTTTTCCTCACGAGTTCCTATATCGAATTCTTCGTCGTGAAGACTTTGCAAAAGAGTTTGAAACAGATGTTGCAAATTCTTGGGTTATGGCCGCTTGTGAAAAGAACCTTCCAATTATCGTTCCAGGTTGGGAAGATTCAACGACAGCAAATATTTTTGCTTCATACTGCTTAACAGGAGAGCTTGAGCCTTCTCTTGTTAAGAATGGTATCGAATATATGATGTTCCTTGCTAAGTGGTACCCTGAAAATTGTGGAGATGGCGGAATCGGCTTCTTCCAAATTGGAGGAGGGATCGCGGGAGACTTCCCAATTTGTGTTGTTCCAATGCTTAACCAAGATATGGAAGATGATGTTCCTCTATGGTCATACTTCTGCCAGATCTCTGATTCGACTACAAGTTATGGTTCGTACTCAGGTGCTGTTCCAAATGAAAAAATCACTTGGGGGAAACTATCTTCAAAGACTCCAAGGTTCATTATCGAATCTGATGCGACAATCGTTGCACCACTTGTTTTCCATTACGTATTGGAAAACTAAGATCATTGCTCTAAGATAGATGGGCATGAGAATACAATTTTTATACAAATTTGGGGCATTCTTTATAGGATGCCTTTTTTGTTTCCTCTTACATTCACAACTAGGCTGGTCTCCAGTCTTGGCCTCCGCTTCTGTAGGTTTGATTGCAGGTCTCATTCCAATGAGAATGACATTGCAAGCAGCGGTCTATAGTGGAAGCTTTGCAGGAATGTGCTCAAGTGAGTTAGTGACTAATTACTGGGAAATTCTTGGGATCTCTCTCATTGGTGCAATTTTATATTTTTATACTTTAAGAATCTTTCAAGGTTTTGGTGGAAAGCTTGGAACAATTGCCTTTGTTAGCGTTGCTTTATTCTTCTTTATCAAGGGGAGTATTATATGATAACCGCAATTGGAGTTTCTCTTATTGGTGCGCTTTCGACTTTTCATCTGTCTCGTCTAAAGACGTTTGGGGCCATTAGAGCTTCCGCTCTTTTAACAATAATTGCCTATGCAATTTTATATCTTACAGTTCCTAACTACGAAATGATGGCCGTGATATTCTTTGGTTCTACTTTTGTTGGAATGAGCTGTCCCACAAAAATGCATAATTATACTATTGTCATTGGTTCAGTTTTCTTTGCTCTTTTTTTTCAATACCTTGTTCCGCACCTTAAGGGTTACGGTGGAGCACTTGGAATAAGCGCATTCTTGAGCGTTTTAGTCATCCAATTGGTTTTGTATTTTGGACGTAAACTTGCCAGATTAAGTTAAGATTGCCATCATTTTTATATGAGACAACTTATTCTAATTATAGCAGCAACAATATCTACACTTTCTTATGCACTGGAGACAGTCCAAGTTACTGGCAGTATCGAAATCGATGCACCTATTGAAGAGGTGTTTGAATTTGTAGCGGATCCAATGAATGATCATCATTGGCGAAGTGAAGTTAATGATATGGCCACAAACTCAAGAACATTTGAAGTTGGTAGCACATTTAGAGAAGATGCTTGGATCGGAATTCGTAAAAACTTTATAACAACAACAGAGCTAATTAAATTGAATGCTCCTTATCAGGCATTATTTGAAACTGTTAGATCAAATCCATACTTTTTAAGAAGCAACCGCATGTTTAATGAAAGTGAAAACGGAACTCTTTTTACTTATGTGGTGGACTTTGACCGTCGTATGATTAAAGAGACCTTTGGCTTTAATGCAAAGCCAGAGGTCGTCGTTAAATTATATGGTGTTCTGATGAAGAAATATTTGAAGAAATTAAAAAAGAGACTAGAGTAGTGTTTCTCTAACTATCATAAAGATCCCCATTACAATTAAGAAGTAGCCAAAAATCTTTTTTAATTTATCTTGTGGAAGTTTATGAGTCAGTGCTGATCCAAGTTGTGATCCAACAATGGCAAGAGCTGTAAAGATTGCAATAAATTGGTAATCTAACTCAAGATTAGGAGAGTTGATAATATTTCCTACAAATCCAATGAGAGAGTTAATTGCAATAATTAGAAGAGAAGTTCCAATGGCCTTCTTCATTGGTACGTTAAAAAAGTTTACAAGTGCTGGAACAATTAAGAACCCACCTCCAACTCCAATGAGACCAGTGACAATACCGACAACACTCGCTGCCCCAAAAATTGTTAGATTTGATGATGATTTAACCTTGATATTCTTGCCATTTTTAAGCATTGAAACTGAGGCCAGTAGCATAATTCCTGCAAAGATATAAAGTTGAACTTGTCCACTAATGAAAGAAGCGAGATAGGTACCAAGATAAGTGGAAAGCATTGTCATAGCACCAAATTGAAAGGCAAGTTTAACCATAACATTACCATTCTTATGATGTCTTAGTGTCCCCATAAAGCCTGTTAGACCTACAATTGCTAAACTCATTGTAATGGCGATTTTAGGGTCAATTTTTACAATATAAACCAGGATTGGAACCACTAGAATTGAGCCCCCGCCGCCTAAAAGACCAAGAGTTGTTCCTGCAATAAGTGCTAATAGATATGCCATGTTAATTTCCTCCTGAAATCAGTATAGGGGATTAATTTTTCTTAAACCTTGATGGGGGTCAATGTATTTTCCCATAAATTTATTTACTCTATGATAGGAGGAAATTATGGATAATTTAAATATAAAAACATTCTTTGATGAGCAAACTTACACACTAACTTATGTTGTTTATGATGAAGTGACGAAGGATGCTGTGATTATCGATCCAGTTCTTGATTATGATCAGGCATCATCAACTATCACAACAGAGTCAGTTGAAAAGGTTGCTATCTTTGTTAAAGAAGCGGGACTTAAGCCTCACTATATTCTAGAAACTCACGCTCACGCGGATCACCTTACAGGAGCATTAAAGCTCAAGGATTTCTTTCCTGGTGTGAAAGTGGCAATAAACGAGAATATCAAGATTGTTCAAGAAGTATTTGGTGAACGATTTAATATTCTAAAAGAGATTAAACTTGAGGACTTCGATGCTTTCTTAAATGAAGAAGCGCCACTTGTTGCTGGAACTATTGAGATCAAAACGATTTTCACTCCTGGACATACTCCGGCATGTTCTTCATTTGTAATTGGAAATAATGTTTTTACGGGAGATGCTCTTTTTATGCCAGATTATGGTACAGGAAGATGTGACTTTCCTGGTGGGGACGCAAATGCTCTTTATGATTCAATTACAAATAAACTTTACACGCTACCAGACGAGACTAATGTCTATACAGGACACGACTATCAGCCAGGTGGAAGGGAGTTAAGGTATAAGAGCACAATCGGTGAGAATAAGAAAACGAATGTGCATCTTAAGGCCGAAACTAGTCGTGAAGAGTTTGTAAAATTTCGCACAAGTCGCGATAAGACGCTTGCTGCTCCAAAACTTCTGCTACCGAGTATACAAGTAAATATTCGTGGCGGGCATATGCCTGCACCTCAGGATAATGGTGTAAGATACCTTCAAATGCCACTAACATTTAAAGATTAAGGTTCATATGAGGGCACTATAAGTGCTCTCTTTTTTTTTCTTCTGCTAAAATCTCATCTTTTGCCTGACTCTGTAGATCTTCTACTTCATCAAATTCATCCATGATTTCAATCCCAAAGAAGGTCTCAACAATATCTTCAAGTGTGATTACCCCAAGTATTGTGCCGTAATCATCACTAACCATGGCGATATGTTCTTTTTCTCGAATGAAGCGTTTGAAGAGGTTTCGAAGAGGAGTCTGGCGATTAATAATAGCAATGGGCCTGATGATATCTAATTCATAAAGCTTTTTAGCGCTATTGTCTTCGATAATTGATTTGGCAATATCCTCTTTATGGATGTAGCCACTGATGTCGTTAACATTCTCACCATAACATGGGATACGTGTAACAGGTGCCTTTAGATCGTAAACAGATGAGATAGTGTCTTCAATATTAACCATGAAGACCTTGCGTGCGGGAGTCATAACTTCTTCAATCACTTTTCGTGAAGCGAGTAGGGACTCTTTTAAAAATTCACCTTCATCTTTGGCAAGGGCCTTCGTTTGCACACCTAGCTCAATCATTGATTCGACTTCTTCACGACTCATTTTATGCTCAGGATCAGTTTTTAACATCCTCATTAATGTCATTGAAATAAATAGAATCGGCTTAAGGATAAAGATTAGTGGCGGTAGAATCTTTAATAAAAATGGAGTTAAACTTTTCCAATAATGGTGTCCGAGAGACTTTGGAATAATTTCTGAAAGATAGAGAATGGCCAAAGTTAAGACAATAGAAACAGCGGAAAGATAATACTCTAGGTTTGCACCACTTATTCCCATATCTTTAAATATTTGAATCGACTCTGAACCTACACCTGCTGCACCAAGAGTATGGGCAAAAGTATTAAGTGTGAGGATTGCGGAGATGGCCTCATCTTTATTTGAGGCATACTTCTTTAATGCTGAGGCATAGCTACGGTTCTGACGCTGAGACGCTAAGATGAAACTAGGGGTAATTGATAGCAGAACTGCTTCCATGATCGAGCATACAAAGGAGACGCCAATCGAGATGACTATATAAACAATTAGCATTTTTATACTTTAAATTGGCTTTAATTTTGTGTCAAATTAAGTAACGGCCAAAAATGATGCATAATGTATATTAATTTTTAGTACCTTATCGTTTTTCTCGGTTTTGGGCACTTGTTCATAATGATAGCTAAGGGGCCAAGTTTAAGTTAAAATAGTGAGGATTAATACAAAATTGAGGTTTATATGAAAGTAACTGAATTTATGACTAAAGATGTAACAACTTGTCGCGATACTCAAACTGTTGCAGATGCAGCAAAAGCAATGCTTGATCTAGGTGTGAGTGTTATGCCAATCTTAGATAGCGCTGACAAATTAGTTGGTATTGTAACTCAATCGGACTTCATCGGTAGAGAAGTAGAAATCCCACATGCTCTTGCTTCTATTAAGAGACTATTTGGAATGGACTATAATCTTGGTGACGTTGAAGATATTTATAAGAAAGCTAAGAATAAGCCTCTTTCAGAGATTATGACAAAGAATGTAACGACTGTTACTTCTGACTACTCTCTAACAGCTGTAGTAGAGCTTATGATGAAAAAACAACTTAAGAGAATTCCTGTTTGTGATGGGGATAAGCTAGTTGGTATTATTACTAGAAAAGATATTTTAAAAGCTTTCGAAAGCGTAAAATAATAAAAAAGGCCTCGTGTGAGGCCTTTCTATTTTATTGCATCTCTGCTGTCATTTCACATTCAACTGAATCTACATAGTACCAGTTAGCTTCTTTTGTATTGTGGTCATAACCATCAAATAGCCAAGACTCAACTGTAATTTCGTAGTGATCAAACATATTTTGATCGTATCTTTGCTTTCCTGTGAAAGTTGATACGAACTTGTAATCTACGATCCCTTGATCAACAACAACTTTTTCTTTCTTTGTTGCTACAAGAGTAAGGTCTTTCATTACGTTACACTCGTTGATGATTGCATCAACGATTTTGTCGTTGTGACGAGCTTCAAAAGTTGAGTTGATAATTGAAGCTGATGCCGAAAGTGTCATTAGTGCTACTAAAATAAATTTCATTTTTTTCTCCGTTGTTTATACGTGTATTAATAATTAAAGATTACAATTTCCTTTCACATCAGATAGTAATTGAATGGAAAGCTTCTCTTCGTAACGGCGCCAGTTACTATAATCAGCATCTTCAATTTCGATCTTGATGTCATTAAGGTTATTTCCAATATTATCTAAGTGTGTAAGCTCAATTTTGTAGTAGTAATCAGTAATACCCTGATCAACTTTATCTTTTGTAATTGCAATGTTTTTAATATTAAAGCGCTCTTGTGCTATTCCTAGAGAGCACTTCGTCAGTTCTTTTGAAAGATAATTTCTAATTTCTTTTTGAATCTCAAACTGTCCTGTTAGGATTACTTTTCCACGCTCAACACCGTTTCCAGCATAAGTTGTAAGGCAAATTAGTAGCAGAGCAATTAGCTTTCTCATTAATTATTATCTCCAAATTTTATTAATGAATGAGTTCTATAATTCCGATAATCCATTGAAAAGTATTCTATTAGGCGATAATCGCCTGTCAGGAGATTTATGGTTCACTTTGGTCAAGATTTGGTTAAGATTAGAAAGGCATACGGGCATAAGAGTGCGAAATCATTCTATGAAATGTTGGCGAAGAAGGGATTGGAGTGCAATTATCAATATTTCGTTAAGATTGAAAAGGGGAGTGCATTTCCTTCGTCTGTTATCGTTAATCAAATTGCAAAGTGTTTAAAAACAAAAGATGCAAATGCACTTATTCTGAGCTTTTGTCGTAATCAATTTTCTTCTTTTGATTATTTATTCAAGGAGAGTAATCAGGAAGAGGAGAAGCTGGAAGAAGTTATCTCAAAGGCCAACCAGGGGCAACGCTACCTTTCTGTTATGCAAATAAATGCTCTAGCACAAACAAAGTCTCATTACTTCCTATTTCTCATTTTAACTCTTTCAAGAAGTGCTCTCGATATTAGGGAGCTTAAAACATACTCCATTAAAAAGAGTGTTGTTAATGATCTTATCAAGGCCGAAATTGCCTTTGAACAAGATGGCCTAATCTATGCTAGATCAACTGAATTTCGCTTTCCAAAAGAAGAAAGTGAGACAATTAGCAAGGCATATGGGAAGTTTGATGATTGGGATATGGAGTTTGGTAAAAACTTTAAGTTTCAAAATCTAGTGAATAAAATGATGATTCGTAGAATATCACCAAGATATCTTTCTCTTATTAAGAATCAAATTGATTCGATATCAGATATTGTGCGTTTATCAGATGAATCAGATAATCGTTATAATAACGAGGTTCTCCACTTACATATCTCTCTTAATAGAGGGCAGTTACCTGGTTAGTTTAGGAAGTACTCTGCGATACCATGTAAACCATTTTGGTGGAATGGGAAAACGATACGATTTGGTTTTCCATTTGCCGCAGGCTTGTAGAGGATACGATAACCGTGACAAGCGGCCGTTCCTGGAATCGGAAGAACTGTTCGTAAATCACTAACAGTATCCCACTTAATTAGTTCGTAGTCTTCTGTACAGCCATAAATGATGCTTCCTACTTTTACAATAGAACTGAAACTTGTCGTACCGTAGTTAAACGATGAGAAAGAAGTATAGTTATTTGATAAATGTCTAAATGTTTTAGCACCACTTCTATCGTATTCCATTTCAAAAAGTATTTTTCCAGCACTACTATCCCAAGTCGATGCATTCCAGTGTTGTCTAACATTTTTTAAAACACAATTTTCCCCTGGCCCTACTGGACAAGAACCTGCTCCAGCATGGACGCCTCCACCTGTTCCTGCAATAAATTGAGACATTCCATCCGTTGTTGTATAGCGGAAGATCGAGTTATTATTTGCAGTTCCCGACCAAGAGTAGTGTCCAGTTAAAATACCGCCATTGTAGAAACCATTAACAGAAGGGGTATAGTTACCCATATCAATTGTTAAGCCATCTACTGTGGCCGTTGTGGTCCAACTTCCTCCACCGTTTAGACCCATAAAGTGTGACCACTGATTTGTAGCTCTTGAAAGGAGGCAGACATTATCCCAACGACAAGGGAAGTAGATGTCACCATTGGCCGGATTTGTTGCCATAGAGAAGTTTTGCGACCATCCTCCTGTATCAAGCATTTGTGTTCGTGGGTCAGCACTAATACTAAAAGAGCCGCGAGCAAGAACTCCATTTCCGGCCACTCGAATAACTTGGTTGATTGATTCGTTTGGTTGAACTTCTCGAATGATTCTTTCTTGTGAGTCAACAAGAATGATATTATCTCCAACACCATGGTCAATAAATTGAATATTTCCAAAGCGAGCATCCTGACCGAGTCCATTGTCTCCAAATGACTGTGTTTGTCCATAGAGTGTTTGGACCTTTCCTTGAGCATCAATTACTCTGATCGTATTGGCATCGACAAAGAAGAAGACTCCATCTTTGTTAACGAAGAAGTCTTGTAATCTAATTGGACAACTCGTTGCAAGTGTTCCATCTGGGCAAGTACCATGAATACCATTTCCTAGTTTTGTCGCTTCATAAGAGTTTGTTGTAGGGTTATAACGATTAACTCGTGTAGGGTAACCGATGTGATAACTCCATCCCCATGTACTTCCATCATTCGTAGATCTTCCATACGCATCTACACAAGTTGTATCGTGGCTTGGAATCGCTACACCAGTTGCAACAAATGTAGAAGGGTCAATCTCTTCTCGCATATAGTATGAACAACCATTTAGACCACGGTAGTATTTTGCAAAAAGTGAAGTAACTTCACTCGTATTAACGTCAAAGCCAATTTGATAAGCAGAGATGATTTCTGTATCCATTTCGGCCGTGGCAGAAGTGTTTCCACTAATTGCACTTGTTGGAGGAGAGCTTCCACCAGTACCTGAAATTCGTCTAGATTCTAAACGTGGTGAAGAAAGAGAGCCTTTGTAAATTCTAATTAAGTTATTGTTGCTTACACGATTTGTTTGATCGTTAAACCAAATATCACCATTAGGTAGTGGCTGGAACATTGAATATGAATTACCACGGTTTAAATTGAAATCTCTTGGGTCTAGAATAATATCACTACGATTTGTACCAATCGTTCCATCAGCTTTCATTCCAATAATTGTTTCAATAGTCATGGGAACGACTGTTGTATCGACACGACGAATTGAATTCTCGTCCCAAATCAGGAGGCGATCTTGAAAATCCATTGTGATTTTTTGTACATCTTTTACAGATGCTTGATCAACAGTTACACCGTCACCAACCTCATCTCCAATTGGGATTAGTTGCTCAAGAACGTTTGTGAAAGGATTGATATAAAGAATACCTCGAACCTTATCGTTAAAGAATATCTTCCCATCACTTGTAACTGCAAGGGAGTATGGTGCTTGTGTTGATTTTGGAAAAAGTTGGGCAGACTTGGCCGATGAGCCAGTTCCTGGGTCAACATTTCCTGCAAGAATTTTAAACTTCGTCGAGTTAAGTGCAACAGATGTTGCTGAGGTATCTTGATTTGCACTATCTGCAGCGGTAACACTTAGCCTAAAATACTGTCCATCAGCAAGAGGGAAAGTCCACTGGTAGCATGCTGTTGCATTGTCATCAAGTGGATTTGTTGCAGAGTTAACTTGCGGGCAATTATTTGCACTATTATTTAGATTTTGTGCCGAGACAATAGGGTGAAACTCGATGTCATCAGTTGTATAATATAATTTTGTTGTTCCATCTGGAATCGTTTTATTATCGACTGTTCTCCATGAGATATATACAGTATCACCATTATTAAATGTTAGATCAATATCTTCTACTGGACTACTTGGTGAATCAGAATTAGTAACAAAGAATTCCGAGATAACAGGAGCCTGATCTGGAGTATAGTTCATTGTTACAAAGTCTTTACCAAGAGTTGCATCAGGGTTAGATGAAATATTTCCAGCTAGATCTTTTACCCAAACAGATACTTTAAAGTTTGATGGAGCAAAACCTAGAAGGAAGCTATAGTCGCGAACAGGCATAAACGTATTTAGAGTAAGCCCTGGTGAAGGAGCATCCATAGCTTTCCAGCACTCGTCATTAGCGCTTGGCAGAGTTGTACCATTTCCTTTAAGGCAGAAATGAGTAATGACTGTATCGAGGTCTTCTGCATCGAATTCAACGCTTACATACTTAACTGCCGTAGGAGTCGGCGTCGTCGATCCATTAATTTTGAAAGTTGCTGTGTGAATGAATGGGGCACCTAAGTCCTCAACGATCCTAAATGAGTTAGAGATCGCTTCGCCTGTCATGCCATTATCATCCGTAAGAGTTACCTTAAAGCGAACATCATTATATAGTGTTCCTGAAGGGACAGTGTAATTATAGCTAAATGGTGTATCAGAGTGAGGGCCATCAGTCGCTACAGAAGTAAGCCCAAGTTGTGTCCATGTAGAACCACCATTATATGAGACTGAAAAAGTATGATTCTTTGTTGCACTGACAGTGGCCTCTGTTGTTTTCCATTTTATTGCGTAGTTTATTCCCCAAGGAAGTGTCGGAACATTATCAAAAGATAGTGATGGAGCAAGGGAGTCATAAATAAAGTCGATACTGTCGTAAGCTGAAATATTACCCACAGGATCTTTTCCGTAGATACGCAGAGTTCGGTATCCTTGAGTATTTAATACACTTGGGTCATAAGAAATAGCGCCAATGGCCGTCGAACAATTTTGCCAAGCTGAATCAGAAGCTAGTGGTGTTGTCGTTGATTCACTAATTAAAACTTGAGATATATCATCACAGCTCGCTGCAGTCAGAGTCATCGGGTTCGAACTTGTTGACGTACCGGCAGTAAAGTTTACTGGTGTAAGAGATGGTACTGTCGAAGTCTCATCATTAACAGTAATAGTTAGAGTTGTTTCTGTCGTTGACTCTAGTTGACCATCATATACAACGTACTTAATTGTAACTGTTGTATTTGTGTTTACAGGTGCAATATAGTCACATACTAGATCACTTCCATAGCTTATCTGGTCAATGCAGTTCGAAAGTGTCCCAACGGCAGGAGCTTGAGTGATCTTATATTGTAGTGAGCCAGTTGCTGTCTCAACATCACTTCCTGGGTCTAAGTTTATTGTGTATAAAGTATTATCTCTAAAAATTAATGAACTATCTGCCGCTGCAACTGGTGCATCATTTAAGGCGTTAACAGTAATGTTAACAGTGGCCGTTGTTGAGTTATATTCTCCATCACTAACTTGGTAAGTAAAATCATCTGAACCATTAAAATTAGAAGAAGGAGTATAAGTACAAGATCGACTAGTACCTTCATCACAAGTTAAGAAACCATTACCGGTAGAAAGAGTTATCGTATAGTTTAGAATATCACCATCAATGTCTGCACCAGCATTAAGATCAAATGTAATAGGCGTATCTTCATCTGTCGTTATTGACTGTGTCGCTGCTAGAGTTGGGGCGTCGTTAACAGGAGTAATATTAATTGTTACTGTTGTGACAGTTGCTGAATCGGCTACTCCATCATTTGCACGGTATGTAAAAGTATCCACGCCGTTATAGTTTAAATTTGGAGAATAGTCACAGTTAAGGTCTCCATCTGCTGCCATACAATTTGTAAGTAGACCATTCGATGGGGGAGTCACAATCGTATATGTTAGAGTGTCTGGATCAACGTCTGTAGCAGATTCGACACTAAAGTTTATCGGTGTGTCTTCTGGCGTTGTTATGCTGAAGTCAGCGGCCATGACCGGAAGGTCATTAATAGCATTTATCGTAATCGTAACAGTTGCTGTCGATGAGTTAATTGTGCCATCATTTACATAATAAGTGAATGTGTCGACTCCGTTATAGTTTAAACTTGGAGTGTAGGTACAACTTCTATTTGTACCCCCTGTACATGAAAGAATTCCATTACTTGTCGTTGAGGAAACATGATAAGTTAGCGTATCACCATCTATATCGGAACCAATGTTTAAATCAAATGTAACAGGTATATCTTCATCTGTTGCAACAGCTTGTGTTGTCGGAATGGTTGGAGTGTCATTAATTGAGTTTACAGTAATCGTAACAGTTGTGACTCCTGAGGAATCAGCAGTTCCATCATTTGATTTATATGTAAAACTATCTGTTCCGAAATAATTAGCACTCGGCGTATAGTCACAGTTTAGGTCATTGTTACTTGCTAGACAATTTGTTAGTGCTCCATTAGTAGGAGGTGTAACAATCGTATAAGTAATAGGATCACCATCTGTATCAGATGATGGATTAACATCAAAGTTTACCGGAGTGTCTTCGTCTGTCGTAATAGAAAGATTGCTTGCGGTAGTTGGGATAACGTTTTCTGAAGTATAGTTTAAATTTACTGACGTAATGTCAGTATCGCACGTCCAAGTCAATGTCGCAGATTTTGTACCTTTAGTTGTTGGTATTGCTTGTACTTGATATGAACAGCTCTGATTGACACTTAAGTTGTTTGACCCACAGTTGTCATTTATAATTTGGAATTCACTCGCATTTGTCCCTGAAAGCTGTGGGACAGTACAATTCTTTGTAACTCCCGTTCCTGAGTTGGTAATTGTAAATGTTTGGGCCATTGAGATTGAATTATTTGGTACTCCGTTAAAATTGTGACTTGAAGGAGTTGTTGAAAGGAGTGCTTTTTGTAATTCAAAAGTATTCGATTCAATTGTCGAAGTATTTCCTAGAGCATCAGATAAGCTAATTCTAATTTTAGCATTCGTTTGTGCTCGATCGGGTAGTGTAAAACCATGATTAAAGGAATTATTTATTAGCACTCCATCTGCAGAAGGTGTACTCGACGAAATTGTTGTCCAACTTGTTCCATTTGAGTCAAGAAACTCAATTGTATGAGGAAGAATGGCAAGGCCATGTTGCTCTGAAATATTCCAAACGAGATTAAAGTAAGTATCTGCCCTAAGGGCCGCAATACTAGGAATTGTGATTTCTGGAGGTGTCTGATCAATGACAAAATCTATTTCTTTTGGTGAGCTTATTTTTGAATTATGATCAATTGCCCATAAGTAGAGTTTTCTCGACCCATCTCCAGTAGTAATTATTTTTATGATATTTTGAAAATTCTCATCCGTACAATCTATATTAAACTCAGGAGCTGTTGGTGCAGATGAGCTCTCTGTAATTGCAAGTTTTGAAAAGGTTTCACAATTTGTCATTAGACCTGGAGATATCTCAGTTCCTGTTAAAACCTCAAGGTTTATTGCTAGATTATTCGTCGGATTATTTTGAGAGGCTGCAAGTTGTATTGACGGTGCTGTAACAGGGGAGGTATCAGTAAAGGTCGTTCCAATTGTTGCATCTGGGTATTTCCATGAAAATTCATGATATGGTATGTCTGCATTTCCTCGAATTACATTTCCAGATCCATCGCTTTTACCTATAAAGAGAGAAATAATAAATTCATCACTATGGTTTGCTGATGGTGTGTAAGACCAGCTTGCAGACTTTGACATCAATACTGGTGCCGATGGTGTTTTCAAATCTTCTAAATACCACTCATATGCTATTTCATAATTCACAGACCAATGGTCATATGCTTGGATTGTAAAGAGGTAGCTTTTCTTCTCCTCAAGTGACTGAGGAACTGTTATTTCTTTAATATCAGGTAGTGAGTTCTCAAGAATTGTATGGGCATCACTAAATGAATTATCAAATGTATCACTTATCGTTGTGTTGCTTTGTAGTTTTGAATATGTCTCACTAAGATTATCATCTGCATTTATTTGTTGCTCTAATTCACTAATCATTAAAGAAACTGTATGATTGTTAATCGTATTTACTTCATCTTTTAATTTCGTTTTAACGACCTGTGAAATAATAGTCGAAGCTTGGGTAATATTTTGAGGATCAGTGAAACTCGTTACAATTCTTTCAAAAACATAATTACAGCCAGAAGTTCTAAGAAAGTATTTTGTTGGGGCCAGCATATCAAGGCTTAGATCAAATGGATCAAATTCAAATAGTGTCTCTTCTTCTACTGCATTTCCTGAAAGAGGATTGTCTGCAAGAGGCGTCATTGTTGCTAAGTCAAAGAGTTCAACTTTTGCATCACTACAGTTTATATCAATTGGCGCCGCATATGCCTTCGAAATAAGAGAGATTGATGTGGTCTTAAAGTACTCTTTAAGAGGTGGGATTGTTCCATAGATATTAGGTCTTTTTGGAATATAAGAACTGCCACTACCTTTTTTACTTTCTGTCGTTTCTTCTTGTTGAGCTACTTGCTCTTCTTGTACTTTTAGTCCACCAGTTGAGACTATATCTTCATTTTTATCTTGCTGCTCATTTCTATTCTCTTTAGATGGTGACTCGCTAAAGTATTCCATTGATTGTTGATAGTAATCAGGTGAGGTGATTAGAGGAGTTGCATTTGCTACCTTAGAAAAGTTTCTGGCCACCTGTGCAGAAACTTTTGAGACTCGAGCATCTTGTTCGTAGTTGTCATATGAATTTGAATTATTTGGTGTTGTTGCCTCTGAAGCAATTCCTCTTCTATATCGACTTTTGAAACTTTCAGATTTTGACTTTTTTGACTTATTTGTAATGCCATTTTTTTTATAGTTTTTTAACAAGTGTTTATTTTGAATTTTATTACTAGAATATTCTTTCTTTTGATTTTCTGAAAAAATAAAAACATAACACACTATAATTGCGAGTGATAATATAAGTAGCTTTGGTTTGAATATCAGCTGGCCTATTTTTTTCATATCGCTGTCTAAATTCCCCCAGATAATTTTATTTACTTAAGTGTCACTAAAATTTATCGGAATTCTTAACTTTTTATTAAGTTATCATGACTTCAATAGTCTATTTACTATCTGTGTAAGTACTTAAAAATTGGTTGAAGATGCTTTTAGTAGAAATATGTAAGTGATAAAAATAGTTTGCGATGGCCACTAAATAGAAATTAATGGCCAACAGAGTAATTTATAGAAAATTTTCTAGGAATGTATCTTTTGCTTTTAAAAAGTGAGGATATTTCTCATCTTTAGCAATTGCTTTCTTTAAATATTTAAGAGTGCACTCATTTGTACTACACTTAAGTTTTGACTCTTTGATTAATGAGTTTAGGTAATCTTCGACAGGACGAATGTGACATTTACTTTCTTGTGAATACTCCTGGCCAAGAAAAATGTAATCACGAATAAATGCGTACTTCTTAGGAGAAACTTTTTTTAAGTGTGATGGATTTAAACGGTAAGCAGCGATACTTTCGGCCGCATCTTCACTTGGATTTGTTTGACCGTATAAAGAAACCATTTCGTTACGATTGTATCTCCATCCCATTGGATGGTCGATCCAACCTGACATATCCCACCAAAATGAGGAATAGTTTAGGTTATAGAAATAAGCGAGGTTATGGCCAAGCTCATGAAAAAGGCTGTAAGCCTTTCCATCTTCATCAAGTTCTCTATCCCATGGAGCATAAAGTTCAATAGAAGCATTTGCAAAGATCATCCCATGAGTACCGTATCCTATATCTTCTTTTATATGACGAACTAATCGTTTGCTGCTCCATAATTTGGGAAGGTGAAGAGGCAGTAGGTTAACACCTTTAATAATGGCATCCATTTGTTCTAGATCAAGAAGTGCTGCATCTTTATTTGCGTAAGGAGAAGTGTTGAGTCCATATTTAAAAAGTAGAAAGATGGACTTTTCAATAAGTTCATCACTTTCAAATAGCTCTTTAAGTTTACAGCTTTTAGATTGGCACTTACTTGCTGCTAATATCTTGTCTTTAAAATCTTCTTTAGATCTTAATCCATCGTAAACATAGTTTTTAACTAGGAGAGAGTATGCCTCATCTAGTTTAGTTGTTAAGTATGGTTTTGCAAATTGAGAGATCTGCCAATTCGTTGGAATCTTTGTACTACATTTTGCACTATTTACTGTATCAAAGCTTGCGGCATATTCGCTTAAAGCTAGTGTTTGGATTGATAGGGCAATGAATAATAAATACTTAACTAGGGAATTTTGCATAGGTCTTTATGACAAAAATCCCCATTCATCTCAATTGAAATAGAAGAAATCGCAAAAATTATACGCTCTAACGTCTTGTAAAGATGAAACCTAGAGCAATAAATGGAAGAATCATACAATAATAAGAGTTTGTAACGACTTCCCATGGAGATATCTTAAAAGTAACTCCAAGTAGTAGTGCCTGGGCGCCATAAGGAAGTAGCCCTTGAACCACACAGCTAAAAATATCAATTAAAGATGCGCTTCTTTTTGGGGAAATATCACCTTGTATAGCAAGCCTTCTTGCAATAGGTCCAACGATGATAATCGATACAGTGTTATTAGCAACACATATATTTGTAAGTGCAGATAAAAGCCCAATTCCAATTTGGTCTGCCGCTTTTTTATTTATATGGGCAAGTTTAGAAATTAGTTTTTGAATCTTTCCAGAAATGTAGTCAAGGCCGCCCTCTGATCTAATAAACTCACTTAGACCGCCAATTAGAAGAGAGAGAAGAAAGATCTCTTGCATACTACTGAAGCCTCGATATGTAAGTCCGATAATAGTTGAAAAATCAAAACCATTGAAAAGAGCAACGATTCCAGCAAGAATAATCCCGCCAGATAAAACGACAAATACATTTACTCCTAAGATGGCCAGGAGAAGGATGAATATATATGGAATTCCCAAATAGAGATTTGTTGGTTTATCAATCGTGACATTTGGTGCAGAGATTAGAAAGAAGTAGAGAATGATAGCTATAAGTGCCGCAAATGAAGCAATCTTAAAGTTCTCTTGAAACTTATCTCGCATATTACAACCTTGGGTTCTTGTGGCCGCAATCGTTGTGTCTGAAATAACTGAAAGGTTATCCCCAAACATTGCACCAGACATTACTGCACCTGCTAGGATACCAAGGTTGATATCTGTTTTGGTCGCCATTGAAAGAGCTATTGGACCAATTGCACCGATTGTACCCATTGATGTACCCATGGCAGTTGAAACTAGCGCTGAAATAACGAAAACACCTGGAAGAATGAGAGTGTTAGGAATTATTGATAGGCCTAAGTTAACAATTGCATCAACTCCACCTGTCTCCGTCGCAATTGTAGAAAATGCTCCAGCAAGAAGGTAAATTAGGCACATTGTAATAATATCCGGATGCCCAATTCCTTTTACAAACTTTGAAACATTATTATTAAGCGTATCCTTAGTAATAAAAAATGCAAGAAAGATTGCTGGGAGAATGGCAATTGGTGCAGGTACTTGATAAAAAGCATGTTTAACACCTTTCATTTGAAAGTAAATACCAGTTCCTAAGTAAATAACAACAAAAAGTAGAAGTGGAAGTAGAGATATTTTTTGCTTAATATGTGACATAGAAGTACCTTCAATACAGTTTTTTTTTATGTATTATACTCCATTATCATAAGCCAATAAATTGCGTCTAGAGAAATGACTTTATAATATCCTTACGTGTAACAATTCCCACAAGCTTATTATCTTTTATAACTGGAACACGTTTAATATGTTTCTCTATCATGAACTGTACATAGCCTTCTAGGTCAGTATCTTCTGTTAGTGACTTAACATTTCTACTCATGACATCGCCAACTCTTATTTCTTTTATTTGCTCGTACGATTTTTCAAGCTGAGTAAAATTTAAATTCTGACCAAAGGCCTGTTTGAGTTTGGCCATGGCATGAGGGACTTCAACTTCTTTTCCAACAAAGTCTGATTCAGTGATAATTCCAACGACATCTCCATCGTCATTGAGAACGGGTAATGCACTTATTTTTTTATCGCACATTAGCTTTGCCGCATCCCTGATTGATTTATTCTCTGTGATAGTAATTGGTGTTTTTGTCATGATGTTTTTAATGTCCATATTTTCCTCGTTTTTGTAACAAGGGTTATAACGGACGTTTAGAGAGATGTGTTGAGTTATCATTTTGTTAAAGTAAATCAAAGAAATTTAACTTTAAAATAATTAACTAATTTGTCGATAGGTAGGTATTGGTTTTTATACGTTATTTTGTGTTGGATCCGTTACGGGCCCAATTAAAGGGGAGTTTGTTATCAATAAAGAATCGAAATCGACTAATGAAGTCGAATCAACTATCAACAAGAATGTTTTCTTTTCTTCTGCCTTCTTTATTCTCTTAATCACTGCAATCGGCTCAATTTGGCCTGGTCACTTAAGTCAGTTTTTTAAAGGAATTCAAGCTTGGCTAATTGCTAAGACAAGTTGGGTTTATGTTTTATCAATGGGAATCATTTTATTTACTTCACTTTGGCTTATGGTCAGCCGCCTTGGTGACATTAAGTTAGGACCTGATCATTCTGAGCCTGGTTATACAAACCTTTCTTGGTTTGCCATGCTCTTTTCTGCAGGAATGGGAATTGGATTGCTCTTTTTTGGAGTGGCCGAACCTATTATGCACTTCTCTTCACCTCCTGTAGGGGAAGCTCAAACAATTGAGAGTGCACGTGAAGCAATGAAGATTACCTTCTTTCACTGGGGCCTTCATGCTTGGGGTGTTTATGCTCTTTTAGCAGTTTGTCTTGCTTACTTTTGTTATCGAAAGAATCTCCCTCTTCTTCCTCGCTCTGCTTTTTATCCAATACTAGGCGACAAAGTACATGGTGTTGCAGGTGATGTCGTGGATACATTTGCCGTTATTGGAACGATGTTTGGTGTTGCGACTTCCTTGGGTTTTGGTGTTGCTCAAGTCAATGCAGGTCTTCACTATTTAATTGGCATTCCTCAATCGGAAACAATCCAAGTCATTCTCATCGCGATTATTACAGGGATGGCGACAATTTCAGTTGTTCTTGGATTAGACGGAGGAATTAAGAAATTATCTAATATCAATCTTGTTGTCGCAGTCATTTTACTTGTTGCGGTTATGGCATTAGGTGATACAGTACACTTATTTCAGCAGTATGTTCAAAATACAGGATCATATCTTTCAGATATTATCTATAAAACTTTTAATCTTTATGCTTATGAAAAGAAAGAAAAGTGGATTGGTGGTTGGACACTTCTATATTGGGGATGGTGGATTTCATGGTCACCATTTGTAGGAATGTTTATTGCACGTATCTCAAGAGGACGCACGATTCGAGAATTTATGATTGGAGTTCTCTTTGTACCGGCCGGTTTTACATTTCTTTGGATGACGGTTTTTGGAAACTCTGCAATTAGTATTGCCTTAAAAGATACGAGTGGAAAATTTGTCGAAGCGGTTAATGGTAATGTTCCAGTCGCACTATTTCGCTTCTTTGAATATTTTCCTTTTTCTGCGGCACTCTCTGTCTTAGGAGTTCTTCTCGTTGTGACTTTCTTTGTGAGCTCTTCTGACTCTGGTTCTTTAGTTATTGATACACTTGCTTCTGGTGGTCAAGAAGAGCCACCGGTTTGGCAAAGAATTTTTTGGGCGGTTACAGAAGGTGTTGTTGCAGCAATTCTCCTTCACTCTGGTGGTTTGGATGCGCTACAGACGATGACTATTGCCTCCGCCTTTCCGATGATCATTCTCTTAATGATAGCAATTTATTGTTTGGTGAAATCGTTAAGAGCTGATTTACTCTTGATGAAACAAGTTCAAAATCACACCACGACTATTCAATATGAGCAGTCCAATACAACATGGCAGGAAAGACTCGATTCTCTACTTAGCCATCCAAAGTTTAAAGAAGCTGATAAGTTTTTAAATGAAGTAGTTGAACCTGGCTTAGTTGAGCTTCAGGAAGAATTTAAAAAGAGAGGACTTGATGCTAGATTAAATACTAACAAAAAGGATTCTATCTCTTTAGTTATTCACAATGAAGAAGTGGAAGACTTTAAGTATGAGGTATTTCTTCGCTCATTTGAAGTTCCTGAGTATGCACCCGATGAAGAGCATGAAAAGTACTATCGTGCTGAGGTCTTTCTACTAAGTGGTGGGCAGGAATATGATGTTTTTGGTTACACGAAGAATCAAATTGTTGCCGATGCGGTAACTCAATACGAGAAGCATTTTCACTTTCTTCACCTTTCAAACTCAGAGCTCGTTTAATGAAGATAGGTCATGCTGACTCTAAAATTTGGCAAATAATATTAGCTATTTACTAATTTATACGCCTTTTCCTACTAAATTATTGTTCTTTTTAAAGATGTATTAAAATTAACCGATAAGAAAAGTAGGGGAAGGTGTAACTTTGAGTTCAGAATTTCGTTCGCTATTAAGAAATATTTTTGGTGCAGGTGTAATCGCTGCAGTTGTTTCTTATTTTAGCTTCCTGGCCCCCGAATCAGGAACTTCTCCTGAAGATAAAATGCTATCTAAGTCTAGTGATGCTCAGGAGAATATAGCAGAGTTTGAAAGAGACGAAGCTGGCCGCTCTAAGCGTCGACCTTCTTCTTACGAAGAAGAGATCAGTCGCCAATTTCCAACAAGAAAAAGAAAGGAAGAATCATCACGAGTTTCAGTAGGTGGCAAGGTTGTAAGAGATCCTGCTTACGAGGCCCAGCAACTTGAAGGCTCTGGCCACGAAGAAAATTATGGTGGCCCAAGTGGGAGTGGAAGTATTTCTGCTGGAGGAGGCTCAGCTTATATTGGCTCTTCTGATAGTGGTGGAGATGCTGGAAGCCTAGTAGGAGAGAGTTCTTCTTCAAATAATTTCTCGTCAGATAGTGGTAGCAGCGCAAGTGATGGCCCTAGTACTTCAGGCTCAATTGCCTCAATCTCTAATAATGATTTAGGTGTTAAGACAGGCGCTTCAAGCTCAACGAATGATGATAATGATAACACTAGTAGCTCATCTTCTTCTAGTTCAAGTGGAAGTAGTAGTTCAAATGATCCAGTTATCACTCCTGTAACTTGTTCTGTGGATCGTGCAGAAGGTATGTATTCAACAACAATCAATGTCACTATTACTTGTAGTGAGTTTTCTAAAATTTCATATTGTTTACAAACTGGTGGGGGATTTTGTGACCCTGTCTCATCTCCAACAATTTACTCTGGGCCGATTGCTGTTGGTTCAGTAGATGGAGAATATGGCCTATCGTTCTTTGCAGAGTCGATGAGCACGACAAGCTCAACAGAGGTGGCCGAGTTTACATATACTATTGATTCAACTCCGCCAGACTTATTGGTAACTTTCCCAAAAGTTTATGCTCAAACAACTGCTAATGCCCTCCCTAATTATACTCAGTCGGGTGATTTTGGTAAGGCCAATTACTACTATCATCAAATCAATTTTAAAGGGACAAACCCAGGAGCAGGGGGACTAAATTGGACCTGTGATCAAATTTATCATGACTACGGTACTTCTGGCTTTTCATCAATCGCGACAAATGTCGATGTCTCATCTCTTAATCCTGCTACTGAGCAGATTGATCAATTGATCGGCATTGGTGATTTTGCTACTGGTGATAATTATATTGCAACAGTTTTGGAAGATCGAAATTTAGGGATTATCTCATGTCAGGTGCAAAATGTTGTGATTCGTGATTTCAATATTGCTGCATTCACGGCAACTGGAGCAACTCCTGTTATTTCTGGTATTCGCACAACTTATGGAAGCTTTGTCGGTTATGGCCATTTCCAAGCTACTCCAAATACTTCTAATTCAGGTCAGTTAAGTAATGACCAAGGAATCACCTCAAATAAACAAGGTCTTTATACTGTAACTCATCAGTAGATTAATTAATAAGTTACTCATTTTATTGGCGGCTTTCTTAAGGCTGTGAAGATTCTTCCTCTCTAAGTCATTAAATTTCTTTCATTTAATCAATTGATCTAAAATGTCGATATGCCACTGTATTAACAGAGGAAGTTAGTTGTACGTTAGTAGAAATTTAACATTCTTTTTATTTATTTTCTTAAGTCTATTCTTAAGTCATAGCGTAATTGCATCCACAACTAAGCTCGGCTACTCAGGCCGACTAGTTCTAGCAAACGGAACACCAGTAACAGGAACTCCTAATTTAAAATTTGATCTCTATTACTCTGGCTCTACTGGAGTAAGTAGGGGAACTGAGACAATCAACGCCGTTGCTCTTTCCAATGGTATTTACACTGTCGAGTTAGACTTTGCTGGCATTGCTGGGGTGATTGATGGTATCCCTTCAGGAGAATCTTTAGTCATACAAGTAACAGACATAACTGATGTTGGTAATCCTGTTGTTTATGATTTTCAAAATGTACTAGCAACTCCAATTTCGGTATATGCTAATCATGCTGCTCTTTCGAATAATTTAGTTATCGCAGCTACTTGCTCTCCTGGTCAGGTGGTTTCAGTAAACGCATCAAATGAACTTGAGTGCGTGGACCAAACGGCCGCTGTCGCTGTTGATTCAACGCTTGTTAACAATGCGGGAGTGATAGGATTACCAAGCCTTGTGACTGATAATACAACTTACTATTCTGTTGTTGTGGATGCGCAGGGACGTGTGAAGAGTGGTAATACAACACCGCCTTCAACAACGGCAAATGATATTCAGGACAATTTAATTGTTGATGCTGATATCAATACAAACGCTGGAATTTCTTGGACAAAGATCGATAAGACTGGAGCAACTCCTGGTGATGTAGGCTTAACTATTAATAGTGCAGGACCTCTAGGGACAACTACTGCTGTTGCAACAGAGAATGTTGTTAAGAGTTATGTTGATGCAACGGCCACAGCTATTGCAGATGCGAAAGTTATTAATGATATGAGTGGTGTGCAGACAACAATTGCACCTTCAGTTGATTCAGTAAAAAATTATGTAACGGCCCAAACTAGTGCTATTACATCATCTCAATGGACGGATTCAGGACTCGATATTTACTTTAATACTGGACATGTTGGTATTGGAACAAATTCTCCAACAGGACCGCTGCATGTTGTTGGAACAGCAAATGATGTTAATACAATGCGCTTTGGTGCCACCGACGCAGATGTGGCCGCTATTACAGATTATGCGAATATGGCAGGCCTTCTCATAGCCTCTGAGGGAATTTCAAATAGCTATCACAGTTTTAGAATTGTAAGTGATATTGATGGAGCAGATATTGAAAGTCTTGCTGTAACAAATGCTGGGCGAGTTGGTGTCGGTGTTCTTAATCCAACAGAGAAGTTAGAAGTTGCAGGTAATGTGAAGGGGACAGGGCTTTGTATTGGAGCTGACTGTCGAACTTCTTGGCCAACAGGAAATGCTGGAACTGTGACGTCAGTAACTGGAGGAGCTGGTCTTACTGGTGGAACAATCACTTCTTCTGGAACTCTTGCGGTTGATGTTGGGACAACGAATGGCAAGATTGCTCAGGTTGGAGTAGGTGATAAGTTAGCTGATTCAATTATCAATTATAACCCGGCCCTTGATGTTGCCTTAACTGGTTATACAACGGGCGCCGCTTCAAGTATTGCTGCTACCGATACAATTTTGCAAGCCTTTGGTAAAATTCAAGGACAACTCGATGCTCACGCATCCTCGATTGCGGGATCTGTAACATCGGTTACAGGTGGGACAGGACTTACTGGTGGAACAATCACTTCTACTGGAACGCTTGCGGTTGATGTAGGGACAACAAATGGAAAGATTGCTCAAGTTGGTGCAGGTGATAAGTTAGCAGATTCAATTATAAATTATAACCCTGCCATTGATGTTGCTCTTACTGGATACACGACAGGGGCTGCCTCAAGTGTTGTAGCGACAGATACAGTGTTAGAAGCTTTTGGAAAAATTCAGGCACAACTTAACTCACAAGCTACTTCCATTGCTGCAAACTCATCTTTAGTTATTAATTCAATGGCCGGAACGGAGACGACTCAGGCACCTTCAGTAGACTCAGTAAAGAATTACGTTGATGCTCGTGCGAGCCAGTGGACAACGTTAGCAAGTGATATTTATTATTCAACAGGCATGGTGGGAATTGGAACAGCTTCTCCACGCACGAAATTACATGTAACAGATACACTGATAAATAATGCAAATGTCGATGAGTCGGGACTTTATTCTCAGACTGTTCATTCGATTGATACGAATGGAGCTTACTCTTCTCGTGGAGCTTATGTTATTAATACAACTCAAATTGATTCCGGCATTACATCTTCAGGTATGCAAGTTGGGCAATTAACTCAGGCCCTAAGAAACGCAGGTGTAAGCGGAGATAATGGAACTTTAGCTGTGCAAACAGCATCTAATGTAGCTTATGGACATCATAGCTTTGATGGTACAGCTAATCCGATTACTACTGATGCATACGGGATCAAGGTAACAAATTATAATCGTTCAGGTACTGTGACAAATGCCTATGATCTTCATATTGGAAATAATAGTGGAGCAGGTGGAACAATTACAAATCGATTTGGGCTTTATCAAGTCGGTGCAACTTATAAGAACTACTTTCAAGGAAGTGTGGGAATTGGGACTAATTCTCCAACAACAGCATTAGAGGTTAATGGAATTGTTTCAGCAAATAATATTGGCTTAAGTCTTCCAGCATCAAACTCTCTTGATAGCAATGCACTACCTGCTGGTCTATATCGTACAAATACTTCAACGACTGGATCGCCAACTCCGGGAGAAAGTGGTGCGACCCTTAATATGCAAAGTGGTGTTGCAAGTGGTGCTGTTGCTCAGCTTCACATAAAGGCAAATAATACAGAAGATCCTCGTGCCTTTATTCGTCACAGTGATAACACTGGAGACTTTAAAGATTGGCAAGAAATTGTAACAGCAGATGCCACAGGTAATGTTGGAATTGGAACAACTGCAACGCAGAAGCTAACTGTTGATGGAAGTATCAATGTGACGGCCACTAATGATATTTGTATTGATGGTAGTGGTTGTTTATCAAGTGTCGTTGCTGCAAGTGGTGAACAAAATACGGCCTCAAGTGCTGGTGGTACATCAATTTATAAAACAAAAACTGGAACAGATTTAGTCTTTAAAGGTCTAACAAGTTCAAGTGATATTACACTTACGGAAAATGCCAATGATGTTGGCCTTGCTATCAATACAGCAAATGGAGCAAATGAACTCTTAAGATTAGATGCAAGTGGGCGTGTGCCAGCTTCTAATGTCATGGGCACTCCTCTTACTGGTTATACTGTAGGGACAAATTCAGTGCTTGCTCCAACTGATTCAATTGTAGATGCTTATGGAAAGCTCCAAGCACAACTGAATGCTCAATTTACTTCTATTACTGGCCTTGACACTGATGATGTGGCCGAAGCTGGTAACTTATATTTTACGGATGTGCGTGCTCAAACTGCGGCCGTTGTTAACTCAACTGCAGGTAGTGAAACAACTCAGGCTCCGTCAGTGAGTGCTGTTAAAAATTATGTGGATGCAAGAGCAACTCAATGGTCGACTTCGGGAAGTCATATTTACTATAATTCTGGAAGTGTTGGAATTGGAACTGCATCACCGATTGATAAATTTGAAGTGAATGGAAATATGACTTTAAAAGGTGGATACCTTACTTTACAAAGACCCGTAACCACTGGTAGTTGGGCCCGTGGTATGCACTATACACCAGACGGAAGTGTTGATTCTACTAGTAATGGGCTTGCAGGTTTTGGGCTACTAGGAAGTGCAACAACTCAACAGAAACTTTATATGACATTTGGAACTGCTCCTTGGAATAGTACAACTGGTATAATTGTTGAAAACACTGGGCGAGTAGGTATCGGGACGAATACTCCTCAAGGTCAAATTCATACATTCGGAACAGAGCCTATCTTCTTTGACCGCGTTTCAGGTAATCCTTCTCACTTACTCCTACGTGGAGCTAAGGGGACTATTGGTGCAGAGACAGCTCCATTAGAGAATCATGAAGTGGGACGAATATCTTTTACTGGATTTGATGGCACAAGTTGGGCGACAACTGCGCTGGCCGGAATTTCAGGGCGAGCATCAGAAGACTGGAGCCCGACGACTAGAGGGACTGATCTCGATTTTAAAACTGTAACGAACGGTTCTCTATCAGAGCAAACAAGAATGATCATCGCAAATGATGGTAAGGTTGGTATCGGTTCATCTGAGCCTATTTCAAAACTTACGGTACGTGGAGCTGATGATGTCACTAATGGGCCAACACTAACTCTTGCTGGAGATGTAAGTAATCAATTTGAAGGCGGTCGTATTCGTTTTGCTGAGCCTAATAATACATTCCAAGGTGGATATATTCACTATGATGGAACGGGGCCAGACTATCTTCATATTGGTGTTCATGATACGGCCGACCTATTAACATCAAGTGATGTAAATGCTATCAGCATTAGTCGCCAAACGGCGAATGTTGGGATTGGGACAAGTACTCCATCATCGCGCCTACACGTTTATGAAAATGGTAAACACTATCATGTTAATCGTAAGATTGATGGTTACTCACAAACTGAAAACTCGACTGGTGTAAATTATATTCTTCTTCACCGTGCCTATGATGGAGCTCTCTTAGACGAGCACTATGTAAATGGTGAAATTAATTTAAGGCGAGGTGGAACGGCTGCATGGAATCGAAAAGTTTCAGCACAAGTTAATACGGCCTGTGCTTATGATAGCTGTCGAGGAAATATTATCAACTATGGTGAATACACTTATCTTGCTTATGTTACTTATAGTGGCGTGAAGTATGTTGCTCTTGCTATTCCAGATAACTCGACGATGTATAACGCAACTTTTACTGGTTATGCATATAATGCTACAGGAGTAGAGCAATTAAGACTTGTCTATGATACAGATGTCACAAACGTTACAACATTTTCACAAAACGCTATACATACTAATGCAATAAATGTTGCTGCCGGAAATATATCAACGGCTTCTGATTATGCTCTTGGATATAATCTAACTTCAACAACTGATAAGTATGCAATCTACCCACATCTCTTGGGACAACAGTCGAAAACCGGATTAGGGCCATCTCTTCCATATGATAATGCTATGAGTATTGAGTCTGATGCTCAGATAACTTTTGTTGAAACAGATGCAGATAAAGTTTCTGGTTATATGGATCTAAATACCAATACATTCATTTGGGATGGAAGTGTTGGGATTGGAATGACGGCCCCTGCAAATGCTCTTCATGTCACTGGAGCGATCGGTGCAACTGGTTGGGTTGGTGCAGGTTGTGAAGGAGCTTGTGATAGTGGGAATAATGGATACGCCATTAATTATGCAGATGGACGAATCGCAACTTTTGCAGGTACTGGATCGGTATGCTCTAAAGCTGGTGGATCTGCAACTTTCTCATGTTCATCAGATAGAAGACTTAAGCACGACATTGAAGATTTTAATGGTGGGATTGAAACGATTATGAAGCTTCGTCCACGCACTTATGTTTGGAATGCGGATGAAAGCGAAAAAATAAATTACGGATTTATTGCACAGGAAGTTCAAGAGGCAATTCCTCATGCGGTAACTGTTGATACACAAAGAAAGGATGGAGACTATCTAACTCTTAATCAAGGAGAGTTTACTCCGTACATTATCAATGCTCTTCAAGATCTGAATCATATGATTGAGGACAATAAGAAGATGTTTAATTTCATGAGTAGTGGAATTGAAACAAAAGTAGATGAAAATAGTCGAGAAATCGCAAGCCTTAAAGAAGAAAATGCTGAAATTAAGGCCGAAAATAAAATGCTTAAAGACTATTTATGTTCAAAAGACCCTGAAGCGCCTTTCTGTAGACAATAATTCTTATTCTCTAGGCCCATATTCGTGGCGAATTTTCAGGTGCTTATAATCTTCACCGGCAGATAAGTCCTCTAAATGACATTTAATTAACGATCTTAATTAAACCGATCTATACTGACGATAAGCCACTGTATTAACAGGGGAACTTGGTTGCACGTTAGTCGAAAATTAACATTTATTTTAGCAATTTGTTTAGGGGTATTCTTAAACCTAAGTGCTATTGCATCGACGACTAAGCTTGGTTACTCTGGCCGCCTTGTTTTAACAAATGGCACACCGGTTACAGGAACTCCTGATCTTAAATTTGATCTCTATTACTCTGGCTCTCCTGGTAGTAATAGGGGAACTCAGACAATCAACGCTGTTGCTCTTTCAAATGGTATTTATACTGTTGAGTTAGACTTTGCAGGTATTGCTGCAGTGATTGATGCTATTCCACCTTCTGAAACTCTCGTTATTCAAGTCACAGACATTACTGATATTGCAAACCCTGTTGTCTATGACTCTCAAAATATTCTAGCGACTCCAATTTCAGTTTACGCCAATCACGCAGCTCTTGCTGAGACAATTGCAAATGATGCTATCACACCAGATAGCGTTGATTTCAAAAGTACGTGTTCAGATGGACAAGTTGTTTCAATTAATAATTTAAATGAATTTGTGTGTGTGGATCAAACTGCTTCTGTAAGTGTTGATTCTACTCTTGTTAATAATGCTGGAGTGATTGGTCTTCCAACTGTTGTGACAGGGGATACATATTATTCAGTAACTGTTGACGACTATGGACGTGTTACTAGTGGTACAACAACACCACCTTCAACAACGGCAAGTGATATTCAAGATAACTTAATTGTGGATGCTGATATCAATACGAACGCAGCGATTTCTTGGTCAAAGATTAACAAGGCCGGGGCAACTCCAGGTGATGTTGGTTTGACTGTTAATAGTGCTGGCCCACTTGGAACGACTGGTGCGGTTGCCACTGAAAATATTATTAAGAATTATGTTGATACAACGGCCACGAATCTCGCTGATGCAAAAGTGATCGATGATATGAGTGGGGTGCAAACGACAATTGCTCCTTCTGTAAATGCTGTTAAAACTTATGTGACTTCTCAGACTGGAGGGATCACTTCTTCGCAATGGACAGATTCGGGATTGGATATTTATTTTAACACTGGCTATGTTGGTGTTGGAACAAATACTCCGATGGGGCCACTACACGTCGTTGGGACGGCCAATGACTTAAATATCATGCGCTTTGGTGCAACTGATGCTGATATCTCAAGTCTTACAAATCTTTCTAATATGTCGGGTCTTCTTATTGCAAACGAAGGCGTCAATAATGCTTATCATTCACTAAGAATTGTAAGTGATGTGGATGCAACTCAAATTGAAAGTTTAGCAGTTACAAATGCAGGGCGAGTAGGTATTGGTGTTTTAGTGCCAACACAAAAATTAGATGTTGCAGGAAATATAAAAGCAACAGGAGTTTGTATTGGGGCCGACTGTCGCACAGCTTGGCCAACTGGAAATGCTGGAACTGTAACTTCTGTAACTGGTGGCACGGGACTTACAGGTGGAACGATCACTTCTTCAGGAACTCTTGCAGTTGATGTGGGAACAACAAATGGCAAGATTGCTCAAGTTGGAGCAGGGGATAAGCTAGCGGATTCAATTATTAATTATAATCCTGCACTTGATGTTGCCTTGACTGGATATGTAACAGGAGCTGCTTCAAGTATTGTAGCTACAGATACAATCTTACAGGCATTTGCTAAAGTACAGGGACAACTTGATGCCCATGCATCTTCCATAGCCTCAAATTCAACACTCGTTATTAACTCGACAGCGGGAAGTGAGACTGGGCAAGCTGCTTCTGTGGCCGCCATGAAAAATTATGTCACAACTGAGATTGCAGGTGTTAATCAATCTCAATGGACTAATTCGGCAAGTGATATCTACTTTGATAGCGGACGAGTTGGTATTGGAACGAACTCGCCATTAACAGCACTTGAAGTTGATGGACAAATTACAGGTGGTTTTGGTGCAAGAACAACTTCTGGAGTTCTTGATTGGAATGATATTAGTAACGCAAGGCCTGGAAGTGGTAACACTCTTTTAATGGGGGATGCACCAAATGGGCCAGGACCTTCATATTATTTTCATACATTCTCATACGAATATATTACAAAAAATGGTAGTGGTAATCTGACTCAATATGCGATTCCTTACAATGGTACAGATATGTACTTACGTTATCGCTATAATGGTACTTGGTCTGGATGGAGTAAAGTTCTAACGACAAATTCTAATGGGCGTGTTGGTATTGGGACAATCAATCCATCTGAGATGCTTGAAGTTGTTGGTAGAGTAAAAGGGACAGAACTTTGTATTGGTGGTGATTGTCGTACATCATGGCCGACAGGAAGTGGCGGAACTGTTACTTCTGTTGCAGCAGGAACTGGTCTTACAGGTGGAACCATTACTTCAACTGGAACTCTTGCAGTTGATGTGGGAACAACAAATGGCAAGATTGCTCAAGTTGGAGCAGGTGATAAGCTTGCGGATTCAATCATTAATTATAACCCTGCTCTTGATGTTGCACTTACTGGATATGCAATAGGAGTCGCTTCAAGTGTTGTGGCAACAGATACAATCTTAGAAGCATTTGGAAAAGTTCAAGGGCAATTAAGTGCTCATGCTACTTCCATTGCAGCAAACTCTAATCTTGTGATTAACTCAATGGCCGGAACAGAAACTGGTCAAGCACCTTCTGTTAGTTCGATTAAAACTTATGTTGATGATCGCGCGACTCAGTGGGCGACTAGTGGAAGTGATATTTCATACACTGGTGGTAATGTAGGTATTGGGACGGCAAGTCCTACAAGAAAACTTCATGTTGTTGCTGATGATGCAGTCGACGGAAATGATTTTATCGCTTTATTTCAAGAGCCTGGGATTACTCCTGAAGCTTCTGCAACAGTTGGTATTGCGGCCGATCGAATGGTTATGGTTCAAGGAAGTGGTGGAGCATTCTATGGTGGTCGAGATGTAGCAAATGATATTGAATTTGCAATGGGAACAAGTATCGCAGGAGAAGCCTTCTCTGGTGCCATGACTAATCATAAGTACGGACTAAGAACAAATAATATTACGAGAATGACAATTGATGAAACAGGAAATGTCGGAATTGGTATAACGGCACCAACTGCAAAATTATCAGTTAATGGTGATGCTGAGTTTTCTGGTTTTTATACAAGTGAGCAGGTCACTTACGCTAATTACGATTATACTAATCTTTCTTACTTCTTACTTGCTAAGTCATCTAGTGAAGACAAGGTCTATGGACGCATCTACGGACATCGTGGAAGTGCCACGGCCATCCCTCGTCCTTACTTTGTTGATGTTGTGATTGATACATCATCTGTTTATACAGATGTAGGAGAGATCACAAACGCTTATCGCGTTGATGCAAAAATTGCTCTAGCTGAAATTACTTATAAAGGTGAGACATGGTGGGCACTACGCTACGATGCGGATAGTACATTTCATGCTAATAATATTGGTTTTCAAGGCTTTCGATCACAAGCAGATGCTGATGCCTTTAAGTTTATCAATGAAGACGATGTTGACTTAACAGCCGTTTTAAATGTTAAAGAGTACTCTCGAATTCGTGGAAGTCTTTATTATACAAAAGCAGGTAATCTCGGTCTTGGAACAACGACTCCAAGTGAAAAACTGGAAGTTAGCGGTAATGTAAAAGCAACAGCTTTTATAGGGGATGGTTCAAGTCTAACTGGGGTTAACTCGTCATCATCTTCTAATATTGCAGATAATACAATCTCTGCTGATACTGATGTCAATGGAACAGGAGTGATCAATTTTCAAACTGGTGGCACAACTAAGATGACAGTTGATAACTCAGGTAATGTTGGTATCGGAACAGCTACTCCGAGTGAAAAACTTCATGTCAATGGTAAGAGTATCTTAGGTCCTGCAAACACTGGTGGTACAGCAACTCCTTCTGTACAAGTTGGGGCACCTCGTACAAATAGTGGAACACAGAATCTTATGCACCTAGGTGCATTTGAAGCCGATTCATTCTATAAACTTGAATCAACCTCAACTCCTGTTCACTCTCTGCAAATGCGTTATGGAACTAATGATGATACTGTTGATAACCATATTATGACATTTGAAAGAAGTGGGAAAGTAGGGATTGGAACTTCATCACCAATAACTGCCCTTGATGTCGTGGGAACAATTAAGGGAACTAGTGTTCAATCAATTGATCCAATGTTTCTTGTTGCTGCAAGTGAGTGGAGTGATACTGCTTACGATTTTTCCGCTGGTGCAACGGCCACAGGAATCAATATTACATTTGACTTTGACAGTACTGGTTCAGATCCATTTCAATTTGGTTTAGATAGTAATAACTATTACCGTGTTTCACATGAAGGTGATAATGAGCAGACGGTTAGAAAGACAATTGCAGGTGTTTCTACAGTGCTTGGAAATGTTGGTCACACTTATGTCTCTGGACAGAAGGGCTTAAAAGGCCATGTGAATATTACTAATAATATCATCACTTGGAAAATTACTAAGCCTAATGGCGCTTTCACTAAGGCCAGTGGTGCAGTTGATACAGGAGGCCTACCACTTGCTAATTTTAAAATCAGAGCAAATTCAAATCTTAGAAATGTAAAAATATTTTCGGGGCAAAAAGAAGATCTTGCGGGTAGTAAGAGTCTTGTTGTGGATCATGCATCAGGAAAGATTGGAATGGGAACCACTGCTCCTTCTGCTCGTCTTTCAATTCAGCAAAGTGGAGTCGCTGATAATTATGAAGGTATTCGACTAATCGCTGATAAGAATAGTGATGGGACAAATGATGAGTACCTTGATGTTTATATCGATTCTGCCGGAAAGAAGATTATTCAAACTCAATCTTCAGGGGCAGCAGTTCACGACCTTCTTTTAAATCCTGTCATTGGTAATGTTGGGATTGGGAAAACGATACCACGTACAACTCTAGATGTTGGAACTAACGGTAATGTTGCACTTTTTGGAGATGGTAGCTTAAATGATAAATTTATTTCTGTAAGAGATAATAATCAAGGTTTATATATGGGACTTGATGTAAGTCTTAATGGTGGAAATGGTGCAGGACTCATTCAATCAGGTCAAAGTAAAGGACTGGGACTTAAGGCCAATGCTGCAACTTTTGGCGATGCTGATCCAGATTTTTATATAAGTGAATCTGCAAACGTTGGAGTCGGAACAGTGACACCAAGTTCAAAATTTGAAGTAAGACGCGTTTCTGATAATGGAAGTTCAATGGCGCTTTTTGAAGATGCTACGGCGGCCAATAATACATCAGATGTTAAAATTTTTGCCTATAGGCCAGGACTTGTTCTTGAAGATAATTCGGTTAATGCAGATGACTTTAGGCTTGGACTAGATGAAGGGAAGCTATATTTCACTTTTGATACAGATGATGATGGTTCAAAAGATGCGACTTCTCAGTTTGATGATATCTATGCAATGACTCTAAGCTCGTCAAGAAAGCTAGGAGTGGGAACGACAAACCCTGCGGCCACGATGCATGCTCACGCAGGAGACAATACTGCTTCATATCCAACTAGTATTGCCCAAGGTAATATTGTTGCGAAATTTTCTAATAGTAATAACGCCGTTGAGATCGGGACTAATGGCGATTTAAACGGAAGAAGGGCGTGGATCCTCGCTAGACATACTACAACGGACACGTATGGCGGCTACTTTTCAACACTTCATCTTCAACCAGATGTTGGTGATAGCACTCACTATCGTGGGGTTGCAATTGGTACGTCTGCAAGTGTTCAATTGGCCGAAGCCGGAGAAAGACTTGTTGTTAACGGAACGGCCGCAAAACCAGGTGGTGGTTCTTGGGCCACATACTCTGATGCACGCTTAAAAGATATCACTGGTGAGTTTAGCTACGGCCTAGATGCTATTATGGGTATTGATACAATAAAGTATCGTTACAAAGAAGATAACGCTCTTGGAATTTTAAACGAAAGGGAGCACTCTGGTTTCATTGCACAAGAGATTCAAAAAGTGATTCCTGAAGCAGTTAGAACGACAACTGATGATTATCTAACAGTTGATAACGATCCAATCTTCTTGGCCCTTATTAATGCGACAAAAGAGCAGCAAAGTCAGATTGAAGAAAATAAGCGTATGCTAAATCTTATGCAAGAAGGGATTTCTCGTCGAGTAGCATCCTTAGAAGAGCAAGTTGAAACTCTAAAAGAAGAGAATGAGATTCTCAAGGCCTACCTCTGTCAGAAAGATCCTGACATGCCTCTTTGCCCGAAAAACTAGTCAAAAATTATTGTTAACATGTTAACGTTAGTATTGAGATTTCAGTAACTTAGAATCTTATCTTATTGATTTTCAAAAGAAGGTTACAATATACATTATTGATCATCTTGCTAACTTGAATGTTGTACGTTGGCCAGGAGGAAGCATGATCTTGATTAAATTCGGTATTCTCTATTTTGCACTGGCATATTCGTCAATTAGTTTCGCACAGGACTCGCAATTGGATAATTTACTTCGCTGTGGTGAAGTTGCACAAGTTCGCTGTCTTGAAGTTCAGGAGTTTGGACAAGAATTTGTCGGCCCCATACAAGAGGAAACAGTGATAGAGGTAAAGTCGAATGAAGTAGCAGGACCTAGTATTAGAGAGCTTATTTGTTGTGAAGATGATGACAAGCTCAGAAAATCAATTATTGGACATATTTTTAATCAAATGAAACCAGATGAGATGATCGTAGCATTATTGGCCCATAAAACCGTTGATGAATTACGAGGCCCTTCAAGTGTTGATATGGTCTATAATGATGATCGTTTTGTTGGCCCCAAATTACCGAGTCAGAAATAACTATTTAGATATAAATTAATTCAGTCACTTAGGGCCCTTTTCTTAGGGCCTTTGTCATTTCTATGTCAATTAACCAATCTTTAATTGCTTTATTTTTAGGAGAGGCGTAATATTTTAATATACCCTATAGGGGTATATGGTTTTAGTTATTCTTAGAGAGGAGAGATGAAGTGAAAACAGTTAAATTTGTTGTCAGTGGAATTAAGTGTGGGGGATGTGTAGGTAAGGTTGAAAAGCAACTAAAGGAGCTTACAGGAGTGACAAATATAAATGTTGATATCGAAAACCAGGAAGTTCTTGTTAGTGGAGAGCAAGGTTTTTCAAATATGCAAATCAAGTCAATGCTAGGGGAAATCGGATTTCCTGTAACAAGCATGAAAAAACTTGAGGCTTAGGAGACTGAGTGGAAACACAAAATAGTGTAAACTTAAAAATTTCAGGTATGAGCTGTGCAAGTTGTGCAGCTTCTATTGAAAGTGAAGTTTCAAAAATTGATGGAGTTAAACTTTCAAGTGTAAATTATGCAATTGAAAGTGGTCACTTTGAATTTGAGAATAAGAATGTCTTAGATGATATTGAAAATAAAATTGTTGAACTTGGTTATACAATTCAATCCGAAGAAGAGATGCTAAGTGAGTCAGCTCCTGTAAAATCAATTGAAAAGGATAATTTCCATAAGTTTGTGATTGGGATGACTCTTGCTATTGCGGTCTTTATGTTTGAGATGGGACCACTTAAAGGATGGCCAAGTAAAAAAGCTAATTGGTATATTCAGCTAGTTTTAACGACTCCAATTTGGGCATGGATTGGTTTAAAATTCCAACGCTCACTTCTACAATTTCTAAAAAGTGGTCGCTCCAATATGAATACCCTTATTGGATTAGGGACAACAGCGGCTTTTCTTTATAGTGTTTTTATCACAGTATTTACAAATTTAAGTGTTGAACTAGGCTTAACAACTAGAGTCTATTTTGAAGCCGTTGGATTCATTACTTCATTTGTTTTCTTAGGACAGTACTTTGAAGAAAGAGCGAAGAAGAAAACGAAAGAGGCCCTTAATGATCTCTTTAAATTGTCAGCAAAAAAAGCGACGATCTTAAAAGGTGACTCATTTGTGGAAGTTGCTATCAGTGAAGTTCAGGCTGGGGATACTTTAAGAGTTCGTCCTGGTGAGAAATTTGCAGTTGATGGGAAGATCATTAAAGGTAGTAGTGCTATTGATGAATCGATGATTTCTGGAGAACCTCTACCTGTCACTAAAGGAGAGGGGGAGCAAGTCTTTGCTGGAACAATCAATGGTGATCACGTTATTGATTATAAGGCCACAAAAGTTGGTAGTGATACTTTCCTTTCTCAAATTATCAAGTTCGTTGAAGAGGCCCAGTCTTCTAAACCAAATATTCAAAAATATGCAGATAAAATTAGTGGAGTCTTCACTCCAGTGGTTATTGTTATAGCTGTTGTGACTTTTCTTGCTTGGTACTTCTATGGAGGAGAGCCAAGATGGGGGAATTCAATTTCTAATTTTATTGCAGTTCTTGTTATTGCCTGTCCTTGTGCTCTTGGACTCGCAACACCTACTGCTGTTGTTGTTTCAACTGGTCGAGCCTCTTTAAAAGGTCTCCTTATTGGTGGAGGAGAAGTGATTGAGAAGGCCGTTGAAATTGATACAGTGATCTTTGATAAAACAGGGACAATTACATTTGGACGCCCAAGTGTTATTGATTCACTTTATAAAGAAGGGGAGGATGAAAAACAAATTCTTGCTCACCTTGCTTCTATTGAGCAATTTTCAGAGCACCCTCTTGCAAAGGCCGTTTTAAATTTTGCAAAAGAAAAAGGTGTTAACTTAAATGAACCAGATGGTTTTGAAGTTATAAAAGGTAAGGGAATTATCGCTGATATCGACGATATCGAATACCAAATTGGAAACGAGTCGCTCTTAGATGATTTAAGAATCAAACGCGATGTTGATTTGGAATCGGATAAGATCGGAAGTTTCATCTTTGTTGCTCGAAATAAAGAACATGTTGCTACACTGATTGTAGGTGATGAGATTAAGCCTAGTGCGAAAGAGGCCATCGATCATTTCAAATCTCTTGGAATTGAGACTTGGATGATTACTGGTGATAACGAAATCGTTGCAAAAAGTGTTAGTGAAGAAGTGGGTGTTGATCACTTTATCGCTAGAGCACTGCCTCTTGGAAAAGCTTCTCAAATTGAGCGTCTACAAAAAGAAGGACGTAAGGTTGCTATGATTGGTGATGGAATTAACGATGCGCCAGCTCTCGCAAAGGCAAATCTTTCAATGGCAATGGGAACTGGAACTGATGTTGCTATTAGTGCATCAGATGTGACGATTGTTAAAGGTGATATAGCCAAGGCAGTTGAATTCATTGAACTTGCTAAAGGGACAATGAAGATCATCAAGCAAAATCTCTTCTTATCAATGATTTATAATACATTACTAATTCCAATTGCCGCTGGTGTGCTTGTTATCTTCGGTGGGCCGACAATGCCTCCAGTACTTGCAAGTGTTGCCATGGGACTAAGTAGTATTTCAGTTGTTTCAAATAGTTTAAGAATAAGGAAATTAATATGAGTAAGCACCCAGATCACAAATCAACATTAACAAGAGTTAATCGTATTGAAGGTCAAGTTCGTGGAATTAAGAATATGATTGAAGATGGTAAGTATTGTGTTGATATTCTTACTCAGATTAAATCCATAAGAAGTGCTCTAAAGGGGCTTGAACATGTGATTCTAGAATCACATTTGAATAGTTGTGTTATGAAGGCCATCAAATCAGGTTCTGAAAAGGATTCTGAAGAAAAAATCAGTGAGATCATGGAACTTCTAAAAAAATCAGCAAAGTCATAGGTTTTATTATGTTTAAGTCTGCTTTAATCATTTGTATTTCTACTAGCACCATGGCCTTCAGCTTTAAGCAAGCCGTTGGAGAATTAGCTAATCACAATAGTGTTGAGGCCATTAAGGGAAGTGCTAAATCTCTAGTTGAGTCTTCAAAACAAAAAAGTTCTTGGGGAGACCCAATGTTTAAGGTTGCTGCTAAGAACTTTCCGGTGGAGACTCTCGATTACAACCAAACTCCAATGACTGGCCTAGAGCTAGGTATTTCTCAGAAGATTGCTCTTTCCAACAAGTACGGCAAAGCATCTGAAAGTATGAATGCTCAAGCAAGGGCCATGAATTTTTCTGCACTTGATTATGAGCAAGCACTTGTTAAGGCCCTATGGGGAAATGTTATTGGGAATCGTAAAATTGAAAGCGAGCTATTCATTTTAAAAGAAAACATAGCATGGATTAATAATATTCTGAAAGTAAGTAAGAAGCTCTATTCAAATGGACGCATTACTCAGCAAGCTCTACTTGATATTCAAATTAGAAAGTCAGAAATTGAAAGTGAACTAAGTAATAAGACTTTCGAATTAAAACAGAATAAGGCACAGCTCAAATACTTACTTGGAGATCGTGCTACTAGCTTTGATTACAAAAGTGTTCCTTGGAGTTTATTAGATAAGTCTATGAAAGAGGATATAAAAGATAATCGTCTTAAGGCCCTCGAAGAAGGAAAGATCGCAGGAGAGTTTGCTGTTGAACAAGCTAATCTTGCTTATATTCCAGATATTACAGTCTCTTTAGGTTATACATTTCGTTCAGATGAAATAGATAAGAATGGTGACTTCGTTGGAGCACAAATAACATTTCCTATTCCGGTTTCAGATGACAAAAGTGGTGGAAAAGGTGCAGCTGTTGCAAATCGCTATGCCGCAATCAAGAAATTGGAAGATTACAAGCTTAAGAAGAATCGTGATTTAAATATTATTAAAGATGATATTGAGAAATTAAAAGCGGAGTTACAAATTATTACTAAGAAGTCTGTAAACTTCGCTAAAAACTCGCGATCAATCACTTCAAAATCTTACGGTCGTGGCAATAGCTCATATGTAGAGCTTTTGCAGAGTGAATTGCGACTGCAAACAATTTTATTAAAAAAAGTCATGCTAGAAGCACAATTAGCAACTTCTAAAGTTGATTATAAATACACTCTTGGAGAGTCTCTCTATGAATAAATTACTTAAAATTATTACTTTCACAACACTTTTAGGATTTGTTGCTTGTTCGCCGAAAGAGGAAACTAGTACACATAGTGAATCTAAGGTTAAAACTTATTATACATGCTCAATGCACCCACAGATTAAGGAAGATAAGCCTGGAAAGTGTCCAATCTGTCATATGAACTTAACTAAAGTTGAAGTTGAAGATGATCATGACCATTCTGCCATGACACAAAATGAACCAAAAAAGGATCTTTGGCGTTGTAAGGACTTTCCAGATGTAACAAGTGAGAAAGAAGATGTCTGTCCAATGGATGGGTCTCCAATGGTTAAAGTTAATACACAAAAAGAGAATGCTTCTAAAGTTGTTGCTAGTGTGAAACTTAGAAAGTCTCAACTAAAACATTTTAATCCATCTTACTTTCCTGTAACGACAATGAAGATGACTAAGAAAATTAGACTTCTAGGTCAAGTACTCCAATCAGAAGAAAAGGAAAGTAATATACCGGCAAGAATCGATGGCCGTGTTGAGAAAGTATATGTGAAATCAACAGGAAGTTTTGTTAAAACAGGTGATCCAGTTGTTGATATTTACAGTCCAAAATTAATTTCAGCAGGAGAAGAATACATTCTAGCTCGAAAGACATACTTAAAGAATAAAGGACGTGAGTTCCGTGATCTTTATTTACAAAGTCAGGAAAGACTTGAGCTGTGGGGGATAAAAAAAGAACAATATGAAGCATGGGCAAAGTCTGGTGCTGTTCCGAATAAGATCACAATCTATTCGCCTGCTACAGGAATTGTACAAAAAAGAAGTGCTACAGTTGGTACATATTTTAAAGAAGGACAAAACTTCTTTGAACTTTCAAACCTAAGTGATGTTTGGGTCGAACTCGATGTCTATGAGCAGGATTCTGCCCTAGTACAATTAGGTCAAACTGTTGAATTAGAATTTATTGCAATCCCTGGAAAGACGACAAAGGGTGAGGTGGATTTTATTAGCCCTGTTCTTGATCAGCAGTCTCGAACATTAAAGGTTCGCGCTACGATTCAAAATGAGGAAGGGAAACTAAAGCCTGGAATGGTTGCAAATGCTCAAATTACTTTTGAATTAGAGGGAATGCCTCTCGTAATTCCACGATCTGCTGTTATTGATACTGGAAAGAGAAAAGTTGCATGGGTAAAGGTTAGTGATAAAGAGTTTAAGTCAATCGTTATTAAAACGGGGCATGAGTCAGAAGGCTATGTTGAGGTTAAAGAGGGACTTAAAGATGGGGATCAAGTTGTTATCGAAGGAAACTTTCTTCTTGATGCTCAAGCACAACTTTTTGGTGGATATGAGGATATGAGTACATCTGATCCTCATCAAGGGCATACTAATGATTAAGAATATTATTGAATTATCCATTCGAAATCGTGTCACTGTAGTACTAATCTTTATCTTAGTTGCACTACTTTCTGTCTTTAGCTTATCGACAGCACGAATTGATGCAATTCCAGATATTGGAGAAAATCAGCAAATTGTTTTCACAAATTGGGCAGGAAGATCACCTAAGGATATTGAAGAACAAATTACTTATCCTTTAAGTGTTCTTCTTCAGGGAATTCCTGGAGTTAAAAATATTCGCGGAACTTCTGCATTCGGTTTCTCTACGATTTATGTCATTTTTAATGATGATGTTGATTTTTACTGGTCGAGATCTCGTGTTTTAGAAAAGCTTACAAGTGCAAAGAATGAACTACCTGAAGGCGTAAATCCTGCAATGGGACCGGATGCAACAGGTCTTGGCCAAGTTTATATGTATACACTCGAGAACGCTTCAGATAATGAAAAGCCGTTGTCATTAGAAGAGTTGAGAACATTACAAGACTTCTACGTTCGTTATCTTCTTCAAAGTGTGGAGGGAGTAAGTGAAGTCGCAAGTATTGGTGGATTTGTTAAAGAGTATCAAATCGATGTTGATCCTAATAAACTTATTGCCTATGACATTCATCTGACATCTATTATTCAAGCTATTCAAGATAGTAATATTGATGTTGGAGCAGAAGTTATTGAAGATGGTGATCGTGAATTTATTGTTCGTGGTAAAGGATTCTTCAAGTCACTTACAGATATTGAAAATGTTGTCGTTGCTGTAAAGAATAAGTCTCCTATTCGAATTAAAGACATGGCAAGTGTTGGTACAGGTCCTGCTTTTCGTCGTGGAGCACTTGATAAAGACGGAACAGAAGCTGTTGGTGGTATCGTTACAATGCGATTTGGAGAAAATCCAAAAGAAGTCATTGATAATGTAAAAGAGAAAATTGAAATTGTTAAGGCCGGACTTCCAAAAGGCGTTATTTTTAGTCCTTTCTACGACCGAACAGAGGTAATTGAAAGAACAATTGGAACAGTTTATTCTGCCTTAGCGCAAGAGATTGTGATAACTGTTATTGTTATTTTACTATTCTTACTTCACTTTAAATCTTCAATCTTAGTATCGCTAACTCTACCATTTGGTGTTGGTATAAGTTTCATTCTCATGAAATTTATTGGTATTGACTCTAATGTTATGAGTTTATCTGGGCTTGTTATTGCTATTGGTTCAATGGTGGATATGGGTATTATCATGACTGAAAATATCTATTCAAGCCTTGCAAGTGAAGATCGAGATCTTTCTAAGTCTGAGCGTGTTGAAATTGTAGTTAAGGCAGCCCGTGAGGTTGGTCCAGCTATTTTAACAGCTGTTGCCACAACAATTGTAACTTTCTTACCTGTATTTGGATTAGAAGGAAGTGAAGGGAAACTCTTTGGTCCACTTGCTTGGGCAAAGACACTGGCAATGTTTGGCTCTGTTGTGGTTGCTATTATTCTTGTTCCGGCCCTAAGTGTTTTCTTCTTAAAAGGAAAGCTTAAGCCGATAGAGAAAAACCCTGTCAGCTTAAAAATTATTAATACTTATCAGCCAGTGCTTAGTTGGCTTCTGGATAATCGAAAGTTCTTTGCAATTTTCCCAACTCTAATTTTCATCCTCGGAGGAATTGCATATTCTCAACTTGGTAAAGAGTTTATGCCTTCACTTAATGAGGGGGAAATTCTTTATATGCCTGTAACTACTGCTGATGTTGGGATGACAAAGGCACGAGAGCTTTTGGCCTATACAGACAAGGAGCTAGTTAAGCATCCTCTTGTTGCGAGTGCGATAGGAAAACTAGGGCGTGCTGAAACGGCACTCGATCCTGCTCCAGTTGCAATGTTTGAAACAGTTGTAAAACTTATCCCTCAAGATCAGTGGCCAAGTGGAACTTCGATTTACGATATTATGGCTGAGCTTGATCAACAGCTACAAGTTCCTGGCCTTGTAAACGCGTGGCTATTTCCAATTGAGAATAGAATCGCCATGATTTCTACAGGAATTAAAACGCAAATTGGTGTGAAAATCTTTGGGGATAACCTCGAAAAGCTAGAAAAGATTGGACAAGAAATTGGCCATGTTCTTGAGGGCATCAAAGGTGCAAGTGGGGTCTATGCACAACAGATCACAGGTAAACCTTATATTGAATTTGATATTGATCGTGTGGCCGCAAGTCGCTATGGGATTAATACTGGAACGATAAATAAAATTCTTCAAACTGCAGTCGGCGGTATGACGATCGGGCAATTTTATGATGGCAGACAAAGATTTCCAATTCGCGTACGTTATAAGAAAGAGCTAAGAGATCGTATTGACGAGTTAAAGAAGGTACTTGTACCTAGTCCACTTGGTCAGCATATTCCATTAGAACAGCTTGCTAAGATTGAAGTTGTAACTGGTCCTGCTATGATTCAATCTGAAGATGGAATGCTGCGCTCACTTGTACTTTTAAATGTTCAAGATCGTGATCTAATTGGTTTTGTGGAAGAAGCTAAGAAGGCGGTAGAAGAAAAAGTAGAACTCCCTAAAGGATATTCTTTAGTTTGGGCCGGGCAATATGAAAATCAGGTACGATCTAATAATCGACTGATGCTTCTTGTTCCTCTAGCGCTTGTTATAAATTTAATCATTATTTATTTTGGGATTAAAAATCTACGTAATGCTGCAATTGTTTTTAGTGCCGTTCCAATCGCATTTGCAGGTGGTCTAATTCTGCTTTGGATTGGAGGCTTTAATACGTCTGTTGCCGTTTGGGTTGGTTTTATTGCCTTATTTGGTATTGCTGTCGATGATGGTGTCGTTATGATGACCTATCTGCAAGAAGAGTTTAAAACAATTAAACCAAGAAATTGGAGTGAGCTTAAGGAAGTAATCGTCAATGCAGGTTCTAGACGTATTAGACCTCTTGTTATGACAACGACAACGACTGTCGTGGCCTTAGTTCCTATTATGTGGTCGACAAGTACAGGAAGCGAAGTTATGAAGCCGATGGCCATTCCTACGCTTGGAGGGATGCTTGTTGAGTTAATTACATTATTTGTTGTTCCTATTACATATTCATATTTTGAACAAAAGAACCTTAAAGGAGAAACACATGAATAAATTTATTATTGTAAGTATGATTGCTTTTAATTTATTTGCTGCTGGCCGTATTGAGATGGCACCAAACACAAAAAAAGAAGTTGTTAAAGTTCTCGAATTAAATGAAACACTTCATGCAAGCTTCTTTGAATACGATGGGGCAAAAGTTGAGGAAGCTGCAAAGAAGCTTTCAACAGCAATTGATAAGATTAGTGATGAGAAAATTAAGAAGCTTCTAACTTTTTCAAAAACAAAGCTTTCTGAAATTCAAGCTTCAAAAACAACTGCTGAAAACAATCAAAGTTACCACTTAGTTTCAATGGCACTAATTCATATCATTAATACATATGATGTAGGTGAGAAGTATAATGCTTACTCATGTCCTATGGTTAAGAAGAAGTGGGTACAAAACTCATCTAAACAGGATAAAGTTCACAATCCATATGCATCAAATATGCCACACTGTGGACAAAAAGATACTAAGTTCTAATTACTTCAAATAATCTGTGATGGCCGCTCCAAAGATGCTTGGGAATGCAATAATTACTGTGCGTTTAAAAGCTAGAATTGGATCGGTCATTACGGGAAATTTATCAATCAAAAATAGAATGAATACAACACTGGAAGTTGTGATTAAGTAAATCGCAAAAATTCTCTTAATAAACTCTGCAACATTTCCCTTAAGCTTAAATCGGTAGAAGTTAAAGTAGACAAAGCAAGTAACAATAACAATTGAAGATGCTAGTAGATAATAGATATTATCAAACTTCAAACTTACACTAAGATTCCATACTTCTTCAGTAAAACACAATGGTGAGGCCACAAGAAAGGCCCCTACAAAAATTTGTGAGACATCACGTAGTCTTAATTCAACCATTAGTGGATTGATAACATGACCAATTGGCTTACCGGTATCATCTAAGAATGTAACAACTTCTTTGAGGTAGCCATTGATTCGTTTGATTTCAGTATGTGTATTCTTTAAACCTTTAAAAACATCCATATTAAAATTATAGAGAGATTTTGGAATTTAAGCAAAAAAAAAGGCCCGGATAACCGGGCCTGTATATTAACTTTAATTTAGAATAAGTTAATTGTTGCTGAGAAACCGAAGTTTGTTTTGTCTTTGTCAAAGTCATCAGCAAGGAATTGGATATTTGGGTAAAGGTAAATATCACGAGTAACAGAGATACCTACACCAACTGATTGGTATTCGTAAGCTCTAAGAAGTTTTGCATCTTTTCCTCTTGATTTTTGGTAGTTAAAGTAACCAAATACTGTTCTGAATGAGAAAGTATCATTGAATACGTATTCAAGTTGAGGGTAAAGACCAATTGCCATTTCTGTCTGGTAGTCTTTTAAGAATGGTTGTCCTGTTTTTGCTTGAAAGTCAGCTCTGTACTTAGAGTCAGCTAGACCACCAGAGAAGTAAAAGCTTGCTGAAACACTTGCACCAAGAGTCCAACCTGAGTCTCCAAATTTTTTCATCATATACTGAGATACACCTAGAATTTGATCTAGATTTTGATTCTTGTATGAATCTTTTGTACCAAAAGTTAAATCTGCTGACGTAATTGTTTGGATACCTGCGATTGTGTAAACACGAGAGTAACCAATGTATGGGTTAGAAATGTCACCTTTAGCGTGGTGAAATGGCGTTAGAACTGAGTAACCAGCACCAACTGTAATAGAATCATTCTTAGAAAGTCTATAACGACCAGAGATTGATCCACTCATCGATGTTTCAGTTTCGTTTTCTGGGTCAGCATAAATATTTGGTCTTTCTTTACCAAATGGGTCATCAAGAGATCCACCATTGTAACCAAGTGAGAGACTCATGCTCAGTGGAGATTTCGATCCAGATTCAGCTCTCATACGAGCATTTGTAATCTCTTCATCGATATCCTTTTTATCAGTAGTTGTTTTCTTTTCTTCTGCTTGCGCGTTTGAAAGTCCCAGCCCTAGCATAAAGATTGCAAGTGCAATGTTCTTTTTCATAATCACTCCATGTGTATGTTTTTATAGACTAATATTGTCTAAAGACTGATGTAAAAGATCAATGAAATTCTTAATAAAATCTTAATATACAACAAGAAAGATTTTTGCGTACGGCACCAATATAGCTTAATTCAATAAATAATAGGCAAATAACAATTAAGGGGCTTAATTAATCTTATCCCTTCTTCACTTTATAGACGAGATGACTTCTCCGTAGAATTATCTATCAGGAGAAGTTATGACTAAAATTTTTGATTGGGCACGAAGTGGTGATGTAGGTGAGTTAAGTATTTACTTACTCACAAATGAAGAATGTAACTTAGAGGTCAAAAATGAAAAAGGTTATACGCCACTCTTAGAGGCTACCCAACGTGGTCACTTTGACTTTTGTCATACACTACTTAGCGCTGGAGCAAATCCAATCGCTAAAGACGGCCTTGGCAATACTGCATTGATGCTAGCTTGCTTAAAAGGTGATTTAAAAATCGTAAAATTACTTATTCAATATGGAGCAAAGCTTTGCGAAATAAATGATTCTGGAATGAGTGCACATGATTGGGCAATGGCATTTAATCGAAAAAAAATAGTCTCATTTATTAGTGAAACACACCATTTTCAAAATGATCGAATCAAGAGCTATTATGGCCTCGTCAAAAATGGACTTAAGTCCATTTCATGGTTTAATAGGTAATGTCTATGGCGCCATAAAGACTCAGTATTTTATTTTAATCCTATTTCTTGCGAAGATTAGTTAACGGATAATTAATCATCAAAGGAGATGGATATGAAAGTTCATACATTATTTACGACACTAATTATTGGTGCAAGTATGGTGAGCCTTTCGGCAACAGCTGAATCCCTTTGTGAACATAAATACGATTCACAAGAGGTGAGCTCTCATCGTAACCTAGAGAATGAAGTTGTTCATTCTTCTAATTCATTTAAATCAAAGTTTAAAAAGTCTGGCGAAACTCGCATCCTTAGTAAGATCGAAGGGCGTGATCCAATTCGCTAAATCTAACAAAGAGGCCCTGTTGATGTCTCCAAATAGGGCCACTTCCACCAAATTTCATGTATTTATTTCAAAAAGTGTCTTTGTTAGCAATCATTTGTTTAAATATGTAGATTATTGTTTGACACCTCAAACTCGTTCAGATATTTATTCTTCATAAACTTAAAGGAGAATAAACATGATGAAAAAATCACTTATAGCTTTATTATCACTACTATCAGTTTCAGCTATCGCAAACACTGACCTTGTTCTTGAAGGTGAGAGATGGCTTGCACAGCATAAAGGTTATGTATGTGCAGCATTTACTGACTACACAAATGCACCCGCTTCTCACAACAACATGAATGTTAAATTTGAAAAGCTTTCAACTGATTACACACTAGATAATATTCTAATCAAGGCAACTTTTGAGAATGTAGATGGTGTTGAGTGTTCATACTCTTCAATCCTATTTGCAGACAACGCAGCTTCTACAATTGACCTAGTCGATTCAAGAGCTTTCTCTAAGGTTGATGCTTCAGCAGATTGTTCAGAAGGTAAGGCAGTTCTTGATGCTCAGCTTGCAAACAATGATTACCTATACTGGGGACACCCTCACCACGCAACAATTATGGTTCCTGCAACTGGTGCAGCTGAAGTTTGCGGCGAAGGTGCAACACATATTGGTATCGATTTTATGGTTTATAAAAGACTATAAAAAATCCTTGATATTAAGCAGGGCCTTTCTTTCGTAAGAAAGTATAAGGTTCCTGCTTTTTACTTAATTTTATGAGTTCATTAGTAAGAAAATTTTTAAAAATTCATCGTATTCTAGGCTTAGTCCTAGCGATTAACTTTCTCTTGTTAGGCTTAACAGGAGTTGTTCTCGTTTGGCGTCACGAATTATCTCCTGTTCATTCGGTAGAACAGCAGAGCGCTTTTGTTTCAGATCAATCCTCTCTTTCAAAAATTGAAAATTACATACATGAAAATGAAATTTACAAAGATAAAAAAGTACTTTCAATTTTTAAAGGTGATGATGGTGATATTCAAGCACGAATAACAGAGCCAGGTGTTGAAAAGTTTAAAGGTGCAACAAGATTAAAATTTGATCTTGCTGGTAATGTGCTGACATCAAATCAAGTCAAGCCTACGGTCTTTATTGATTTCGTCTTAAAGCTACATCGTGAGTTACTCTTAGGTGGAAAAGGTAAAATTTTAATAGGGCTTATGGGAGTGTTCTTTCTCGTTGCTCTTCTAAGTGGTGCTTTTATTGCAAATAAGTTCTACCGTAACGTAAGAACAATGAACTCTCGAATTATGCTTGGGCGTCTTCATAAAATAATCGGCGTTAAAACACTTGCATGGCTTTTTATTGTTACTTTTACTGGAGCGATCTTAGCATTCAATAGTACATTAATTGGTCTCTTTTTAAGAGGAAATGTAAAGGCCCAGCAAGAGAATGCAATTGTCATCGAAAATGCAAAGTATGTATCGGTCACAATAATTTTAAAAGAACTAGAATCAAAACTTGCTCATTTAGAATATGACTTTATTTCTTTTCCTGATAATGAATTCTCAGTACCAAATCAATTTGTTGTATTGATGGAAAATGAAAGTCATCATCACGAGATCGCTTATATTGATGGAATAACAGGAAAGTTAAACCGCACAGTAACGTTACCATGGTACTTAGAACTTCTCATTCTTTCAGAACCTCTGCACTTTGGCGATTATGGTGGAGTCATTCTTAAGATTATTTGGAGTCTTTTCGGTCTTATTTCTTCTTTTATACCAATTAGTGGAATCTATATTTTCTTATTTAGAAAAAAATACTTAGTAGCAAGGAGTGAGCAGTATAATGGTTATTTAATAAGTGATGTAAATATTTCGTTTACTGAGATTCTACTTCCTAGCTTATTTGTTTTTGTCATTTTCTTTGTTACTTCTGATTTTAAATGGATTTTAAGTGCACTATTTTTAGTCTACTTAGTTTTCTCTTGGCGTGATTTGATAGTTTTTATTTCTTCTCTAAGAAAAAAGAAGAGAATTCAGAAGGAGAGTATCTCTTGAGTTCTCAACTTCAAATAAGTGACAATTTTACTAAGGCCATCTCATGCCTTTGTTTTGTTTTTGGTGCGGCCCAAACTATACTTCTTGGTCTTATACCGAAAATTGCTATGGTAACGAATCTTGATATTACATCAATCATAATTATCTATGGGTTTTCGATCTTCTTCTTTCTTTTTATGACAAAGGAGTGGGCCGCACTTTTTTCTAAACTTAAGGCCAAGACTATCTATCGAATTGCTCAGTTTGGATTGCTCATGTCGAATCTGGCCCTTTTAGCAACATTTACTTCTGGTAATGTTAGGCTGTCTCTCATTTTCTTTGTTATATCTCGAATTATTTATGCATTGAGTGCAAGCTCTATTATTCCTTTTTCTCAAATTGTTAAGATTGGCCGATACAAAGATACTCATAGTGGTATTCTTGAAACAACTATTTTTCTAAATGCTGGAAGGCTTGTTGGATTGGTACTAGGTGGACTTCTCGCATTTAATCTCAATTTGAGCTTAGTGGTTTTGATCGTTATGCTTCTTTTAACAATTCCATTTGATTTTAAGAGCGGAATCAACGAAATTCAAACTATCGCTGGAAAGAAAGATTCTGATACTAAGCAATTGATAATGCCACTTCTTTTTATTCCATTGATTTATACATTTATGACTTCATTTTTTCACACTAGTATCACGAGTGTGGTTGGAGACATATTAATCGGCCAAATTAAGCAATCAGCTACTATCTATTGGCTACTAACTCTTGCATCTCTTGTCATAATTCTTACACAGTTAATTTTAAAGAAGTTAAAACTTATTAACTCTAAAATATTCTCTACTTTGGCAATTGTTTCTCTTTTATTTAGTTTCTACTCATTCTCTAGAGTAAATAGCTTAGAAACACTTTACGGATTCATCCTTCTATTCTCATTTGGAGCTGCTATTATTCCAATTTTATATATGGGACATATTTATAACTTGAACCCTAGTTCTCCAAAGCAGATTGTTGCCAGTGAGATCAGTTTTTATCAAACCCTAGGCAACGCTCTTGGAGCGATAATGTCAGGTGTAATTATTAAGTACAACTTTACAAATTATATTCTTTTTCTATTTGTGGCCTTAGTAGTAGGGGCGATCTCAATAAGTTTCAAATACAGTACTTCAGATACGAGCGAAGAACTAAGCGGAGCGACTAATGGTTAATATAAATTATAGGCAGCTTGCTGATAAATATAGTATTCGTGCATTAGTTAACTCAATGATAAGAGATTATTCAGAAGATAATCTTGTTAAAGTTGATGTTGAAAATAGTGATGTATTGATTGGTGATCTTGTTTTTGAACTTGAGTCATATTCTCCTCTCGGTGGGCATCGTTATACTGGTGATATTTACTTCAATAAAACAAAGCTCACTTTTGATGAGATGCTTGTTCACTTAGTGCCTAATTTTTCTAATGTTGATTCTACTTTTATCGAAAATATAATTAACTCTCGCGATAATATCGAGTTGATTCTTAAATATAATCCACAAGTGAATATTGATAGCTACCTTACTAGTGAACAAAAGATGCTTCTTGGACATCCATTTCACCCTTATCCTAAATGTAAAAAGGGAATGAGTGAAGAGGATCTCAAGCTTTATTCACCTGAATTCTCTAATGGATTTAAGTTGATCTGGATAAAGTGTAGAGAAGAATCAATCCATACTAATGCAGAGCTATTTGCAGTTTCTACAGCTATGAATAAGCTTGCTCAATTTGATTTAGAAGATATCGATGACTCTTTCGTCTATATTCCAATGCATCCTTGGCAGTGGCGTCGTTTAAAAGAGAAAGAATTAGTTAATGGCATAGTGGAAGTTGCAAGTGGTGTTAATGATTGGTATGCACTTTCTTCCCTTAGGTCTCTATATTCATATGGAGCACCTTTCTTAGTTAAGTATTCAATGGATGTAAAGCTAACAAACTCGATTAGGCATCTTCAACCAGAAGAAGCTATTCGTGGAATGCAGATGGAAACTGTATTCAAAAATGAAGGGGTCGCAAACTTTAGTGATAAATTTCATATTCTTTATGAACCATTCTATGTTGCTCTTAAGGGACAAGATGGTAATGCTATTATTGAATCGACAATTCAGTTACGTGAAAATTTTGAGACAGATAATTGTTTTCTACTAGGTAGCCTTGCTGAAGAGAATCCTTATACAGGAAAGTCACATCTTTTAAGCTTAGTAGAGGGAAATGCAAAGAAGGCTTGCGGGAATATCTTTTTAGCAAGAAAGTACTGGTTTGAAGCCTTTCTTGAAAATGTCATAGGGGAGTTTATTACTCTTTCTGAAGAGCACGGAATTCTTCTAGGTGCTCATATGCAAAATATCATCCTAAAAATGAAAGATGGGTTACCTGTTGGGACAATATACCGTGATTGTCAGGGGACTGGATTTACAACAAAGAGTGTGGAAAAATTTGGTTCTAAGTATGAATTTATTAGTGGCACAAAGGGAAATATTCTTTCACCTGATGATGTTAACAAAGTATATACATACTACTTAATTATCAACTCAGTATTTAATACCATTATCTCGCTTGCAAATGGTGATGCTAAGGCCGAGCTATTTCATTTAGGACAATTTAGAAATTTTATTTTTAAAGCGCATCATAAATCAACATTTCTAAATTATTTGATTAACAGTGACTTTCTCTATCAAAAAGGGAATTTCAGATGTTGTGTAAGCAATATTAACGAAAATACAATTGAAAACCCTTGGGATATATATAATAAAATACCTAATCCTATTAGTACTCTTCTAAGAAAACCTCGTGTCTATGAAGGCGAACTTTATCGTGCAAAATCTAAGCATAATCACGAGATAACTCTTCGTGCATTTGATTTGAATGAAGATCTTGCAAAGTTTCATGAATGGCATAATAAGAAGTATGTTTATGAATTTTGGGAAATGAATAAGTCGATAGAGGAACTAAGAGCTTATGTACAGGGCCTGAAAGATTCTCCATACCAACTTCCAATGATTGTGGATATCGATGGAGAACAAGCTGGATACTTCGAAGTTTATTGGAGCTTTGATGATAGGATTGCTCCTTATTGTGATGCTTCACTATATGATAGAGGAATCCACATTTTAATTGGAGAAGAGAAGTTCTTAGGTACTCGTGCCGTTTTTGATTCAATTTTTCATTTAACTAAATTCTTATTTGAAGATGATGAAAGAACTCAAAAGGTGTGGGGGGAGCCTCGTGTTGATAATAAGAAGGTCTTAACTTTAGCAAGGCTTCTTCCGGGATGGGAACATAGAGGAGTTTTTGATTTTCCACATAAAACATCAAATCTCTTAGAAGCTGATCGTACAAGGTTTTTGCGCGAGGTTCAATCATGATCAATACTCAGCTATTCTATGAATTACATAAAAACCTAATCATTAAGGCCATTGAAGAACTTCAGTTTGAAGAACTATTTAATGTTGAGTTTATTGATGATCGTTTTTATTTTAGGATAAATGATAGCATCTATTATAGTTTTCATGGCCGTATTGGTGCATGGGGAAACCTTCAAATTGATAAAAGTACTTTTCATAAAGTAAGTGGTGAAAAGGTTATCGTGGAGTTTACTCTGGCAGATTTCTTCTACGAGACTCAATACCTTACAAAGATGAGTGATGAAACATTGGCACAATTTATCGAAGAAGGTAATCAGACTATTTATGGAGATATCCTTCATTATCACTCTCTAGAGAATCTTTCTCTTAATGAGATTGCACAGTTTAATTTTAATAAAATTGATCAAATTCTTTCAGGGCACCCAAAAGTTATTATGAATAAGGGACGCCTCGGATGGGGAAGTGATGAACTCTTAAAATATGCACCAGAAACACGAAACAGCTACAAGCTACATTGGTGTGCAATAAAAAAAGAGTATCTTGAATTAGGCCTTGATCAAGAACAATTAAATCTAAATGATCTCTATAAAGACTCCCTGTCGATCAGCGAAGTTGAATTTGCTAAAGGGCTAGTTCATGAAACTGGCGCAAATAGTGATGATTTTGTTTTCATCCCTGTACATCCTTGGCAGTGGAGTAAATATATAAGTGTTCAATTTGCACACTTAATTTATCAAAATGCGCTTATACCACTTGGAATCATGGGAAGAGAATATACTCCACAGGTTTCTATTAGAACCTTATCTTCTAATTCTCGTGAGAGTAAATTTGACTTAAAAGTCGCAATTTCAATTTTAAATACATCTAGTGTTAGAGGAATTCCTCAAAAATATATCTCAAAAGGTCATCTTTTATCACAGAAGGTTGAGAGCATCATTAAGTCAGATAGCTTTCTTGCTGATAAGGTCGATATATTAAAAGAAGTTGCAGCAATGAGCTGTCCGCTACCTGAGTTTAACCGTATCGACGGTGGCTCATATCGCTATAAGGAATTACTTGGGTGTGTATGGCGAGAAAGTGTAGAGAATAAGATTGCTGATGATGAGCTCGCAATTCCTACAGCGGCACTATTATTCACTAAAGATAACCAATCTCTTGTTAGTGAATATATTAAATTATCGGGGCTAGGTACTAAGGAATGGTTAAAAGAATACTTTGAAGTTGTTGTCATTCCTCTTTATCACTTACAAGTAGAACATGGATTGGGCCTTGTTGCTCACGGACAAAATACGATACTGACTCTTAAAGGTGCAAGGCCTAATAAACTTATTATTAAAGACTTTCATGGTGACTTTAGAATGGCATCTGATTCAAAGCATAGCGAAGCTGATTTTGGTGTTGAGCTTGATAAGTTACCACCAGAGTATTTGATTCACGATCTTATCACAGGACACTTTATCACAGTCTTACGCTACTTCTCGAGAGTAGTTGAAGAATGTCTAGGTTTTAAAGAAAAGGACTTTTATCACTTACTTGGTGAAGTTGTAGCAAACTATCAAGTCGATTGTTCTCCTGTTGGTAAGGTTAATTTATTAAGAAATGAATTTGAAAAGGTATTGGTTAATACTGTTCGCTTTGTAGCTGGTTACAGCGAAACAGGGGAAAGGCTTAAACCAATGCTTGGAAGTAATATTAAAAATCCTCTTGTTAAAAATAGTTAGGGTTGAGTTGAGGTAGTTAAATGCAGAATATATATGACATTGTTGGAATCGGTTTAGGACCGTTTAATTTGAGTTTAGCAGCTCTTTTAAATCCTTTAAGTGAAATTAATAGTAAATTCTTAGATAACAAACCAGAATTTAGTTGGCATCCTGAGTTGATGTTTGGTGATGCGATGATGCAAACTTCTTTCTTAAAGGATCTTGTCACTCCTGTTGATCCTAAAAGTATCTTTAGTTTTCTAAATTACTTAGTTGAAAATGGACAATTTTATCACTTCTTAAATACGGATCGTAAGGCGATTAACCGTTATGAGTTTCAAGACTATTGCAAGTGGGTTTCAAAACAACTTTGCGATGATATTGATTTCGACTCTAAGGTAATTGATATAAAGCACGATGGTGAAAAATTTGAGGTGATTAAGGAAGGTGGGAGTTACTTTACGAAAAATATTTGTGTCGCTTCTGGCCCAACTAAAAATATACCAGAATGTGCAAGGCCATTCCTGTCTGAGACTCTTTTTCACGCTAAGTCTAAGCAAATGAAGAAACTTGATCTTAAAGGTAAGAAAGTTGTTGTTATCGGTGGGGGACAGACGGGAGTCGAAACATTTAGAAATGCTCTTAATGGAATGTGGGGAAAAGTAGAGAAGGTTACCTTGTTAAGCGGAAGACATAATTTACAACCACTTGATGAAGCTCCATTTACAAATGAAATATTTACACCTGAATTTGTACTTAATTTTCACTCTCTATCTCAAGAGCAAAAAGATTCATATACTCAAAGCCAGCTATTAGCTAGTGATGGTAACACTCCTCAATACTTACAAGAAATGTATAATGAACTATATCTTGACCGATTCTATTTAAAGAAACTTCCTGATTATACAATTTCTCCAATGCGCTGGCTTAAGGCGATTGAGAAACAAGGAGAATCATATAAATTAGTCGTTGATAATTTACTTAATCAAAACGAAGAATTTATCGATGCCGATATTGTTATCTTGGCGACAGGTTTTAAAAGTGTTCTACCTAGTTTTCTGGATGGAATTGCGGATAAGATTACAAAGGATTCTAAGGGGCGCATAATTGTAGGACAGGATTATAGCATCCAGACTACGATTGAAAACGGGAAGATCTATTCAATGAATTTTAGTCGCCATGGCCATGGTGTAGCAGATCCACAAACAAGTTTAATGTCTTGGCGCTCGGCCATGATTGCTAATGACCTCGTTGGCGAAACTAAATACAAAACTACAAATAATAGCGAAAGCTTTTTAAGCTTTTTTAACTAACGGAGAGACAATGAAGCTAGTAACGTTACTATTTTTCTCAATACTTTCAATTACTATATCTGCTGCCCCGGCAAATGAGTCAAAGGCAGAAGTAAAAAAGGCCGAATCTTTTAATACAAAAGAAGAAGTTATCGAAAACCCAACTTTAAAGACTTTGTCGGGCTCTCTTAAGCGTTGGTCATTTTACTCAACTTTTGCTTACAAAGGTGGTGCAATTAATGACTTAACAAGTGCAGAAAGACCTAATATTAAGAATGCAGAAGGTAATCCTTCTTTGACAAATATATCTGGTGTCTTTGGTGCTAAATATCGCCTCACGAAATCAGATAATATTTCTCTTCAAGCTGGAATGTATATGGCAACGCCATTTCATTCAAACCACACGGCATCGACAGCTTCTATTCAAAAAGAATTTGATGACAACTCACAAGAGCTTGATATTGATAATCCTGTTCTTTCATACTTTAAAACATACACAATTGGTGAATTACAAAATGTTTCATTTCTAAAGTATCAGTATGTAACTCGTGGAACAGAAAAAGATTATGGTTATCATTCTGCTGCCGCTTTTTCACAAGCAATGGCGTACCGTATTTCTAAATTCGCTTATATTGCGGCAACTGCCACTTTGACTCAGTACTTCTTTGATAAGTCGACGACAAAGTATATGGGTTTTGATATCTCGCTTCTTCCATATCAAAGAGAAAGAGAGTATCAGATAAGTTTATCAACTGAAATGTACTTGAAGCGCAATATTTCTTTAAGACTTATTTCAGATATCTTCTCTCGCTATACACTAAGACGTGAGAGTAAACTTGAAAAGCGCGTTCTTCAACAAACTATTGCAGCTACATACTTCTTTAATCGCGATATCTCAATTGCGCCTAATATTCGCTTCATTGCAGAAGATATTCGTGCCGATCGCACAAATGTTGGACTAACACTTAATGTGAATTTATAAAAAAAGGGGGATTGAATCCCCCTTGGTTTTTTTTATTTCTCTGAAATTTCAAAATCATCGTGGCCAGGAATTTCTTCCGGTAATGCTTCTTTTAGGTCTACTCCAAGGTGCACAATACGTTGTCCGGCCTCGCAGTTAGGTCTAACATTCTTTCCAATAACAACTCCAGAACGGTCAGCACAAATGACTTCTTTAACTTGTCCAAAGACATCGTAAACTTTTGCGATGACTTCGCCTTTTTGCACTCGATGAGTAAGTTTTGGAAGGACATCAACAATTCCACCTTTTGTTGAATAAATCCAGTAAGAATGGTCACAAATTGTTGCATCAGTAATCATATCTTTCACATCGCCTTCAATCATAGAGAAGTAGCGAAGTGTGTTCTTAATTCCATCGAGAGTTTCATCAATTAGAGCATGTTGGAAAGCATTTGGATTACCGATTTCAACAGTAATAGCATGAATACCTTGTTCATTTGCCCATGCTCTTAGTGTTCCTTCTTCATCATATTTTTGAACAATAATTTGTGGGTTTTGCAAGAAGGCCAGGGTTCTTGTTTCTTCTTTTTCAAGATCGGCCCTTAAGTAAAGACTGTTCACACGGCCATGACTTGCTGTATGAAGATCGAGTAGGTAGTCAAACTTCGAAACAATTTTTTGAGTGAAGTAGTAAGCATAAACATTACTAGGGTTCCCAGTAAGTTTACCTGGCATAATACGATTTAAGTCAACATTATCAATAAAGCGACGCTGATTTGTAAGGTAACCAGGTACGTTACTAATAGGAACCATGATGAGAGTTCCTTTCAAGTTCTTCGGATCAATCTCTTCAATAACTTTAAAAATTGTTGAGATACCATTTAGTTCATTTCCGTGAACAGCTGCTGTAATCCCAACAACTGGCCCATCCTCAATTCCTTTCATAATAATGATCGGCACGCGCCAAGGTACTCCTAGTGCGTTATCTGAAAGGTGTATTTGTAAACGGTGTACTTCACCTTTTGCAAAAGAGTTTAAATCAATTTCTTCAGTGGTCTTAATGACTTGTATTCCACCCATTGTACTTCCTATGCTATGAGATCATGATCTCGTTAAAGAGAGAGTTATCATTATCTAAACTTCTAAAAAGTTTTGTTCTGAAAGTCCCTTTCTTACTTATAAGTTGTTCTGCCATCTTATCAATGGCCACAATTGTTAGAATTGTTTGTATGTAGGCCTCAATTAGATCGTCAGTACCAATTCCTAGTGAATTAAAATCTTTTTGATCCATTAGCATTAGTCTTGATGTGTCAGAGTCCCATAGGTTTTCACCTTTCTTTACTGATAAGTTTGTTCCTAGAACTTCCCAACTATTTTTTGGGTATGTTGCTTCAAGAGGTTTACTCGCTCGACGAGCATAAACTGCACATGGCATAAAGCCTTTAGGTGAAGAGTAGACCATAAGTCTTAGATCGGCGATATAAATATTTCCTTTCTTATTTGGAACCGTCCCAATATGGAAGAATTTCCCATACTCACTTGTTGAACTCCACTCATAGTGACCAATTAAACTTTGAACGATAAATTGGTCATATGGATAATCCATTTGCATGAAGGCATCTAGCTCATCTTGGTTTGTGATTGTAAATACACCTTGGCCAGCATTTGAATAAGGAATTTTAATAACTGCTTTTCCACCAAACTTTTGAACCCATAAAGGAATTTCTAATTTATTAACATCCTTAATTGTTTCAGGCATATTGATTTTTAAACCTGATTCTGCAATTTGTGAGTTATAGAGTTCGTAGGCTTTATTTGCGAGAAGCTTATTGCGTCCACCTGAAAGACAAACAAGAGTCGAGTTAAAGATGAAGGTCTTCGTTGTCGTTGGAATTCTATTCCATGGCTTTTGAGTTACATATCTAAAAGCCGCACGAATAGGAATTCTTTCTCCTGTTTCAAGAGTGATGTGAAGAACTCCGTTTTCAAAATCGGCCATTTGTTCTTCACCATTGAAGTGAGGAACGAGATAAACTTCTTCTCCTGTCAGGTCTGCAATAGTTGAAGCATATCCCGATGTTTCCATGTAGTTCTTATCATAGATAACAGCCAGTGCTCCGGGTGGGAGTTTCTTCTTTCTTTTCTTTAGTGCTGGTATGAATGAGTTTTCGATTAGAAATTTATAACCTCTGTGCTCATCTGCATCTGTTCTTGGTGGCATCGACTTCTGTCCTGAAGGGCAAGAGTTTGTTTCAAGAACTACCATGCGGCGATTACCTGCTTGAGTTGTTACATAAAATAAGTCAGAGCCACCCCAGAAGAAGTGCTTACTTTCATAAGATAGAATATCTCTCAACGTGTCAGTACAAATTTGTGGATTTAAATGACTATATCTTTTGATAATTCTTTCGTGATCTAAATTAAAAAAGTGACTCACTAGAGGGTGTAGTTGTGAGTTCAAGGCCTTCGGATAAAAGTGATTCTCTTGTTCAAAATTATCAGGCTTAATAACTTCAATTCTTCTTTTCAAGTTCTCTCCAAATTGTATTTTCTAAAGCATAAGTTAATGGAAATATTATAATCTCAATCCCTAATTCTGTAGGGAATATTTTGTAATTTTTATTAAATTTTTAAGAGCTCTAAACAATATACTAGTATATGTTGACTACTCTAGTCAGAGACTTGCTTGTTCGGTTATCCCTAATCTTGAAATGTCTCACTTTTGGTTTATTTGAATTTATGTCATGTTGTTTTTAAACAAGATAAGGGGAAGGAATGAGACTTCGTAAAGAACTACAGGGTGTGAAGCGCCTTGTTGTAAAAGTTGGAAGTAACGTTATTACAAAAGACAGCGGAAAATTAGATACAAGGAAGGTTAGAAAAATAGTAGAGGATATATGTGAGCTAATTGATGAAGGGATCGAAATCGTTCTAGTAAGCTCTGGTGCAGTTAGTGTGGGGAAGTCTTTTCTTAAGGAGCACTTACCAAGAAGAGGTCAAATTGATCTTCAGCACTCTGCAAGTGCCGTGGGGCAGCCAAAGCTTATCAATACATACTCAAGATTATTTGAAGAGAATCAAAAAATATGTTCACAAATTCTTCTAACCCATGATGACTTTAGAAATAGAAAGCGCAACCTACATGCAAAGCAAAGTATAAATGTACTTTTGAAAAATAATATTACGCCTATTCTTAACGAAAATGACACGATCTCTTTTACCGAAATTGCCTTAGGAGACAATGATCACCTTGCTGCGCAAACTGCTCAGATGATTAATGCCGATGCATTGCTTATGATCACTTCAACAAATGGCCTATATGATAAAGATCCTGCTTTTAGTGATGCAAAGAGAATCGCTATTGTTCCATTTGGAAGTGATGTTCTTGAGGACGTGGATTATCAAGGAAAGACTGCTGTAGGAAAAGGTGGAATGGAATCAAAAGTTCACGCCATCACAAAAATTACTCCTATAGGTATAAAGGCGATTATTAGTTCAATGGAAAATGAGCGCCTAATTTTAGATCCACTCACTAAAGACATAGGAACCTACTTTGCACCTAAAAATGCCTATGACCCAGAAGAGCGCAAAGCATGGCTGCTCTCAATGAAAAAACCAAATTGTTATATTGAAGTTGATCGAGGTGCATTCGAAGCTCTTAATGAAAATAAGTCACTCTTACCAAAAGGGATTATTGATGTTTTTGGCCAATTTTATAAAGGGGACTGTGTTGATATTCTTTGTGATGGAGAAGTTTTTGCTTCCGGGGTTTGTGAGTATGGCCACTGTGAAGTTGAACAAATTATGGGACGCCATAGTGATGAAATCGAAGAAGTTATTGGTTTTCGAACATCAATCGAGGTTGTCCATACAATAAACTTAATTTTAGAAAAGGAAATAATTGATGAAAAAATTAGCTAGTACAGTAAAGAAGGCTTCAAGAGAATTGCTACAATTGAGTAGTGAAACAAAAGAAATGATTTTTGATGATCTTATTAGGGCCCTTGATAAAAATCGTGAGTTAATTCTACAAAAGAATCAACTTGATTTAGATGCTGCTTTTAAAAATGATCTTTCTAAAGCAATGGTTGATCGCCTAAAGCTCTCTAATGAAAGAATTGATGACATTATCTCTGGAGTTAAAACGATTAAGGAACAACCTGAAATCGTTGGTACTTTTTATAACGAATTTACTAATGATCTCGGTTTAAAGATAAAGCGTCAGAGGGTTCCACTAGGGGTGATCCTAATGATTTTTGAAAGTCGACCAAATGTTGTTGTTGATTGCGCTGCCTTGGCGCTTAAATCTTCAAATGCCATCATCTTAAAAGGTGGAAAAGAGGCCAAGCATTCAAATGAGGTTCTAGGACAGATCATTCAGGAGGCGATATCGAAATATGTTGATAAGAGTGTCGTTGAAGTTTTAGCATCAGATAATCGCGAAGTTTTAAATGATTTACTAAGTCTTAAAGAAGAGATTGATGTTGTTATACCACGTGGTGGACATGGCCTAATTAATCATGTTTTTGAAAATGCCAAAATGCCAGTCATTGCTCATTACCAGGGCCTTTGTCATATGTATATTGATAGCGAAGCTGATATTGAGAAGGCCGTGACATTAGTAGAGAATGCAAAAACACAAAGAACCGGTGTATGTAATGCAATTGAAACACTACTAATTCATAAAGACATTCTTCCTAAAGTAAATGAAAAAATTGCGAAAAGACTTTTGGCAAAAGGATGTGAATTAAGAGTTGATGAAGAATTTGCAAAACAGACAAAAGGTTCATTCATTAAAGCAACTTCTGAAGACTGGGCGACAGAATATTTAGATAATATTTTATCAATCAAAACAGTTTCTTCTCTTGATGATGCTATTGAGCATATTGGAGAGTATGGAAGTAATCACTCAGAATGTATTATTTCAACTAATGAAGACAATTGTCTTAAGTTCTTAAAAAGCGTTGATGCAAGTTGTGTCATGGTTAATGCCTCAACTCGATTTAACGACGGTGCTCAACTAGGCCTTGGTGCTGAACTTGGAATCTCAACAACGAAACTACATGCTTATGGGCCAATGGGTGTCGAACAAATGACGACTTCTCGCTATGTTGTCGTCGGTGATGGACAAGTCAGATCATAATTTAATAGAGCAAGGAGAGTAGTGATGAAGAAAATTGCAGTAATTGGTTGCGGAAATATGGCCAGCGCAGTTGTTCGTGCAATGTATAGAGGCCAAAAAGTAAAAAATGAATTTCTCACTTATACGCCAAGTCACACTCGAGCAGTTGAACTAGCTAAAGAAGTAGAGGGAAAGGCAATTGTTGATTTAGAAGAAGCTTGTGATGCAGACTATTTCTTGATTGGCTGTAAACCTCAACAATTTGAAGAATTAGCAAAGTCTCTAAAGAGTATGGACCTTTCAAAGAAAGTTATCATTTCTATCATGGCCGGAATCGATCAAGAAAAGATTTGTAGGCTCTTAAATACGACAAAGGTAATCAGATTGATGCCAAGTTTACCTATGGAATATTCTGAAGGAATCTGTCTTCTTAGTTCTTCGAAGAATGTGGAAGTAGATGAACTCGATTTTATTAAAATGCTTCTCTCTGATAGCTCTTTAATTTTAAAAATGAGTACCGAGGAACTCTTTGATCAAGTAACCATTGTTTCGGCATCTGGCCCGGCCTTTGTTTATTACTTTATGAATACTCTAGAAGACTCTTTAAAGGATTGGGGATTAGGATCAGTTGAATCCAGAGCAATCGTTAGCCAATTATTTCGAGGAAGTGCAAAGAGTGCATTGATTAATTGCGAGAGTGAACTAGATGATTTAATCGGGAAAGTAACGTCTAAAAGGGGCGTTACGATAGAGGCGATTAAAAGTTTTAAGGATAATGGTGTCGATGCATTTGTGAGGATGGGAATTGATAAAGCGATCCTTCGCTCGGCCCAACTACGTGAGTCTTAGGGATAACCTAATTAGTAAATTAATCAATTCTTAATGAATCTAGACAATGTTAAGGTAATTAAATGAACAATAAGAAATCTGAAAAATTAGTACAATTAGTAAGTTATAGTATCGTTGATAAGAAACAGTCCCGCAAAACTAAAGTACAAAAGAAGACTTCTATTTGTGAAGAGGGGCATGGTAAGGCGCTAAGAGAGACATCTTTCCTTCGTCGAAGCCTAATTGAAGATGAAGAGAATTGCCTCTCGATACTCTAATGAATAAGTTTTTAATTTAGTATTTTATTAATAAGCAAGAGCTCATCTTGTTCGCTAGCGCTTTGTATTCTTTAAGTGAACGGATAGCTGTGCCAAAAAAAGGATTGTTAAATGATTGTTTACAGTTTCCTCTTTTTTTTACTCCTCTTTGTTTTGATTGGAGTTTCTTCAAGTTTAAAAAGTAAGAAAAATAATTCTGACTATTTATTAGCAGGACATTCCACACCACCATGGCTTGCAGCTTTATCTGCTGTGGCAACAAATAATAGTGGATATATGTTTATTGGCCTTATTGGCTATACCTATACGAGTGGACTTCAATCTTCTTGGGTAATGATTGGTTGGATTGTTGGTGATATGGTCATGAGTTTCTTTGTTCACAAGAAGCTAAGAGATGTTACTGAAAAAGAAAACCTATTAAGCTTTGGGGGTGTTCTTTCTCGTTGGCAACGTGGAACAAGTTTTAAGAAACTTAGATTGTTAGTCGGTATCATTACTATCTTATTTTTAGGTGTTTATGCTGCTGCTCAATTCAAGGCAGGGTCTAAGGCCTTACACGTTCTCTTTGGATGGGATTATAGTACTGGTGCTATTATTGGTGCAGTCATTGTTTTTGCTTACTGTCTATCAGGTGGGATTCGCGCATCAATTTGGACAGATGCAGCTCAATCATTTGTCATGATTATTGCAATGGGGCTACTTTTCTTTGTTGGAATCAATGAAGTTGGTGGATTTAATTCATATGTGACAAAACTAGATGCTGTATCTCCTGGGTTTTTAAGTTTCACTCCAACTGGACTTAATGTACCAGGTGGAACGGGAATCGGTTTATTTATATTAGGTTGGGTATTTGCTGGTTTTGGTGTTATTGGACAACCACATATCATGATTAGATTTATGACAATTGATGATACTAAGAATATGGCAAAGACTAAATTGTATTACTATGCATGGTTTATTGCTTTTACAATTTTAACAATTGGTGTTGGTCTAACTGCAAGACTTCTCTTACCAAGCTCAGCAAATTTTGATGCTGAACTCGCACTACCTTTAATGAGTCAAAAACTTCTACCTGAATTACTGATTGGTGTTGTCCTTGCAGGTATTTTTGCTGCAACAATGTCGACGGCCGACTCTCAGGTACTTAGTTGTTCTGCAGCTTTTACGAGAGATATTTTACCTAAAAAATCAGATAATATTTATCTTACAAAGCTTGCAACAGCAGGTACGACAATTATTGCTCTTTGTGTTGCCCTTTTTGGAAGCAAGAATGTGTTTGAGTTGGTTCTTCTTTCTTGGTCAATACTAGCTGCTTGCTTTGGCCCACTCCTTTTTATCTATGCAATTGGTAAGAAGGTATCTGAAATAACTGCTATTTCTATGGTTATTGTTGGTGGAGTCGTGACAATCGTTTGGATGAATCTTGGTTACGGTGCGACTATCTATGAAGTTGCCCCAGGTATCATGGCAGGACTAATCACATACTTTGTTCTTTCAAACACACCATTAAATGAAATCGTTTCTAGTAATAAGGTTGTTGATAATCGAATGAAAAATTCAAAGCTTGTAAATGAAGCCAATAGCTAACTCCTTGGTCGATTATTTATACCCAATTACGGTTACCCTCCTATTTTTAGGAGGGTACTTTCTTTCTCTTTTTAATATTAAAAGAGTGCAAAAAAGAAAGCTCAAAAATATTCGTAAAAGAGATATTTCTGATGCTGTTGAAACAGATTCACCTGTTGACGATCAAGAAAAAGAATTAAAGTCTCATGGTGCTGAGGGCATAGAAGGTCGCTTCTCATTTATGATGAAAGCACTGCCAGTTTTATTTTTTATTTTATGGTCTCTATTTGTTTCAATTCCGTACTTAGGTGAAATTCCAACAGTCTACGTTTCAATTATCGCTGCCATTGTATCTGTGATTGCTGGTTTTTCTTTAAGGCCTTTTCTAGAAAATCTCTTTGCAGGTGTCATTATCTCTTTTTTTAAATCAATCAAGATAGGAGATACCGTTACGATCGATGGACATTATGGGCTAATTGAAGAGATTGGATTGACTTATTCAGTAATAAAAAAATGGAATTGGATTAGATTAGTAATTCCGAATTCAAAGTTACTCCAGAAAGAAATCCAGAATTTTACAATGAATGATCATTATGTTTGGACACACGTTGAATTTTTCGTTGCGCCAAATGTCGATTTGAAGTTGGTAAAGGAAATAGCTCACAAGGTTGCAAAAAGATCGGAATATTTCAGCGATGTTGAAGAGCCAACGATGTGGGTCATGAAATTAGATAAGGATGCTATTGAGTGTTGGTTAGCTGCTTGGGCCGATAATCCAAGTGATGCTTGGGAGTTAAGAAATGATATGCGCACACAGCTCTATATTGAGCTTCAAAGTGCAGGGATTGAGTTTCATAAACTCAATATTAAGAGTTAATAATTTAGAGGTTGATATGATTTTAAATATAATAAGTAACTTATTTGAACAGGTTTTAAAGATGATCATTTTCATTTTAGACCAATTTTTCCCCCTTTCTTCCGACTCCTAGGTACTTAGCGCGACTAGGTAGTTCGGTTTTTGCTAATTGATGATCGTCTTGTTAAGGTAAGGAGCAAAGCTAAATGAATCGAGGAATAAACTTGGAAAAACTAAAAGATATTAATTGGAATCATCTCTATTGTTTTTATGAAGTCGCCAAAGTTCAATCTTTAAAAAAAGGTGCCGAAATCATAGGTACTTCATCACCAACACTTAGTGAACAATTAAAGCGTCTTGAAAATAAATTCAATATGAAGCTATTTAATCGCAGCTCAAAGGGGCTATCTCTAACACCTGAAGGCCTACAATTATTCGAAAGAACAAAAGGCATTTTTGAAGAGGGGAGTAAGTTACTTGAACACTTCTCAGAAGATGTTGTTGGTGGTTATCCTGTTTCAATTGGTATTGAAGAGACTATTTCATATGATCTTGCTACTGAGTTTGCATCTCAATACTGGGATCTTTATACGAAATATGGAACAGTTAACACAATACGCCAGTCCGACCATGAAGTTCTTGTGGATAATATTTTACGAGGAAATATCGATTGGGGAATCTCTCTTCGAAAACCTAAGAGAAAAAGTCTAAATGTTGCTGAAATAGGTTCATTCGAAATTGTCTTCTGTTGCTCAACAGAACTTTATGACAAGTTTAAGGATGAAAAGGATCTACTTGTAAATATTCCATTTGCAGAGAGTAATTGGGATAAGAATCTAAATCGTGTTATTTACCAACACTTAAGAAAGAATGGTGTCATACCTAAAGAGAAGGTCTATAGCGATCATATCGACTTTGTTCATAAGTTGTGTTTGAGAGGACGTTGTGTGATGTTCTTGCCTAAGAATCCGCTTGAAGAATACCTCGGACTCAAAACATTTAATCTTGGAGAGCCTCTTAAAATGTCTCTCTATGCTATTTGGAAGAAATCAGATGAAGGCCTTATTTCTATTCGTAAGCTACAAGAACTCTTTCAATCAAAATTATCGAATGTTCCTGACCGTTATGAAGATGTGGATTTACAGATTGAAGTGTCTGATGTTTCAGATGATTTATTGAATTAGGATAAAACTAATTTGTGTTTGATCATATTTTATTTCGTGAAAATTCCCTTAGAATTTTTATATGAAAAAAAATACTCTTTTAAATTCAATTAAGTTCTTCTCTATTTTTACACTCTTATTCACTTTGTTCTCATGTGTTTCTTCAGAGAAGGAGAATATTACACCTGCTGTTGCTGGAAGCAATACGATCTCTTATCAAGATGAAGATACAATTAAGCATGAGATGGAGCTCTATCAAAATGAACGTGTCCAAAAATGGATAAATTATTTTGCAGTAAAAGATCGTGCTCGTTTTGAACAATTTATTAAAAAGGGAATGTATTACAAAGAAGTTATTCAAACAGTACTTGAAGAAGAAGAGCTTCCATATCAATTATATTACCTACCTCTAATTGAAAGTGGCTATAACAAAACTGCACTGTCTCATGCTGGGGCCGTTGGGCCATGGCAATTTATTAAGGCCACGGGAAAGAGATATGGACTAGCTGTTAACCGCGTTGTTGATGAAAGAAGAGACCCTGTTCATAGTACAGAAGCCGCAACGAAGTATCTAAAAGATCTATATACCGTTTTTAATTCTTGGGAGCTTGCAATTGCAGCTTATAATTGTGGGGAGCTTCGAGTTTTACGTGCCATTATGAAGGGGAGAACACGTAATTTTTGGGAACTTGCAGATCGAAAACTACTTCCAAGAGAAACGAGAAATTATGTCCCTAAGTTTTTGGCAGCAGCCTACGTTGGTGAAAATCTTGCTCAATTTGGCTTTGACGAAGAGACGATTGCACAATCTCCGACTTACCCTGATTTAAAATTAGTGGAGGTTCCTGGGGGCGTGCACATTAAAGATGTTGCAAAACATTTTAATATTGATCGCAGTGAAATTGAAAAAATTAATCCCGCCCTTAAACATAAGCGTACACCTAATTGGATTAAGCAATATGCGATTTGGATGCCTCGTAAGGATTATGAGAATATAGAAGAAATTCAACAGAAATTGGCAAGTAACCGTCAATGGGGAAAACTTAATTCCTTTCCAACTCACTATCGAGTTAAAAGAGGGGACTCATTAACAAAGATCTCTCGTCGTTACAAAATTTCACTTAACAGGCTTAAGCGAATTAATAATTTAAGAAGCAGCCGAATTTATCCAGGTCAAAAACTTGCCCTAAGAGCAAATGAGTATAAGAGTGTTGTTGGGAAGAGATTCTACTTTGTGAAAAAAAATGATTATCTAGGAAAGATTGCAAGTCGCTCGGGCCTAAGCGTATCTTACTTAAGACGCTTAAATGGAATTCATGGCAATAGTATCTACGTAGGGCAAAAGTTAGATATCACTAGAGGTGTAAGAGTATTTCGCTATCGTGTTAAAAAGGGGGATAACTTAACACGTATTGCCAAACTCTATAATACGACTACATACGAAATAAGAAAGAGAAACTCTCTTCGATCGAGTAATCTCTTTATTGGACAGATGTTAAGTATCTAAATAGATTGTCTTGTTAAAAAAAAACGAGACAATTTAAATTTAGTATTGCTAGTATTGAGCTAATGCAGAAATTTTTTAGATTCATATTTGCGGCAACCTTTCTTGTAAGCTTTCTTACAGCAAGCATCCATTTCCATGAAAATGAGCATGAGACTAGTAAGTTAGATCAAGCTTGCCATTTCTGTATTAAATTTTCTCAATTCAAATATGATGCTAGAAAATCTGATTTCTCTGAAGAACTTGAAGCAAGTTTTCTTTTTCTCGTTACAGATCGTTATCAGACCCTAGTCGGTCACACATTACAATCTCTATCTATTCAAACAGCTCCTCGTGGGCCACCAACTCATTGTTAATTTAATTACATTCACTTTTTATTTTTTAAATTTAATTAATTAATTTTCAATGAGGTTTATTTTGAAAAACTTATTTTATATTTCTATTTTATTACTAGGCTCAAACACTTTTGCGCAATCTCTTTCTGACAATTCAAGAGGCAATGGGTTTAATCCTGCCATCGGTTTAAATGCTTTAACTATCTATAAAAACTCGTCTCGTGATAATGATCACGATGGATTTTCTCTACAAGAAGCAGAGCTTCAGTTTAGTGCAGATGTTGATGCATACTTTAGAGCTGAGGCTACTTTTGCAGTTCACAAGGAACATCATGAAGAGGGTGGCGAGGAAGAGCATGGTTATGCATTTGAGCCTGAAGAAGTATTTGCTGAAACAATTTCAATTCCTGATTTTACAGTAAAGTTAGGGAAGTTCTATGCCCAATTTGGTAAGTACAATATGGTACATACTCACGCTCAGCCATTCATTTACCGTGGTCTTGTTCAAGAGTATATGTTTGGAGAAGAAGGACTAAATGAAGCTGGTGTAAGTGTATCATATCTAGCGCCACTGCCATGGTATAGTGATTTAACTGTTCAGTTTCTTCAGCCAACAAATGAAGAATTATTTGTTGAAGATCCACACTCGATCACTACAGTCGCTAACCTAAAAAACCTTTGGGATTTATCTGAGTCACTAACTCTAGAGTGGGGTCTTTCAGGTCTTTATTTTGAAGAACAAGCTGAGAAATCAACTGTCCTAGGAACAGACTTAACATTAAAATGGCGTCCAGTTAAAAAAGGTAAGTATTCGTCATTTGTTTGGTCAACTGAGTTTATCCACAAAGATGTTCAGGGAACAAACGAAGTTAAAAATGGTGGTTATTCGACATTCTTACGTTATCAATTTGCACCACGCTGGTTTGCTCAAGCACAATATGAATTCCTAGGTGTTGCTAAGGATGAGTCAATTGCAGATCAAAATGCATATACTGCACTTTTAGCATTTGTTCCTACTGAATTCTCAGCTGTAAGAATGCAATACGATGAAATTCATGATGGTGAAGATCGTCCTGAAAAAAGAGTAAGTCTTCAGTTAAGCTTTAGTATCGGTGCCCACCCGGCACACCAGTACTAGGTCGCTAAAATGAAGTCAATTCTTATAGGGTTGTTACTTGTTCTAGGTATGAGCTCTTACGCTCAATTGAGAATTGTAACAACGACGACAAATTTAGCAGATATTGCAAAAAAAATTGGTGGAGAGAGTGTGAGTGTACACTCTCTTGCTAAAGGTACTCAAGATCCTCACTTCCTAGAAGCAAAACCTAGCTATACTTTTAAAGTAGCTAAGGCCGATCTGTTAATTAGTATCGGTGCGGGCCTTGAAGTCGGTTGGCTCCCGCTTGTTGTTAGAGGAAGTCGCAATCCAAAAGTTCGTATCGGACAAGAAGGAAGACTTGAAGCATACGCTCTTGTGAAACTAACAGATGAGGTTAAGGGGAAGCTAACGCGTGCTCATGGTGATGTTCATCCGGAAGGAAATCCTCACTTTATGCTTTCACCGAGTAAGGCCCTTGAAGTTGCGAAGGGAGTTCGTGATCGATTCATTAAGTTAGATGAAAGTAATAGGCAGGCTTACGAAAATAATTACATAGCATATGAAAAACGCACTAAAGAATTGATAAAAGATCTTAGCGCCAAGATTAAGAAAGGAACTAAGATTATAACGTTTCACCGTACGCTAACTTATTTTTTAGATGAATTTGGAATTCAAGTTCAAAATGTTCTTGAACCTAAGCCAGGAATTCCTCCAACTGCTTCACACATTATCAGTGTTATTGAACAGATGAAAAAAGAAGGAATTCGTCATATCTTAGTTGAAAATTACTTCGATGATAGTGTCGCTAAAAGAATTAGTAAGAGTATCAAAAATGTAAAAATCAACAATGTCGCAGTTGCTGTTGACGGTAGCTCACAAGTGAAAGATATTTTCTCTCTTTATGAGAGCCTCGCTCTAGCACTGGAGGATTAATGGAAGTTATTTCTTTTTTAGCTGCACCATTTGTCATGTGTTTAATTCTTGTAGGGATACACTGCTATCTAGGATTACATGTCTTAAGAAGAGGAGTTATCTTCGTTGATCTCTCCTTAGCACAAGTGGCAAGCCTAGGCTCAACAGTAGCTTTACTCCTTCATCTCGATCACCATAGTGGCCTTAATTACTTTGTTTCTTTAGGTTTCACTTTTGTGGCCGCAGCTTACTTTGCTTGGGCCAAGAAGTTTGAAAAGTATATCTCGCAAGAAGTGTTAATCGCTCTTGTTTATGCTTTCGCTTCTTCCGCTGTTATTCTCGTTGTTAACATGATGGCCCATGGTGCAGAACATATTAAAGAAATACTCATTGGTAAGATCCTCTGGGTAACTTGGGCAGATGTTATAAAGACAGGTGCTATTTATAGTATTGTTGCTACAATTCACTATATTTTTAGAAAACAAATTCTTAGGTCAACTTTAGATAAAGATAATAGTTCTGCATTTTGGGATTTTATTTTCTTTTCGTTGTTTGGTGTTGTAATTACCTCATCTGTTGGAATAGCTGGTATTCTACTTGTTTTCTCATTTCTTGTTGTCCCTGCATTGATCAGTACATTACTCTCTCAACGTATTCGATCACAGCTGTTTATCGGTTGGGGGATTGGCTTAATTTTGAGCTTACTTGGAATGGCCCTCAGTTACTTCTTTGATCTTCCTGCTGGAGCAATTATCGTGGTGGTCTTTACTATTGTTCCAATAGTGTTCCTACCATTTTTGATAAAATTTAAAATGAGTCGTACTTAATTTAGTGCGACTTTTTTATTTTCTCTCATTTATTTCCATTAAAAACGACTATCACGATTGTTTATGCAATATGTCCAAGTAATCTTTTGATTTGAAAAACTTAACCTATTTTAAATTCTCAAATCTCAATGTTTTGGCGATAACTTTTCTATTGTTAATTTAGTTCCCGGCAACTGATTGTCGGTCTTGGAAAAAATAGGGAAGAATATGAATACAGAGCAAACAGGTAAAGTTAAGTTTTTTAATGAAACAAAGGGTTTTGGGTTTATTAAACCAGATAGTGGGGAAGGGGACTTATTTGTTCATATCTCTGCTGTTGAAACTGGCAATAAGTTAAACAATAATGATAAAGTTACTTATATGCTTGGGGAAGGTAAACGTGGACCTTGTGCAACTCAAGTTAAAAAAGTTTAATTTTTGAAGAGGGACATTTATTGTCCCTCTACTGCCTTACATGACCAATCAAATGAATGAATATCATATTCTGGAATACGGACAAAGGCCCAAATATTTCCATCGATACCACCTACGACATGATCAAGTCTTATTCTGAAACTTCCAGTTGTGAAAGACTCAACTTTGGCATCATATTTTGGAATATAGTTAACTTTTTTACGGTATGAGAATTCCTTGTTTTGATTAGTATCTTCAACATAAACTTCAATTTCATGAAAGATTGGCCCTCTTCCGTATTGTGATTCATATATCATCGCATCAGTAACTTTTGATTGCTCATCATAATTCACACAATGATAGAGAGGTTGAGATTTTGATCCAAATTTTGCCAATGTCACACTAGAAATTAGTATTAAGAAAATTAGCTTAAGACTATTCATAACAACTCCTTTTGTTATCTTTCTATTTTACTGCAAAGCTAAAATTAAGGGAATTTAACTTAGCTTAAATTAAACACAAGCCGAAATAAGCTGATAGAAGGAGTCTGTATGGAATTTTTAGAAATGGTACTGTTAATAATTGCCGGTTTTCTAGTATGGAAGAAGCCTCAAAATCAAAGGCAAGCAGAAAAGTTTCTTTATAGTGCTACATTCTTAATGTTCTTAATTTGGTTTGTTGCAACAAAATCGATGATTCTTCCGCCTGGTAACTACTAGAGGTGTCCATGACAAATAAATCAGAACGTTTCTATAATATCGTGGCCCTGGCATCAATGGCCCTGATTATTCTACCTGTTGGAATCGCATGTCTCATTCTAGGGTTTGGTTTAGGTGATAATCCTTGTATTCTCTGTTGGCAGGAAAGAGCAATCCTTATTTTTGTTACATTAACAACTCTCTTTATTATGCGCTATGGCCTTAGACCAAAGTATCTTGGTTTATTAATTCTGTATTGTACGATTGGAATCTTCATGACCTTAAGGCATACAGGAGGTCACTTCTTAAGAGATCTTGGTCAGGGATTTTCTTTAGAAATATTTGGACTCCACACATATACGTGGGGTGTTGTTATATGCTGGTCAATTTTATTAATTCTCTCAATTATACTTATATTCTTTGGTAATAATTTAGTTGATAATGAAGACGGAGAAGTTCGCTATCTTAGTAAGTTTCAATCATTGGCATTTATCTCTTATTTCATTATTTTATTTTTTAATTCGGTACAAGCATTTACCCAAGTTGGTCCTCCACCATTCATTGGACATAGTGATCCCGTGAGATTTTCTTGGGTTCCTAAAAACTGGCATTGGTCGACTAAGAATTGGAGTGGCCTATTAAAACCATTTAGCTTAAGGGGAAACTACTCAATTGATAAACCTTACTTTAAGCATGATGAAAGGCGAAAGATTGCAATGTTTCAAAGTGGTGATGAATTAATGAAGGTTAAGGAGGTTAGTCTTCCTAGTGAGATTAGGGGTGGGATTAGAGATATCGATTATAATAGTGAGTCAAAGCTTTTTGCCATTGTTACAGATCAATATTTTATTTATATCTTAGATGATAAATTAAAAAGTATTCTCTACTACGTACGAATAGATCCTCTTTATAGTATCGACATAAAAACTCTTGTTGGTATAAGCTTCATTGGCCCACGTCGTCTTATGGTTACAGGATATAATAAGTCATATGTTGTCATCCGTATTGATGAGGGAGCGAAAATTGTTGATCACTATGCAGGTTTTTTAGAGGGAACAAATGGAATTTCTGAGAAATATCGAGGACGTCTTTCAAGTGTTCGCTCGAAATACTCTTATATTCGCTGTTTAGCATATGATAAGAAAAATCAAGAACTCGTTATCGTTTCAATACCCAATGAAAAGAATAATAAAGTTATTGCAACTAGATTTTCTAGTGCAGATTTTCTTTTGAATAGTGAAAAAGAAATCTTCATTGATGATAATGATCTAGGCCCAGTTATCTCAAGCCTTAAGGTTATTGACTCAATTTTATATGGCCTAGATCCAAATAGTAGTGAAATACTTATTCTCGATAATGAGCTAGATGCATTCTCTGGCTCTATAAAATTACCTAAAGGTAATTATCATGGCCTTGCTGTTTTTGAGGGCAAACAATTTGTTCTCATTGAGCAAAAGCGTGCAACATTTTATACAAAGTAAGCCTTATTCTAGCGCTGCTAAAATATCATCATTCTTTGTACGATCTTTATATTCTTTGTGTATATCTTGATAAGTGATTTTACCATTTCTTATGACAAAAACTGCAGGGTGAGCAACCATGTGATGTGTCTGGCCTGAGTCTCCCTCAATATCAATTTTATAAGACTGCTTATATTTTTGAACAAGCTTGTCGTCGAGTTTGTTAACAATATTAAAGGCCAAGAGAAGACTCGCTTTAGGATCTGAGACAATGTCAAAAGTGTATTGATATTTCTTTTTCATTTTATGAGCAATTATCTTCTTATCCACACTAATGGCCACTAGCTTAGAGCTCTTATCAAGTTTTGGCATAACTTCTGTTTGAATACTTTGAAGTTGTTTCATGCAATATGGACACCAAGAACCACGATAAAAAACAAGTACCGTTTTCTTGTCGCTATCATCTAGAATTATTTCCGTACCTTCAATATTTTTAATCTCTATATTAGGGGACTTGGTTCCGACACCTAGGCCAAGTTCTTGGGAAAAAGTAAGAATTGAAAATAAGCTGATTAATAAAACTTTCATAATTGACCCCTTTTGATTCTTTAGCATGGACTATATGTGTTAATTCTTATAATGTGACTTGGTGAAGCAGTCATTTTATCAACTTACATTCAATGAGTTACAGCAGTTACTAGAGCAAAATGGGCTCAATATATCGGCCGCTAATCTACTATATAATTGGTATTATAAAAGAAAAAATCATTACAGCAATTCAATCACTGATATTGCTAAGAGTACGATGTCTTTTATTGATGCTAATTTTAACTTTAATTTACCTCGTCCTGTAAAAGTTCAGCAGGCAGACGATAAAACGGTAAAATTTCTTTTTGAATTATCAGATGGTTCTAAAGTAGAAAGTGTTTTAATTCCTTTTAATAAGAAGTATTCAATTTGCCTCTCTTCTCAAGTTGGTTGTGCCATGAAGTGTTCTTTTTGTTTCACTGGTACGCAAGGGCTAAAAAGAAATCTTTCAGCTAGTGAGATTATTGGTCAATTTCTAGCTGCCTGGCATTGGCTAAGAGATCATCGCCCAGGTGAAGAGAGAATTCTTAATATCGTTTTTATGGGACAAGGCGAGCCATTACATAATTTTGATGAAGTAAAGAAGGCCTGTGATATTTTTACTTCTCAATATGGAACTTCGATTGGCCATCAAAAGATAACGATCTCGACAAGTGGCTATATCCCAGGACTAAAAAGATGGAAAGATGAGATACCTGGAGTTAATTTAGCACTTTCCCTACATTCACCATTTGATGAAATACGTGACGAGCTAATTCCAATTAATAGAAAGTATCCTCTTAAAGAAGTACTTGATTACATTGATGGTATACCTCTTCGTTATAAGCAATTTGTTACATATGAGTATTTGATAATTAAAGATTTAAACGATGGAAATGAAGATGCGAAGGCCTTAGGTGAGCTTCTTAGAGATCGACGTGCTTTAATAAATCTCATTCCTTTCAATGAATTCCCTGGCACAAAATATAAGAGGCCAGAGCTTCAAAGTGTTCAGGATTTCAAATTAATCCTGGAAGAATTCAAAATCCCGACGATGGTTCGTACCACTAAAGGTGATGACGTCCTTGCGGCCTGTGGCCAGCTAAATACTAAATGATCTAAAGTTAGAACAAGTTGATCTGGTAAATGATCTTTTAATCGATCCATTTGTTCGTTATTCTATACCCGTTAATAATCAAACAAAGGTTTAGTAATGGGACGTTTAGTCGATGGAAAATGGGTCAAGTCTTCGGTCATCACAAGTGACGAAAGTGGGGCATATGATCGCGTACCACGCTCGTTTAGAGACACAATAAGTAGCAATCACTCAAAGTATCAACCTGAAAGTGGGCGCTATCACTTATATGTTAGCTATGCTTGTCCTTGGGCCCATCGTACTCTTATCTATCGCAAGTTAAAATCACTTGAGTCTCATATTAGTGTAAGTGTCGTTTCTCCTGATATGTTAGAGATGGGATGGACTTTTGATAAGTCAATCGCTGGTGCAACAGGGGATGATCTATACGGCTTAAACTATCTTCAAGAAATTTACTTAAAAGCGGATCCTAAGGTAAGCACAACTGTGACAGTACCAATTCTATGGGACAAGAAAACACAAACGATTGTTAATAATGAGTCATCAGAAATTATTAGAATTTTTAATTCTGAGTTTAATGAACTTACTGGCAATCATGAAGATTTTTATCCTGAAGATTTAGCAGATAAAATTGATGAGTTAAATGAATTTATATATAGCAATATCAACAATGGTGTCTACCGTAGTGGCTTTGCAAAAACTCAAGAAGCTTATGAATCAGCTGTGACGAAGTTATTTACATCTCTTGATCGAGTCGAAGAAATACTTGAGGGCCAAAAATACTTACTAGGTGACAGGTTAACAGAAGCTGACCTTAGGTTAGTGCCAACTCTTTTACGCTTTGATTGTGTTTACGTAACTCATTTCAAGTGCAACCTAAAGAGAATCAAAGATTATAAGAATCTTTCTCGCTATGTGAGAGACCTTTATTCAATCGAAGGTATTAAAGAGACTACTAATATTGAACATATCAAAAGACACTACTTCTATAGCCACGATGATTTAAATCCATATCGTATTGTCGCTTTAGGGCCAAGTGAAATTTTTTAAGGATAATTAAATGAAACAAAAAGCTATTAAATATATTTTAAATCCTCCGCAAAAACATTGGGTAGGAAATGGATTTCATGTTCACACAATGTTTCACCCAGGTTTTGATATTTACTATTACACAACTCCATTTTTAATGATGGACTTTGCTGCTCCTAAAAAGTTTTCACCAACGCAAACAAAAAGAGGAGTGGGTGAGCACCCGCACCGCGGTTTTGAAACTGTAACTTTTGCCTTTGAAGGTGAAATTGAACATCGCGACTCTGCTGGTGGCGGCGGTATCATTGGCAGTGGAGATGTCCAGTGGATGACTGCTGCAAGTGGTGTTGTACATGAAGAATTTCATTCACAAAAATTTGCAAGGGAAGGTGGATTATTTGAGATGGTTCAAATGTGGGTAAATCTTCCTAAGAAAGATAAGATGACAGCTCCACGCTATCAGGGGGTAAAGGGGGAGAAGTTCCCTGTAATCAATCCTAGTGAAGGTGTTGAGTTAAAATTAGTTTCAGGAAAATATGCGGATAAAGTAGGGCCTTGTCAGACCTTTACACCAATAAATCTTATTCAAACGAAAATGCAAAAAGATTCTAACTTCCTACTTTCATTAGATGATAAAACAAACTTACTTGTTCTTATTCGAAAAGGAAGTGTTGCAATAAATGGTAATCAAGTTAACGAACACCAATTAGTGATCTTTGAAAGAGATGGCCAAGAGGTTGAGTTATCAAGTAATGTAGGCGCAGAGCTATTGATCTTAAATGGTGAGCCTATTGATGAGCCTGTCTTTTCACATGGCCCTTTTGTCATGAATACAAGAGAAGAGATCATTCAAGCTTTTGAAGATTATCAATCAGGAAAAATGGGACATTTAAGCTAGTGGATTTATCAGTAGAAGAAGTTGGGAAAAAAATTGGTCGTCGTGAATTTATAACTCTGATGGCAGCACTTATGTCATTTGCAGCATTATCAATTGATGCGATGTTGCCGGCGCTTAATCTTATTGGTCAGAGTTTAGGAGTTCAAAACCCTAATGATAACCAGATGATTATTTCCTTCATTTTCTTGGGCATGGGTGTTGGTCAACTCTTTTTTGGTCCAATCTCTGATGCCATTGGAAGAAAGCCTGCAATGTATATTGGTATAGCGATCTTCTTTGTTGGTGGACTTATTTCTTTAAATGCTCATACTTTTACAATGATGTTAGTTGGACGCTTTACTCAGGGCTTAGGAGCGGCATCAGCTAAAATTATTTCAACAGCAATGGTTAGAGATCGCTTTAGCGGAAAGCTAATGGCCAAGACGATGTCGTTAATTATGATTATCTTTGTTCTTGTTCCGGCCCTTGCTCCAACTATTGGACAAGTTATTTTAAGTTTTGGTGGATGGCGTGATATCTTCCTTATTATGCTTGTTCTTGCAGTTCTGTGCCTAGCTTGGTTTACTGTGAGACAAGAAGAAACTTTACACGAAGAGTATCGACGCCCTCTTTCTTATAAGAAGATTAAAGATGCTGCCATTGAAACTTTAAGCCATCCTATAACAATTAGTTATACTCTTGCTTCTGGTCTAGTTTTTGGTGCTTTTATTGGTTATCTAAATACTTCTCAGCAGATTCTACAAATTAAGTATGGACTAGGTGAGGACTTCCCATTGGCCTTTGGCGTACTGGCTTCATTTATCGGTCTTTCTTCATTTTTAAATTCTAGACTTGTGGAAGAGTTTGGAATGAAAAAATTATGTCGCCTAGCTCTAACGACAATTTCTTTTATCGCAATTACGTTTAATATTATTTTATTCTTTACTGGAGGACTTCCTCCATTTTTCCTTTTTTATGGCTTTTTACTATTAAGCCTTTTCAGCTTTGGTCTTCTTTTTGGAAATTTCATTGCTTTAGCATTGGAGCCAATGGGACATATTGCGGGAACTGCAAATTCGGTTGTTAGCTCAGTGCAGATTATCATTTCTGCGACAATAGGTGGGGTAATTGGTCAGATGTATAGTGGTGATGTAACGCCAATTGCATTAGGGTTTTTAATCTGCAGTACTCTTTCTTTATTTATCGTTCTAAAAGTAAAATAAATAGACGAATTAGCTGTTTTTTGTTTTCATTAATAGATGTTAAAAACATTTATTCTTTGTATATTCATTAGCTTCAGCACAAGTGCTTTCGTTGCACCATCCGAGCATATTAGAAAATCTAAGTGGGATATTTCTCCTATTCAAATTCGCTTTATGTCGGCCTTCTTTGCTTTAGAGCTCATTACTTACTCAATCATCTCTCCATCTTTTGTAAAAACAGAATTTGAGGGAGGAGACTTTGATTATAATGAAGATGATCTATCTGTCCCAAAGTGGTTGTATGAGTTAGGTAATCATGGACCTGAGTTATTAACGGTTGGTATGTATGGTTACTACTTACTTGGTAGCGATGAGTATGCTCTAGAGAAAGCATTTGTTTTTACGGAGTCGTTGCTTATTTCTCAAGGAATAACTTTTGGTATCAAGTATACGGCCAATAAAGAAAGACCTGATAGTTCAAACTATCTTTCTTTTCCTAGTGGCCATACCACTCATGCTTTTGCTGTTGGAATGTGGATGAGTAGGGATATCTTTAATAGTGAAAGATTTTATCGAAATTACCTGGTTGCTTCACTTCCTCTTGTCTATGCTTCATATATTGGTTGGAGTCGTATTGATGCAAAGAAACACAGTTTTAAAGATGTCTCTATGGGGGCATTCATTGGCGGGCTTACAAGTTATTTAATGTATGACTTCCACTTTGATAATCGTGGTAATTATCGCTTTAATGAAAAGAGTAAGATTGTCGTAGCGCCAGCAATTGATATAATGAATGAACGCTATGCTCTAAGCTTTGGGATGATGTTATGAGATATTTCTTAATCTTTTTCCTGACAATTTCTACATTCGCTGAAAATAGATTGGATTACCTTTATCGTTTTCCTCAAAAGGGAGAGAGTGTTTTAACTTATTCTCTCTATTGGTCTATTGACGAGATGGAGTTTGATAATCGTAGTGCAGGAGTTGAAGAGTTTTTTGAAGTTGACCGCTCTGTTCTTGTTGCCGGACTTGAGTATCGTTATGCTTTTTCAGATAAGTTCTTAGCTGCTTTTAGTACTCATGCTGAAATTGCTGATTTTGAAACGCATCTTGAAAATGAGTTGGATGAAGAAACTCCTGAGCAGAGCCCTTTTGGAATTTACGATCCTGCCATAGAGCTTAGATATCGCTTTATCGACTTAAATGAGGTTTTCTTCGACTTGAGTACTAAAGTCGTATGGGGAGCAACAAACTCCGGGAAAACACCACTTAGTAAAACTGTTAGCCCCTTTGATGGACAAGATTACTATCAAGTAAGTGCCATTGCAGGAATTGATTTTAATACTTTCTATCTACTTAGTTATGTCGGGGCCATTTTTTACAATGGTGGATTAAATCAATTTGAATTTGGAAATGAGAGCTTAAAGGCCGAAGATAGTTATCAAGTTGCAATAGGATTTCAAGCACAAATTGATCTTTCAAAGCACTTGAAAGCAAGTCTTGGAATTTCATTTTTATCTGCTGATACTTTTTCGCTTTCAGGTCAGACTCAAAACGTTAATGTTGAGAAATCAACTCAACAAAACTATTTTCTTAAGTTTGATTATCTAAAATATGAGAATAGAATTGGAATATTAACTTTTAAAGTTAATCAGAGAATCGATCGCTATGATCTTCAAGTTGATAATAGTGACCTTTACGTTGCTGATAATTCTTATTTAGATTTTATCTTTCAAATTGAGAAGTGGTTTTAAATGAAGTTATTTATTATCTTCCTATTTATATTGAGCTGTTCTGAATTTGTTGTCAGAAGGAAACCTAATACTTGTTTAACAAGTAAGGAGTATCCAGAAATTTACCAAGTTATGCGACAATGGGGATGGGATGTTTGGCTGAAGCAAGTCGATATTGAAAATGCTCCGACATTTCGTTATACAAATGATTCTAAATGGAAGGAAGTTGAGTGTCCAAAATAGTTGTTAAGTTTCTCTCATTATTACTTATTCTCTCCCTTGCTAGTTGTAGTTATCGTGAAGTTATTTTAAAAAAGGCTCCTGATTTCTTAAGCGAGAAGATTGATGACTATCTTTCTTTAAATGATGAACAAGAAAAAGAATTAAGAGTTAAAGTGACTAATGCCTTCTTTGAACATCATAAAGAAGTTCTCGAGTTAAAGGCAATTATTAAAGACTATAAAATTCAAAATGACTCATTAAAAGCAGCTATTGTGAAAGGTTATCCTCCGTATTCTCTTATCATGAAGAAAGTAAATATAATATCTGTGGAAGTGTTGTCAGGACTTAGTTTTGAACAAAGACAGAAGCTTGTAAAAAAGAGAGTCGAAGACCGTAAGGACTATGAGGAGAGTTATGAGCAAAGGGGTGTGAAACGCCTTGAGAATGTATTTGGGAAGCTCTCAGAAAATCAAATTAAACTCGTCAATGAATTTGCTCTTGAATATCAAAAAGATCGTGTTGAGAACCGAAGCTGGCATAATGAATTTATTTCGGCGCTAAATTTACAAGATCAAAAAGCATATCAGGATTACCTTAAAAAGAATTTTCAAGATATTGTTCCATTAAAAGAAGTTTTAAAACAAAATAAGTCTTTCTTTAAGTTCTTTGATAAATTTTCAAAAACACTAAGCCAGGACCAAATTGCACTTTTTAATAAAAAGAGAAAAGATTTATTAAATTGGATTGAGCTTTACTTAAAAATCTACCAGGCCCCTATAATTCGTAGCGCATCCTAGCAATTAGTGAATTATTTCCAAAATTGAGCTCTCCACCAACCTCTGCATCAAAGACATCGGAGCTTTCTGACATATCGACTTTTAACTTGAAAGCTTCAAAACCAAGTCCAATAGAGAATGATTTATAGAATTGATAGTCAACAAAGAGGCTTGTTGCAATTACACTTCCGGTATAATCTCCGATTTGTATGTAGAAGATATTAAATTCATTTGAAAGGGTCCATTTAGGGGTAATCTTAACTTCTGACTTGAGTTGAAGAGTAGGTAGTGGTGCTATAAAGTCACTCTCTGTCTTGGTTGTGCCTGTTTCACCAATGCCAAATTCAAGGGGCATAATATAGAAACCTATTCCGGTTGAAATATTAATGCGATCATCTAGGAAAAAGGCGTAAGAATAGGCGAGTCGAACGATGTCAAAATTTAAAATTGTTTCTACTGAAGTTCCTGCGCTAATGACTACTTCGTTATTATTCTTATCGAAGTATTTTATATCTTGATCAAGAATTCTTCTCCCACTCCTATGCTGACTATACCAGCCTGTCGTTATTGAGTGCCTCTTGTTCTGACTAAATCGCCATTCATAATTTAAGCGAATCGAAGATTGGGTGTCATCAAGTCCTAGTGTGTCTTCGGTACTCAATATGAGTGCACCTAAGGATTTCTTTCCAACCTGTATTGTCGTGTCATGATATGTGTACCCTAGACCTAGAGAGAAACGATGAGTACTCCACTCTGCGTATGAGAAAAATGGGGCCAGTAGTAGAATGAGTATTAAGGGCTTAGTCATGAAAACTCCTAAACCCTATCTTCTCAGGATAGGAGTTTAGGAGAAAGTTAATTTTAATCTATTCTGTATAGTAGTTCGTTAATTTGTTTTTGATCCTCTTCTTTAGTCGGAGCATTTGCTAGAATTGACTTGGCTTCTTCTAATTGTTGTGCGGTCGCATTTGGATCTTTTAATGTCATACGAGCATTCTCTTCTTTTTCAAGTCTAAGAAGTCTCTCTTCTTTGAAATCGATAATTTTCTTTCCTTCTGATAGAACTTCATCATAAGAGATCCCACCAGTCGGTCTCTGTGAAGGTGTTTGTGGTAAGAAAATATAATCTGTTCTTTTAAGCTTTAGTCTTTTACTTTGATAAACCATTGCCTTAGCAAATGATTCAAATGCTTTTCTTGGTACATAATGCTCAGTATCTCTCTTTAAGATATAACGTAGCTGAGATAGAGTTGATGCATTTGTTCCATCTTTTGGTGCTTTTGAGCTCATTGGTAAATATGTTTGGTAATCAAGGATATTACTAATCGCAAATTCATGTGCTCCCTTAATCCCAATTGTTCTCATTGTATCATTTGATGTTGTTGTACAATTATAGAAAGGAGTAATTTCAAGTCCGACTTCTGTACGCACTCGGTGTAGTTGCTCTTCAAATATATCTCTAACCTTAAGCATATCTTCTTTTGAGCGTGCGTATCCAATAAGAGTATAAGTTGGCCTATAGTTAACTTGACCTTGAATTAAGTGGCCATAGTAACTTACTAGATCAGTATTACTTGCTAGAACTTCTTTTTCACCTTTAAAGTAAAAGTTAAATGTTTCACCTTTTATCGATAGATCATTTTGAACTTCACCCATACCTATTGCAAAATGTCCTGCTGCCGCTCCTGGTTCATCTCCTTGGCGTCCGCTTAAAGTTACGATAAAGACATGATCACCTGGAGTTGCTTCGTAATTATCACGATATCTGATTGTACCTCTAAAAGGTACTTTAGATTGTGAGTTCTTATTTTTTGGCATCTCATTCAAAATATACTTTAGGGGATTCTTATTAAATTTTTCACTTGCTGGATATGGGTTCTCTCCAACAGTAAAAAGATCCGCTGGAATAATTGCATTGATAATGAAGGTATCATCTTGCATATGTCCCTGAGTGTGAACTTTCTTATTTTCAAAGTAGTGGCGTGAGATATAATCAAACTCACTTCCGTAAATCTTTTTAGAACGACCAAACTCAACACGTTGATCATCGATATAATAGTTGCCATCTTTTGCTCTTGTTAGAACACCGATACGATCTTCAAGATCAGCGACAACTCTTGGCATTTTATCAATTACTAACTTGTCTCCTGAAATTTCACCGTCAAATTCAAAGACATAATCTGGAGAGTTTTTAAGAACTTTATCCATATACCTGTCATAGCGCTTATCGAGCTCTAGTGAGAGGTCTTGGTCTTGGCCGTCTACTTTTACAATTGCTCTGGCCTTGCCATCTTTATCATAAATCTTCCCACGTAGATTTTGCGCATACGTGTTTGTATTTAAGAATAGAATGGTAAGAAGTCCCAAGCAGTAGACGTTTTTCATTTCTCTCTCCTAATTTAGTTAGTCTTTATATTTAATGCAATGATAGTGCCAATTAGGTTATGTGATTTGAGGAGTTTAGGGGAGAGTAGTGTTTAGAACTTAAACAATAGGCCCTAGAAGAGGGCCTATTATTTAAACACTTATTAAAGTTGATTATTGATGTAGTTACGGATTTCTGACATCGACATCATATCATCAACGTCCATACAGAATTCACCACGAGCATCAGCTACGCGGATTTCGTCAGCAACTTGCTCAGCTGTAACTTTATCATTTGAAGATCTTCTATCATTTAGATCTTCTGTAAACTCAGCTAGAGTTGATCCTGTCACTTTTGGTGAAAGTTGTGCATCTTGGATTAATTCAATTTGTCCTCTAAAGTTTCTCTTACTGTCATCAATAACACCAGTTGCAGCTAGTGTACTAGATGATCCGTGGTAAACAGCATGAGTTGAAGATGAAAGTCCATCCTCAATAATATCAAGAGCGATTAGGTCGATAATGATATTTCCTGAATCTTCTAGAAGCGCAGTACCTGCAGCGATTGTTGTTGAAGCGAGCTCAACACCACCATAGATCACGGCCACACCAGTTGTACTTAGGGCCGCACCAGTTGCAAGGGCCTTGTCTGTTGGAGCATTATTTCTTTCTTTGTATAGCTCAAGACAAGATGCTTGCGTTGAAGCTGCTACTGAACATAGTAGTCCAAGGGCAATTAACGATTTTTTCATTGTTTTCTCCTTTATAGTTGTTCACCAATATATTTTTGTATTTGATCTACTGTCATAAGATTTTCACTATCGAGACAGAATTCCATTCTTTCATTTGCTAGTTGAATTTCATTTGCAACTTCATTAACTGAAACTCTCTTATCTAGAGGACGTGTATCATTGATCATTCCTGTCATTTCGATAATGTCGCCACTAATAAGCTTTGGAGCAAGCTCAGAAGCTTGGATAAGCTTAATTTGCTTTCTATAATCTCTGTCTTTAATGATTCCCATGGCCGCAGATGTACTTGAGGCACCATAAAAAAGTGTATCAACAGTTGAAGAAGCTGCGCCTTTGATTGACTTTGAAATTGTAAGGTCACTAAGAGCACTATCGGGATGAAGAATACCCACTGCACTTGTCGTTGATAAACCTAGAGCAATCTCTCCACCAGCTACTGTGACACCTGAAATCGTAGAAGAAATCCCAACGACGGCACCTAATTGTTGATAGTCAGGCGCACGATGATTTTCTTGATAAATTTCAAGGCATGATGCTCTTGTACTAAATCCCATTAAAATAGAAATTAGACATGTTAAAAGCATAATCTTTCTCATTGAATTCTCCTATTTCTACCACCTCGAATCGAGTAGGTAGAATCTCTTTTGATGATCTAATATTTTCTTATTAACTAATAAACCTTTGTAAGGGCGAGTGATGACCCTCTCTCTTCTTTTTGTGTCGTGATCTCGCTTCCATCTTGTGATGGACTTTAGAGACTTCTCTTTATTAATCTCTTTGATCTTAGAAAAGCTACCTGTCCCGTAAAACTCTTCTAGTCCTTTAATCACATCTTGTTCACATTTAGAGTTATTGCATATTTCATAAAGTGCATCTGGTGCTTTAGTAATGCCATGAAGCTCGTCAAACGAAATGGCCTTCGTTTCTTGAATTTGAGATGCATAATACTTGAAAGCTTCTAAATCAAGTGTTGCGATTTCATTAAGTTTTCTAAACTCATTAAGGCTTAGTTTTTTCTGTAGTTTCTTTACTTGAGCTGTGTCGATATCGTATTGCAGATATGTCTCATCTTTTAATTCAAGAATATTAGCGACTTTATCTTTAAGCTCTCTTAGAGAGTGAATCTTAATAATTGGGTATGGGTTAATTAAGGCCCTTTGCAAATAATCTGGAAGAGCGAGAGGAATACGTCCTTTAAAGCCCATCTTCTTATGATATGGATAACCAACTTGCTTTAGAAAATTAACAAGTGCTCCAGCGCAATTATTAGAGAAGAAAGTGTAGTCTCCTAATTCACTACTTTCAGGTAGTTCATATTTAACAGGAAAAACTTCTTCGACAGTTGTCTTAAATGTTGAAGTCAGATTATTTGGAACGGGTGTTAGGGCAAATACCGAACCTGTACCTGAGCGTAGTGGAAGGATTCCATAATTACCTTGGCCATACTTTTCAGTTGAAAACTTATTTAATTCATCAAGGGTATTTTGAAGTACCGATTTTTGAGTTTCTATTCTGTGCTTAGTAACTTGTTCCCACTGAGTTTTAAGTTCTCTAATGATATTACTTCTAATTTCTTCATTAGAAATTATGATGTAGCGATCAAGGTCACGTCTTTGCTTGTTATTGTATTCATCCATAAACATACGAAGACTTTTCACTTGAGGAAAGACAGGATAGCCACCAAAAATTCCCTTAAAGTAATTAAGCTTTAAAGTGTCGACGTTTGCAACGAAGCTTAGAACAACGTCATCTGCCTCTGTTCCTACATTGTCGACAAAACGTAGCATTGTGTGGCCAAAGCCACTTTCAATATTAGACCAAGAGCTTGAGGCAATAACAAGCTCAAGTCCTACGATATTTCCATTTTCATAGCGATCAAATAGTCTTTTGAAGAAGCGAGAATTCTCATTGAGAAGGTCTTGGTAATTTGCTCCCCAATTGATTTGATTGGCCCTCTTTTCGAGTTCTTTCTGCTTACGACGCTCCTCCATACGTTCACGCTGCCTTCTTTCAAAAGGCGATTCGTCTCGTCTGGCCTGAGTTGTCAGTGAGCTAAGAAGTGCCATGAGCACTACTGAAAGTAGAGTAATCTTCTTCATATTTTCTCCATTTAATCTGCTTCAATATAAATTGATTACAGAGGTTTCACAGAGAAATTGAAAAAAAGACGAGCGTGTAAAAACAGTGAACAGTGTCTATATAACTGAATTTACTGTATCGAGATCGAGACCTTGCTCTTTAAATTGTTCTTTGAGATAGAGCTTCTTGGCCTGTAATCCACCTTTTTCAATAAGGCCAAAAATCTCACCCTTAAGCTCAACAAAGGCAAAATCACACGAATTTGATTCTGTTATTGTTAATTTCTTAGGCTTGCTACCGCCAAAAGCTGCACCCATTAAAGAAGAGGCAACAGATAGAGATTCTTGTTGGTTGGCATCGACGATGGCCTGGGCCTTCGTTATGTCATTTGCTGAAATTTCTTGGCTTTGAATACCGTGTTTATTTAAGGTAAAGCCGTAAGGGCAGTGAAGACATGAAGTCTTACAGCAAGAGCCGCGATTTTTTAAGAACTGAGAGGTTTTCACCTCTCGTCCTTGTTCATTTGTATATGTTAGTTTTGCTTTATCCATTATAAACTTTCGAAACGCTCATCAAATTCAATATTGTGGTAAACCTTTAGAACGTCTTCATCACTTTCAAGGCCATCCACCATCTTCATTATAGTTAAATACGTTTCATCATCAACTTCTTTGAATGTTTGTGGAATTTGTTCAAGAGTCGCTTCTTCTGGAGTAATTCCCATCTCTTCTAATTTCTTAGAGATAGAGCCGAATACTTCCATTGGCCCAGTGATTGAAAAGTAGCCATCTTCCACTTCAATATCTTCCGCTCCAGCATCTATCATCTCAAGAGTGAATTCATCTTCATCAAGGTCTGCAACTGGAACCTCAAAAAGCGCCTTTCTAGAAAATACATATTGTAGAGTACCAGTTGTTCCAATTGAGCCGCCGGCCTTCTTGAAGTGAACTCTTACGTTAGCAATTGTACGAGTAGGGTTATTTGTTGAAGCTTCTACAAATACCGCAACACCATTTGGCCCATAACCCTCATAGTTGATTTCTTCATATCCATCATCTTCACCGCCAAGACCTTTCTTGATGGCACGATCAATATTATCTTTTGGAACATTATTTGCCTTACACTTATCAAGAGCAATTTTAAGGATAAAGTTTGAGCCTGGGTCGTCGCCACCTGATTTTACCGCTTTTGTTACTTCAAATAATAGCTTTGTGTAAATCTGACTTTTTGCCTTATCAAGAGCGCCTTTCTTCTTGACGATATTGGCCCATTTTCTTCCCATAGAATCCTCGTTTAATAATAAAGTATTGTTAATAGTAGCTAGTGAGGAACTATTTGTCGAGAATTCTACTTCTTAGCAAGGTATTGCTCTGCGCGCCAAATACCAATAAAGCTTAATCCTGAACTCATGGAACTAACGTGTGGGCCTTCAAGTAGAATTGTTGTCGGTGTTGATTTTACATCAAGAGTTTTTACTGCGTAAGGTGAAGAGATAAAGCGAAACTCGTATGGAGATTGACCGATAAATCTTCTGATTGTTGATTCATTTTCAAATGAGTTGATGGCATAGATCTGATCTGGCGAGAGCTTGCCCTCCAAAACAGATTGATGAAGTCGTTTCATTTCCACTTTACAAGGAGCGCACCATGTCGCCCAAAAGATAGCAAGGCTTCTATCTCTTAAATCCTTACTAGGGAAATCGACTTTTTGATTTGTGCGAAGGTCAACATACTCTTGTGGAGTAAGAGTGCTTCCTTCTTTTTTAAAGTTATTGAGTACAGCAGGTGCCTGCTTGTAAATAATAAACCCAATAAGAAGGATGGAGATGAAATTTGTGGCAATATTCCACTTCTTTTTCATGGCAGTAATTGTACCATGTAAAGGAAGGGGAGTTATTAATAAAATCCTAATATTTTTGACGTCTGTAAGCGCCCAAAACTACAGTATTCATCGACTAAGAAATGGACGCTACTTGAGTAATGTAGTATTTTATAGACATGAATAATGAAGAACTTGAAAAGAAAATAATCGCATTAGAAGAAAAGTTTTGTCACCAAGATCATTTACTTGGCCAACTAAACGAAGTTGTCACGAAACAAGAATTTATCATTGATGAACTTGTCACACATATCAGGAACCTCCTTGCTAATCAAGGAGAGGATTCTGCAGAGCAATTGACACTTGATAATCTTAGGGATTTCAAGCCACCACATTATTAGGTAACTATGATTAAGTTAGAAACTGCATATAAAGGACTACGTGAGTTTAAAAATCTCACAGGTCGTCCACAACAAACTCCTGGTGCACACTTTAGTCGTGTCACACCAGAAAAATCTCCAGCTCCTAAAGAGCTTTGCTGGTCTGGCGATCTTGCTAGGGCCATGGGAATAACTGAAGAACATAAGTCATCTTGGCTTTCTCTGCTAAGTGGCAACCAAGAATCATATAATCCAGCTCCAATTGCGACTCGCTATGGTGGTCATCAATTTGGTCACTGGGCCGGCCAGCTAGGTGATGGCCGTGCCATGACTTTAGGTCTTTATGAAGGACTTGAAGTACAACTAAAAGGAGCAGGTCTGACTCCTTATTCAAGAGGTGCCGATGGTAAGGCAGTTCTTCGCTCATCTTTAAGAGAGTATATTTGTTCGGAGGCCATGTATAATTTGGGTGTTCCAACAACCAGAGCACTATGTCTTGTTGAAACAGGTGAACAAGTCTTACGTGATATGTTCTATGATGGAAATGCTGCTTATGAAAAAGGTGCTATTTGCACAAGAGTTGCTCCTAGCTTTCTTCGCTTTGGGCACTATCAGATCCATGCGGCCAATCACGAATTAGAAGAGTTGACTGAGCTCGTAAACTTTACGATTGATAATTACTTTCCAGGCATGAGCATTGCCCAAATGTTTAAAGAAGTTGTGCGCAGAAGTGCATTTCTTATGAGTGAGTGGATGCGTGTGGGCTTCGTCCACGGTGTCATGAATACTGATAACCTTTCAATGTTAGGACTAACAATTGATTACGGGCCGTATGGTTGGCTTGATCGCTTCGATCCAAATTGGACGCCAAATACGACGGACTTTAGAGAAAGACGCTACCGTTTTATTAATCAAGTAAGTATTGCATATTGGAATCTTGCTCAGCTTAAAGAGGCCCTGCAAGCAGTTTGCCTTGAAAGTTTAGATGAAGCTCTAGATCAATACCCTGAGTATTTTCACAGCTTCTATCAGGAGAGTGTGGCAAAGAAACTAGGACTTAAAACTTGTTCTCGAGAATTTATCGATGAGCTCTTTGATTTAAAATATGAGCTACAGGCCGATATGACTCTTTTCTACCGTACTCTTATGAGTGTGATGGAAGGCAAGGATATTTCTTGGCAAGATGCTTTCTATAAAAGCTTAAGTGATGCAGATCTTACACGAATTAATACTTGGGTCACTAAATGGCAAAGAGAGCAGAAACTTCAAAGAATTGATCCAATGATTGCATTTGGAATTATGAATGAAGTGAATCCTGCTTTTATTCCGCGTAACTATATTGTGCAGATGGTTTTAGATGATTTAGAAAAAGGGGATGAGACATCTCTTAGAAATCTTGAAAAGGCCATTGCTAATCCATATGAGTTAAATGAATTCACAAGACCTTTTCTTGTTAAGGCACCTGATTGGTCCACATCAAGGCCAGGTTGCTCGACATTAAGTTGTTCGAGCTAGTGGGTAACCTTCTTAGTTACAAAACTGAGAAGGTGCACGCATCCAAGTTGGTTCACACTGAGTTAGCCATTCTCCACTATCGTAGTGAGCATAACCAAACCACCACATCACATGATCACCATTTCCTAGTGGAACTTCATCTGGATATACTTCTGGGCTTTGGCCATTAACAGAATAGCACCAACCGTGAGCATTCATTTGTGTATCACTTAAGACTTCCATGGCATCGAGTCCTGTTGGTGTATCAAAGATCGAGTTCATTGCTCTTTGAGTTCCTTTATAAGCAATACCAAAATTATTGAGAAGATCAATCGTAGCACTTCCTACAGTTGAACCTTTTTTAAGCTGCATCTCAGTCTTAAAAAGAGCTCCTCTTTTACAAGGGCCAACAAATTCAAAAGTTGCGGCAAAGCTAAAAGTTGAAATAAGTGCTAAAAGTGCAAATTTGTACATAATCTCTCCTAAGTATAAGGCTTTCTAACACCCTAGGTTTTCATTGCCATGGCACTGTGCGCAAGCATATGATTTTTTACATGACTGATTATGTATGGGGTAGTGAAGAAACCCAATATTTCTTCCAATTGAATCCAGAGGCCATTCTAGACGCTATTGATGCTGTCGGTTTTAAGACAACAGGGCGTTGCCTACCACTAAATAGTATTGAAAACCGTGTTTATGAGATTGAGGTGGATCGCCCAGAAGCAGAGATTAAGTCTCCAAGTGATAATTTCATTGTGGCCAAGTTCTACCGTCCTGGACGCTGGACGAAAGATCAGATCATTGATGAGCATGACTTCATAAAGGATCTAGATGATGCGGAGATTCCTGTAATTGCTCCACTTAAAATTGACGGCACAACTATCTTTGAAATGCCGAACCACAAAATTTTCTATTGTCTCTATGAAAAGAGAGGGGGACGAAACCCTGAAGAGATGAATATCGAGCAGCTTGAAATTATGGGCCGCTCACTTGCTCGTATTCACAGTGTTGGTGCCTTAAAAAGTGCTGACCACAGAATTAAGCTTACTCCTGAGACTTATGGAGTCGCTAACTTAAAGTTCTTAGCTTCAACAAATTATATTCCAACTGATATTCGCGAGCACTTCATTACAATTTGCGAACAAATCATTGCTGAATCAAAACCACTTTTTGAAAATGTAAGTTATCAAAGAGTTCACGGAGACTTTCATAAGGGTAATATCATCCTTCGAGGGGATGACTCATTCTTTGTTGATTTTGACGATATGGTAATGGGCCCAGTGGTTCAAGACGTTTGGCCTATTTGCCCTGGGGATGACCAACAGTCTGTCATTGATCGCAATATCTTTCTAGAAGCCTACGATAGCATTCGCTCATTTCCATACGAGCAACTAAAGCTCATTCCTTCTCTTCGTGCATTAAGGCTAATTCACTTTAGTGCCTGGATAGCAAAGCGCTGGGATGACCCTTCATTCAAGTATACTTTTGGCTATTTTGAATCGCCAAATTACTGGTATGGGCAGATGAATGATTTAAGGGCCTTACTATCTAAGATAATAGAAGTTAAGAATCCTTACCAGTACTAGACGTATCTTAAAAGTTGCGAGAAAATTTACCTCTGACATAAAAAATTAATAAGTAATTTAGCGAGGTAATGAATATGGATATTCGTTTAAAGACTTTCGAAGAATATGAAGCTGCCTATGAGCAGGCCAAAAATAATCCAACAGAATACTGGGGATCTATTGCAGAAAATTTTAAATTTTCTAAGAAGTGGGATGAAGTAACTCTAGGTAATTTTAAAGACGGAGATATCCGTTGGTTCCATGGAGCAAAATTAAATATCACAGAAAATTGTCTTGATCGCCATCTTGCAACTAAGGGTGATAAGAAAGCGATGGTCTTTGTGGCCAACGATCCGAATGAGGCCAATCAAGAATTTACATATAAAGAACTTCACGCTCAAGTTTGTAAAACAGCAAATATGCTAGAAGAGCTTGGCGTAAAAAAAGGGGATCGCGTTTGTATTTATATGTCGATGGTTCCAGAGCTTATGTTTACTGTTCTAGCTTGCGCAAGAATTGGTGCCATCCACTCAGTTGTCTTCGGTGGATTTTCTGCACAAGCACTTGCTGGAAGAGTTGAAGATGCTCAGTGTAGTGTTCTTGTCACTAACGATGGGGGACTTCGCGGAACGAAAGTGACAGAGCTTAAGCCAATTGTTGATGAGGCCCTAGAAGATAGTGCATGTAAGAGTGTAAAAACTGTTATCGTTCATAAGCGCGCTGGAAATGAAGTGGCCATGAAAGAGGGACGCGATATTTGGTGGCATGATGTTTTTGATAAAGCATCAGACAAACACGAGGCACCTCAGCATGATGCCGAAGATCCATTATTCATTCTTTATACTTCTGGTTCAACAGGAACACCTAAGGGAGTTCTTCATACTCAAGCTGGGTATATGGTTTGGGCAGCATATACTTTTGCAAACGTTTTCCAAGTTGACCCAGGAGAGTCGAGTAAAGATATGTATTGGTGTACGGCCGATATTGGTTGGATCACTGGTCACACTTATATTACTTATGGGCCACTTCTAAACGGCGCCACAACAATGATGTTTGAAGGTGTTCCAACATATCCAGATGCGGGACGTTTTTGGGACATTGTTGAAAAGAATAAGGTAACACATTTCTATACAGCACCAACTGCGGTTCGTGCCCTTATGGCCGCGGGAGATGATGTACCTGCTAAGTATGATCTTTCAACTCTTAAGGTTCTAGGTTCAGTTGGTGAGCCAATTAATGCGGAAGCTTGGCATTGGTATAATGAATTTATTGGAAAGAAGAAATGCCCAATTGTTGATACTTGGTGGCAGACTGAAACTGGTGGGATTTTAATCTCTCCACTTGCAGGGCTTACGAAAACAAAACCATGTAAGGCAACTCTTCCTCTTCCAGGAATCGTTCCAGTGTTAGTTGATGATAATGGGCATGAAATTGGTGAAACAATGGCCGAAGGAAAGCTTTGTATTAAGTACCCGTGGCCAGGAATGCTACGTACGGTTTACAAGAATCATGAGCGTTTTATGAATGCTTATCTCAGAACGTACAAAGGCTATTACTTTTCAGGTGATGGCGCAAAACGTGATGTTGAAGGATATTTTAGAATCACTGGACGTGTTGACGATGTTATCAATGTTTCGGGACACCGCTTTGGAACGGCCGAAATTGAAAATGCTATTGGTAAGAATCATGCCATCGCTGAAAGTGCTGTTGTCGGTTTTCCACATGACGTTAAAGGTGAGGGGATCTACGCATACGTTGTAACTAATCTTACTGACGAGGCCGAGGTAACAAAGCTTATTAACGCAACTGTTGTAAAAGAAATCGGTGCTGTTGCTCGCCCAGATAAAATTCAAATTGTTCCAGGACTTCCAAAAACTCGCTCTGGAAAAATTATGCGTCGTATTCTTAGAAAGATTGCGGCCCATGACTTCAATAACTTTGGCGATACTTCAACACTTCTTGATCCATCAGTGGTTGAAGAAATTAAAAATGGTGTGAAGTAGCACTTAATTTAAGTTAAGTTTTCAATTCTTATATTATGTATGTCTCTCTTATGTGCTAGAAAAGTATAATGAGAGAGACAACTATCAATAGAGATGACATTCAGTTAATGAAGGAGATCTTAAAGAACCATCATGCCTTAAAAAAAGGTAGAATTTGGTTTGACCTTCTTTCTAATGCTCTAATTGGATGGAGTGCTTTCTTTTATACTTGTTTTCACTTTAATATCTTCACATTCATTCTTGCTATCTTCTTTATCTATCGTGGAACCATCTTAGTCCATGAAGTAAGTCATATTGCAAAGAAGGTAAAAGGCTATCGTACAGCCTTTAATATCCTGTTTGGATGGCCTAATGCTTATCCTGTCTATCTTGGAGATGCCCATCTGTTTCACCATGGTAAAAAAACTTATGGCACTGAAAGAGACCCTGAATATAAGTATATTTCTGAGTTTCGATTCCTAACCTTAACAAGGCCGTTCTTAGCTTCAGTTGCTTTACCTATCATTCAAGTCATTCGTTTTGGAATTCTCCCTCTGACATATATCTTTTTAAATACAGAACAAAAGAAATGGGTCTATCAGAATATTTCAACTCTTGCATTTTCGATGGACTATAAAAGGCCAATAAGAAATGAAAAAAAAGATATTGCTCGCATGGTGAGAAATGATCTTATGTGTGTACTTTATAAAGTTGCAATTGGACTATTGATTTTCCTGGAAGTTCTTCCTGTGCAGACGATATGGATTTGGTTTTCAATCGTTGTGATTTCTTCGACGCTGAATATGTATCGAGCACTCTTTAATCATCTCTATACGAACGAGAGTCTTGTTCCGATGACATGGGAGGAGCATTTACTTGATACGGTGACAATTGAGTCTGGATTAAGTTCATTTTTTATCTTTGTTAATGGACTTAATTATCATGCTATTCACCACCTCTTTCCAGAGCTGCCGTATACGAATTTAGCTGCTGCTCATAAAGAGTTAATGGAGAAACTTCCTGCGGATCATATTTATAAAAGTAATACTTATTCTAGTATTTTCCATGTTTTAGTGACTTCTCTCTCAATACAAAGATTTGACAAAGAAATGATTAGGCCATAATTAGGCCAGCGTGTATACTGTTAGAATGAAACGATTTGTAATTCTACTAATTTTAATTTCTTCACTCGTAAGCTGCTCTAAGCCTACTCCTGAACAAACAGTTGAAACTGTTATTAGAGAAACTTTTTCAGCGAATTTTGAAGAAACTTTTAATTACTACGACCCTGGTTTTGGTAGTCAGCAGCAGATCGCAGACTATCGCGGTTTCGTAAATGATGTCGTTGCTTGGGAAAAGAATATCAAGAAGACAAAGAAAGAGGTTCTTTCTGCTATTCAAGGTTTACTGTCTTTCAAAGTGGTTGATGTCAAAGTTGAAGGAAATCGAGCGACAGTAAGAACTGTCATTATTGTTCCAGAGTTTGATAATAAATTTGATATGCAAATTGCCTTATTGAAATTAACTAGGCCACCACTTGTTTCCAATCGTGCGGAAACAAATGCAATTATTTTGAAAAATATCAATGAAGGCCAATATGAGCTTAAGCCAGTTGAAGTTATTTTCAGCTTAATGAAGAAAGATAAGTGGCGCGTAAATGGCGTAACAAATGTTAGAGGACTATGGCGCTTTGAAAATTAAGCAAATACTTCTATTTAGCTGGATCTTCTTTCTTGGAAGTATCGCAAGTGCATCTTCAACTCAAATTGATGTTGAGGATAGTGCAAAAATATTCTTAGACTTTAATCATGAGACTAGCTCTTCTATCGAAAATCGAACAAGGGCGCCAGAGCTCAAGTCTTTGGAAGACTTTCCTGATGATTATTCTCATTTAAAAAATGATGAAAGTGATTTAGTTATTTCTGTCTTTGGTCACTTTTCATTACCTTATATCAATCTCGATTCAAAATTCTATCAAGGAATTCATTCTGGACTCAGTCCACCATTGTCTTAGATCAATTTATAACTTTTTATTTTTTATTTTTTTGATTTAAATCCAATGGAGGATGTATGGAAAACACATCAGTAGATACTTCTGTCGAAGTAAAGAAATACGATTATGAAGGTAAGGTTAAACAACACTATAATAATGATGAAGAGCAGGGAAGTGTCTGGGGATTCTATTTCTGTGTGGGCCTTTTTCTAGCAATCTTTTTTGCGGTAATCATTGTTCAAATGTATTCCCTATAATTACAGTTACTTAAGGGGGGCGTTGCCCCCTTGTTTAAAATCTAATCACCATAATATTTCTTACTCACTTCATATGATTTGAATTTGATTTCTGTTAGATTCAAAAAAAAATTATGAGGTTCACAATGAAAATTACTTTAGTAACATTACTTGCGCTAGTTTCACTTAATTCTTTTTCCGCAAAATTAGAAGGCAATTATGAGAGCTCTAGTGGCTGTACCGTTAGTATTGAATGTGAAGATGGATACTGTCATGCAACTGTTGAAAAAGGAGATAAGTCTCTTGTGCTTGAAGGCGAGCTAGAAACAGATAAGTCAGATGAGTTTAGACTCTATCGTCAGTATACAGGGATTGAGACTCGTTGGTTTCATGATGACGAATTCACAGGCTTTAATGATCTTGTTTTAGAGAAACAAAAGAATGGTAAATTCATGGTTGATTCTCTTGATTCAAAATATAATCTCTTTCCCCATTTCCCAAAGAAAGAGAGAAATATCATCGTTTGTAAAAATCTTGTAAGAGTTCAATAAAAAAGGGCCAGAATCTGGCCCTTCTTTCTTCTAAAATATTACTTCAGTCTCAACTGGATCTGTAATTACAATATCCCCATCATGATCACCGTCATGATTGTCACCATCTGTATGATCATTAGGCTCAGTTGGTTCTACTGTCGGTTCAGTTGGCTCAGCAGGCTCAACAACTTCATATACAGGAGTTCTCTTAATATACTCCGGTCTAAAACCTTGATTTACAGCAATTTGTACTAATTCTTCATATTTTGACTCAGCAATTTCTCTGTCACGAGTCAAAATGAAGAGCGTATTTCTATTTCTATCAGCTACGATAGCTTCAGTATATTCTTCATCGAGGTGGATGATTTGGTAGTCGCCAGCGCCAACACCAAAGTATCCAAGTAGAGGAACAAAGCTAACCTTAAGTTTTGCATTTGAAATCTTATCCACTACTTTTGCATAAGCTTTATCAACTTTTTCTTCACCATTAACTAGCTGACATGAGTTTTTAACTCTAATGCGGTTGTGCTTAAGCTTATACTCTGCTTTTGTTCCCTGACATCTTAGGTTAAAGAAGGCGTCATATGCACCTTGTTGGTACCAAGTACCAAGGTAGCGAGATAGGTCAACATACTCAACTGTTTGGAAGTTGTTTGCAGGAAGCTCTTCAGAAGGAAGTAATACTTCATTGATTTCATGAACAATGATATTTCTATCGTGTTTCTTTAATGTTCCAAGACGTAGTGTACTTGAGTTTAGGATAAACTCTTCGCTGTCTTGATCCACAAGAATAACTCTTCCGTGGAATGTCTTAACTTCTTTCTTTTGTCTAAGATCGCTTTTTTCATGGCGGCCATATCCAATGTGATAAAGTAAAAGCTTTCTTAGCTCAAGTGGATTTGCTAGAAGGTACTCAACTGTTTCAGGTGGTAACTTAGCAAATGCTGCATCATTCGGTGCAAAGATAGTGATCGGGTGATCGATTGTTACGATATCATCAAGGCCTGCAATTTTGGCCGCGCTTAAGAAATTTCTAAAACGTTTTGTGTGCTTCATTGCACCGACTGTCTCTGTTGTTGATAATTTTACTTCTTCTCCGCTTTTTCTTTCTGCAAGAGCAGTATTAAAGAAAAATGGTAGTGTTGCCAAAAAGATTAATACTTTTTTCATGAATCCTCCCATAAGTTATGGATGGAAATGTAGCTTTTTATTAACAATTTAGAAGTTTAAGTTTGGTTAAGAAAGGTTATGAGAGAGTTAAGAAAAAAGGGCCAATGACTTGGCCCCTATGAAACTTATACGTTTGCTTTGATAAGTTGTACTTTGAAAATAAGAGTTGAGTGTGGAGGAATCTTTGCTCCTGCACCGTGCTCACCGTAAGCAAGCTCAGATGGGATTGTTAGTTCCCAAGAGTCTCCCTCTTTCATCAGTTGAAGAGCTTCTGTCCAACCCTTAATTACACCACCAACAGGGAATTGAATTGTTTGTCCTCTTTGGTATGAAGAATCAAAAACAGTTCCATCAATTAGTTTACCTTCGTAGTGAACTTCTACAGTAGACTCTGCAGTTGGAGTTGCTCCTGAACCTGCTTCTAGAACTTTATATTGTAGACCTGAAGCTGTTGTTGATACACCTTCGGCTGCTTTATTAGTTTCAAGGTATGCACGACCTTCTTCAGCTAGCTTGTTCGCTGCTTCAGCAAGTTGTCTTGCCATGTGCTCTTGGAACTCAGTCATTGTTTTTTGAGTTTCTTCTGGTGATAGTTGGCTTGCTTCACCTTTCATTGCAGATGCTACAGCATTTGCGAAAATTTCAGCATTGATTTCCATTCCTTGTGCAACAAAATCAGATCCAATTTGGCGACCGATAATGTAGCTTACTTTTTCCATATGAGTTTCCATTAAATACCCTTTGTTTGGTTAAATTCTACTAATAGTGGGCACCTTAGCATTTAATAGAGAACATGTCGAAAAATAGGAGGTATTTAGCGCAATGTTCCGTTTTTCTCGCCACCTGGGTACCAACATTCTGGACGCTCTAGGTCTAAGATTCCGTTAATCATCGTATCAAAACGACATTGGGTACTAGGATAAAATGACGGGGCAGTATTTAGCTCAGTCGCTACATTTGAAGAGTATGTCGCAAAACTTACTTCATCACCATTGCTTTTAAAGAAGGCCTGATCTGCTTCCATAGCAGTTAGAAGTCTTAGACAAGTAAAGTACTCATGCTTATCTTGTTTTGAGCATAGATCTTTGTAGATTGATTTCTCTTTTACTTCACGTAATTCTGGAAGGTATTTAAAGACGATCGCCAAGCAGTCTTTTGTTGCAAAGTAATCAGATTGACCTTCCATTGAAGAGTGATAGCCCATATTCATTGGATCATCTTTCTTTGGAGCTCCACCGATACCGTGTCCGATCTCGTGACATGCCGTTAGGGCCAGCCCGTCAGGAGTCATTCCAGCAAGTCGACCAAAGCCACCCATTAAGTAAATACGGTGTTCAATTTGATCTTCTTGATTTGTGGCCTGAACATATGAGGCATGGATCATATCAATATCCCACCAATACGAATCAGGTAAACCTGCAATTGGTAAGTTAATTTGTAAAACTTCATTTTGTGACGGGGCAAGTTCACTATAAGCTTGGTAAAGAGCAGTTTTTACTTGCTCATACTCATCCTTGCTAACGGCCGCAAAGACTGATTTTGTTAATGTAAATAAACACGCTAGAAGGATTAATTGTTTCATGACAAGGTTCTACCTAGATTTCAAATTTTGAACAAGATATCGGGTAATTTTTCATTAAGTAGGAGAGTTTATGTATCACGAAGTACTTGATTTTTGGTTTGATGAGCTTACTGAAGAGCAAAAGTGGATGAAAGATGCTCGAATTGATCGCGAGATTGAAGAGCGCTTTGGCAGACTTCATACAAAGGCAGCAAAAGGAGAGTTATTTGAATGGAGGGAGGAGCATCTGGGTCGTTTGGCCGAAATTATTATCCTCGATCAATTTTCTCGTAATATCTATCGTGGTGATGCACGCTCCTTTGCAAGTGATGATATGGCCTTGGTCTTGGCCCAAGAGGCAATCCTCCAAAAAGCCGATGAAGGTTTTACGACTAGAAAGAAACACTTTCTCTACATGCCCTATATGCACAGTGAATCTCTTACCATTCAAAAAGAGGGATTGAGACTATTTGAAAAATTAGATAACGACATGGCCCTTCAATATATGCATCAGCATATGGCCATCATTGAGCGTTTTGGCCGCTATCCACATCGCAATGGAGTTCTTGGTCGAGAGTCAACACCAGAAGAGATTGAATTTTTGAAAATGCCAAATTCTAGTTTCTAAGTTATGATTAAAGAATGAAAGATGCAAAGTTAGTATGGTCTGATGAGGCCGGTGATTTAAGAAAAAAAAATAGTAAAAATAATTCTAATGAAGAAGTTAACGAGTCTGAACTTGTTCTTAAAATTAGAAGGCTTACTTCTGGAAAAGGAAGAGCAATCGTTGAAATAAGTGATCTTCCAGCAAATAAGAAGTGGTGTCAGAAACTTGCGAAAGATTTAAAGAAGTCTCTAGGGGTTGGTGGCGCTTTTAAGAACGACTATATTGAAGTTCACGGTGAAAAGCTTGATCAAGTTAAGGCGCACTTCGATAAAAATAATTTAAAGTGGAAACAGATTGGAGGCTAGACTCCAATATCTGAGCATGTTAGTATTTTACTCATGATGCGAATTCTACTTTCACTATTCACAGTCTTTATGATTTTTGTGAGCTTCACTCATGAGGCCCATGAAATTAAATTGTCTGTAAATAATATGGAGAGTACCAAAGTCGAAAAATCTAAATTGGACCATCCAGATCATTGCGACGATCACGACAGCGGTTCTGATCACTGTCATATTCATTGTACAGGTCTTCACTTCTTGGCCAATCTCGAACATACTGTCGAAATTAAATTACCTCTAATTGAAATAAATATCACACAAACACCAAGATTGGATTTCTTCAAATCCCCATACCTCGACCCGGCAAAGAAGCCACCTTCTTTATCGTAACATTACAAATTTAAAGTTTTAACATTCTTATTTTTAAAGGATTAATGCGATGAATACTAGTCGAAGTAGCATCGTGATTCTCGCTTTGTGCATGGGCATAAATACCTATGGACAGAGTTGTCGTATCACAGATGCCAATGAATTTTTGAAGCAAATTAAATCGAATCATCAAGTGAATCTCTTGGCAAAGGCCAATGAGGAGATGCTTGATGGTGAAATCAATTCGGCCAATCAGGTTTATAACCCTGAGGTTGAAACAGAAATTGTCACGCCTGGAAAAAATGAGATTTCCTCGATGATTAAAGTCACTCAAACTTTTGAGTTAGGGGGCAAGAGGGGATCGCGTAAGACGTGGGCCCAGAGAATGAAAGAGCTTGGTAGCCTTGAATTTAAAGGGGAGAAAGAAAAGGCCGTTTTAGAAAATATTCTAAATATGTATCGCCTTAGACAAGTTCAAGAACTTATACCTGTCTATCAAGAGTCATACGATTCTCTAAAGAAAGTTCTTGATAAGAAGAGCAAGATTAGGAAAGCGCTTTCGCCAAGCCAAGAGGTTGAGTATGAAACACTTTCTTTTGCCATGGATGATTACTATATCAGGCTATCTGAATTACATGCTGAAAAGTCTAAACTCCAAGTTCATCTGAAATTGAATGCGGGAAAGAATTGTGTCGTCACAAAAAGTGCTCTTCCTGAGTTGTTCCAATTTAAGAAGATAAACCTTAAGTCATTAGAGTTAAAAGATAGCACTGACTATAAGAAAGGACTCGCACAACTTGCTGTTGCAAAAGCTGAGTACGATGTCGCCAAGTCTAATGCTTATAGTGATCTCAGAATTGGCCCGATGTATGAATACTCCAAAGTTGATGATGAGAAAGAGCATGCCTTTGGTCTAAGCCTTACTTTTGACTTGCCAGTATTTAATACAAATGATGGAGCAAAGGCCAAGGGGATGGCCGCAGTTAAAAAGGGTGAGTACCAAATTCGCTACGATGAACTTGATCTTCAAATCGATCTTAGGAATTGGATTCAAAAATATCAACGCTATCAATCAGTATATAAGAAAATGGTTTCTCAGGCCGTCTTAGAAAAGAAGCATAAGAGAATAGAAAAGCTCTTTGATCGCGGTGTGATTTCAACATCGCTGATTATTGAGGCCCACAGACAAATGGTGGACTTTTCCATTAGGCGAAACGACTACGAAATGGGAGCAGTCGAAGCTTTATGGAATATCTATTTACTAAGAGGAACAATTCTAGAGGAACAAATATGAAAAATATATTTTTACTAATATTACTGATCGGTTTAGTTGGCTGTGAATCTCATCATGACGAACATAAGCATGAAGAACATTCTGATCATGATAAGCACGATGACCATGAAGAACACGGCGACCACGACGATCATCATGGACACGGGGAAGAGAAAACTGGTGAAGGCAAGGCCATCACGAAAGTTGATGAAAGGCACGGTTTTCAGTTGTCTAATGAAGCGCAGAAGAGACTTGCTATTAAAACAACTACGTACACAAAGGGATTTGTAAATATCCCAGATAGTGCCTACGTTGTGGTTGGTAAAGAGCGTGCGCTTTATCGTAAAAGAGCTGGCTTCTTTAAGTTAATAGACGAGCATGAGCTGACTGGAGCATTTACTAAAGGGGATGAAATTGTTGTTAGCGGAATTGGTCTTCTTCGCGTTTCAGATATCTTCTCAACAGATGAGTCTGAATATGGCCACGCACATTAAGGACGGGGGCAAGAATCATGATGAATAAAATAATTGAATTTAGTGTTCATAACCGTCTCTTTGTTTTTATTGCGACGGCCATTCTAATCATTGGAGGTATCTACTCATTTGATAAATTATCAATTGATGCTGTTCCAGATATCACAAATACCCAGGTGCAGGTTAATACTCCTGTTGAAGGGCTAACTCCTGAAGAAATTGAAAGAATGGTAACGTTTCCAATTGAGTCAGCTTTAACGGGAATGCCTGGTGTTGAGCAAACCCGCTCAGTTTCTAAATACGGAATCTCTCAGGTTACTGTCATCTTTAGTGATGATGTGGATATCTATCGCGCCAGACAACTTACTTCTGAAAAACTTGTTAATATCGATCTTCCTATAGGAATGAAACCAGAGATGGGGCCAATCAGTACGGGCCTTGGAGAGATCTTTCACTACTCCTTAAGTTTTAAGGGAGAGGTAAAAACTGAAGAAGAGGAGATGCTGAAGCTTATGGAGCTTCGCTCAATCCAAGACTGGTTGATCAAGCCAAGACTTCTAACTGTTAAAGGTGTGACAGAAGTTAATACAATTGGTGGTTATGAGAAGCAATATTTCATCCAACCAGATATTAATAAAATGGCCCGATTTGGAATTCACTTTGATGATATTGAAAACGCCATTGAGAGTACGAACCAGAATGTTGGGGGAGGCTATATTCCTCAAACAGGAGAGCAGCTACTTGTTCGCGGTGTTGGTCTTTTAAAGAATATCTCTGATATCGAAAATATTGTTATCAAACGACTTGGTTCTCTTGATATCATCCGTGTAAAGGATGTGGCCGTTGTTAAGTTTGATAAAGAGATTCGCACAGGAGCGGCGACTCATAATGGAAAAGAAGTTGTCATAGGCACGGCCTTCATGCTTCTTGGGGAAAACTCGCGTGCAGTCTCAACTAGGCTTGAAGAGCGTATTAACGAGATTAAAAAGGATCTTCCTTCATGGGTAAATCTCGAAATCGTTTATAATCGTTCGAATATGGTTAATGCTACCTTAAGTACAGTTGAGCATAACTTAATTGTAGGTGCCGGACTTGTGATGGCTTTTCTCATGCTTCTTGTGGGAAATATTAGGGCCGCAATTATTGTTGCTGCTACCATTCCAATATCTCTTTTAATTACTTTCATTCTAATGCGCTGGCAAAATGTTTCAGGAAATTTAATGAGTCTTGGTGCTCTAGATTTTGGGATCATTGTTGACGGTGCCGTTATTGTTATTGAAAATTGTGTCCACCGCTTACAAAAGAGAACAAAGGAAATTGGGCGCGCCTTAACACGCGCTGAAATCAAAGATCTTGTTGTAGAAAGTGCAATAGAAATTCGTTCTGCCGCAGGCTTCGGTGAGATCATTGTCATTACTGTTTTCATCCCTCTATTTGCCCTAACTGGAGTTGAAGGGAAGATGTTTGGTCCAATGGCGACAACTTTCATTATGGCCCTTGGTTCGGCCCTCGTTCTATCTTTTACTTTAGTACCAGCATTGGCCGCAACATTCTTAAATTCAAATACTAAAGATCGTGAACCTAAGATCATGCTTCTTGCCAAGCAAGCTTTTGCTCCAATTTTAGAATTGGCCCTTAAGTTTAAAAAGATTGTCCTTGGCTTTGGCGTATCTGCTATTGCTCTGGGGGGAGTTCTTTTTATGGGCCTAGGATCTGAGTTTATTCCTCAATTAGATGAGGGGGACTTTGCGGTTCAGTTTATTCGCCCAGCAAATATCAACATTGAAAATTCCATCCATCTTCAAAGATTAAGTGAAGATGTCATCAAAGAATTTCCACAAGTCAAAACAGTTTTTGGGAGAACTGGAGCAGGTGAGATTAGTACTGACCCTATGGGTGTTAATATTTCGGATTCATATGTCATGCTTAAGCCAGTTGATGAATGGCCAAAAAGTGATCTTATTCAAAATAAGAATGATCTAATGGAGGAAGTGAAGAAGGCCCTCGCTTTAAATATACCAGCTCAAGTGGCAATGTTTTCTCAACCAGTAGAACTACGTTTTAACGAGTTACTTGAAGGAACAAGGGCATCTGTTTCAGCGAAAGTTTTCGGGGAAGATTTAAAAGTCATAGAAGAGATTGCCAATAAGGTTTCTGAAGCCATTGCAAAAACACCTGGAGCAGGTGAGGTTGAAGTTGAATCAAAGGGGCTTTCTCCAATGATTCAATACACGCCAAAGCTTGAGGAGCTCGCAAAGTTAGGCGTTAGTAGCAAACCTGTTCTTGATGTTATCTCAACGGCCATTGGTGGTAGCAAGGTTGGTGATATTTATGATGGTGTTAAGAAGTATCCAATCATGACTCGCTTATCTGCTAATGAGAGATCTGATGTGGAAACCATTTCAAATCTTCCGGTGGGGATTTCTGAAGGGTACACTGTTAAAATAAAAGATGTCGCAGATATTGAACTTTCTGAGACATACTCATCGATTAATCGTGAGAATTCAACTCGAAGATTGGCCATTTTAATTAATCCACAAACTCGTGATATTGAAAACTTTGTTAAGGTAGCAAAAGAGATTGTTGAGAAAGAAGTAACTCTTCCTGAAGGTTATTATATCGAATGGGGTGGAAGTTTTAAGAATCTTATTTCTGCTAAAGAAAGACTAAGTATTCTGGTTCCATTGGCCCTGCTTCTCATTTTAGTGATGCTCTATGCGGCCTTTAAAAACTACGCCCAAGTCTTATTGATTTTTCTATGCGCACCAATGGCACTCATCGGTGGAGTTCTATCACTAAAGATTTTAGGATTACCATTTAGTATTTCTGCTGGTGTTGGATTTATCGCTCTGTGTGGGATTAGTATTCTAAATGGTGTTGTTCTTGTGACTTACTTTAATCGACTCTTAGCAGATGGAAAATCACCAGATGACGTTGTGAGGGAGGGGACAATGGTTAGACTTCGTCCAGTTCTTATGACGGCCTTAACGGATATCTTTGGTTTCCTACCGATGATTTTTTCAACTGGGCTAGGGGCAGAGGTTCAAAAACCGCTAGCGACAGTAGTCGTTGGAGGGATTATTTCAGCAACTCTTCTGACTCTTGTCGTTTTACCTTCATTATATCGATTATTTATTGAGCAAATGAAGACAGAATAAGCTCTAAGGTCTTGAAATTTAAGAATATTCTTAAGTTTCAAGACCATTTTTCCTTGTTTAAAATAGGCGTCTAAATCTAAGACATCCATTGGTAAATTTTCAAATTACTCGATAGATTTGCTGGATGTGCTATTTTATTGCCAATCTTTTAAGAAGGTAGCAGGGAGCCTGAATTGAATAAATTTATTATTGCCACAGCAATCACTTTATTAAGCACTCAAGCATTTGCATCATTATCTGTTAATGATGGATTATCAAGTTGTCGCTTTTCAAATAATGAGGCCGCAATAAATTATGCCCGTGCCTTAGACGGCTCTACTAAGGCGGCAGCTCTTTTAAAGAGAGGAGACCTTGGTCAGGTTGAATCATGTTCGACGGCCATGACAGAAGCTCTTGCAAAGGGTGTAAGTTATAATGAATTAGCTAAGACTGTTAACACAAATTTCAATCACCTTGAAAATGGAATGGAAATTACGATCGAGCTTCGTGGTAAGGACTTCTATGAGGTTAAGGGAGATGCTCTTACTGGAACAAAGTCGACAATTGAAGGTGACTTCGACATGGTTATTAGTGTTGAAGGCTCACGTAATGAAATCTCGCAAGGAGTTCCTACTAAGCAAATACTTAATAAAATGAAATTAAACGTTGTCTCTAAAAAAGCAGTTCAAATTATCTTTGAAGAGCATGAAATTGATATTGTGGTACCAGCAGTGGTTAAGAAGACTTTATTTGGTAAGCTAAAACAAATCTCAATTAGTGCAGAGAACTTAGAAAGAGCAATCGCTCCAGCTCTTACGGCCCAAGGCCTTGATTTAGCAGAGGGCTTCAAATTGAATACGGAAAAAGGGTCTTTCACAATGGACTACTCTGTTTCAGCAATGGATTGTGGAGTCAATCAGCTCGATGAATTCGAGTGTGGCTCATCTTTTATCTTTCAATTATCAGCACAATTTTAATTGGCATAACTAGGGCGAGGCCATGTCGATGGCCTTGCTATCTTACTGATATCTTTAGATCTCTGACATAAATATTTAATAATTGATATAATTACTCCGTTAAGCGTATGGGAGATAATTATGAGGAATTCAGTTATTAAGTTCTTGGTACTTGTTGGCCTTTTGGCGACAGTGTCCCAATCTCATGCAAAAATGATTGTGGAGAAAGAAGAATATTCTGGAGAAGCAATCGTTGAAGACTTCGCTTTAAAGAATTTTTACCGAAGGTTTGTGAATATCACAGATAGTTACAATCAGAGGCGCAAGGATCCAGAGTCTTATGCGCAATCCTTTAAAAATATCAAAGAACAGCATAAGTACTTTCGCTGGTTAAAGAAGAACAAAATTGGTGAACTTCCACCAGCAACTATTAGTAATGGTATAGCTACCATTAGGGTTGGAAATTATAAATTACAATATTCGATTCAAACCCTAGTTAAAAACCAGTTCCTCTTAAATGAGCGTCCTATCGACCTTCAGAAGCTCGACTTTAATAAGGCGTTTAATGAGTTAACGGATAAAGTTAAGGCCACTCGTAGGTTTACTGTCCTTGATTTATTAATTCCGACGGCCCATGCTGATGCCATGAGTGGACTTGAAAATACTCTCTTAGCAACCATGCTCTATGTGAATTCTGACTTCGCAGAAAGAGAGTGGTGTATTTCTTGTGATGATGAAAATGCAGAGGTGACTAAAAAGAATCTAGAGAGACTTTTAACAAGAGTCGATCAAATGCTTAATTCTTGTGAAAACGAAACAGCCAAGATTGAAGATATTTATTCAAACCTTTCATTCTTTGCAGGGGACGATGATCAAGGTGGTTTCCGTTCTCAATCAGCATCAACTTTAAAGAATCACTTTCCTGCTATTGAAGGTGAGCTTAAGGATGTTTCTTGCGAGAAGCTCGTTTACAATGTGTACAAGGATGAAATTAATCCAGCGGATAGAAATCTCTTTGTTGAATACTACCGCTTAACACCAGAAAGAGAAGCCCGCAACCAAAAGGCCGTGGCCAATTATAAGAGAATTGTAAAATCAAAATGTGATCGTATTGCAGCTTTGAATGTATGTATGATCAGTAATTATTATGGAGCGGAGGATATTTATAATGACTCTCGCTCTCCTGGACAAAAGGAATACGATCGCCGTCGTAAGCCGTCAAGAGAGTATCAGATTCGCGGTATTACTCAATAGGCAGCTTAGGAATTATGTGATAGAAAGACGACTATGGAACAATTACAAGAAACATTAGAAGAAATATTAGAAAGAGTAGAATTTAAGAAAATGGATCAATTTGAAGAACTTCTTCATAAATGTATCCACGTCTCTAATGACTCATCAAAAAGTACATATGCAATCTATGAAAATATGGTTTTCAAATTAGATGCATTCTTTAAAGGCTTTGTTAATTTTCAAAACGAATTCGGTAAGGATAAGAAATACATTGCTGCAGTTCATGCACTAAGCGCCATCTGCTATGGCCTAGGAATCGAGCTTGAAGACGAAGAGCTTTTCATCATTTACCATCTAAAAGACCAAGGTAAATTCAGAAAAAGAGAAAAAGATCTTCATGCTGAACTTAAAAATCTTTGGGCCGGCTATCCTTACAAGGAATTTGCCATGGCCGATGTGGACTTCTCTCACTCATTAAAAAACTTAATGCGTGCAAAATTCATCGACTACCGTCGCGGCAACCTTCATATCAATCAATCTTTGATTATACGTTTTAAAGATCGCTATTAAGCACCCGCAAAATTGGCCGCCCTAAGGCGGGCTATTGTTTGCGGTGCTAGGCCCCTTACTCTTCAGCTAGAGATTAGTGTCGAGAGCGAGGGTCCAAGCCCGAGCGGTTCGCCTCAAGGCCACCCGCAAAATTGGCCGCCCTCGTCAGCTTCTCCCAATATAGGCGTTCCAGGTGCTTTTTCTTTGCAAAGAAAAGACTAGAGTTCTACTATACAATTAAATACATCTATCAAGAAGATTATGAAAATGGGAGTTTTGATTGTGAAGGAGTATAAAATTGAAATTTAAAGAAGTTGTTAAAGCTATGTTGGCGTGGTTTTCGCTACCATTTATCTTAGCGCACATTAAGTATTTTATCCCATTGATTACCGCTATACCGTTTCTTTTTGGAATGGCATTAATATGGTTTACTAATGAGTATCGACGTACATATGACATAGATTATGAAGACAAAAGTGAGACGCTTGCTGGAATAGATGCAAATGGCAATGGGATGAGGGATGACCTAGAGCGCTTTGGAGAAGAAGCATACAAAGATTGGGATCCTCTCGTTCTTAAAGCATATTATAATTGGCTCAAAAACTTATATGTTGTGATGGAGAATAAAGCGCATATCGATAATGATAAAAAAATTGATTATATAAATACACAGTCCTGTTGGTATTTACTACACAAAAATAAAAGAATAACAAATAGTTTTGTAGATACTTCAATAAAAAAGATCCACGCACAGGTGTTTAAGCTAAGTTTTAATACAGCTCAGAGAAAAGGCATTTTGGATGAAAATTGGTTTTTTTATCAATTCTCTATATCTACTCAAGATATCATTAATTTAAAATACGCTTGTGTTGAACTTGGTCTTAGTAAAAATGAAATGTTTCTATTGCAAAAAAGAAGTTTGACTGATGTTAATGGTGAAATTCGAATTGAGAAAAATTTATCTACAAAGTTCTTTAATGAAAAGCCTAGGCTTTATGAAGATAATATAGATTTTGATTACTATAAAGATAAGATACTATCAAGAGGAGAGGTTTATGAAGACTTTTACAATAATCTTAATAATACTGTTAAGTAGTGTAAGGGCTGAGTTTGAATATACCTGTTATCCAAAGAATGATATTCATGTTTACTATGTTAACGGGATAAATACTACGATTGAATCATACAAAAAAAATTGGATTGCATTAAAGGTTGTTAATGATAAGTATAAAAACACAAAGCCTCCATATGACAATTTTATATTTTACAGTGGTGAAAGTGGATATTTCAATCAGACAGAGGGAATTGAAAAAGATTTATTGGAGGCTTTGCTGCAAAAGATAGATCTCTTTTTTGATTTGCCATTTGAAGGAAGAATATAGGCGTTCCAGGTGCTTTTTCTTTGTGCGTAGCATATTCTAATTATTTAGACATTCTAAAGTAACTTTCTTCTTCGTGATGCTCAATTGAATATAAATTTTCAATACTTAATTTATAGTGTTGATTCTTAGAACTTGCACATTTTACTTAGAGGAATGTATGGGAAGAAGAAAAACATTAAGAACTAATAAGTATCCGTATCATGTTGTCGCTAGATCACATAATAAGCTTTGGTTTCCACTACCAATAAGTGAGATGTGGCCAATATACCTTAAAGTAATCGATAAAGTTGTAAAAGATTATAAAGTAAGGGTTTACGCTTTTACTTTAATGAATAATCATTTTCACTTAATGATTGATACACCTATGTCGAATATAGACGAAGTAATGTATTGGATTATGAAATTATCAACATTAGAAGTACAGCAACAATCAGGTGTTATTAATTCAATTTATGGCGGCCGTTATAAATCATCATTACTTACTCAGGCGAATTATAGAGCAAATGCATATAAGTACATTCTTCAAAATCCTGTGAAAGCAAATATGGTTATTAAAGTTGAAGCTTATCCATATTCTTTAAGTTCATATTTTAGTAGTGATTCACCATTTTCGATTTTTGAATTAGTAGACTTGTTTTCTTTTGATCTTTTAAAAAAAGATGATGTTCTAGATTGGTTAAATAATAAATTCTCTCCTGATGAAGATAAGAGTATTTCGCAAGGACTATTACGGCCAGAGTTTAGGTATGGAAAAGACTCTAGGAATAAAACTGTTGAACCGGAGGTTATTCATCCACGTTACACTAAGTACGATCAAATGTGGAAAACGCTAATTCCAAGCGAAGAAAAAGACAGTAACCAAATATCTTTATTTTAAATAAGGTATCCAAATATCTTATATTAAAATTAACCATATAGAACTCAATTCTAGTTTAATTCTTAAGCTAGTGATTCTATTAAATTTAAGCATATAAATATCGATAAGTACTTATGAGTGAATTTAATTTGAGCAACGCAGAGTCAATGAAAAAGCACCTGGAACCGAACGTTGAAAAACTGTTTTAAATAAAACGAGGGTTATATGAAAATTTTAATAAAAACTATATTATGTATTTTTTGGATTTCGTTAGTCTTTGGAAGTAACTCTGACACTAGTAAAGATAAAGGCCTCGAGCCAGAATTCTTCGATAGTTATAAAAAAGATACTAGATCGTTTTTTTGGAACATTAATATGAATGTTCCTGTTTTAATATCTTACGCCTTCATTCCTGATAGTTTCCCCGAAATTAAAAAGGAGCTCTTTACTGATGCTCATAGGCGTGAAAGTAGTTTAAATTTATCAGGATACTTTTATCGATACAAGACAGGAGATTGTATCAGAGTAGAGCAAGAGGGAATTTCTTTAAAGTCTTATAATGTTGTTTCATGCCCGGAAAGGGTTTCTAAAGAACTATTTTATGTTAAAGGATATGATTCACTTGAAGAGATTCTAAAAGAATTTAAAAGATGTGCATTAAGTGAGAAGGCTAAGGAGTGTGTTCATTATTTTATAAACCCTTCATATAAATATGAAAGACAAATTTCTAGTGTAATTCATAGTAGGCTTTATTTGAAAGAATATATTCTAACTAAGAAACGTTTGAAAAATATTATCGATAGACTTGGACAATTAGAAATAGATAAAAATGAAGGAGTTGCATACTTAAGATTTGTTGTAGACGACGAACACTATGGTGTAGGATTTACTAAGTCAAAGAGTTATAATAATAAATGGATTATTGAAGGTATCAATATTTCTCCAAATGATACTGCTGATTAAATAAACGTTTAAGGATAATTATACTTATACGGATTCAATTCAATGAATTTATCAAGTTACATTGAAGGATGTTCTTTCTATTTTTTTGACAGGAGTCTTAATCGGAACTAGTAGTAAAACTTTTTATTATTAAATATCTCTCTTGATGTGTTTCAGTTACAAGAGCATCGATTAGTATCTTAAAGTTTTCATCTTTATAAATGTAGTAAGTTCCTATTCTTGTATTTACTTTCCTTATGCTATCTAGTCTTTCTGCGAGAAATTTAAAATCTTTTTTCTCAAGCTCATTTCTTAATAACTTTTCCTTTTTCAAGAAGAAGCCTGGTACATTTGGTGAAATTTCAACATTTGGAGAAATCAAGCCGCGCAGACAAACAAGGTCTTCTTTTAGTAGGCAGTTCTTTAAGTCATTTTTAAAAGAGGCCCAATCGTGATGTTTTCGCACTTTTTTGTCTAATTCGAGTTTTTCTAAGACATGCTTTGGACAGCCTATCTTTTTTAGTGGTTGTTTGTCTGTATCTAGTAAGTTGATTGATGCACACTCTTTAGTTTGCTTATGAAAAAGCGTACCTGGTCCATATCTAAGGAGGTTTCTTCCATCATCATTGTCAGGGAAAAAAATTAGTATGCCTCCACTACCTGTGACTTTATCTAGAGTATTGTATCTTGCAATACCATAGTCTTCCGCAAATGTTGTACTTACTAGTAGTAAAATTAGGCATTGAAGTAATATTTTTTTCATTCAGTCTCCTCTATATGTAATTTTACCACATAAATTAAATTTAGAGGAATCCGAAGATGAGTATAGTCGTTATATTCGCGTAAGAAGTAGCTTAAGTATCCCCATTTAACGCCTCAAGGAAAATCTTCCCAAAGCGCTGAAGCTTCTTAGGTCCAACCCCATAGATGCTTTCGAGATCGTCGAGAGTTTGTGGGCGTTGGGCGGCCATCTCCATAAGAGTCTTGTCTGGAAAAATCTTAAAGGCCTGTGTGCGTTTTTGTTTGGCAAGCTTTGATCGTAGAACTTTTAAATTCTCATACATTGTTTTATCAGTTCCATCATTTGGCCTATATGTGGCGACAGCTTTTTTTCTTGTGGTGGCCTTCTTGCGAACTGCTTTCTTCTTTGTCGCTTTTGTTTTAGTCGCAGTCGACTTCGAAGCAGGTGCACCTTTTTTAAAGTCTGCACGAATCATGACTTCCTTGCGATCTTCGATAACATCGATGGCCGATTGAGTAAGTTTAATCTCTGAGCTTCCATCCATAATCATCTTAAGATGGCCTTGGGCAATTAGTTGGCGACAAAGAGAATAGAGGAAGCCTTCGTCTTCTTTACTTGCATAACCAAAGCTTGTGATATGGTGGTGGCCATTTTTTTGAATGACGCCAGAAATATTTCCTTTGAGAACATCGACGATATAGTGGACGTTGTAGCGCTGGTCAGTTTCATAAACACAAGTGAGAACGGCCTTGGCAATTTCAGTTGCATTAATAAGCTTTTGCTTAGTCTGTTCACTTAAGCAGATATCACAATTACCACATGGTCCTTGATAGGGGTCATTAAAGTAATTAAGAAGAACTTCACGGCGACAAGTTGTGGCCTCGCAAAAACCAAGAATGGCATCAAGCTTTTCTTCATTTACGCGGCGACGAGCTGCTGCGCCAACGCCTTTATTAGCAATTCTTTTTAAAAGAACAAGATCTCTTAGTCCATAGAACATAAGAACCTGAGAAGGGAGGCCATCTCGTCCTGCTCGTCCCGTTTCTTGATAGTAGGACTCAAGACACTTTGGCATATCCATATGGGCAACAAAGCGTACGTCGGCCTTATCAATTCCCATTCCAAATGCAATGGTTGCTACAACGATGACGTTTTTTTGAGTGATAAATTTCTCTTGAACTTTTTCGCGGTAACTGGCACTCATTCCCGCGTGGTAGGCATAGGCCTTAAAGCCCGCTTTAACTAATTTGTCGGCACATTCTTCAACACCCTTGCGTGAAAGGCAGTAGACGATTCCTGATTGGCCATCAAGATTATCTTGAACAAATTGCGTGAGACGATAGAAGTCTTTTTCTTTCGTTGTCTTCTTTTGAACTTCGTATGTAATATTTGGTCGATCAAAAGAGCTGATAAAGAGACTTGAGCCATGGAGGTTTAGACAGCGAATGATCTCACCACGAGTTGCTTCTCCGGCAGTTGCGGTAAGAGCAATGCGAGGGATGTCGGGAAATTTCTTTGTGATCATGCCAAGCTGCATATACTCAGGTCTAAAGTCATGGCCCCATTGAGAAACACAGTGGGCCTCATCAATGGCAAAGAGAGAAATCTCAATGCGCTCCAAAATTCTCTGAAAGTATTCATTCATCATACGCTCTGGCGAGACGTAGAGGATCTTAATATTTCCGTTGAGAAGATTTCCCACAATATCATCCTGTTCACTATGAGAAATTGAAGAATTTAAGTAAGCCGCTTCGACGCCTTTTTCAATAAGGGCGTCAACTTGGTCTTTCATAAGAGCGATGAGGGGAGAGATAACAATGGCCGTCCCAAAGCGGGCAAGTGCTGGAATTTGATAGCACAAGGACTTTCCACCACCTGTTGGCATGAGGACCAGTGCGTTATTTCCTGCAATGACACTTTCCACAATCTTTTCTTGATTGCCGCGAAAGGCACTATAACCAAATATTTTTTGAAGTATCTCGATTCCTTGACTCACTTATCTAGTTTAACTGATGAAAGAGGGCCAGCAAAGCATTAATAAAGGCTTTGTTAAATCTTTGTAAAAAAGCGAAATGAACTTCGCTATTTTTGCTGTGATGCCCTAAAATAAGATGATTGGAGTTGTTATGAATAAATTTTTACTAGTTCTATTAATTAGTCTCTCAACGTTTGCTGCGCCAAAAGTTCTTTTTCTCGGAGACTCTCTTACTGCCGGTTATGGAATTGATCCAGAGAAGGCCTATCCAAATCTTGTGAAAGATATCTTAAAAAAAGAAGGCATTGAAATTGAAGTCATGAATGCAAGCGTTAGCGGTTCAACTTCAGCTTCTGCTGTTTCTCGCCTTAAGTGGTCTTTAAGAGGAAAACCTGATGTTATGCTACTTGCTCTTGGGGCAAATGATGGACTTCGTGGAATTAAACTTGTGAGTACAAAAGAGAATTTAAAAAATGCTATCAAGCTTGCAAAGAGTAAGGGTGTAAAAGTTATTTTGGCAGGAATGCAGATTCCACCAAATTATGGGCCTGAATACACAAAAGAATTTCAAAAAATGTTTCCTGATTTAAAGAAAGAAGAGGGAGTTACACTGCTTCCATTCTTACTTAAGGATGTAGCAGGACAGCGTCAGTATAATATTGACGATGGCATCCACCCAAATGAGGAAGGACACAAGATTATTGCAAAGACGGTAGCACCGTTTATAAGGAAAGCTTTATAATGACTGAATTAGTATTATCACTCAAAGAAGTTAGAAAGGATTTTTCTCAAGGAGAAGAAATCCTCAATGTTTTAAAAGGTGTTGAGCTTGGAGTTAGCGAAGGGGAGACCATCGCAATCCTAGGTAAATCTGGTAGTGGAAAATCAACTCTCTTATCACTCTTATGTGGAATTGATGATGCCACCAGTGGTGATATTTCATATCGCAATAATTCACTCAAAGATCTAAATAGCGAAGAGATCACAGATCTTAGAGCAAAGCATATTGGTGTGGTCTTTCAACAATTTCATTTATTAGAACATCTAAATGCATATGAGAATGTTCTCTTGCCACTCGAGGTAAATGGCAATGGCCATCAGAAAGATCGTGTGGATTACTTTCTTGAAAAAGTAGGGATGAGTCACCGAAAGACGCATTTCCCAAATCAATTAAGTGGTGGAGAGAAGCAGCGAATTGCCATTGCTCGCGCTCTCGTTACTCACCCAGGTGTTCTTCTGGCAGATGAGCCAAGTGGAAGTCTTGATGAGAATACTGGTGATGAAGTCATGAATCTAATCTTTGATATTGTTCGAGATGAAAAGATGAGCCTTGTCCTTGTGACGCACGATAAGGATTTAGCAAAGAGGTGTGAGAAGATTTATCACTTAGAAAATGGAGTGCTAAGTCTTGAAGCTTAAAATGGTTATGCGAGAGCTTAGAAGCTCTCCAATGTTCTTTATTATTTTTATTCTAAATCTCTCAATTGGAATGGTTGGACTTTCAACTATTGAAGTTTTTAAGTCTTCATTTGATAGTGCTCTAACAGCGAAATCAAAATCACTTCTAGGCTCTGATATATCGGTTAGTTCACGAATTGCCATTACTAAGGATACTTTAGAGATTGCAAAGTCTAATCTCGATTATAGTGAAATGACTCGCAATCGCTCTTTATATTCGATGCTCTTTAACGGTGAAAAGAGTCGACTGGTCAATATAAGAGGACTTGGTCAAGGGTTTCCTTTCTATGGTGATATCCGATCAAAGAGTGGCAAGAGCTTTCGCGATTTAAAAGAGAATGAAGTCTTTATTTATCCTGAACTTGTTGGTCAACTTGGACTTGATGTAGGCAAGGAGATAAAGATTGGATCACAAACGTTTAAAGTGGCAGGAATCGTCGAAGAAGATGGCTCTGCAGGCTTTTCTATGGGACAACTAGCACCAAGACTTTATTTGAAAAATGAAGTTCTCGATTCAACTGATCTTATCAAGCCTGGAAGTACAATTTGGACAGGTCTTCATTTTAAGATGGCCAAAGAACTAAGTGACAAAGAACTAGTTAAAACAGAGAAAAATCTAAAGTCTAAAATAATCGATTCTTCAATTCGTATTCGCTCTCCTCAATCTAACTCTGAAAGAGTAGGGCGCTCAATGGATTATCTAAGTGATTTCTTAGGTCTTGTTTCATTATGTGGACTATTTCTTGCGGGGCTTGGCCTTATCTATCTTTTTAGAGGGTTTCTTTTAAAGCGAAGAAAGGATCTTGCAATTCTTGGCTTCATTGGGATGAAAAAGAAGGATATCTTTAAGATCTATACGCTTAAACTTTTCTTTTTGGGTTTATTTGGATCACTTCTTGGAATTGCTATTGGTTCGGCCTTCAGTCCAGTTATTCAAACCATGGTCAGTAAGAATTTAGGAATTGATATTGAGTTACAATTTAGTCTAGCGACTTTCTTTGTCACGATGGCCGTTGGGGTTGCTTCAACTATTGTATTAGCTCCGGCCTTAATTATTCCTTATTTAAGAGTTGATCAAAAAGCACTCTTTGATCACGATACAAGCTTATCTAATAATATTTCCGATTACCTGCTATTTATCCCAATTGTACTTTTCTATTGGGTGATGGCCATTTACTTGTCAGAGAGCTTAATTATTGGAAGTGCTTTTATTGTAGTCTTCTTAGTTATTATAGGAGTTTTCTTTCCTGTAGGAAGTCTTGTGCTTTCATGGCTTGGAAAACTTAATCCTAAACTAAGTCTATCTTCTAATATGGCCTTTAAGTATGTAACTCGACATAAGATTTCAACTTTGTTTATCTTCTTATGTCTGTTCATTTCTACAAGTCTTATGACACTTATCCCTTCGGTGAAAAATATTATCGGCGCGGAACTTTCGATGCCTGCAGAGGAGCGTCCTGTTTATTTCCTCTTTGATATTCAGCCTGAGCAAGTTGAAGAGTTGAAGACTTTTGTCACAGATAAAAAGCTAGATCTTCTAAATATTAGTCCGATGGTACGTGGACGTCTGGTAAAAATTAACGGTGAAGGTTACGATCCTGAAAAACTTGGGGATTTAACACGAGAGGAGCAAAGGGAGCAGCGAAGTCGTAACCGAAGTGCAAACTTAAGCTACCGCGATCATCTTGTAAGGGGTGAGGAGATTGTCGAAGGACGTATGCCTAAGCGTTTTGATTTTGAAACAGATGAGGTTGCAGAAGTATCTCTTGAGCAGCGCTATGCGAGTCGACTAGGTATTAATCTTGGAGATGAGCTAGAGTATAATATACTAGGAATGCCGATTCTTGCTAAAGTTGTAGGCTTTCGCTCGATTCGTTGGACGAGCTTCTTACCAAATTTCTTTATTTCATTTGGCCCAGGTATTCTTGAAGATGCACCAAAGACTTTTATTGCGGCCATTGGCAAAGGTGAGGGGGATGTTAATGATCAGCTTCAATCTGACTTTGCGGCCAAGTTTCAAAACGTGTCTTTAATTGATATTCAAAGCTCTCTTAAAAGAGTGGCAACAATTATGGAGAGTATCACAAAGATTCTTGTTACGATGAGCTTCATCGTCTTTCTTGTGGGGCTGCTTGTGATTTATTCTCTGATAGCTCATCAGTTAGAGTCTCGAAGAGATGATATCTCTCTTATTAATATTATTGGGATTCGTTTTAGCGAGATTAGAAAATCAATTATGAAGGAGATGGCGCTTATGTCAGTAAGTGCTGTTGTAGTAGGAATTACGTTAGGTCAACTTGTTACTTTTGCTGTTGCTAAATTTCAATTTGATTTAAATTATATTTTTAGTTCTACTGAAATTATTGGCTTTGCCATTTTAATTATTGTTCTTTCAATTCTTATTTCTTTTTCTTCATTTAATCGATTCATTCGAAAATAAAAAAGGGCCACATAATGTGGCCCCATATAAGTATTGAATCTACCAGTTATATCTTTCGGCACAGAAATAACGGTAATTGTATTCGTAGTCATTTAATTCATCACGTAAATCTGCACAAAGGTCATATCCAGTTGAACAAGAATACGTGTAGAAAGTTCTTTCGACTGTATCACTCCAGCTATCAACAAGTTCATAGTTACAAGTATCGTAAGCACTGTAGCGATGGCGGTAACCATTGTAGATAAAGTATGGATAGTCGTAATCCCAGTAGTAACCATCAACATATGAAACACTTACTCTTAACCAGCGGTTATTATAAACGTAAATAGGTCTAATCGTTCTGTGGTAGTCTCGTGCAGATGTCCATCGACGGTCGTGTCTTACATAGTCACGGTTTGGTGTGTGACGGTAGCGGCGGTAAGCACGTGTCGGATCAGGTCTTGTTGTACGACGGTCGTCGTATCTTCTGTCGTCATAACGTCTGTCATCATAACGTCTGTCATTGCGACGATCATCATATCTTCTGTCACGCTGTCTATTTTGACGTGAGTCTCTATCATATCTAGCATCACGTGAGCGACGATTTCTTAATTCGTCATCGTTGTTATTTCTTCTTCCTCTACCTGGGGCCGCAAAAGTCGTTGCTGTCAGGGCCGTAAGCACTAATAGTAGAACCAATTTTTTCATAAATCTCCCTCTGAGTTTTAATTGAATTTGGCCAGTTCTAACGTGGGGGATGACTTTTTTGAAATTAAAATTTTGTTTAGCTAAAGAAATTTACTTTCTTACATCATTTTTTACGGGATTTAGTAGACTTAGAGAACTTTCTTACAGGAATTCACCTTGTAATAAGGTAAAAGTGACAAAAAGGCCTCAAGAAGAGGCCTTTAGTATTTATAATAGCAATTATGATTTTGATGCTAAGTAATCATCGTAACTAACGTACTTATCTTCAATAACTTTTCCAGTTGTGTGGTCAAGGTCGATAATACGGTTTGCTACTGTTTGAATGAACTCGTGGTCATGTGAAGTAAAGATTAGGTTACCTTTAAATCTTTCGAAACCTTCGTTCACTGATGTAATACTTTCTAGGTCTAGGTGGTCTGTTGGACCGTCAACTAGAAGTACGTTTGCACCTGAAAGCATAAGCTTTGACATCATACAACGAACTTTCTCTCCCCCTGAAAGAACATTTGTCTTCTTAAGAGCTTCCTCTCCTGAGAAAAGCATCTTACCAAGGAAGCCACGAATAAATGTTTCGTCTTTGTTTTCAGAGTATTGTCTTAGCCAGTTTACAAGGTCGTTCTTACCATCCATGAAATAGCTTGAGTTATCTTTTGGAAAGTATGAATTCGTGATTGTTACACCCCATTCTACAGTTCCAGCATCTGGCTCCATTTCTCCCATAAGGATTTTCATAAGAGTTGATTTTGCAACGTCATTTTCACCAAGAAGAACGATCTTATCGTCTTTGTTAAGCATGAAAGTAACATTATCAAGTAGCTTAACACCATCAATCGTTTTAGAGATTCCTTCTACTCGTAGAATTTCTTTTCCTGCTTCACGCTTAGGATCGAATTGTACGAATGGGTATTTTCTCGTCGATTGTGGAAGGTCTGTCAGCTCAAGCTTTTCAAGTTGCTTTTGTCTTGAAGTTGCCTGAGAAGACTTTGAAGCGTTGGCAGAGAATCTTTGGATGAAGGCCTTAAGTTCTTTGGCCTTATCTTCAGCTTTCTTATTTTGGTCTGCACGAAGTCTCTGAGCAAGTTCTGAAGATTTTCTCCAGAAGTCGTAGTTACCAGCGTAAGTAGTGATCTTACCAAAGTCGATATCTGCAATATGTGTACAAACCTTGTTTAGGAAGTGACGGTCGTGGGAAACAACAATTACAGTCTTTTCATAGTTAAGAAGAAAGTTTTCTAGCCACTGAATCGCTTTGATATCAAGGTTGTTTGTCGGCTCATCCAGAAGAAGAATATCTGGAGATCCAAAAAGTGCTTGAGCAAGAAGAACCTTAACTTTCTCGGGCCCTGTAAGCTCTTTCATATATTTGTAGTGGTATTCAGTTCCAATTCCAAGACCAGAAAGAAGAATACCTGCTTCAGACTCGGCTTCGTAACCATTCATTTCAGCGAACTCACTTTCAAGCTCAGCTGCTTTCATTCCATCTTCATCACTGAAATCTTCTTTCATATAGATTGCGTCTTTCTCTTTCATGATTGAGAAAAGTTTTTCGTTACCCATAAGAACTGCTTGAAGAACTTGTTCTTCTTCGTACGCAAAGTGATCCTGCTTTAGAATTGAAAGGCGCTCACCTGGAGTGATATTGATTGAACCAGTATTTGGCTCAACTTCACCAGAAAGAACCTTGATGAATGTAGACTTACCAGCACCGTTGGCACCAATTAAACCGTAGCAGTTACCCGGAGTAAATTTGATATTAACGTCTTCAAATAGCTTCTTGCCACCAAAGCTTAAGCTGACATTGGATGTGGAAATCATAAATCGTCCTTATTTAAATTTTAGATGTATTAACGGCCCATAGCTTAATCTATTTAATGCGATTAGTCCACGGATTTACGGGAGTGTTAAAGGAATATTATTTTCGCTTTAGCCCTTCTATTTTTACTAGAAGTGGCCATGGCGGAACAGTATGATACTGATATTACAAGGAGCTAGTGATGAAATTCTGGGCCACGCTCGTGGTGATAATCTTCTTTTTATTTAAGGCCACTCTTGTTTATGCTGGCCACCCTCATTTTCGAACAACTTATAAATTAAATGTGTCACAACAAGGGCATCCTGCGGCACTATTAGAGTTGCCTCGGCGCTATTATCAAAAAGAGAAATGGCCACTCATCGTAAATGTTCATGGCTACACAAGCTCAATTTTTATGCAGTATATGTTTACTCGTCTTTCATTCTACAAGGACGTTCTTGGCTTCATGATTCTCACTCCAGAAGGGCGTAAGGATATTGAAGGTGAGCATTATTGGAACGGTGGAAATTTTTGTTGTGACTTTTATAAATCCGGTGTCGATGACACTCTCTATATAAAAAACCTTATCGACTATATAGCAAACGATCCTCGATTCAATCGAGTTGATATGAGTCGAATCTATTTCTTTGGACATTCTAATGGTGGATTCTTTTCTTACAAGATGGCCTGTACTTATCCTAATTATGTGACAGCAGTTGGAGTTTTGGGTGCAACCCTTGATCTTAGAGATGAAAATGGTGAGGTCATCATTGAACAGGATCCATGCCCTAATGTAAAGGCCGTGCCAATATTTCATATCCACGGCACAAAAGATAAAACCATTCCTTTTGCGGGTAAGGACTATTACCCTGAACATCCTTTTGGGCATATCGGGGCCCAGGAGGCCGTTGATAAGTGGATCTATCACAATCGATGTAATAACCAATCTGATGAAAGTCGCACTAATGCAACATGGTTTGTTCGTGGTAAGGAGACGACAATTAAAACATACGGTGACTGTGAAGATGATGCAGTAATTAAGTTTGCTGTGGTGAAGAAGGGACAGCATAAGGAGTTTTTAAGACTCTATTTTTATCGAAAAATGCTTAAGTTTTTTCTGAAATTTAGCAATGTAGATGTGCAATGAAATGATTCATTATTAAGCTGCAATTTAAGTATTCTTGTCTTCATTTGCCTTTTGAAACATCTATAATAAAAGCAAATGTGCAGCAAGGTGGTCTCTATGAGCAAAGAATATCAAATCATTTATATCAGCGAAAAAACAGGCGATTTTAAGCCTGAGCAGGACTTGGATAAGATTGTCTCTTCGTCATTTCGAAATAATAATGCAAGAGATGTGACAGGTGTACTGATGTATAATAGTGGCTTCTTTTTTCAGGTTATTGAAGGAAAGAAAGATGATGTGATTTATACATATAATAAAATTATTTTGGATCCACGCCATCAAAATGTGAATTTATTGACTGATCGTGAGATCGAAAATAGAAGCTTTGAAAATTGGCCATTGGCCCTTGTTAAACTGAATGACATGGACTTAGATGTTATTGATCATGTGATTGCTTGGAATGATTTAATCAATGATTCCCGTCGAAATGAGCCAATATCTCAGGAGAAAGTGGATCGCTTGATCGAAGCATTGCGCTACAAAATTGATATGGATACAATCTCGTCAAAAGCTGCTTAGACTTTTCTCCAACTTGCTTGCGTGATAGTATTCTATCATGTCAAATCAAGTTGTCGTTGCCATTGTTGGAGGAGGCCCCGCAGGCCTCTTCTGTGCTTATGAATTATTGAATTCTAAAATTGAGGGAATTGAGGTTCACCTGTATGAACAGACTGGTGGTGTCGGGAAGAAATTCTTAGTCGCTGGAAATAGTGGTCTCAATCTCACTCATAGTGAGAAGCAAGAAGAGTTTGCTAAAAAATACTTTAAGGATGAAGCACGCTTTCGTTCTTTATTAAAAGACTTCAATGCTAATGATTTAATCGAATGGGCAAATACTCTTGGTACTGAGACATTTATTGGTACTAGTGGCAGAGTATTTCCAAAGAAAATGAAGGCCGCAGATATCTTACATCAATGGATGAATTCACTAAAGTCTCATGAAAATTTTCATCTTCATTTAAAACATAGTCTTACTAATATAACAGCTGATGGTGATTTAATCTTTAAGCACGATCATAGCAATAAGACGCAAAAAGCTGATTACTATATTTTGGCCATGGGTGGAGGAAGCTGGTCTAAGACTGGTAGTGACGGTGTTTGGATGGAGTATATTGAAGCTCTCGGTGTGAAGACTGCACCACTAAAGGCCATGAATTGTGGTTTTGAAATCAATTGGTCTAAACACTTTCAGGATAAAGTTGATCGTGGCTTCGTTAAAAATATAGTTGTTTCTAATGAATCCCAGAATGCCAGAGGTGAGATCATGTTGACTCCTTACGGTGTTGAGGGGGGAGCTGTCTACGCTATTTCCAACGGACTTAGAGATGAATTAGAGAAATCAGTATCGACTAAACTCCACATCGACTTCAAACCAGACTTAAAGAGGCAAGATGTTATTGAGAAATTGTCTCGTAGAAATAAGGACTCATTAACTAATCGTCTAAGAAAGAACTTAAATTTCGATAAGATTGCAACTTCATTACTTTATGAAGTTCTTGATCGCTCAAAAGCACAGGAAGATGTTAATTACTTGGCAGCGATGGTTAAGGATTGTGAGATAGAAGTATTAAGGGCCAGACCAATGGATGAGGCCATTTCTACTTCTGGTGGTGTTTGTATTGAATCATTGAATGATGACTTGTCAGCAATTAAAAATAATCAATATTACTTTGTAGGAGAGATGCTAGACTTTGAAGCACCAACTGGTGGCTATCTCTTACAGGGATGTTTTTCTACTGCATATCGAGTTGTGAAATCGATAAAGGAAAAAGAAGGTATCAATGTTTAAACTACATGAAGTTTTAAAAAAAGATTTAATAGAAATTACTGATATGAAACTTTCAAAGCTTATGCTTTTACCTGATCAAGAAAATCCTTGGGCAGTCTTAGTTCCAAAAAGAGAAGAGATTCGTGAAATTCATGAACTCTCGTGGGATGATCAGGTGACGCTTCTTGAGGAAATCAATGAAGTAAGTCGCTTTCTAAGCGATAACTATCACCCTAAAAAGTTAAATATTGGGGCCCTTGGAAATATGGTCTCTCAGCTTCACGTCCATATAATCTGTCGTTATGAAAACGATCGTTCTTGGCCTGGAGCAATATGGGGAACGAAGGCAACTAAAGAAACCCATAATATCAGTGACTTAGAAAGTACATTTCGAGCACATTTTGAAGCGTCGCGTCTGTCAAAGTGACAAGGATCAGCAAAATAAATTTTTTTTCCTTTTTTCTTAGGAATTATGCAAACAGTAGGGTAAAATCGTATCTAACGAATAATTTTATTACGAGGTTAATTAAATGAGTACAGGTAAAGTTAAATTCTACAATTCAGCGAAAGGTTTTGGATTTATCACAAAAGATGACGGTGGAGATCTTTTCTTCCACATTTCATCAGTTCAAGGTGGAGAGCCAAATGACGGTGATAGCGTAGAATACGAATTAGGTGAAGGTCCTAAAGGTCCATGTGCCGTAAATGTAAAAGTAGTTCAAGGTTAATTTTTAATTATATAAATTGAGTACTTAAAAAAGAAGGCCCACATTTTGTGGGCCTTTCTTATTGTTATTGATTTAATTTTATTCCGTTATCTGAGATTGTAATTTTCTTGTCTTTATAGAGCATTCCAATTGTTTTCTTAAACGTCTTCTTACTCATATTTAGAAAGTTCTTAATGTCTTCCGGAGAACTTTTATCATTTAAGAAGCTAGAGCCTCCATTTCTTTCTAGAAAGTCGATAATAATGTCTTTTGAGTCGACAAGGTTTTTAATCCCTTGCTCTTGTAGAGCAACATCGACAAGCCCATCTTCACGTAGCTTTTTAACGAATGCTTTAAAGTATTTTCCGCAAGAGACACGTTGAAAGATTTCATTTTTATAAATCATTCCAATGAATTTCTTATTTACGATAACTCTGAAACCTAAATCACTTTCTTGAGCGATAAAAATATCTACTTCATCTCCAACATTAATATCGAAGTCTGAAGACTCAATATACTTTCCAAGTTTTGTCGTCCCAAAGATTCGACCAGTACCTTCTTCTTTACAAATTCGAACAATATGAGATTCGTATTTTCTAACTTTTATTTTTTGCTCATTACCTGGAACAAGTAGGTCTTTAGAAGTTCCCAAGTCAAAGAATGCACCAAATTCTTGGATTTCAATTGCATCTAATAGGGCATACTCACCAACAACTGCAAGAGGAAGCTCTGTTGTTGCAACAAGTTCTCCTTGAGTATCTGGGTAAATAAAGGCCTTAACTTTTGAGCCCACTTCTATTTTTAGAGGCGCAAAGTTTTCTGGAAGAAATACCTGCTGGATATTTTCTTCGTCTACTAGCGTATATCCATTATGAAGTTTTTTTAGAACTTTTAGTGTATTGTTTTTTCCTATATGGAGCATCAGATTTTGCCTTTTTCTTGATTGGTGCTTTTGCTACTGGTTTGGCCTGTGACTTATAAGCTTGTGCCTTGGCCTCTCTTTCTTCACGTGTTCCGCGATTCTTAATGATTAGGCCATTAAGAAATTTTCTAAGAAGTTGATCACCACATTCTTTATAATTTGGATGGTCATCTTTTCTAAAAATTGCAGATAATTCAGATTTTGTAAGTTCAAAATCAACTAGCTTTAAGATTTCGATAATTTCAAAATCCTTAAGAGATAATGCGATTCTAAGCTTTTTTAAAATATCATTATTCGTCATTATTTCTTACCTAGGTGATCGAATAATTCATTTAGGCCACGACGGCGACGAGCTTTCTTTTTTTCAATAATTAGCTCTTGTGCCTCTTCTTTTTCAACCTTTGCTTTAGTCTCTTTCTTGTACTTCTTCTGCTCTTCAAAATTATCTTTAGCAATCGATACCTTAACAGTTCTTCCGTCTAGAGTTGTCCCATCAAGGCCCTTGATCGCATCTTGTGCGCTTTGCTCTTTTTGCATCTTGACAAATGCAATACCTTTACTCTTTTGAGTTCCCGGAATTGTTAGTAGGTTCACGTCTTGAACACGGCCAAAGCGTGAAAAGATACCTTTTAATTGCTCAGCAGTGATCTTGTAGTTGAGATTACCGATATAAACAGTTTTCATTTTTTACCTTAAGTTTATAGTGTTAATGGGGGCAACTTAGCACTAAATGCTTAAGAAATGGGAAAAAATGCTAGAATCAGGTAATTTATTTGCGCTATTTTAGAAGGAATCCCAGATATATTGGGCCACTTCTCCTAAATGGTGCTCTTTTTTGTGTCCTAAGCAAAAGGTGACTGGGACTTTACTCTCAAGATGCTTCAAGTGTACTAGTCGCCCGGCCTTTAGATCTTTCTCAATTAGTGGATAGGGAAGTCTTCCCCAACCAAAGCCATTTAGAATAATCTCTTTTTTCGACGGCGTATCTGTAACCCTCCACTTTAGAGAGTCCTCAATCACGCCAATATTTGTTGTGTCATCTGGAATTGTACTTCGTTGAATTATTTGTGGAAATTGTGCCAGGCCTTTAAAGTTTTGTTGGTATTTAGGTAGATCAAGAAAAGGATGATCCTTTGCAACCACAAGATACATATCAACTTTACCAATAATTTTATAGTCAAAATTCTTGATACTTGAGAGGTCTTCAAAAATTGCTAAATCGACTCTATCGTTCAATAGCATTTTTTCTCCACTTAGGATTTCACGCTCAAGAATAATTTCTGTGGATGGGTAACGGGCCATGGCCTTCTTGATAATTGGATATAGTTTTTCAAGGCCATAAATTCCAGACACTGAAATGGATAATCTGGTTTCAACATTTGATGAAATTTGCTGAGTCTTGTGAATCAATTCATCATATTGCTTTGTAAGCTTTGAGGCCTCAATTAGAAACTCCTGACCTTTTGTTGTTATCTGTGGCCTATAAGATGAACGATCGACGAGTTCGAAGCCTACTTGTTCCTCAAGATTGTTAATAGAGTAAATTACCGCAGACTTTGCCTTCGCTAGCTCTGAGGCTGCTTTAGTAAAGCTTCCGGCCTTTTCTAACGCCTGTAGGCATTTAATTTGTTCAATTGTTATCCAAATCATGGACTAATTATAGCACAAGATGTCCTTAATAATGATCTTTATTTTCTTCTATATTTTGTTAAGATATTTTAAAAATTATATCATAATTCAAATGGAGGAATATTATGAATAAACTTATGGTTATGGCCCTTGCGGTATTTACTGTATTTGCAACTTATGCTGAAAAAATTGATACTTCAAAATCTACTGTTTTCTGGCAAGGTACTAAAGTAACTGGTCGTCACTTCGGTACAGTTAAAATTAAATCAGGTGATGTTAAGCTTGAAAAAGGTCAACTAGTATCAGGAAAAGTTGTTGTAGATATGAACTCTTTTACTGCGACAGACCTTCAAGGTGAGTGGTTAGATAAGTTAAATGGTCACCTTAAAAATGAAGACTTCTTTCATGTTTCAAAGTACCCAACAGCTACTCTAGATATTAAAAAAGTTGAAGGTTTTACAGTAACTGCTGACCTTACAATTTTAGGAAAGACAAAAGAAGTTAAGTTTCTAGCGGCACAAAATGGTAAGAATTTTGTTGGTTCACTAGAGTTTAATCGTACAGACTTTGGTCTTAAGTATGGTTCTGCTTCTTTCTTCAAAAGCCTTGGTGACAAAGCGATTGATGATAAAGTTAGTTTAGCATTTGATGTTGTTGTAAAATAATTAAACTTTCTTAGACTCCAATAAAAAAGGCCGCTTAAAGCGGCCTTTTGTTTTTTTATGTTAATTTCTTATCTAAGTATCTTTGTGTAACAACTGCTCCAATAATATCACCCTCGACATTTACGGCCGTCCTAAAAGTATCAAGTGGTCTCTCGATTACTAAAAGAATACCAATTGCTTCAAGTGGAATTCCCGCGGCCAGAAGAACCATCTGCATCCCTGACATCGAGCCTGAAGGCATACCTGGTGCTCCTACTGAAGAGAGCATTGCCATAAAGAAGATAGAGAACATGGCAACACCTGAAAGCTCGATTCCATAAAGGTTAGCCAAAAAGATAGCTGCAATCCCTTCAAATAGTGCCGTCCCATCCATATTCATTGTTGCACCAAGTGGAAAGACAAAACCACTAACACCTTTAGAAACGCCTAGTTCTTCTTCACAAGTTTGCATTGTTACAGGAAGTGTTGCTGAACTTGAGGCAGTCGAAAGGGCAAGTAGTAGAGGCCTTGCCGTTTTCTTAAATAGTTTGATTGGGTTTAGTCCTCCAAAGAACCATGCAATTGATGGAAGAACGAGAAGCCCGTGTACCATTGTTGCCCCAAATACTAAGAGGGCAAAAGAGAGAAGCTCAGAGAAAATATCTCCCGATACCTTAACCTTAAAATCAAAAACGATAGCAAAAATACCAATTGGACTCAGATTGATAATCCAGTGGAGTACCCGATTAATGACTATATTGAGATCCTTAACGATTTGATAAAGGGGGCTCGAGGTGTGATGAACTATTAGTAACGATAAGCCTAGAAGAAGAGCTGCCGTAACAATTCCAAGAATATTATTATTTGCAAGGGCATGAAATGGATTTACAAGCGCAGTTGTAAAAACGTTCTTAATGACAAGTGGTATTGAGTTAGAACCCTCTGCAATGAACTTAGCAGGCTTTTGCTGTTGGATTGAATCCTTAGTCTTAATTGTTACTCCAGAGTCTTTCCATGGATGAATGAAGAAGACTGCTGTTAGACCAATAAAGATTGCGATGATTGTTGTTGAGATATAGTAAGTGATCGTCACCATTCCCATGGACTTAAGTTTTGTGATTTCACCTATGCTGATTATCCCACCAATTAGTGAGAAGAAAATCATCGGAGCAATCATCATCTTAAGTGAGCTGATGAAGACATCCTTAATCATAACGATTATTTGATAAATATCGGGAGGGTTTTTTGACGTTGCCCAAAGTGGATCACCAAAAATTGATCCTAAAATATATCCAAGTACACCTGCGACGAGTACCCAGAAGCTTAAGTTTTTGACTACTTTACTCATTTATTATCCTTTCTGAAAGTACATGAAGGTTTATTTTAATCCTTATTTATAATTTAAAAAAGGTTTATAATGACTCTTATGAAAGAAAGATGCCCGTGGTTAAAATTATCAAATAAACAATATGTCGATTATCACGATAAAGAGTGGGGAAGACCTGTTCACGATGATCGAACTCTATTCGAATTCCTCATTTTAGAAGGTGCTCAGGCCGGTCTAAGTTGGGAGACTGTATTAAATAAAAGAGAGCATTATCGTAAGGTTTTCTATAATTTCGATGTGAAGAAAGTTTCAAAAATCACTCCAGCAAAGATTGAAAAACTCTTACTCGATCCGGGGATTATTAGAAATCGCCTAAAAGTTGAGTCAACAGTTTCAAATGCTAAGTACTTTATCGAAGTTCAAAAGGAGTTTGGAAGCTTTGATAAGTATATTTGGTCATTCACTAATGGAAAGACAATCTATAATACTTTTGCCAGTCTTAAGGATTATCCATCTAAGACTGAGTTAAGCGATAAAATTTCAAAAGATTTAAAGAAGAGGGGATTTCGATTTGTCGGAAGCACCATCGTTTATGCTTTCTTACAGGCCTGTGGAATTGTTCAGGATCATAGTCAAAGCTGTTACTTGCATGGAAAGAAGCTAAAAAAACTGGTTTAAAGATATTAGTAGAGATTACCTCTAATATATCCTTGTCCCATGAGATCATTAAGTCCAATGATATTGACCATAGCTCTTTGAAGCTTTGGTCCTAGTTTCGACTTTCGAAGACTTTCAACTAAGAGAGCAGCCTTTTCCTTAGTAAGACCGTTAACACGCATTTTATGTAAAATATTATAAATCTTCTTTGCAAGCTTTAAGTTTTCAAGCTGCTTTAGCTTTCTTTTTTCACTTTGTGAGAGGCGATTCTGTTGTCCACTATGGGAGTCGTTGTATACATAATTCTCTCTTTCAAATTGACGTCTTTTAGCTCCATCAATCCAAATAAGAGAATTTGTATAATCAAAAGCTAAGGCGATTGATTCCCATAAATCAAAATCATCAACATTCATAATCTCTGAAATCGCCTTTGTTGAAAACATAAGAGAAGAGTGAATTTGTACCTTGCCATACTTCTTCTTTTTATCGAAATCAATTCTCATTCCATTATCAAGGTATCGTTCAAAGAGAAATTGCGCCTCATTATTTAGTTCACGGCCTGTGGCAATTTCATCAGAATATGTGTAACTAAGCTCTAAACTAAAGCTAGAGATAGCATCTTCATTTGTAGGAACGATCGCTTTTACTTCAAAGCTTCTATTTTCTTTTCCTGAAAATCCTTTATGATCAGTAATTTTCTTATGTTCGATAATGTCGTAATGGTAAGCATCGCCATTATTAAATGTCGTTGTATACTTGCCATCTTCTTTTATATAGCGAGCACCTGATTTCCAAAGAAGAAGATTTAAACCCCAATTGAACTCGCTATTTTTGATATCGCCTTCTTTTTGAATATAGAGATCAACGCTTTGATTTCTTTTTTCTTCAAGGTCTTGTAGCTTAGAAAAATCTTGAGCTAGAAAGCTTAGGTAAGCATCAAGTCCTTCTTTTGTACTAAGATCCACCTTGTAAACAAGTTCGTTGATCTTACTTTCTTTATTCTTGTAGTTAAAAACGATAGGAGAGTAACCTGCTGATCCATTGATACCGATAGATATAGGGAGATCAATTACTTCATCTAAGAAAACACTTAGTCCCAAACCTAGGCCTTTTGATCTCTCATTTAAGTTTTTAATTGTGATGAGCGCTATATCCTGCGCAGCTTTTTCGATGGTAATATCTAAGGCCTTCATTACTTTAAACTTAGCTTTTGGGCCGAAGCGATCAAGAACAGGAATGACTACATCAAGGAATTCTAACCAGATTAAATTCATGCGTGAAGCAAAGCCAGTCATGAGTATAGTATTAACTTGTTCTCCATCTTTGAGTTGATTAAGTTTCGCTCTTGTCATTGGAAGTTCGTTAACCTTCATATGATTAAGAGTTATTGCTTGTTCGTATGAATCAACCGTCGTCACTTTTGAAAACTTACGCTCTTCAATTGGAGCTCCCTGTAAAACGGGAACAAGCGTTTTAAATAGAAAGTTCGCACCGATATATGCCATCTGCTCCAGAACAGGAGCATTAAGTGTGACAGAGTCCACAACGAGGAATTGACCATTAATTGCAGGATAGATATTTCTTTGAACCTTGGGCCCATGCCATCCTTTTTGATAGATTGTTCCAAAATATTGAAGTTTTAGTTGTCCTTCAAGCCACTCTTCATTCTCTTGAAGCTCCTTAAGATTCTTCCAATTCTTATTAACTAGCTTCTCAATATCTTTTAAAACAGCATGGTTTTCATCTAACACAAAATCAAATGCCCAGGTACTAGAGCTAGTACCTAGAGCAATGATTATTGATAATATCAGAGTAAAAACAATCTTCAATTTACTTCCTAGTTCTCGTTATCAGTAGGTGAGAATACTAATTTGTAGTAGTCAATTGGCCAGGCCCTAAGATCTTTTTGACCTTCTACCTTGTATGTTACAGCACCACCGTTTAGGTCACCAGTTACTGGAGTAAATGTTACTGGGCCGTCTTGTTTTTTATCAAATAATTTGTACATTAACTTACCGGAAATCCATCCAATAAGCGCCCCTAGAGTAACATCTGAGAACCAATGAGCATTCTTATACACGCGAGCAAAACTTGTTAGTGCTGCTAATGAATAAGCTGCTATTGGAACGATTTTAGTGTCTTTAAATTCTGTGGCGAAAACTGTCATAACTGACCAAGCACCTGCAGAGTGACCTGAAGAGAAAGACGTATTATTTCGACCAAAGTTCACTCCATCAAAGTGATATGGGCCTTTCCCCTCACGAGGTCTTGCACGTGAACTCAATGACTTAAGTAGTTGAGTGGCCAATTGCCCAATTAACACTGCGCCAACACTTCTTACTGCTGCACGTTTAAATTGATCGTTTTTAAAAACAAGACCAATGGCCATTGATGCTCCAACTAGTGGCACAAGTCCGGCCGCTTCACCATAATTATTTGTGAAGTCAGTAATTGTCGTTAGAGTGTCGTTCTTATTATCCTGTACGAAATCCATGAGAGGGCGATCAAATGCCATCATAACGCCCACAACACCAAGAGTTCTAAGCATTATTGATTTCTCTGAATCAGAGAATTCAATTGGCATAAAGATTGAGCGATCTCGCCCTTTTTTATTTTTTAGTAACTCTTTTAAATCTGCATCACTAAGAAGTGATTTTTTTATCTCACTACTATCTTGGATCGCTTGATTTAACTCACTTTCATCAGTTGCTGTGACTTCAATTTTTGCTTTCTTGAGATCTTTTAAGACACTTCTAACTTCGCGATCCTTAACATTACTGCTTTCACTTAGAAGAAATGCTACTTGTCCCATTCTTTCTTTTGCATCACTTAGCTTTGATTGATGGTCATTATATAATTCAAAGAGCTCAAGAAGGGCCTGTGACTTAATACGACTATCTTCATTAGAAGAAACTTCTTGCATGAGTAGAGCCGCTTGATATTCATAAATATCTTTATCTTTTGTTTTCTTATTAAGCCAAATTTCATATTTAAAATCAGAAAGAGTTTTCTCTAAGCGCTTGGCTTTTGAACTACCTAATTTATTTTGAATATCTGTTACCATCATTGAATTAGGAAAGCTTTTCAAAAAATCCTCTTGAACCATAATGGCCTCATTGACGATATCATTTGCGCTTCCATCAGCTTTAACAAAATTACCAATAGGCATATTTTTAATATCAGTAGGTAGGTTCTGATTATAGAGGTCAGCAAGTTGGTAATGAATTGTCTCAGAGCTAGGATGATTTTTAACTAGCTTCTTTAATGAAAGAGAAAAGTTCGCATAGTCATTTAAATAATTCCCTTCATATAGCTCGTTTAATAACTTGATATCAACTCCTTGATCTAAGGCCAGCTTTTGATCTTTTACGAGTGCCAGTTGATAACTTCTGGCCGCTTTACAGTGTTTTGCAGAGTCAGATAAATCTTGAGCGTCATTTAAAGCTGTTTGAAAATCTACTTCCTCGATCTTGATGTCTTTTTGAAGACGATCACAAACTTCGAGATTCTTTGCTTTTACACCCACAGTACCTAGTAAGGCCAATGCAGTAATAAGTTGAGGTAATCGATTAAAATTCATATTTAATCTCCTTATAAGTTATAAGCAGGGTCATATTCCCCGATAATAAAGTAGAATGGTTTTGTTATATCTCCATCTTTACTTAGAAGTGGTATCGTTAGTCCTGCTTCAAATGTTTCTGAAACAAAGCCAGCATCCATTTTTGCCCTTAGGCCTAGTCCACCAACAAGTCTAAAGTCATCCATTGCTAATGAGCTATCTCCTGGAGTGAATGCATCAAGAAATAGAACTCCACTAAAGACATCTTTATAAATAGGCATACTATATGTAAGGTTGGCCGAGATCATTGAATTAGATCCTAGCTGCCCATCCTTACTAATTGACCCGTATTCAAATCCACGTATTGTTCCATTTCCTCCACCTTGAAGACGCTCGTAAAATGGAGTTTGTTCGGAGGCATAACCAAGAGTGATTCTTCCCGAAATACGGTGAGCTCCTCCATCTTGATTGCGGTAGAGTTCACGGGATGTCTGAGCATTTACAATACTTTTAAAAAACAAATCTTGCTTATTAAATGAAGGCAGTAGGTGAATAGAAATAGTACCGTTTGTTTTTAATCCCTTATCATTTGCATCTTCAAATCGATATGCAAATGAGCCGATAAGACCACTAACAACGTCTTTAGTATCAGATAGATCAATTTCAGAAGCATATTGTTGTGACATACTATTAACAGAAATATACTCAAGCCTAGTACCTAGGCCAACTTTAATATTCTTTGTTAACTGTTTCTCAAAGAGAATGCGAATAGCTGATTTATTTTCGTTATAATGAAAGCTTCTTTCAGTGTCGTGATTGGCCGCTATATTTAAACTAATATTTGAACCGAAAAGATGTTGGTCATTATAAACCAGCCCAATACGATTGATCTCTTTTGAAATCATTGTCGTTAGGGCCAATGAACTTCCCGTCCCAAATAGGTTTCCATCACTTAATGAAACACCAAAGCCTGCACCTCCATAAACGGATCCAAGAGAGAATTGAATAGTTTGAGTACTCTCTTCCTGTACCTGAATTATTATCTTACCCGCACTCTTAGTCATCGGGGTATAGTCAATTTTAACATCTCTAAAGAAACCACTTTTATATAGAGCGAGTATTGATTCATTGATTTTGTTCGTATTGACGATTTCTCCATTATAAATTGAGATCAGCTCGTAAATCGTTTCTGGCGTTGTTTTTGTATTACCGATAATTTCCATCTTTATAATTTTTTGGACAACACCTTCTTCTATATTTACGGATGCGCTTCTTTTATTTTGATCATAATTCATTGTGATATGAGCAAATACATATCCTTTTTCACCATAGACTTCTCTTAGCTTTTGAATAGCTTCTCTCTGTTTTTTTATAGAAAAAACTGATGGTAATTTAATATTTAAAGTTTTTAGAATTTCTTCGTTAGAAAATACTTCATTACCACTAATCGATAATTGATCTAATTTTAGTTGATCATTTTCTTTAATAGTAAAAAGTAGATTTGCCTTTGTTTTTTCGATTTTAAATGATGGTGTAACTTCAATATTGATGAAGCCTTGCTCCATGTAATGTCTTTTGATTCTTTCGACGTCTTCAAGAAATGTGCTTTCAATGAATAGGTTTTTAGAAAAGAGGTGAGACTCTTTCGAAGAAATCAACTCTCTTAATTGTCTTGAGGTAAAAGTATTATTACCGTCGAATTTGATATCGTTAATTTTAATTTGTTCTGAGTTAAGATAAATATCGAAGAAGATACTAATTTCATCTTCCTTATCAAGCTTTAACTTCTTATCAACTTTAGTAAGCGCATGGCCTTTTGACTTATAGAACTCACTAATTGTATTTAAATCTTCAAGCATTTGTTTTGACTTGAAGAAAGCTCCACGACGAAGTGCAAGCTTTGATCTAAGATCACTTTCAATATCATTTTCTAGGTTTTGATTATCAAAAACTCTAATAATAACTCTTTTTATGAGTCTCTTTTTTTGCATTTCAAATTTTATCGAAACGCTAGCTTCGTTAAGAGGAAGAACTTCTAGCTCTACATTTTCATAGAGATCATCATTCTCTTCTTTTAGTTTTTCCAAATCATTGGTGATTTTTTCGATATCAAGATTTTCACCTTCACGAGACTCAATATCATTTATACCAAAGATTAGTTTCTCTGCGACATCTTCACCTAGATCATTGTGAATTAATAGCTGTTCAATTTTAAGTTGAAGTTCTGTCGTCGTATCCTGGCCAAAGCTCGTAGGAGTACATAAAAGGTAAGTACCTAGCATCAGGATAAGAAATTTCTTCAAAATATTGAATTTGCTCATATGAAGAAATTATCATTATTTAGTCACAGGAATTAGTGTTTTGAAAAAACGAAAAGGGCCGTAAATAAAATGGACAAGATTTTTTATTGAATAGATACCTGATATTAACGGCCATTAGGACATAATATCAGGTACTTAATAATCTATTTCTCGCTTAGAAAGGCTTCTTCTTCTAGTATATCTTGAGTCACTAAAAACCTCGATAAATATGAGAAGATCGCCGGTGTTAGAAATAATGTAATGACTGTCGAGATAGCTAGACCCCAGCCCATTGTAAGCATCATCTCTGATAACATTGAATCGTATCCCGCAAAACCGTAAGCCGTAGGAAGTACCCCAATAACAGTAGTTAGTGTTGTCAGGATAATTGCTCTAAGTCTTGTTGAAGAGATCTCACCAATCTGCTTGTAAAGATCCTTCTTATCTGTCGTAAACTTAGTATCATTGATTAACTTATCAATGAGGACAATTGAATCATTGACTACAACCCCAACCATTCCTAGTGCACCGATGACCGCAAAGAATCCAAAAATTTCCATACTGTGTGCCATAAGAATATAAATAACTCCGGATACCCCAATTGGAATAATCGTCATAATGATTAGTGGGGCCGAGAGTGATTTAAACTGTATCGTTAAGATCATATAAATTAAAGCAATGACAAGAAAACCTGCCATCATAAAGTCTCCTGTAGACTCCCTCGTTTCCTCAATTTCACCAACAAAGTTAATAATTGAAGATGGATACTTTTTAAGAATTTCTGGAAAAACTTCATTCTCATAGTAATCTGCTACTTCTAAAGGAGTAACACCTGAGCTTTCTTCAATATCAGAGTAGACCATTGTCGTTCTTTTAAAGTCAACACGCTCAATATTAGAAGGTTTTACAACTTCTTCAATTGTTATAAAACGTGAGATAGGAACATAGCCACCCGTGCCGTTATCAATTCTTAGTTGCTTTAATCTTTCGATATCAACTTTGTAATTCTTAGCGACAGTAAGTCTTACTTCAACCTCTTCATCAGTACTTTTAAGAGTATAAAGAACTGTTCCTTGGACAAATGTACGTAGGGAAGTGGTAACGTCACTTGGAGTAAGGCCAAATCTTAAAATTTCATTTTGATTAATTTTAAAGTTATACTCTTTAGTATTAATAGGTCTTTCAATCTCAACGTTTTTAAGAGTTTTATTGGCCTTTTGATTTTCTGCAAGTATATTTGCAATCTCAGCTCTAATCTTGTCATCATTTTCTTGAATTTGAATTTCAATCGTTGAACCAGAACCACTTCCCCAGCGAGATTTAAAGAAGCGCACTTCTTCAATATTTGGAGTGTCTTTCATTCTTTCTTTTAAAATATCAATGATTTGATTTGCAGAAAGTTCTCTTTCATCTGCAGGTAAAATTTCAACATTGATATTTGCACGATTGTAATTAACTGCACCACCACGTCTTGATTGACCTACATTTGAACGGAAACCAACAATACTTAATTCCTTAGTCGAGGCAAGTAGAATATCTTCAATTGGTTTAAGATACTCATTCATTTCATCTTTTGAAGTTCCTTTTTTAGTGTAAACACTTAAACTCAATTCCTTACTTTCTTCTCTTGGAAACATCACAAATTTAAGTTTTGTTTTGAAAAGATATCCCGAAAGGGCAGTGGATGCGATGAAGATCACAACAATTAGGGCGCGATAATTTAAGGCCTTCTCTAAGGTATTTGCATAAATTGCTTCATATTTTCTAAACCAACTTACTTCATGTTTCTTCTTAGGTTTTCTCTGGAAAACGTGTGCTGGAAGTACTGTGAAGGATTCAAGTAATGAGGCAACGAGCATCATCGTAATAATAAAGGGAAGAACGTAGACGAATTTTCCAAACCATCCACCAAAGAATAAGAGAGGCAGAAAGGCCACACAAGTTGTCGCAATTGCACTTGTGATAGGCATTAGAAGACTCGCAGCATTTGCTGTTACCTTATCCATTAACTCTTTTAAAGTCCCTTTGTGATCTTCTGTAATTCGGCCTATATTCTCAGCTACAATAATGGCATCATCTACGACAATTCCCATTACAATGATGATTGCAGCAAGAGTCATATTATTGATTGTGTAATCAAAAATGAGCATACAAATAAGGGTGAAGCATAGTGTGAATGGGATCCCCATACTGACCCATATTCCTGATTTAAAATCGAGGAATAAAAAGAGAACGAGAACAATAAGAGCAAAACCAAGTAGTCCGTTACTGGCGACAATGGCAAGTCTATTTTTTACATCGTATGACTCATCATCAAGTGTTACGATTTTCAAATCATCGAGCTGTCCTTTCTTGTATTTTTCAATGAAGGCAACGGTCGCTTTATTTGCTTCAAGAATATCAACATTGTGACTCTTCTTTAAGTTGAGCATGATTCCTTCATGGCCATTAATTTTATAGATGCTATTAGTTTTTTCAAAAGATTTTCTAAAAGTTGCTATTTGATCAAGAGTAACACCTTCACCATCGTAGTTACCTGTAACAAGAAGGTCTTTAAAATCACTTTCATCAATAAGTTCATTAATTGAAGTTACTTTAGATTGCTGTGTATCTTCTAAAACTCCGATAGGAGCTCGAATGTGACTTTCTCTTAAGCTTGAAACAACTTTGTGGATTGATATTTTATTTTCCTTTATCTTAGTAGGACTAAGTAGGATATGATTTTCTGGATCAAGATAACCACTGCGATCAACACCTGATACTGAAGGTAGTGTCTTTACTTGAGTTTCAAAATTTCTAACTAATTGTTGAAGGCGATCACGGTCTTTAACTGATAGGTCTCTTTTACCCTCAAGATAGAATCCAATATCAATATATGCTTTTTCAGAAGATTTAAATTGATGAAAAGTTGGGAGTTCGGCTTCATTAGGAAGATCTGCACGAAGTGCCGCATCTTGTATGTCGAGGTAAACTTCTCTCGGGTTCGGGTAGTTCTCAAGCATCACAACTGTAACAGAACTTGAACCTGTTGAAGAAACTGAGCGCACTTCTTCGATACCTGCAACGTTCTTTAACTCTTCTTCAATGGGCTTTGTAATAAAAAATTCCACATCCTCTGCACTTGCCCCTGGAAAAACAGTCATGATTCGAACATAAGGTGATTCAAAGTCTGGCATTTCTTCCTTTGGAATTTTAGTCCACGCAAAGATTGCGATGACAAAGACACTGAAGAATAAAACGTTAGAGATTAGAAGATTATCGATAAAGTATTGTATAAATTTTTTCATATTCTAATTTTAAGTAGCCAAAATCACGAGGTCAAACTCTTTCAGTCGGCCATAGTTCCTTGTGTTAAGATTAGGATGTAACAATTTAGTTTTGCGCTACGAATACTTATACGAAGGAAGTAGAAGAAAGTTTCACGGAGGTAAAATGAAGTTTGTTCTCTTAACTATATTGATTGCGTTAAGTACCTGTATTCATGCAGCTAAAGAAACTGCGGTATTTGGCGGAGGCTGCTTCTGGTGTATGGAAGCTCCATTTGAAAAACTTAAAGGTGTAAGCTCCGTTGTCTCTGGCTATATGGGAGGAACAAAAGAGAGTCCAAGTTATCAGGAAGTTTCAAGTGGTAGTAGTGGACATGTTGAGGTTGTACAAGTGACATACGACAACTCACTTGTCAGTTATGAAGATCTCCTTGAAATTTATTGGCAAAATATTGATCCGACTGATAGTGGAGGTCAATTCGCTGACCGTGGTAGTCAGTACCGCACTGTGATTTTTGTCACCAATGAGAAACAAAAGCAAATAGCTCTAAATTCGAAAAATAATCTTGAAGCCTGTAAGAAGTATGACAAACCAATTGTGACTGCTATTGAGATGGCACATAAATTTTTTCCAGCAGAAGATTATCATCAAGATTATTATAAAAAGAATCCGATACGCTATAATACCTATAAAGAATTATCTGGACGTGGTGGCTATATTCGCGATGTCGCTTCAAGACCTTTAAAGTGTGAAAAGAAAGAAATAAAACAAGCAAAAGAAAATAAGGATAAAGTTATGTACAAGAAACCTGATCTCAAAGAATTAAAAGAAAAACTAACGCCTCTTGAATTTGAAGTGACTCAAAATGATGCTACAGAGAGACCTTTTGCTAATAAGTACTGGGACAATAAAGAAGAGGGGATTTACGTTGATGTTGCAACAGGTGAGCCCCTTTTTAGCTCTCTTGATAAGTATGACTCTGGTTCGGGATGGCCTGCATTCACAAAGCCTATTGATCAAAAAGTGGTAAGTATGAAAGAAGATACTAAGCTATTTATGACAAGAACTGAGGTGCGCTCATCAAGTGGGGACTCTCATCTTGGTCATGTCTTTGATGATGGCCCAGGCCCAGATGGAAAGCGCTATTGCATAAATTCTGCGGCCATGCGCTTTATCCCAAAGGCCGATCTAGAAAAAGAAGGCTATGGCCAGTACCTTTCATTATTTAAGTAACTGAAATTACATGCTGATTTAAGCTGATTTCTTTAAAGATTAGGCCCAAGTCACCGATAAGACGACGAGGGCCTATGAGAAGATTATTTACCTATTTAATTGTATTCAATTTCACGTTTAATTCATTTGCATCATGTGGTGGTGTTCTTAAGTCATTTCTTGGAATGAGAAAGAGCTCTTTCTACGATACTCCTGAGTATGCACTTAAGCAGAAGATCAATAAGCTTGAGATCTTAAATAATCGTTTAAGAAACTCAAGTGAGCACCAAGAGCCAGCAACAACGTTGGCCATTTGGAAAAAGATTGAAAGGCTTGATAATAATATTTTTACAAAACACTATTCTGTTAACGTAAGAGACTGGGAAGTCTTCTTTCGCGACTTTGAGATGAATTTCATTTCATTTCAAAGGCTTTCAGATATTAATAAAAAGTTTGAGTCGACAGAGATTACAAAAGCAAAGTTAAAAAGCTACATCGTCTCAAAGGGTTATGCGAGTGAGTTTCAAGATTTTATTCTTTCTAAGTTTGAAAATTCACCTAATGCTGAAATATTCAAAATTCAATTAGATAAAGAGATTCAAAGTAATCTGCTTCATATTGGTAATCACTACTACGAGTATAGACTTGTGAGAGAACACTTAAGGGATTTAAACGGGAGTGATCTTTGTAATAGTGAATGTGAGGCCCAGCTAAAAACACTTCTTGCTAATCTAGGGGTAGAGAGTGAAAAGGAACAGCGAAGCTTACCTGTATTTTTTAAAGGGGTGGAAAGACCAGACTTAGAGGAATTAAATAAGGTTGTTCACGAAAACCCTGTTGCCTTATTAACAAAGCTTAAGAAGGAGAGAAACGCTGAGGTTGTAAACTGGCTTATCTCTTTAATGCTTCAACCAGAAATCATTGATTCGATTATGGGGCTGGTTTATAAATCAAAAAGAATAGGAAAGTATCGTGCTGTTCGTATCTTTCAAGCTTTCTATAATGCACAAGCAAGAACGATTCATTTTCCAAAAATCAATAGTATTGTTAAGAGTTTTAAGAATGATGTGGAAAAGAGTTATTCTCATTTAAAGAATGTAAATACATCTGTTCCAAAAGATGAAATTCTTGTTACTTTTGCAAGAATGGTTGATGCACTTGCTGTTAAGAAGTGGAAGATATTAAAAGAACATGCCAAAACAGCAGACCCAAAATTTTATGAGCGTATGATGGCCGCGGAAGAGAAGGCAATTGCTCGTGGTGATATCAGTATTACCCATAAAAGAAGCCTAATTGGTCAACTTATTCAATTTGTTCCAGCTTCAACTCCTATTTACCTCTATCAGAGGTCAAAATTAGAAGAGAGAGCAACAGTTACTGAAGTTGATGAGAACGGTGAGGAAATAGATTCAAAGTCTGAAGAATCTAGTCCAGAAGTTACAATTGAGCACGGTGATGAGATGGACCTTGCACTTGAGGAAGTCGCTGAAGTTATGGCCGAAGTACAAGAGACGCAACGAAATCCTTCTTCAATTGAAAGAAGCTGGATTGAAAGATTCTTTAGTCGCATTGAATCCTTCTTTAGAGCAGAAGGTTAGTCATGAAATTGTTAATACTCATGCTCTTGCCATTTATCTCCTTGGCAGTAGAAAAAGATTTTCAAATCATGAAAATTTATAAGAAAGGCCAGTTTAGAGAAGTCAAAATCTATAAGGGGAAGAACAACTCTCTCATGAATAAAGAGTGCCAAACTTCTAAAGTTTGTCAAAATGCTAAAACTACACCAAAGAAGGGCACAGGTCTCACTGGCCACCCAGGTTCTAAGGCCTGCAAAGAATTTAGAAATAGTCAGTATAAAATTTTAAAAGATAAGGATAATAATCAGTACGGCTTTTGCCTTTTTTCTGATGGAAGCTTAAAGAGTGCATGGAGCTTAATCCATGATTAGAAAATTTATTATTCTACTTCTTACTCTTCCTGTTCTTGCATTTGAAATTACTGAAGACATGCGCTGGAAAGAGTATGAGCATGCTGCCTATCAATATCTTCCTCCAATGGGGAGTGAGAAAGTTGTTAAACAAATTGATGTGAAGACGAATCCAATCGTTCGTGATCAGGATGGATTTGGAACATGTTATTTATTTGCCATGACTTCTCTAATGGATCAATCATGCCTAAAAAGTGGCAATTGTACTAAAGACGATCAAATTTCTGTTTTAGATGTTCTAGGTAAGACACAGTTAAAATCAGGAACTCAAAGTGAGTTTCTAGGGCTTAATGGTGGTAATCTAACACAGGTTATTGATGCTTTAACAAAAGGTGAGAAGGTTAGCTTAAAATTTGCCAAAGAAGAATGTGCTCCTTATCAACAAATTGAAAATTACAACAACCCAGATAATGACTTTCGTATTGTGGACTATCCTCAGCTTCTCGCTATTAATGAGATCTACCATCAGGTCAAAGATAACTCTTTAAAGGATGGTGTTTGTAATAAGTGTACTGAAGACTTTTTTAAAGACTTCTTTCCTTTTAGTTCTGAGATGTTAGATAGCCTCTCTCGTGCGGCAACAAAGATTACTTCAATTAATGCCTTCGAGGAATTTTTAAATGAAGTTTTAATCCCTCAAAAATGCAAAGAGGATAAGACTCAGATTAAGCTTGCTCCTATGGGATTTAAGCAAGAGCGAATCACAGAAGTTGATAAGTTTAGAGAAAAAATGATCGATCTTTTTGAAAAGGATAAATCCGCTGCAATTTCTAGTTGTACTTGGACTCGTTATTGTGATGACCCTTCAGTTAAGTATATGGAGATGTGTCCAAAAGAGCAGAGGCAGCGCTACTGTGGAGGACATGCTTACTTATTAAGTGGTTTTCGCCAGATTTGTGACAATGGTAAGAATTGTCGAAATCAGTACCGTGTCCACAATAGCTGGGGAAAGAACTTTGATGTCTTCAATGATAGCGGATGGGTAAATGAAGACTCCTTATTTAAGGCCTATAAAGACTTAGGTAATCAACTTGTTACTTATACTGAAGATTAATTAGTAGCATCTAGTCTTACTTTACATGTCGAACTCTTTGTTTGAACGTCATTAATTTTAAGATTTGGGTACTTTCTTAATTTCTTTAAAGCTCTTCTTTCCATATTATAAAATGAGCTCTCTATGACTAATTCGTCACAGCCCTGTGTCCATTTTTTTGTTACTTTAAAAAACTTATTTGCTTCTTGAACAATACGCGTATCGACAATATAGTCTTCAGTTTTGGTCACGCCACAGTCATAGCACTCATCCATCATCGTTTTGTAGTTGAGTTTTGCAACAATATCCGGAAACATATAAGAAAGTGTGTCTTTTGCATGCTCTCTAATATTATCAATATTGTCGCTTAGGGAGCTTCCATTACAAGTGTATGTTAGGTAATCTTTAAACGTATCCTTCATTGAAGTAATTGTTGATTCTGCTAACTGGACACAATCTTCATATTCTCTACAATCCTCTGTCATGTACTCATCAAAGTGTGCTACTTCTTCATCAATATGCTGGCAGACAATGTCTTGCCTTTTATCAAATGCAAGTAGGTCATAGAGGCCCGTCATTTTTGTATTGTCGTAGTAAGTGAGGTCTTGGATAAGATCACCAAGATTTATCTTCTTCTGTCTATCTAGTTCATTAAGAAGTTCTTTCTCTGCACTTGAGATACCATTGTCTGATTTATTTTTGGCAGCAACGAGTTGCCCTAATTCGTTAATAAGGGGGTAGTTCTCTTTAACTTTGTCTGGATTATTCTTTATGTACTCGATAGCGGCCGTAAGCTTTTGTTCGTCGCTAACATTCTTTATGCTGATATTCATTTCTGTAGCGTGTCGCTTATTAAGGATCCAAAAATTATCATATGATGAGTCTTTGTATAGTTTATCAAAATTTTCGATACTTTCATTTTCAAGGTATTTTGTCAGGGTCTCTCTTATTAGAAAGTCTTTGTAACGAGAACCTTCTACGATTTGAAGAACACGTGATGGCGTTTCTTGGGCAAGCTTATCCATACATTCATTTTGACATTCACCCAGCTCGTATTGAGTGCCATCTGGTGCGTAGTAAAGCTTTGCCTGTGTAGAAAGTGTACAAAGTGTAAATAAAAAGAACAGATGCTTTTTCATAAGTGCCCATAATTGTTTAGTTCAAATTATATCTACCTATTTAAAAGCAATTGGAATGCCAAAAAGGGCCCCGCTAGGAGAGGCCCTGTTTTTTCTATCTAAGGATATGGTTTTGAATAATTGTTTTGATTTTATGAGTTGATTCTTTTGAGTCGTAAGCAGGTCTTGTGCTCATTTGATCATCTAGTTCAAATAGTCTTGCCCATAGAGGAGCACCTGTTTTCTTAAAATCAATTTTCACTGAATCTTCAGAGTAAAGCTCTTTGTTCCATACATTAACGACGTCACGCCAGAAATACTTATGAGTCTTCCACCATTCAATCGCCGGTTGACAACGGCTATCATCAACTTTCTGGTAAGTATTGTAGCTCTTCTCCATTGCAAGTTTAAGCTCCATTCCATTTTCAAGCATATTAACTTTGATATTATCTTGGTCGTGAACGTGGCCATATGAAGTCTGTTCATGGCGATTTGTTCTTCTTAAAACGTTATAGTCAGATCTGATTGAGAATTCACGTCTTGGTAGAGGAGCATTAGCTGTACATTCCCAATATGAGTTTGTATCTGTGTGAATCCATGGTGCAGAACATTCATATCTTGGAGAGTCATCTACTTGATAGACTCTTTGTACCCAATTTCCTTGTGGGTTTTTTACGGCCTTGTTATTCCAATTACTAAAGCCTCTGTAATCGAGAGCATTCGCTGCTTCCCAGTCCCATTGCTGTCTCCAGTGCTTAACAATGGCATGTGGAGTAACTAGAATATGTTGAATATTAACCATGTCTTCATTTTCTGAATCGACAAAGATCCACTCAAGGGCCCCTGAGGCATAGCGATCGTAGAAATCATAATCGTTGCTATAGGCGAAAGTTTCAGACGATTGAAACTTAATGGCATAGCATCCTGTCATTTTTTTAATTTCTTGGATGTCTTTATTCTTATCAATTGTTAGTCCTGCAAGTGCTGGAAGTGCAAGCGCAAGAAGCACTAGAAATTTCATATTTTCTCCCTCGTAATTGGTTACATGTGGTATCGAGGTTGATTATTGAAACTTGTGTATGAGTTGTCAAACTTATTTGGGGTAAATAATAAGGATTACTTTTCCGTGATGCGCAGCCAATGGACGAAGTAGTTGGTTTTATTATAGGATAAGACGTTTTATTATCAGTTCATAACAAATAACACGGGATGTAAAATGTCTAATGGATCAAAAATCATTTACACAATTACTGACGAAGCGCCAGCGCTAGCGACTCAGTCACTTCTTCCAATCGTAAAAGCTTTTACGAAGCATGCAGGTATCAATGTTGAAACTCGCGATATCTCTCTTGCAGGAAGAATTCTTGCTCACTTTCCAGAATTTCTTTCTGAAGAGCAAAAGCAATCAGATGATCTAGCTTACCTAGGTGAGTTAGCAAAACAAGCAGAAGCTAATATCATTAAGCTTCCAAATATTTCTGCATCAATTCCTCAGCTTTCAGCTGCAATTAAAGAACTTCAAGATCATGGATTTAAAGTTCCTAATTACCCAGATGCACCATCGACTGATGAAGAAAAAGACATTGCTTCTCGTTATGCGAAAGTTCTTGGTTCAGCAGTAAACCCAGTTCTTCGTGAGGGGAACTCTGACCGTCGTGTTGCTGGGCCAGTTAAAGAATATGCAAAAGCTAATCCACACAGAATGGGAGCTTGGTCAAAAGACTCTAAGTCACACGTTGCACACATGGATGCAAATGACTTTTATGGTTCTGAAAAATCAGCAATCATGCCTAAAGCAACTGATGTAAAAATCACTCTTAAGCAAAATGATGGATCTGAAGTAGTTCTAAAAGAAAAAGTATCTCTTCTTCAAGACGAAATCATCGATGCAGGTGTAATGAGTGCAAAAGCACTTAGAGAATTCTTCGCTAAGAATATTCAAGATGCGAAAGAAAAAGATATTCTTTTTTCTGTTCACCTAAAAGCAACAATGATGAAGGTAAGTGATCCTATTATGTTTGGTCACTGTGTTGAAGTTTACTTCAAAGACGTATTTGAAAAATATGCAGCTGAGTTCAAAGAGCTTGGTGTAAATTCTGCTAACGGACTTGGTTCTGTTTACTCTAAGCTTTCTGGCCTTCCTGCTGAAAAGAAAGCTGAGATCGAAGGTGCACTTGATCTAGCAATCGAGAATGGGCCACGTCTAGCAATGGTTGATTCTGATAAAGGAATCACAAACCTACACGTTCCATCTGATGTTATTATCGATGCTTCAATGCCTGCGGCAATTAGAACTTCTGGGCAAATGTGGAATAAAGATAATAAGCAAGAAGATACTAAATTCTGTATTCCAGATAGAAGCTACGCTCAAATGTACCAAGAAGTAATTTCGTTCTGTAAAGAGAACGGAGCATTTGATCCTAAGACAATGGGAACAGTACCAAACGTTGGTCTTATGGCAAAGAAAGCTGAAGAATATGGTTCACACGATAAGACATTTAAAATCCCTGCGGCCGGTGTTGTAGAGGTTACTGATTCAGAAGGTAACACAGTATTTACTCACTCTGTTGAAGAGGGTGATATCTGGAGAATGTGTCAAACTAAAGACGTTGCAGTACGTGACTGGGTTAAGCTTGGTGTAACTCGTGCTCGTCTTACTAATACTCCGGCAGTATTCTGGCTTGATGAAAACCGTGGCCACGACGCTAACCTAATTAAGAAAGTAAATGAGTACTTAAAAGATCACGATACAGCAGGACTTGAAATTAAAATCCTAGATCCTGTTAAAGCAATCCGTTACTCAATGGAGAGAATCATTAAAGGTGAAGATACTATTTCTGTGACAGGTAACGTTCTTCGTGACTACCTAACAGATCTTTTCCCAATTCTTGAACTTGGAACTTCTGCAAAGATGCTTTCAATTGTACCTCTTCTTGCAGGTGGTGGATTATTTGAAACTGGTGCCGGTGGATCAGCTCCTAAGCACGTACAACAATTTACTGGTGAAAATCACTTAAGATGGGACTCTCTAGGAGAGTTCTTAGCACTAGGTGTTTCTCTTGAAGATCTTGCAATCAAAACAGGTAATGCAAAGGCAACTGTTCTTGCAAAAACTCTAGATGAAGCAAATACTGCATTTCTAAAGAATGATAAGTCTCCATCAAGAAAAGTAGGTGAGCTTGATAATAGAGGTTCTCACTACTTCTTAGCTCAGTACTGGGCAAAAGCACTTGCTGATCAAAATGAAGATGCTGAGCTTAAAGAAATCTTTACTCCTGTTGCTTCAAACCTTGTTGAAAACGAAGCAAAGATTGTTGAAGAGTTAAATAGCGCACAAGGTGGAGCCGTTGATATGGGTGGTTACTATCATCCAAATTTAGAGCTTGTTGCAAAGGCAATGAGACCATCAGCTACTTTCAATTCAGTAATTGATTCACTTTAATTCATACAGTGACAAATAAAAAGGCCCTCTAAAAAGAGGGCCTTCTTTCATACGGCACGCATTGTATCTTTCGATTCAATATTTCTCAGCCAATTCCTTGCGTCGTTAATCGCACCGTACTCAAAGACTGCTACATCAACACTTTCTAAATGATCACTTACAACTGAGGCAGAGTTTCTAATCAACTCATTACTTGTGCAAATTCCAACCTTCTCAATGTGCTGTCGATTATCTTTAAGAAACTCAAAGTGTCTTAGGAGAGATCTTAAGTCATCCCAACCTGGAAATTGTTCTGAGTTTAGAATAATTCCTGAAATTACTTTTGTTTCTTTATAAACTTGATTAAGTAAGTTTTGAATCTTTTCAAAATCATTGACTCGCAATGGATGGTAAGAAGTTAGCGTAAGAATGTTGTCATTCTTATCGAAGTGAAATTCGATATCGGACTCTACTTCACGCATAAGCCAGTCTTTGGCCTCATCGAGTTCATTGATTTTATATGACTTAAAATCAATTGGAATGATTGGAGCAAATAATTTTACGGCCCCTGTTATTAGTGCACTATCTGTAACTACTGCACACCTTTTCATAACATTAAAATATTTTAGGCCCATGGCCGTATCTTCAAATACTGCCCCTGGAGTGTATCCTTCGTATGTTTCATTTAAGTAGAAGAGTACACCAACTTTTTCTTCTTTTTTTAGGGCCTCATCTAAAATCGGTTCAAGCACATTAATATAGTCGTCTTTTGTAATACGTCCTGATCCCTCGATACCGACGATACCCTTTTGTAATCCTTTCATTACTTTCAACATATATTCTCCTTTCCGGTGAAGTGTTTACTTAGATAGTGACTACTTCATCGGAAAGGGGATTGATGTTTTGACTTAAGATTTTATTTATTTTGCAAGAATTTGATCGGCCAAATCTTTAGTTAAATAGCCGTCTGGAATGATATCTTCTGATACTTGAAATCTTTGGATTGCTGCTGTCGTTTGTTTTCCTGGAATCCCATCAACTGGCCCAGCATCGTGACCTAACTCGTTTAATTTTGCTTGAATTTTCTTTGCCATTTCAAATGACATAAATGACTCTTCATCTAAATTAAACTTACTAAAATAATCACCACGTTTTGCAATAAGATCAGAAAGAATTCCAATCCCTAGAGCGTACTTTTCTGAATTATTCCATTTAAAGATAGTAAAGAAGTTAGGGTAAACAATAAATGCTGGCCCATTTGCTCCTTGTGGAAGGTAGATTGCAGTTTTCCCACTTGTGTAAGGCAGTTGAGTTCCACCTCTTAATGTGATTCCGCGATCTATCCAATACTGCAGATCTTCTTTATATTTTAATCCACTATGAAAGTAGTCAAAGTCGCTTGGTAGATCAATTTCATGTCCCCAGCTTTCATCACCATTCCAGCCAACTTTTGATAGGAAGTTTGCTGATGAACCTAAGAAGTCACGTTGGTTTTCCCACATATTTATTTGGCCATCTTTATCGTAGTCAATGGCATAAGCTAGCATTGTTGAAGGCATGAATTGAGTCGAGCCCATCGCTCCTGCCCATGATCCCTGCATACGTTCACTAGGGTATGAGTAAATTCCCTTTTGCAGCATTGTAAGAGCATTAACTAATTCTCTCTTGAAAAATGCTGAGCGGCGACCATCATATGAAAGAGTCGCAAGAGAGCGGATAATATCGAGCTTGCCTGTAATCGAAGAAAAGTTTGTTTCAAGGGCCCAGAATGATAAGAGGAAGCGATCTTGAAAATTAAAATCGTTTTCAATATCGATAAAAATATCTTCAAGCTCGGCCTGATATCTTTGGCCTTTCTCGATTCTTGTCTCATTAATAACGATATCTAAGTATCGGCCAACACTCATGACAAACTCAGGTTGTCTGCGATCATATTTGATAACATCTTCATTAAAAGTAACACCATCAAAGGCATCATCTAGTAAGGCATACGAAAAGCCATGCTCTTGGTTAAGTTCAATCTTAAGCTCATTAAGCCAATCATTGAACTCAGTTGTAGGAGTAGTGGAAGTGGCAAAAATATTAATTGCCATAAGCGTTATTGTGATTAGTTTCTTCATTGGATGAAGGTACACGCTGGGGTTCTCTATTTGAAGACGCAGGTAGTCTATTGTCAGTTTTTTTATGAATTAGCATTCTAAGTGTCTAAAATCTTATTCTAGTTAAGTGTCTAAACTTTAGAACTCATAGAAACATTTTCAATTTAATCTAGAGTAAAGCTCATAAGTGCTACCTTATTTGTAATTCAATCTGACAAAAACACAGACACCCTAGGGAGACGAAAGATGAAAAAACTTATGTTGGCCACTGCACTTATCTGCTCATTTTCTTCATTTGCAAATGAACTTGACCTTAACCTAGAGGCACAAGCGATTCAAAATGTAGAAGAAAGATATGATGAGTCGGGACTATATTACGACGTAAGATTAAGTGTTCCTATTATACCAAGTGATATTACTGGGGCGGTAGGGTATCGCACTGAGAATGAGTTAATTGAAGTTGAAGCCTATGCTGGTGTACGTGCTATCCGTTATATCTCTGCTCATGATAAATCGTTACATATTCCTTATGGGGCAAGAGTTCGCGTTGCTTTAGATAATTCTCGAAGTCTTTACTTAGAGTATCAAAGAGAGGAAGTCGCTGACTTTGGTAATGATGATGGCCTTCTTGAAAAAGAAAATATGTTTTCACTTATTAAGTATAATTCTGATAAGACAATGTACTTTGGTTGTGGTGTAGCAAAAAGTGTTCACCATGCTTGGAGTAATGAGAGTCATAGTCCGGAAGACTCGACTTATGTTGAGTGTAATTTTGGTCGAAAGTTTTAGTGCTTCAAAACTGCCCTTTGGGGCACTTTTGCCGCTTTTCAGATTTACCATATAACCGAAAGCCGCAAACTCGCTACGCTCGTTTTAGCTTCCTTGAGTCACATTCATCTGTGCTTCAAAACTGCCCTTTGGGGCACTTTTGCCGCTTTTCAGATTTACCAAATAACCGAAAGCCGCAAACTCGCTACGCTCGTTTTAGCTTCCTTGAGTCACATTCATCTGTGCTTCAAAACTGCCCTT
>NZ_JBKIYF010000002.1:0-123016 GCF_047085075.1 Halobacteriovorax sp. RT-2-3 | reverse complement strand
TGCCCTTTGGGGCACTTTTGCCGCACGATGTGGCGCGGCCGGGAGGACTCGGCTTCTCTGCGTCGGCATCCATGCCTCCTTGTTCGGCCCGACTCGGTCGCTTCCGCTCGCATCCAGCTCGCTCTTCGCTATCGCGCGCTCCCTCGCTTCTCATCCTCCTCATTCAAAAGAGAACTTTCTTAGATTAAAAGTATTATGATTGAAAAAGGGAACTAGGTGGCGCGGCCGGGAGGACTCGAACCCCCGACATTCAGATCCGAAGTCTGACGTTCTATCCAACTGAACTACGGCCGCATTCGCTCTATTGTATTCGCTATCTTTAGGCCAGTAAAGCTTAAGCTTTGTTATAGGCCATCTCTGTTAGAAATTGCATTGGAATCACGGCCAGGGTTTCTTCATGGCACGCTTCAAGTATAATTGGACAGGCCTTTCCTGCTTTGTATGCGCTAAGCCATCTTCCTGCACATAAGCACCAGCGATCACCTGGTTTTAGACCTGCAAATTGAAATTGCGGCATAGGAGTTGATAGATCATTTCCATCGGCTTTTGAGAACTCAAGAAACTCTTCTGTAACGATACAGCAAATAGTGTGCATACCTCGATCATCAATATCTGTACGACAAAAACCGTCACGCCAAAATCCAGTCATTGGTGTACACCCACACATCTGTAGGGGAGTACCTAATACATTTAAATGGCCGTTGCTTTCACTTGTCACAGATATTCCTTGGTTTTTTAATAATCACTATATTCGCCGTCAACATCAATGTAATTATATGAGATGGCACTTAGTTCATCAATACTTTCTAAAACCTGGTCATCATTTGTAAAGTTACTTTCAATATAGGCCAAGTAATCTTTCACATTGCTGGCCGAGGAGCTCGGTTGCTCAAGGCTTAGGGTGACAACTACAGCAAGACAGATCGTAATGCTTGCTAGAGCTGCACATAACCACTGGGCCCTCTTCTTTTGCTTAGCTTTCAAATGAGATGTAAATTTTGTCTTGAACGCAGCATTCATCTCCTTTGGCGGATTAATTGCAGCTTTTGTTCTTAAATTTGTTTTCATATTCATTTCTTTATTTGAATCTTTCATAAAGACTCCAATTGTGTTTCAAGTATCTCTTTAAGTTTTAGTTTTGCTCTGTTTATTAAATTCTTAACGGCCTGTCTCGACTTTCCTAAAATCTCTGCAATCTCATCTCCAGTGTACTCATCCATCCACAGGGTAATGGCCTCTCTTTGTGTTGGAGGTAAGTTTGAAATTGCTTCAATTATTATTTCTGAATTGGCCTCTTCAATAAGCTTTTCAAGAGTCGATACTTGCTCATCTTCTATACCAATAATCACATTATCATCGGCAACATTTAATTCTTTTATTTTCTTTAAATAGTCATAACTCTTATTTCTTGCAATCGTCCAAAGCCATGTCGATACTTGATATTCTTTTCGATACATCTTTCTCTTGTCATATAAAGTGAAGAAAGCATCGTGAACAATCTCTTGGGCCTTTTGCTCATCGAGTAGGATATAATAAACATATTGGTAAAGTTTTGTGCTTAGTCTTTGGTAGAGGACCTCAAAAGCTTGGTGGTCATCATTTTTTGCAACAACTTCCATTAGGTCAGATGAGCCTAGTTTTGATTGCGAATTTGACCAGATAAAGTTCTTCATTATACGCATACCTATTATACGAATATTGCTTACAAAGGTTTCGCACTTTCAATAAAGTGCTATAATATTCACTAGTTACAGGATAGTGAAACCTTTTCCATTACCACCAGTATAACAGTTAACTGGATAAAAAGGAGAAAATGATGAAAACTCTTACTATATTAGCTTTAACTTTTTTATTAGCTTTTTCTACACTCGCAGATGGTGAAAAGAAAAGAGATCGAAAGCATAAGAAAGATAGAAGTGCACGTTATGAAAAGATGACTGAAATGGATGGTGATTTTTCTAAACTTTCTAAAGGGGATCTTAAGAAATTAGAAAGTGAATTTGCTAAGTTTCAAGATGAACAACATAAGAAGAAAGTGGCATTTGAGAAAAAAGTATTTTCAAAAAGAGAGAAGTTTTTAAAAGATAATGAAGCATTAATGCTAAAGCACTTAGATGAGATCTATGCTCTAAAGAAGAAGTTACAATTTGGTAAAAAAGAAGAAAATAAAAATATTAGAAAACAAATTAAAGAAAAGAGTAAAGAATTTAGAAAGTCGATGAAGCAACTACGACACAAAGACCAGCGCGATAGTATTAGAAGTATGAAAAAAGAATTCTTTGAAGAAATGAAGGTCGAAAGAAAAAAGTTTAAAGAGAAAATTAAATCTTATAGTAAGAAATCGTAATAAAGAAAGGGCCAATAGATGGCCCTTTTTTAATTCTTATATATTTCTTTTACGAGTTGATTAATAAAGCGCATACGATATTCTTCGTAGCTAGTATTAAGACCATCAGATGAGATATTTACAAGGGTATTATAAATATCACCAGGAAGGCCACAAGGGAATGTCATCATTAAGGCCTTATTCATCTTCTCTGATGGATAAATATTTAAGGCCATCCCGTGCATTGAAACAAAACGCTTAAGTTGGATGCCCATTGAAGCTACTTTCTTCTCACCATGCCAAAGTCCTAGGAGAGGGCGATCAAAGTCGAGATCATGAATCGTGTTATCACTCGTATTTATAGCGTTTACCGTACTTTTAAAGAGCTTGTTAATAAGCTCAATTGTTCTAAGCTTTTGTTGACCAATATGAACAATAGGGTAGACAATCACTTGTCCCGGATGATGGAAAGTTAGTCCTCCACCGCGCTTAATTTCCACAACAGGAACATCGATCTTTCCGACAAGGGCCTGATCAAAATCAACAAGTCCATGCTCTTCAATTTGATCTCTTTGAAGTCCTCTTCCCATTGTAAAGACTTCCGGGTGAGAGGTAATGATATAAACCATTTGTTCTGGATTATTGTAGATATATTCATTGGCCTTTTCTTGGAAAGCTAGCGCTTCTAGATAGTCCCAATTATCTTTGTGAAAAATATATATTTGGTTCTTCGACTCAAGTGAGTAATCTTTGATACCAAGATCATTAATTAAATTGTTAAACGTCATGACCTTTTGCCCTTAGGTGATCAAGGTAATCCGCTGCCTTGTAACTACTTCGAACCATCGGTCCTGAAGCAACAAATTCAAAGCCCATTTCATAGGCAATCTCTTTGTAGCGATCAAACTCCTGTGGCCTATAGTATCGATCAACGCTTAAGTGTCTCATCGTTGGGCGCATGTACTGACCAAACGTTACGATATCACAACCAACTTCTCTAAGGTCTTTGAGTGTCTCAAGAATTTCTTCATGAGTTTCACCAAGTCCTAGCATTAAGGAAGTCTTTGTCGAGATATGTGGATAATTTTCCTTATAGAACTTTAAGCAGTTTAAAGTCTTTTCATAGCCGGCGCGACGATCTCGCACATCGTGAGTTAGCCTTCTAACAGTTTCAACGTTTTGTGCGATAACAAAAGGGTTACTCTTAGCAAGAGTGTGCATATGTTCTTCGACTGCATTGAAGTCTGGAATTAGAACTTCAACAAGTGTCTCTGGATAGTCTTTATTGATTCTTTTAACGACGTTTGCAAAGTGGCCAGCTCCAAAGTCTGGAAGATCGTCACGATCAACACTTGTCACAACAAGGTACTTTAGTGACATTGTTTCAACCATCTTTGCAGCATTTTCGATTTCATTGAAGTCGACAATACCTTTTGGATTTCCTGTATCAACATGACAGAACTTACAGGCACGAGTACAAGTACCACCTAGAATCATCATTGTTGCAGTCTTTGCAGACCAACATTCTGACATATTTGGGCAACTTGCTTCTTCACAAACTGTGAAGAGTTGCTTTTCTCTTAATTCTTTTCTGACTTCTTTGAAGTTGTCACCAGTTGGGATCTTATTTCTCAACCACTCTGGCTTTCTTTCAAGGTTACGCGCTTCTTGTTTCTTTCCAACATTAAGACGTGCTTTCTTTTCTTGAATTTTCTTACGAGATTCTTCGTAATCCATTTGATTTACTTGGTTATCAGTCATTTATATAATCCTCAAAATATGTCCATGCTTATAGCAATTTTAAGCTCGTAAGTTAAGACATATGATGAGGACCTACGTATTTTCTATACCTTAGCAGTATCAGTCTCAACTTTTGAGCTCTTTAAACTAAGTAATGCAGCAGGTAAGATCACTAAGTCGGCCAATAGGGCAAGAGTTAGGATCACCGAGCAGTACACTCCAAATTTTTGATTTGGAACAAAATCACCTAAGTAGAAAAGTCCGAAGGCAATCGTTAACATTGTTGTTGTAAGCGCTAGTGCTTTACCTGTTTGGTGCATTGTTGATGCTAACGCATCATGGCCGTTCATTCCTTGAAGTATTTTCAACTTATAATTCGAAATGAAGTGGATGGTATCATCGACTGCAATACCTAAACACACGGCAAAGACGATAACGTTACCAATATTTAATTCATCACCTGCAAAGTACATAATTCCAGCGGCCACTGATAGTGGAAAGACATTTGGAATTAATGAAAGCATCGCCAATTTTAAATCCTTAAAGACAAATAATATAATTAAGAAAATGATAGGGAGTGAAATACTCATGGATGTTAAAAGAGTATTCACAACAAGGTCATTAACTCGATTGTAGATAGGAGATTGACCGGCTTCATAGATTGTAATGCCAATTTCATCAGCTTTCTTTAAGATCTTATCTGTTTTTGCAATAGCGGCCGTTGAATCATTTACATCCCACATAACAAGGACTCGAAAGCGGCGATTATCAAGAGATAGCTGGTTTTTTAAATCAAGTCCTTGCGGTAGTCCTAAAGTGTATAAGAATAATTGGTCTGCTACTGCACGACGTGTATCTGGAATTGCATAAAATTCTTCATTGTCACCATGAAGAGTTTTATTCATCTGTTTTACAATATCGAGGATTGAACTAACACGAATAATTTTTTCGTCTTTAAGCATCCACTGAACTAGTTCTTCTGACTTCTTTAAAAATGCAGGGTCTTTAACACCTTCTGCCTTCTCTGAGTCAAAAACAAGTTCAATCATTCTTGAGCCACCAAATTCTTTACGAACCATATTAAAGGCCTGCTTAACTGGCGTATGCTCATCAAAGTATTCGATAGGATCAGCGTTAATATAGTTTTGCATCCCAAAGTAAATTGAAGCGATTGTGATAATAGGAGTTAGAATATTGATTACAACCTTATGTTTTTCCGCAAACATGAAGATTCCATCAAAGGCATGGAATTTATCGTCTCGATCTCCAACTTTAAAGTGAACCTTCGTTAATAATGCTCCCAGGAAGAAGTAAGTGTAGAACCACGCAATACAAGTTCCGATTCCTGATAGGATACCAAGATTGTAGATTGGTTTAATATCTGTTGAAGTTAGTGAGAAGAAACCAATTGCTGTCGTTAGAGTTGTGAGCAGTGTTGGAATAAAGTTCTTCTTTAAAGCTGCAACGGCAGCATCATGTTCATTCATTCTATCGAAAATATAGAAGTGTCTATAGGTAATTAAGATATGAATCGAATCAGCTAATCCAATTGCGATTAGGATTGCTGGCAGGGCCGCAATAATACTTGATAGTTCAATACCAAGATGTCCTTCAATTCCAAATGTCGTGATAATGGCAAGACCAACTAATGAGAATGGGAGAACTATTCCTAAGAGGTTTCTAAAGAATAAGAAAAGGATTAGAGAGAGAACTCCAACTACTATTGGAAAGACAACCATCATATCTCGATCAGATGCTCTTTGGAGTGACTCGTTGATAAAAGAGATTCCACCGAGATAGAATTTCACACCTTCTGTCTTATTGTACTTATCAAGCAATGCTTCGGTATCAACAACTACTTGATCATAAGGAGGAGTACCTTCAAATGTATCAAGAAAGGCCCTAATATACGTAAAGCGTCCCGATTTAGAAATAATTGAGTTTACAAGCATGCGATCATTCGTGGCATGCTCTTTTTTTAAATTTAAATTTTCTGGAGTTAGCTCAACTTCTTCATCTAAAAATGGTGTAATAAAAATATCATCATCTTCTGATTCTATTGAGTTGTGATTTGTTAAACTTTCAACACGAACAATATGCTTAATTTGCCAAAGATCACTCGTGATGTCTTGAATCGTCTTAATTGTATTTTCATCAAAAAGACCATCTTCCTTATAGACCATGATATCGATTGTATCCGAACTACCAAAAATCCCTTCATGCTCCTTAAGATCAATTAGACGTTGATCGTGCTCCATTAGCCAACCCTTTACAGAGTAGTTTGCGTGAATTTTCGGAAGGCCACTACTAATGGCAATGAAGAATAAGAATGAGATTAGAAGACAAGTTTTAGTATGATCGACAATATACTTTGAGACTCTTTCTGCAAGTGAGTGAACACGTTTCATATAATCAATTTCCTTTGAAGTTTGCTTAATTACTATATTAAGTTTTATGAAGAAAAGCTAAGAATTTTGGGGGGAGATTATAAGAAATACTTGATTGATGTAGACGCTCTAGCAAAATACTGTCGATACTCTCTACGTGTTCGAGAGTGAACATTGTGTGCTAGAGCGTTAGCGTAAAACTAGTTTTTAGTGGATTCCGATGAAATCCATTCCTAGCTTTTCAATGGCATTCTCTTTCAAGAATGGCATCTTCGTATTGATATTAAATTTAGCACCTTTAAGGTTGCAGTTAATGAAGATCGTTCCCGTTAAATCAACATTAGAAAAGTCACAATCTTTAAGGCTACAATTTTTAAAAGTAACTCCTCGTAGATTTGCCCATCTCATGCTTGTTGCCGCAAGATCACATTCTTCAAATGTACTATCTTCTAAATTTGTACATTCCAAGCTTACATCTTTTAAGTTAATTCTCTTAAAACGATTCTTTGCAAGGTTTGACCATGTGAAGTCAACACCCTCGTAATTTGAATTATTGTGCTTGGCGTATTTGATATTACATTTTCTTAGATCACTTTCGTTAAGATCCGAGTGACGGATGCTAATCTTATCTAGCATCGAGTTATCAAACGAACTCTTCTCAAGCTTAGAGGCACTGATTAATCGTAAGTTATCAACATTCCTAAGATTGATACGATTTTCATTTTGTTTTTTGATTGCTGTAAACATCGTGTTTTGCGTCGTCATTTCCATCCTCTTTGTAAAACTAGGAAGATAGTAGCGATTTTATTTAGCTATATTAAGTCAATTGTTTGTAAATTCGGAATTTCCGAACTATTGTATTTGCATGAACTGGAATCATCTCTATTGTTTTTATGAAGCTGCGAAGCATAAATCCGTAAAGAAAGCCGCTTTGAAAATGGGCCTTGCTTCGTCGACTGTGAGTGAGCAGATTAAAAAGCTTGAGCAAAATTATGGCGTCCAACTATTCGAAAGAAAAGTTAGAGAGATTGTTTTAACTAAAAAAGGTGAGGAAGTTTTCTCACACGCCAAAGGTGTTTTTTCAAATGGGATGCGTCTTGTTGATAACTTAACGCCACATGATGATGGTGGTTATGATGTGACTTTTTCCATTGAATCTCATTTGGAGTCTCCAAATATTGCAACGGTTTTAGCGGATTATTATTCAGCCTATAGTGATTTTGGCCATACAATTACTAAACGTTCTAAGAACTTCTCACAAACTATGTACTACCTTGAAAATGATACTGTTGATGTGGCCATTAGTGATAAGAAGTTATCAAATGAATTATACGAGAATTTCCTCGTTGCTCAAAACTACCTTAAATTCTATGCAAATGAGACGGTAGCCAAGAAATATGACCATCTTCCATTTGAAAAGTTAGTAAAAAAACTACCAATAGGTTTTCTTTCTTCAGATGAGAAAATGATTGTTAGTGCTAAACAAATTCTTAAGGATCAAAAAGTTTATCTAAAAGAAGCCTTCTTTAGTGAGCACCTCCATTATCTTTTAACACTTGCCCAACGAGGGGAAATCATCCTTGCTGCAATTGGCAATGAATCAATATACCAAGAACTCTATTGTCTTGGACCAGAGCATGACATTCATCTTCCAACATTTGCCATTATTAAAAAGCAGAATGAAAATTTACTATTCGCAAGAAAATTAAAAGATTTATTAATGGTTGAGGCCGATGCCGCTCACTTAAATCTGCATTAATTTCTATTTGCCGAGCTGTTTAAAACTCGTTAGCATCTATCGATGAATAAAATTTCGCTTATTAAATCCATTGCAATGACAATATTGATCGCCCTTTCTCTACAATCAAGGGCCGAGGATATTGGTTTTCTTAAAGATGGAAAAATCAAAGATATTATCGTTAGGGAAATTGCTAACCTAAACTTATCAACAACAGTAAAGCTTCTTGATTGGAAGAAGATAAAGGGTGTAGGTGTCGGCCTTAAGTATGGCTATGAAATGACGCCATCGTACTTAAAAGGAAAGTTTGCTCGTGTTGATGAGTGGAGTTTCAATCGTCATGTAAATCCTGGCTCATATATTGATGCTGTTACGCCAATTAATTTAACATTTTCAAAGAATGATCGTGTAACTTTCATTCGCCATTTCGAAGACCAAAAGAAAGCGATTTTAGCAGTTCCTTATTCTATCAATAAACTACCATATAACGCAGAAAGTACTCTAAAACGATTGGCCATTGGTGACTTCGTTAGTATTCCTGCTCAGATGACATTAAACTTCGGCATGAGTGCATCATATGGTTATGGTGATATTGTGGATGCTAGTGCATTTGCCAATGTTATTACTAGTGGTAATTACAATATCAATATTTACCGCATGGATGAGAGTAAGGTTCGCCTCAAAATCGTAACGAGAACTTCGACTGAAGCCAAAACAGGTGCTCAAGTAAAGAGTGATTTCTTTGTCGCGCTAGTTGAAAAAGTAAATGCTCCTGACTTTGTTTCTAAAAATTTCCAACTGAAATTAGTCGAATACAATTTAGGGCGTGGAATAGGTGAACAGTACGTTTTAGACTACATTTTTGATTTAAGCCTGCCTCATGCTAGAGAAGCATTTGATCGTATTATCAAACCTAAGTATAAGCTTGATACAGATAAGATGATTGGACAGTATACTGGACGAAAGTATATTGAGGAAAAGTTAATCTCTGACTTTAGCCTAGCAAATGAAATTGCAACATTTGGTACAGGTGTAAAATTACTTTTTCAAGGATTCAATGAGTATAAGTTCAAGCGTCGTGGTTTTAAGCTTGGTATCTTTATTAGTGAAGTTGATTATGACTGGACTTATTATAAGAATAATATTTCTATTATAAATGGCCCTGATGCAGGAGAGTATTTCTTTCCAAACAAAGTCTACAAGTACAGTGAAGAGTTTAATATCCTTATTCATAAAAGAAAGGATAGGATCGAGGAGTCTTACTTCTCTTTCATTCCAAAAGATAGGGCGACTGAAACTTCTGTTGATTTCGGAACTAACTACATTAGAAAGGATCGATATTTCACAAGTGGAGAGTGGCGATCAACGAAGAAAAAGATCAAGGCCTTGGTTCCTAAATTTATCTTTTTAAAAATGGACTTCAAGGAATTAGATTCAATCAAGACTAATATTACAACCGAAGTTAAGTATCGTCTTGTACTTAGAAAAGAGATTTTTGACTATATTAAAGATGTACCTCTTGATCGAATAATTGATGAAGTTAACAAGATCAAAAAAGATCGTGGCTACCGAGTTGTTTCAAGAAATGGAAAAGGTGACCATATCATAAGTAAGATATTCTTTTGGCAAAGGGCGCATACTCGTCACGTTGCTAGGAGAATTCAAAAAATTCTTAACTCAGATGTCGAAAATATCTATATTAAATTGGAAAAGGTGATCGATAACATCGACAAGAATAATTTTCGTAAGTATTTTTATCGTGTTGTGCAAAGTCTTGTTCCTGTTGATGATCTGCCAAACTTAATGTTTTTTAAGTTGGATATCTTAGGTAACCGTACTCAGCCTGTACATTTTAAGTATGGAGAGCATGAGTTTCCTAAAATATATTATGAGATTTTAGATATTAACCGCGACTTTCACGACTCAAAAAGAGACTTTCAAATTATTACGGAGTAGGTTGTGAGTGATTACAAAAAATTTATAGGTGAGTACAAAGATTCTCCAGTTGAGATTTTTGAGAAATGGTTTAAAGAAGCTGTTGCTACAGAAGAGAATGGACCTGCATTTACACTTTCAACTGTCGATAGTGACGGGCTTCCAAATGCTAGAACTCTCTTATTAAAAGAAGTCTTAGATTTTAAACCATTATTTTTCACAAATTATGACTCTGTTAAGGCCAGCGAGATAGAGAATAATCCAAAAGTCGCTATGACTTTCTATTGGCATCGTCTTGGAAAACAAGTCAGAATTAGAGGTTCAATCTCTAAGTGTGATTCGCAAATTTCGAAGAAGTATTTTCATTCCCGTGCTCTCGAGAGCCAAGTGGCCAGCTTCATTTCTAAACAGTCTTCTTCAATTGAAGACAGAAGTAAATTAGAGCAAGAATATAATGCTGGTCTAGATCGCTATAAGGATGAAGTTCCTTATCCTGAAAACTGGGGTGGGTACCTAGTTGATATCCAGGAAATTACTTTCTTTATTTACGGAGAGTTCCGTTTAAATGATCGTTTTCAATTTATTAAAAAAGGTAATGAGTGGCATTCTCTAAGACTTTATCCATAATTATATTAACAATCTTCTTGTTGGTCTCTAATGGGAATGCATCAGAGCTATATGCTGGAGGTGGAGCATCCTTAAGTGGTGTTATCTCTGAATCTGATTACTATAACGGCGCTACCGCAATTTTTCCATCTGCCAATGTTGGAGTGAAATTTGGTGCTTTGGCCATTGAAGGTTTTTTTAGAAAGGGGACACTTTCTAATGATCATCAAGGCTTTAAGATCGATTTGGACACAAACCAATTTGGTTTTATGTTACGTCTATCTCCTGAAGAATGGCTTGATATGAACTTGGGAGGACATTGGACAATGGTGGAGGGAAGCTCTTCTGTTTATAATGGGCAAGTACTGACAGGTTTAGTTAATCGTACGTATAGCTCAGTTATTTTAGGAATGGGATTTAATATACCGCTTTCAAATCAATTGCGTGTACGTACTGATATGAACTTCTATTCTGGAAAAGAAATTTTCTCTCTTTTTCAATTTGATATTTCTGTTGTTTATAGCTTTCTTACTTTTTAGATTGGCTGCTTGCTGGCAATCTTCCACTTTCTCTAGTGATAAACTTTGCAAGTTCTGGTGTTACAAGCCCACCCTTATCTAAGGCCGTTGCGAGTTTGTCATTACCAGTTTTAAGTGAACCAATATATTGTTTGGCTTGTTGATTTGCAGCAACTAGGGTTTGCATATTATCTAGTGCTGCTTGATATTCTGTTTTGATTTCTTGAATCGTTTCTTTATGGCGAGCGACCTCTTGCTTTAGATTCGCAATCTCTACCGCCTGACTAATGTGAGCATTTAGATTTTTTTCAAATTGGATTGCATCTTGATCTTTAAATTCACGACCAGCTTTGATTGTGAAAGCGATTAGAACAAGTAAGTTAGCAAAAATAATTTTTTTCATAAATATCTCCATTATTCCATGTACCTATCGACATAATAAAAAAAATCATTAATATTTTTCGAAAACATCCGAAATAATAAGTACTTATACTTTGGGGAAAGAGAATGTTTTTGATTGATGTAAATTTATTTGAAGATGAGTTCTACCTTCTGCCTGTTGAACAGAGGAAAGGTGACCAATATAAAATTGAGTGCCACTCAATTGAGTCGGCAAAATTACTACAAGAAACTCTAGGCCAGATTAAGCATCTGCATCCAACTAAGGATAAATCTCGCTTCAGACTTTTGAGGAGAGAAAATCAATTTGGCTTTGAAGTGAAAGTTTTAAGTTATATTGAAGAAGAAAAAAAGGCCTCATAAGAGGCCTTTCATTTAATTAAATAATTAAAGATTTGAGTTTACGAAATCCCAATTAACAAGGTTCCAGAATGCGTTGATGTAATCTGGACGAGCATTTCTGTAATCAACATAGTAAGCATGTTCCCATACGTCGATTGTCATTAGTGCTGTGTGACCATCTGTCATTGGAGTTTCAGCATCGTCAGTATTAACGATTTCTAGTTCTCCACCCTTGCTCTTTACTAGCCAAGTCCAACCTGAAGCAAAGTTAGTTGCAGCTGCATTTGAGAATTCTTCTTTGAATTTATCAAATGAACCCCATTTTGCGTTGATAGCGTCAGCTACTGCACCAGTTGCCGCACCACCTGCGTTTGGAGCAAGACAGTTCCAGTAAAAAGTGTGGTTCCATACTTGAGCAGCATTGTTAAATAATCCACCACTTGATTTCATTATGATCTCTTCTAGAGTCATGTTTTCAAATTCAGTTCCTGGAATAGCTGCGTTAAGCTTAGTTACGTAAGCATTGTGGTGCTTTCCGTAGTGGTACTCAATTGTTTCAGCTGAGATATGAGGTGCTAGAGCGTCTTTTGCCCATGGTAGTTCTGGAAGTTTATGTTCCATTCTTTTCTCCTTAATTCTAGATTCTTAAAATGTTTTTTGAACAGCTCCATTCTAATGCGTTTGTTCTTTAAGTGCAAAACGCAATAAGTTATAGAAATTATTTTTGCCCTTTGGAAATTCTCCTCAAATTTTACTCAAGAATTTAACTTAGATGTCGATTTTAAGGTAATGCATTTGCCTGGCCGTCTACCTACATTATTTTTTTCAATCTTAACGAGTTTTCTTGTTTGTTCTAGCGTTGCGGCAAGTAGTTGGGCAGAACGTGGTGGAGTAATTCGCTCGGCTACTAATAAGTATAGTGGAAATTGGAGAAAGCTTTCTTCCACTCAAGAAGGCAGTATCGAGCAGCTTATCGAAATTGTCTCAACTTCAAAGCTAGGAATTCAGCTCATTGACAAGGCCCGTTTAAGAGCTGCCAAGGATCGTAAGCGCCTAGAAGAGGTAATTGATAGTGGAGATGTATCGGTAACCGACACAACCCTTGTTCGAAAATTTAATCCAAGCTCTCCTGAGAGCGTGCGTTTTGAAACAAGATCAACTGTTTATATTGATAAGTCACATTCAACTAAAAATGCCGTTTTAGACCTTATCCATGAGCTCACTCACTATATTTATAAAAAACCTTTCAACCCTTATTTAAGTGAATTCTCAGTTTCTTCCTTTCTTAGCGATACTATTCAAGGCAAAGGCGGGGAAGTGGATGCTTTTATGGTCGAGTGCCGTGTTGGACGTGAAATCTATGGCCTTAAGGCAATTTCTCCACAGTGCCTAAATATTTTAGATGGAGAGGAGTTTTCAAGGGATCTTGCCATAAAGGAATTTTATAAATTAGGCGTTCATTATGATCAATTTAAGCATGAGGCAAGTAAACTAGGCATCTCTGATGAGATTATCCAGTTTAGTTCTCGTGAGGATTCAAGCCTAATATCTTCGGCTTGGTCAAAGCCATACCCAGTAGCAGTTATTGAGGAGTATGGGACCATTATGACTAAGGTCTGTCAAAATGATCTCAAGCGTATGACCTACCTTAGGGAGAGCCAAACCCGTTCAATAGCGAGTGCTAATAAGAAAGTTGGCCAAGTAGAGTCGAAATTTAATGCTCGTTGTCGTTCATATTTAGACTAAATTTTATTGACGACTGAACTCAATAATGTCTCTATGCACCAATGATCACTTACAAAAAACTCTCTTTTTTCCTCGGCTTTAATTGACTACAAAGCTAAGCATTGGTAATTTATAACCTAAGAATTTCATAATTTTATACATCTATAAAAAGGATTGCTGGCAATGCAAGATAGTGTTGTTTTATTAAAACTTGATGACTTCCTTAACTGGGGAAGAAAGAACTCTCTATGGCCAATGACGTTTGGTCTTGCTTGTTGTGCTATTGAAATGATGGCAACTGGTGGATCTAAGTATGACTTAGAAAGATTTGGTTGTGGTGCTTTCATGGCGACACCAAGACGTGCGGACTTAATGATTGTTGCAGGTACTGTAACACTTAAAATGGCCCCAAGAATTAAGACTCTTTACGAACAAATGGCCGAGCCGAAATATGTTATTTCGATGGGCTCATGTGCTAACAAAGGTGGGCCTTACTGGCAACACGGTTATCACGTTCTTAAAGGTGTTGATGAGATCGTTCCTGTTGACGTTTACGTTCCAGGTTGTCCTCCAAGACCTGAAGCCTTAATTGAAGGTTTAATGACACTTCAAAAGAAAGTTGCCAACGAAAGACTTCTTAAAGATAAGTGGGTGAAGCATGCTTAATGAATTAGTAACTTTTATTAATGATAAAGTGAGTGGTGCAAATGCTTCTTTAATTGAAAATGAAGCAGGTGATAAGCCAATCTTAATTGATGCTTCAAAGATTAAAGATGTTTGTTATGCACTAAGAGATAGCTCAGAATATCAATTCAACGTTCTTCAAGTTGTATCTGGTGTTGATTACGAAAATGAAATCGAAGTAAACTATATGCTAGCTTCGTTCATCACGAACTCTGATGATGTAATACTTAAAGTAAAACTTCCAAAAGCAAACAAAGATGATGTTCCAAAGATTGATTCTGTTTGTGATGTTTGGAAGTCAGCTAACTTCTTAGAGAGAGAAGTGTACGATATGAATGGTGTTGAATTTGTTGGACACCCAGATCATAGAAGAATTCTTTGTCCTGAAGATTGGGAAGGTTTCCCACTTCGTAAAGACTACGAAGTTCAAAAAGCTTGGCAAGGTTTCGAAGTAAATCCTGAACATAAAATGAATATTGCAGATCATGAGTTCTTTGCTAAGGCAAGAATTGATGCTGCTGAACCAAAGAAAATCTCTGGTTCATGGGATGGAAAGATTTCTACTGATTTAGAGGCAGCTCTAAGTAAGAAGATGGAAGAAGCTAAATAATTAATTTTAAGGATATTTTTAATGGAAGATAATACATTAAAACAAGAACAAGAAGCCTTACATACTGATCTACTGACAGTAAATATGGGGCCTCAGCACCCTGCCACTCACGGGGTTTTACGTGTTGAGATTAAAACAGATTCTGAAATCGTTGTTGAAGCGACTCCATACCTAGGTTACCTACACCGTTGTATGGAAAAGCACAGCGAGAACTTAGACTATCGTGGGATTATTCCTTTCACTGACCGTATGGACTATCTTGGTGCTATGGGAATGGAATGGGGTTATGTTCACGGTGTAGAAAAAATGCTTGGAACTGAAGTTCCTGAAAGAGCAGAGTATATCAGAATCATCGTTGCGGAACTTCAAAGAATCGCATCTCACTTAATGTACTTTGGTACTTACGCAATCGACCTTGGAGCCTTCACTCCATTCTTATACGCTTTCCAAGATAGAGAGCAAATCCTAAGAATCTTTGAAGAGCTTTCAGGTGCCAGACTACTATACAATTACATTTGGATTGGTGGTGTTTGGAATGATATTAATGACGATCAACTTCGTCGTATCGATCAATTCTGTACAACGATGGAAGAAAGCATGAAGAAGTACCACGATCTAGTTGGTATGAACGCAATCTTCCGTAACAGAACTGCTAATGTTGGTATTGTAACTCCTGAGATGGCTTATGAGTACGGTGCAACTGGTGCTGTTCTTCGTGGTTCAGGTGTTGAGTGGGATCTTCGTAAGAAGAAGCCATATGGTTACTACGATAAGTTTGATTTTGATGTTGTTACTGGTAAAGGTGAAATGGGAACTGTTGGTGACTGTTGGGATCGTTACTATGTACGTGTATTCGAAATCTTTGAATCAATCAAAATCCTTCGTCAAGCTCTTGATGGAATTGAAGCTGGACCTGTTATGGGTAAAGTTCCAAAAATCATTAAGCTTCCAAAAGGTGAGATTTATACAAAAACTGAGTGTCCACGTGGAGAACTTGGTTACCACATCGTTTCAGATGGTGGAAAAACTCCTTACAGAGTTAAAGTTAAGTCTTCATGTTTTACACACACTTCAATGCTACCTGAGCTTGGTAAAGGTCAGATGATTGCAGACTTCGTTGCTACAATCGGAAGTATTGATATTGTTCTAGGAGAGGTTGACCGATGAGCACTGATACAACTTACCACGCAGGTGAGCAACTAACGTTAGGAAAATGGTTTAAGAATATCTGGACTGGTATTACTACTGTAACGAAAGGTCTTGGTATTACTTTTAAATATGTGTACGGTGTAAAACCTGTAACAATTGAATACCCAGAAGTAAGAGAAGAGCTTCCAGCAAACTCTCGTTCACGTCTATTCAACGACGTTGAAAACTGTATTTCTTGTTACCAGTGTGCAACTGCTTGTCCAGTTGACTGTATTTACATTACAGCTGTTAGAAGAGAAAAAGATGCTCCAGTACTTAAGACAAGTGGTGGAACACCAATTAAGTTAGATCTTCTTCAATATACAATCGATACAGCTCTTTGCTGTTACTGTGGTCTTTGTACTACTGTTTGTCCTACTGAGTGTCTAACTCACACGACAGACTATGAATTCTCTCAATATACTCTTGATGAGATGAAGTACGACTATCTAGCACCAGATATCAAAAAATGGCGTGAACGCATTGTAAAATAGAAATAAAAAAGGCTCCTAATGGAGCCTTTTTTATTTCTATGCGCAGACGCTTGAAATGATTATTCTCAATAAACTCAAATAGCTTCAGCTATTTGATGTTTCCTCAGCGCAAAAATCTTCTTCATATAACCGAAAGACGCATGTCCAGGACGGACGGTGTGTCGTCACTTCAATAGACACTGTTTAAGATATTTACAATCTAACTACTTAATATTCCGTTAAATTCTTGGCACACAAAGTGCAACTATATATGTATCTGGAGGGAATAATGAAAATGATTCTTAAAGTTACAATTGCACTATTTATCACTTTAAATGCTTTTTCATACCAGCAAATTTTTGCAACTTCAGGTGATCTAAAGATTAGAAGTCAGTACTATGGTGATCAAGATATTAGATCGATTAGAGTCTATGGTGATACAGTAAGTGCTTATTCTAAAGATCCAAACGGAAATGATTATAATGATGTTCTTTTCAAAGTTACGAAGGAATATGCACCGTACAAGGAATTCTTTTTTGATATTCTAGAAAAAGGTGACTTTGTTATTCTTCCAAATGAAACAGGTAAAATCGAAGATCTAAAATTAATCTACAAGGGTAAAAAGTATAGCTTTATTGAAGCGGCACTTTTTCTTAATAAGAAGGATATGTGTGGGTTAGGAATGGAGTGTCCAACAAGTAATGCGGCCATAAATGATGGAAGAAGAACTACTGCTCCAGGAACACAAGGTCCACTTAGGAGAGCTGATGCTAGAAAAGTTGATTACATGACAAGAGTAAATATCTTCTAATAAAAGACTTTATTAGGAAACTTCTTTAGATAATTTATTGATATGGGCAAGCATCATTTCACGAGTCTTGTCCATGAGCTCTCCAATATCATCCATTGTTAAACCCTGTGTCGAAATAGGCTCAAGTGCTTCAATGATAACCTTTCCAGGTTTGAGTTTTCTAAGATCAAATGACTTATCATATTCAGAAAATACAACAGGGTAAATTGGAAGTTGGCCTTGGATAGCAACAACGAATGGGCCTTTTTTAAATGGCAGTAATCCTCGTCCTTTTGAGCGAGTTCCTTCTGGCATAATCCAGACATTACAATTGTCTTCTTTAATTGTTCGAGCAACTTCGGCCATGGCCTTCCAGGCCTTAGTTCTATTTGTTCGATTAATCAGAATATTTCCAGCAAGGTAGTACATTTGACCAAAAATAGGGATCCAGACAAGAGACTGCTTCCCAAGAGAGACTGTTCTTTTTGGCAGGGCCGGCCCTACAAAGAAAATATCGAGATTTGATTGGTGATTAGAAATGATAACAGAATTTCTAATATCCTTGTGACTCTTCTTAACTCTTGCTTCAATTTTTATATTTAAAAAAAGGTGAGTTAGCCACGAGTAGTACTTAGCAATCATGTATGTGTTGCCACGATTTGCAGGACGAAACATGCATATTGGAATCCAAATTAGTGTTCCAATAACTAAGAATAATCCAGCAATGAATAGACGAAAATACATTAAAAGCATTTTTACTTTATAGCATAGGATTTATAGGTGTCAGACTATAAAATTAAAGTGTTTTTAACGCTATTTAAGAGTAACTGTTAAAATAGTGTAATTAAAATTACTGAGCCAATTGCCATTAAGATTCCAAGACCTTTTGGTACAGTAAGAGAGATATTCTCTACGAATACATCCCATAGAACACTTGTCACCATCTGTGCAGCGATTAGTCCGACAGTTGTTTTTACGGCACCAACTTCATAAATACCAAGCGGAAGACCCACAACAAATAAGAAGCCGAAGAACCCAGGAATGACATACCACCACTTAAATTGGAAGTCCTTTAAGCGAACGAATTCAGGAAAGAACTCTGGGTTATATTTAACAAAGAAGAAGAAACCAATACAAACAACTAGAGTAACAAAGTTACCAAGAAGGGCCATCCATGTAAGACCGATATCATTTGTCATTAATCGGTTTATGGCACCTTGAAGGATTCCGATACAACCAATAAATAGGGGAACAATTATGGCCAGGTTATTTGTCATTTATTTTTTCCTTTATTTCTTTAAAAGAGTTAGTCCTTTAAGGTAGTCGCCTTCAATAAAGCCTTTAAGTGACGGACAGTCACCAGTAAGTTTTAGTGATCCAGTGATACTAATCTTGCGGGTACCAATGTACTCTTTAATTTTATTTTCAAATTTCTTGCGTGTAATTGAATGTGTATTTAAAAAGATATGTGCTTTTCCACCTTTATTTAGAATCATATCAAATAGAGGAATCATATCTTTATATGCATCAATAGCTTTCGAAACTTTCTTTCCATCACTTGATGCACTTGGTGGATCGCAAATAATTAAATCAAACTTACGACCTTCTGCCTTAAACTTTTCTAGTGCCTTGATTGTTGGCATACAAAGTGATTCATGATTTTCACTCATTTCATTAAGAACAAGGTTCTCTTGTAGCCAATCAAGATACTTTTGAGAAAGATCCACACTTGTTACATCTGTTGCCCCCTGTTTCAGTCCAAACAGAGAATAAGCTCCAGTGTAGCTATATAGATTTAAAACACTCTTTCCTTCAAAGTCTTCTTTCACGCGGTCCCTAATTGCCGCCATATCTGTGTAGATTCCAATATCATAGAATTGGTTAAGCTTAATTTGATACTTAACTCCATATTCTTCAACGATAAAGTTATCTTCTTTTAGTTGCTTATTTGTCGCGCAATAAAATTCTTTCTTACGCTTTAGATTTCTTTTTTGAACCCAAAGAGTATCTTTAGGAAAAAAGTCTTTAACTATTTTTAGAACGTCATTTTCAAAGTGGTTCCAGAAGTTTGCATAAAATTGAATAAGAATTCTATCTTTTAAGCGAATAATAAAAAGACCTGGCAGATAATCAGACTCGCCAAAAGCAAGGTAGTAGTTTTCACGAGTATCAATATTCCCACGTGCTTCAAAACTTGCTTGCATGCGCTCTCTAAGTTCAAAGTAGAACTCTTTTGGGCCAATGTGAGATGAACCTTCACCAATACGCCAGATTCGTGCTAGCACACTATCGTGAGTCGGATCATTTAGCATAACAACAAACTTCGCATCGTCGTTCTTAACTTCATCAAGCTTTGCCGTAATAAAAGGAGAGCCCTTAGGAAACTTAAGAGAGTACTTATCTTTAGTAATCCAAGGATGACCTTTGAAGAGATATTTGATACTGGCAGGGTGTAGTTCTACCCTAGGTGTACGAATGCGTGGACGACCTGCGGTTTTCTTGTTCATTGTTACTTTTCTTTTTCTAACTTAATACGATATTGAAGGTTGTTCTCTAGTAAGAGAAGAAGTTTATTTGTTATCTCAAAAGGGTTTGAGAGTTCGAGAACACCAAATTCTTGTAAACGAAACTTTGTTTCAAGGTCCATGTCACGATATGGATCAAAATTTTGGCAAAAGAGTTTTAACTCTTCTAATAGTTCATCATTGAGATAGAAATCAGGGTGATTAATATCCTCTGATTGCTTATCAAAAGCGTGGTTTTCATTTCGAATGTGAAATAACTCTTCTTTATTTTCCATGGAGTATTGTTATTTCAGATACATAGCGTTACGTCAAGATAGGAGGTCTATTTTGGCAATAATATCTTTTTTATCAATCACTCTCTTAGCATTACTTATTCCTGCTGAAACCTTAATTGAAAGGTTTAACTCATTGAAATTTCGAATTCGATCTGAATATCAAAGAGGCAAGGACTTGTTAATAGAAGTATCCCAGCTCAATTTGATGGGGGACTTAACGCAACTTTCAAATTACAAATTTTACGACTCATTAATTTGTGAGATTGCTCAGATTGCAAAAGAATTTGGCGCTGCAACAAGTCGAACTCTTGCAAAAATGCGCCACGCTCTCTCCAATGATCTTCAAATTGAGAAGAAGGCCGCAGGCACAATTAATGAAACACTCTTTCAATTTCTTATGGCAATGGGACTTACATTTGCCCTAAATATCTTTGCAACAAATATCCTTGGCCTCGCAACCGACTATACCTTCCTCGTTTTGGCCCTAATCTATAATCTTGTAGGTATTCTTAGTTTCATCATGCTTATTAAGAAACTAAAGCGAAAATTTCTGGCCCCTATTAGTAAGATTCTAAATTCATATCTCATATTTAAGCTTATGTACGATGTTGGAACTCCGATCAATCAACTCATTCATCGTTCATCAATCAACTCAATTGTAGATTTAGATCAGGCCCTGGCCAAGGATCTCTTTCGAAGGCTCGCTGCACTAATTGAAGTAAAGAAACACCAAGGTGTGGATATTTGTGAAGACCTTGAATCCATTGAGATTAATCTTTGGGATGATTACCGAAGTGAAAATGAAGTTTTTTTACAACGATTAAAAATCTTCAAATTTATATGGCTTGTAGTCTTCTTCTTTGTGCCTTATGTCGCAAACTTTTTTCGTCTAATAAGTCACCTAAATCTTTAAGTTTGCAGGCACTCTGTAATTGATATTCTATCGTTTTATAGGTACTTTATTTGAGTAATTTTAAAACAAATGGAGTCAATCGATGGCCTATCAAAATGATAAGCAAATTATTTATTCAATGAACCGTGTTGGAAAAGTTTATAAGCAAAAGCACGTTTTAAAAGACATCTCTCTTTCATATTTTTATGGAGCAAAGATTGGTGTTCTTGGTCTTAACGGTGCTGGTAAGTCGACACTTCTTAAGATTATGGCAGGTCTTGATCAAGACCATCTAGGTGAAACACACTTAGCTAAAAATTATTCGGTTGGTTACCTTGAGCAGGAACCAAAACTTGATCCTGAATTAACAGTTAGAGAAGTTGTTCAGCAAGGTTGCCAAGAGACAGTTGATCTTCTTGCTCAATTTGATGAAATCTCTGCAAAATTTGCAGAGCCAATGTCTGATGACGAAATGAATAATCTTCTTGATAAACAAGCTAAGCTTCAAGATAAACTTGATGCTGCAGATGCTTGGACTCTTGATAGTCAACTAGACCTTGCAATGGAAGCACTAAATTGTCCTCCATCTGAAGCAAAGTGTGGAAACCTATCTGGTGGGGAAAAGAGAAGGGTTGCACTATGCCGTCTTCTACTTCAAAAACCTGATATTCTTCTTCTAGATGAGCCGACAAACCACCTTGATGCTGAAACAGTATGGTGGCTTGAAAGACACCTACAACAATATAAAGGAACAGTAATTGCAGTAACACACGATCGTTACTTCCTAGACAATGTTGCTGGTTGGATTCTAGAGCTTGACCGTGGACAAGGGATTCCATTCGAAGGAAACTACACTGGTTGGCTAGAGACAAAAGCAAAGCGTCTAGCTCAAGAAGAAAAGACTGAGTCGAAAAGACAAAAAGCAATGAAAGAAGAGCTTGAGTGGATTCGCTCAAACCCTAAAGCACGTCAGGCGAAGTCAAAAGCTCGTATTAAGGATTACGAAGAAAGAGCAAAAATCTCTAGTGAAAAGAGAAATGAAACAAATGACCTTTTCATTCCTGCAGGTCCTCGTCTAGGAAATAAAGTTATCGAAGCTCACGGCGTTTCAAAAGCATTCGACGACAGACTTCTATATGAAAATCTTGAGTTCTCACTTCCTCCTGGTGGAATCGTTGGGATTATCGGTCCAAACGGTGCTGGTAAAACAACTCTATTCAAAATGATTACTGGTCAAGAGAAGCCAACTTCTGGAACTTTCGATGTAGGTGATACTGTTAAGCTTGCTTACGTTGACCAGGGACGTGATTTAGATCCTGAAAAAACAATCTATGATGTTGTTGCTGATGGAACTGAGTTTATCAATGTTGGTGGCCAAGAAGTTAACTCTCGTGCCTATATTGCAAAATTCAACTTCTCTGGAGAAGACCAGAAGAAGAAAGTTTCTGAGCTTTCAGGTGGTGAGAGAAATCGCGTACACCTTGCAAAAGTTTTAAAAGAAGGTGGAAATGTTCTTCTACTGGATGAGCCAACAAACGATCTTGATGTAAATACTCTACAAGCTCTTGAAAAAGCACTTGTTGATTATGCTGGTTGTGCTGTTATCATTTCCCACGACCGTTTCTTCTTAGACCGTTTAGCAACACATATCCTTGCATTCGAAGGCGAGGGGAAAGTTGTATGGTTTGAAGGAAACTTTAACGAGTACGAAGAAGATAAGAGAAGACGTCTAGGAGATGCAGCAATGAATCCTAAGCGCTACACTTATAAGAAACTTACTAGAGATTAGAAAAGAGATTATAAGCTTGAGAAGTGTATATAAATTTGGTGGCAGTTCGATAAAAAGCGCTGCTGCCATTAAGCAGATTGCAGATTTAATTTTAGCGTGTCCAAATGATGCTCTTGTTGTTTTATCTGCGACGTATAATTCAACTAATGAGCTGGAGTCTATATACTTTAGTGAAGACTCTAATTTATTAGTTGAAGACTTTTTCACAAAGCATAGAGTGATCATTGAAGAGTTAAACCTTCAAGTTGATCTCTCCAATTTTAAAGAAGAGTTGCTAAGCTATCTTACACTTCCCAAGTCTAGTTCGACTCTCGATTCTATCTACAGTATTGGAGAGCGTATCTCTACATCAATCCTTGCTAGTTATATTCAACAACAAGGAAGAGAACTTTTTCACGCAGATGCCCGTGACTATATTCTCACGAATCGCAATTTTAATGAAGCCAAGGTTCTCTTTAAGAATACAAAGGCAAATTGCAAAGATTTAAATAAGCACTCGCTAATTATCACACAAGGCTTTATCGCACGAACAACCGATGGCCAAACTTCAACTCTAGGCCGAGAGGGCTCAGATTATTCCGCTGCTATCTTTGCTTGGGCATTAGATGATGTACAAGAGCTTGTGATTTGGAAGGACGTTAAAGGTGTTTACGGCCATGATCCAAAGGTTCTTACAAATGCACCTTTAATTCACAACCTAAGCTACCGACAGACAAAACTTTTGACTAATAAAGGTGCTAAAATTCTTTTTCATCGAACGATGAACCCTTTAATCGAAGCAAATCTACCCCTTATTGTTAAAAGTGTATTCTACCCGAATGAAGCTGGAAGCTGTATTAGTGATGCTAAGGAAGATCATTTCTGTGCTATTTCAACAGAAAGAGATGAAGCCTCACGCAATTTTATTACGGTATTTGGCCTTCCTCTTGAAAATGCAAAGTTGTTGGAAAGGTCATTTGAAGTCGATGAAAATAACGATGATTACTTCACGCTAGAAGTTGATGGCCAAGATCTTCGTGAGTGGATAGACCTCTTTGGTGATCAGTTATTTTCTTAGCCTTTGAATAAAGTGTTGAGTAAATCGGACGATCTGCTTCACTACCGTGAACCTCTATAATTTCTTTTACTTCTTTATTTTCAACAAAGATCACGTTATCAACACTTTGACAGATCAGTCGTAAGATTTGATCGAAATCAATTCCGTTTTTACTCTCTGAGAAGATTGAAAATAATGTAGTAAGTCTGAGTAGTGTATCCTTGGCACTGTTAGCATGAATTGTACTCATCATACCTTTGTGCCCAGTATTCATTGCTAATAAAAATGGGATAACCTCACTTGATCTAATCTCTCCAAGAAGAATTCTCTTTGGAGACATCCTTAAAGCATAACTACAATAGTCTTTTAGACTCTTTCCCTCACTAGGATGTGATAAAAGGTGAGTTGAATTGGAAATATCTCCTTCGATCTCTGCAACATCTTCAATAATAACGTGATGTTCATTTTCAAAGCATAGCGCCTTACAAACTCTTAAAAAGCTAGTCTTTCCACTTGCCGTAGAGCCCGCAATAACAATATTCTTATAATCACTAACCAACTTTTCCACTATCTCATGTGTTTCTTTGTCTTTTGAAAAATCGGATATTTTGAAATTCTCTTTTGCATGAACTCTCAAAAATGCTTTTGCTTGTGCTTTAGGGGAAAGACATGGATGTGTGATACTCACTCGCAAGTCAATCTCATTGCCGTCAACTAATCGAGTATTCTTAAATGATGCAAATGGATTATTGAAGTTCCAATCAATTCCTAGTTTTTGAGTTAGAAAAACTAAGCTTAAGACAAAGTCTTCATTACTTAGAAATTCAACCTTTAAATTAAGATGATCCTTCTTTTGTACTTCGATATCACTAGGAGAGTGAATGATAAACTCATTGGCATCATACATTTTTAGAAGATCATCAATGTAACTTTGATGATAGACCTTGTTAAACCAGTCTTTGATTTCGTTTAGATTATCTAAGTCACTTTCTTGAAGATTATTTCTTTCGAGTGTTTCTAGAATAATTTCTTTAAAGTTCAGATGAATTGTTTTCTTTGCTTTCTCACTAAGTAGCATTTTAAATTCATTGAAAAAATACTGATTGATTTGTGACATTTTATTTCCTATTTAAGTTTCGCAATTGCAATGATTCTTTTATATGTTTTAAACTTTGTTGAAGATGAAAAGAGCTTTCCTAGAATAGGTACTTGGCCAAGGATAGGAAGTCTTCTTCCTGCGTTATCATCAGTTGTTAAGTCAATTTCAAACATTTGAATTGGAATTCCCTTTTCAATGAGAAAACTTGATTCTTGTGCACTCCCATTGATATACGTATCCCCATTCATTTGTCGCATTGGCCTAGTAAGTTTTGTTGCGTATTTCACTTTATAGCGATTATTTATTTTCTCTAAAAGTATCTCAATCTTAAGCCCTGCAAATCTCCACTGTGTATTATTTCCGTTGTTATTAGTCGTTGTCGTAAAGGGGATATCAGAGCCCATTTGCACTGTTGTTTTATTACTTGTACGAAGTAGAATTTTTTGTGTCGCAAGTGTTGAGACATTATAATCTGTATCTCTAAGTACAATACTTTGACTCTTTGCAAGTGCTGAAGCTCCTTCGTCAAGAAGGTCTGCAAGGCCTACGTCAACTTGATCTAGTCCGAAATTTATTTCTTTTCCGTCCATTCTTTCAATTTGGATGATTCTCATTTCTAGTTTATGGTTCAAAATATTCTCAAATCTTTGAGATAGAAAAAACTTAACCATAAGTTTATTTTGAAGTGGTTTAAGAAATTTTATATCTTTCAATATCTCTTCGTTGGTGAAACAGTGAATATCGATCTTGTTCTTTTGGCAGCGTATATCGTCATAGTAGTTTTGAAAAAAGTGGTGATGTATCTCTGCGATGATTTTCTTTGCTACTTGATCTTTTAGTTCACCTTTGAAGATAATACTCTTATTTTTACTTAACAGCGGTCGTAGGACTAGGTACTGATCAAGTGTTGTAATATCTTGGGTAATAATTAATTTATCTCCCTTGATTTCACCATTGATGTCGAAATGACGTAGATTATTTAGAGCTTCGAGCACCTTAAATTGACCAGACTTTGAAAGTACATAGAATTCGAAGGTCTTCTTGTTGCCAGAGTTTAACCATAGTGTGACAATTGAGTGACCTTGCATTTTACCTTTAATAATGAGTTTTGATTGGGCCTGTAGCGACTTGCTCGATAAAACTTCTTTATTAGATATACTGTAGTTTAAAACATTGTTTAATGAGATTTCAGTTACTTGGCCTATGCCTAGGGTAATTTGCTTCAGGCCTGTAGCGTAAATATTGAAATTTACGACTGATACTAGGCCAATGACTTTGACAAAAGGCAAGAAACTTAGTAAAAACCTATACTCGAAAACTGTTTTTAATTTAGATTTAAATATATTGAGGAGATTTATCATGGTATCAAGAACTCGTATTACAAGAAACAAGCGTAATGCTAAAAAAACAAAAATGGGTGCTAAAAGAAAAGCGCATAACAGAAACAAGGGAACTACTCCTAAGTTTAAAATTCATCTAGATTAATATTTAATTATTTTTCAGATATAGAAAGAGGGCCAAGACGTTGGCCCTTTTTTATTGTCCAAAGGTATTCTGAAGAACTCTTTTGTCTTGTCTAACAATAAATGGTTCAGCTTCCTCGCCTTTAAAACATACGTGAAGTAGGGCACTCTTATAGATGTCTTCACATGGATTCTTCTTTTTAATAAATCGGAAGTCTTCTTTTTTCACTCCATTTTTTGCCATTAACTCGTTTAAAACTTCAAACATGTGGTTCTTTTCAGAGTCATATGTATAAACAATTACTTCACGTGCTTGAATACTTGTAACTAGTAGGATTGTAATAAGGCTAAATTTCAATTTCATAAGCTCCTCCTTTGGATTTAGGTAGATCAGTAACTGGATAGGAATCTAGCTCTAAAGTCTTGTATGGAGCAATTCTATTCAAATCTGAAATAGAAATTTTTACGAGATAGATAGGTATCTCCTCATCGTTGAGTTTTTTTACGATCTTTGCCTTATTGGTGATGTGTGTTGCGCCTGCATATAGGGACACGTATTCTTCACTACCTACAAGATTAGTCATTTCATTGATTTTAAGTTTTAGAAGTCTTTCATCTTTAGCTACTGAAATATGCTTTTCTGGAACTTCCTGTACCGATGGCATTGAAAGAATGTATGTAAATATATTAGTTAGAACTAGCGCAACCCAGAATCTTAGATAAAGCGCCTTTTTCATCTTCTCTTCTTTTTCTTTGTTAAAAAGCAGAGGTGAGGAAGTTGGCTCATTATTTGATTGAGTTCCAGGTTTTGATGAAGTTTTGGATTTCTCGTTGTTTAGAATTTTCAATTTTTATCTCCAGGTTAATCATAAGAATTAATGTACTTACAAAAATTGAAGTCCATAATAGTCCTTCAATTGTTGAATACCCTTTGGTGCCATGTGCTTTGACGAGAGAGTGAAATCGTCTAAAAGTCTTCCCTCTTCTAGTTTGAATTTTAGGGTAATCACGAAAGAATGATTTTCTGATAGGTTGCTCCCAGTATAGTGAAAGGGCATAAAAGCCTTCCATTTCTTTTCAAAGACTGCAGATGTATCGAGTCTTCTCCTGATCTTCCAGAGCTTGCTTCCTAGCGGATCTGTTCTTAGAAGAGCTAAAATATTTGTTGCCTCACATTCATCTATCGTTAAGAGTTTGAAGCGTAGAAAGTATCGAAGAGCGCTTTGCATATACTGCAAGCCTTTTGCTCCATATTTCATGAATGGCTTAAGCCATGCGGCTAAAGGGAAGAACTGTGCATAAAAGATACTCTTAAGCCCTACGTTTATATAAGAAATTCTTTTATAAAATGACTTATATTCAACAATGACTTTTTTTGAGCAGATATATGACTTATTGTAATATTTTATAATTTGTAGCTCTTCATAAGAACGGGCCATATTAGAGAATATGATGGCAATAAAGGCCATAAAAAATAATATAGCGACTAAGGAAGTACTTCCTCTTTCATTTAAGTCCATTTGAAAATCCTAAGCTATGCTTCTCTCTTCGATACTTCAGGTATTTTCCATTTTTATTTTTTACAAACTTAATCCGTGTTTTTGAATCAAGCCACCTCTCAAGAGAGAGGAGACTTTTACAAGAGAATGTTTTTACTGATTTTTTATCATCATGTGATTTTATTAATGAATGTACATACGCTTGAAAAACAATACTATTTTTGCAACGATACTTTTCACTAACTGCACTGCTCACAAGAAAGACAAAAACAATTAGAGTAACGCTAAGAGCGTAAGATAGTATTTTCATGATTGTTTATTAATTTACTTTGATACTCTTTGTGATTTTATCGGATGCGTCTTCAAGTCTTTTTTGAACTCTAGTTCCGAGTGTTTTAACAGCAGTAATACAAATAATTCCAACTAGGCTTGTGATGATCATATATTCCATTACGCCTTGGCCTTTATTATTCTTTAAAATCTTCTTCATAATTTTTCTCCCTGTTAAACCTAGTTCATAAGATTTTTGGGTTTATAAAATAGAAAAAGTGCAGAGTCTTTAAGTTGAGTTAGAATGTCGGGATATATTTCACATATGAAATAAAGGATTATTTTTCCTAGTATTTTCAGCAAGTTGCTAATAATTGTGGAGAGATTAAAATATCCTTATGAACGATAAAAGTAACTTCTACGTATTTGAGAAAAAAGAAATCTTATTGGTTGTCATCTTTGTCATCCTGGTTGCCATTACTTCATTCTTCTTTGGCCTAAAGATTGGATCTAATTATGCTTTTGAAAAAGCTGGCCTTAGCAATAAGGAAGAGAAGGCGATTGTTGAGCCATTGGATGAAAAACAGAAGATTGAGCTAACATCTCCAGAAGAGGAGAAGGTTAAAGAAATAGTTCAAGATAAAGAGACCAAGAAAGTTTCTAAAGAAGAATTAAATAAGAGAATTGAAGAATCTTTAAAGCAGAAGATGGTTAATGAGTTTTCAAGTGAAAATAAAGATTTCAATGATGTTGGTGTTCAAGATACGCAAGTACAAGAGGTTGTAGAAGAGAAGGTTGTAGAGCCTGTTCAGCAACCAGCAGTTGAAAGTGAGACTGTTCAAGAGTCAGCTTCTAAGACAGATGAATATACTGGAAAATACACAATTGTAGTTGGTTCATTTGAGTCAATTGATGACGCAAAGGAATTTGCAGAAGGTTTTCGAGTTCTTGGTTTTAGCCCAATTGTTAATGAAAAAGAAGTACCTGGTAAGGGAAATCGTTTTCGCGTAAGCCTTGGGGCATTTGAGAGAAGTATTGAAGCGAAGCAATATGTTAAGAAGCATCCTTCTCTTTTTGCAGGGCGTGATTATTTCTTTACAAAATTCGACTAACTCATCATTTAGAACATTTACATTTTTTATGATACGATGCCCTTATACAATTTGAGGGCATTTTTTATGAATATTTACACACTAATTATGGCCGGTGGAAAGGGAACACGCCTTTGGCCTGAATCAACAGAATCAAAACCAAAACAATACCTTTCACTGGTTGGAAATGAAACTTTACTAGGTCAAACTCTTGAGCGCTTTGAGGAAAGTGTAGATTTGAAAAATCGCTTTATTATCACAACGCGTGATCAATCTGAACTAGCTATCTCTTGCTCAAAAAATCAAATTTTAGAAGAACATATAATCTATGAACCTGCGGGGCGAAATACTGCCCCTTGTATTCTCTTATCTCTTGCGGCCATTGAGGCAGCTGGGGCAAAAGATGAAGACATTATTGCAGTTATGCCTTCTGATCATGTGATCTTAAATAAGAGTGGCTTTAAATCCAGCTTTGATAAAGCCGTTAAACTATCAAGTGATACGCAAACAATTACAACAATCGGAATACCACCACATTTTCCTCACACTGGTTATGGCTATATTAAAACAAGTGAAGCTGTAGGTGATGGCTTTAAGGTTGATGAATTTGTTGAAAAACCAAATTTTGAAAAGGCTAAAGAGTATTTATCGACTGGAAAGTATGTTTGGAATGCGGGAATGTTTATGGCACCACTTGGTGTTTTTAAAGAAGAGTTCGCGGCCCACTCTGCTGAAATGTTTTCTTTCTATGAAGAATTAAAGGCATCTCTTGACGAGGAGGCCAAGCTTGAAGAAGTATATAATAAGATTCCAAAAGATTCGATTGACTATGCCATTATGGAAAAATCAAGCCGAATCAGTTTAGTAAAAGCTGAGTTTGATTGGAATGACCTTGGATCATGGGAAGCACTTGAACAAGTAGTTGACCGTGTCGAAGGAAACACTATAATTGATAGTAACGGAACTTTCTTAAAGGATGCGACAGGAAATATTATTTATGCTCCTAATAAGCATGTTTCTTTAATTAATGTTCAAGACTTAGTTGTGGTTTCAAATGATAGGGCCGTAATGATTGTGCCAAAAGATGATTCACAACGAGTAAAAGAAATTGTTCAACACTTAAAAGATAACAAACGCAAAGAATTATTATAGGAGAATTCATGGAAGTTGTTAAAAAAGTAGGCGAGTACACAATTGTAAAAAAAAGATCGGGACGTTTTGCTGTTAAAGCTGCAAATGGAAAGTTCGTAAACAAAGAAGAAAAAGTTAAAATTCTTCTAGATGCTGGTCTTATTACAGCTCCAGCTGTTAAGGTTGAAGAGCCTGCTGTAGAAGAAACTCAAGAAGAAGCAGTACAAGAATAGTATAAATAAAAAAGGCTCCTTATCGGAGCCTTTTTTTATAAGTAATTTGGTCTTTGATCATACTCAATCGGATCTTCAATTCCTGCCTTCTGAAAGCCTCTAAGCCTTAGAGCGCATGAATCACAAACTCCGCAAGCTTTATCTCCTCGAGCATAACAAGAATAAGAAAACTTAAGTGGTGCACCTAGGTCGACCGCTTTTTGCACAATCTCATTCTTTGCCATATCAATTACAGGAGTGATGATCTCAATATCACCATCTTTAGTTCCTTGCTTGATTAGCTCGTTATATGCAGCGTAGTAGCTTGGGCGACAGTCTGGGTATCCAGATGAGTCTTCGTTAACTGCACCAATATAAATATTCTTTGCACCAACAACTTCTGACCAAGAAACGGCCATTGCGATGATGTGAGTATTTCTAAAAGGTACATAGCTATCAGGGATTTCTTCTGAATCACCTTTATATTGTTTTACATCAATTCCATCATCAGTTAGCGAGCTTCCACCAATCTGCTTTAGAAATGAGACATCAATTACTTTACGTAGAGATTTATCGACTCCGTAAAAGTCAGCGATTTTTTGGAAACAATCCAATTCACGTTCTTCTGTTTTTTGTCCGTAGTTAAGGTGAAGAAACGCAAGGTTTTCATGTTTCTCATTTGCAATTGCAGCACAAACTAACGAATCCATACCACCACTAACTAATACAACTGCAAGTTTATCACTTTTCAAAATATAACTCCTAATCTACTGACTTATAGTCCTTCGGCCGTTTCGTTAATAAATGCCAGGATTTCGTCAGTAACTTTTTTTGCCTTTGCTTTTTTCTCAGCTAGACTTCCTTCTTTTTCTTGAATCATAATATAGAACTTAATTTTCGGCTCAGTTCCTGAAGGACGAAGGTAGAGGCGGTTTCCATTTTTGAAGTGGTAACCAATTACGTTACTTACTGGATAATCCAGTTTCGACTCTTCATTAGACTCAAGGTTTTTCACAATACCTGTTTGATAATCTTCTATAGCTTGAATCTCTTGTCCGCACAAGCTTGTAGGAGCTAAGTCTCTAAAATGACTCATGATTCGTGTAATTTTTTCGGCCCCTTCTTTACCCTGATAAACAAGATTTAGGAGAGTTTCCTCACTAAAGCCAAATTCTTCGTAAATTTTATCGAGGGCCTGAATAAGGTTTAGCCCCTGTTTTTTGAAGTATAGAGTTACTTCAGACATAAAAGTAATTGAAGCAACACCATCTTTGTCGCGAACAAAATTATGCGGAAGATATCCAAAAGACTCTTCTGTTCCAAATAGGAAGTTTGCCGATGGATCTTCTTTTTCTATTTTATTCATTAGTCCACAAATCCACTTAAATCCTGTTAGTGTCGAGTAAGATTTTACTCCGTACTTATCAGCGATTAATTCTTGGAGTGGAGTTGTTACAACTGTTTTCACAAAATATGGGTTTGCTGGCATTGTGCCATTTTCTTTTAGATTGTGAAGCATGTAGTACAGCATTAGGATTCCGATTTGGTTTCCGTTGATATACTGAATCTCTCCTTCATGCTCAAAAGCAACTCCAAGTCTATCTGTGTCTGGATCAGAGCCAAATGCTATATCTGCACCAGTTTCTTTCATAAGATCGACTGCCATCTTCATTGCCGAAGCATTTTCTGGGTTAGGTGAGCTTACTGTTGGAAAAGCTGAGTCTGGTTGTGCTTGCTCTTTAACAACTTCAACATTAGTAAAGCCAAGCTGTGCCAGAGCTGTCGTACAAGGAATTAATCCTGTTCCGTGAATAGGTGTGTAAACGATCTTTAATTCGTTACCGAATTCTTTACACATTTCAGGGTTAACTGTTTTTGAGAGGATGTCGTTATAGAAGCTTTGTTCAACGTCTTCTCCAACCCATGTGATAAATCCTTCTGATTCAGCTTGAGAAAATTCCATGAATTTCACAGCATCGTATGAAGTAATATCATAGTAGCGATTGATAATATTTTTATCGTTTGGAGGAGTAACTTGCGCTCCATCATTCCAATAAACTTTGTAACCATTGTATTCTGGAGGGTTGTGAGAAGCTGTTACCATAACTCCAGCTTGACACTTATGGTACCTAACAGAGTATGAAAGCATTGGAACAGGATTTAGTCTTTTATAGATATAAGACTTAATTCCATTGGCCGCCATAACGCTACAAACTTCTTTGGCAAATTCAAAAGAGAATTTACGTGAGTCATAGCTTACAGCAATTGATGGATTTGTGATCCCAGTTTTAGAGCTGTGATCTAGTACTTCTCCAGCAAGGGCCTGCGTTGCACGGCGAACTGTATATTTATTAATACGATTATTTCCGGCACCAAGAATTGAGCGAAGCCCACCTGTTCCGAATTCGATATCTTTATAAAATCTTTCTTCGATCTCTTTCATATCATCAGCGTCAATTAGCTTTTGAATCTCTTGACGTGATTCCTCATCAAAGTATGAGTTATTTGCCCATTGAGCTGCTTTTTCAAGGCTCGTTGTCATTTCAGTATTCTCCTGTGAAATTTATATTTGAGTATCTTGTGCTATATTCTCAAATCTAGTAGACTTAGGCAAAATATAATCAATGAAATATTGTGTTGTGTGTTAATAAAATCAAGGAGTTAACATGGCAAATAAAGAAATGAAACATAAAGAAAATGTTGCTGGAAAGTGGTATTGCACAGATCCAGATGATGATAACGGCGAAGGATGCATTGCATGTAACGTATGTTACACAGGTGCTCCAGACTTTTTTGCTGAAGATGAAGATGGAAATGCATACGTTGTTAAGCAACCATCAACACCTGAAGAAGAAGAGCTATGCCAAGAGCAAATGGATGCTTGTCCAGTTGCTTCAATTGGTAATGATGGCTAATTAATTTAATTAGAATTTCATATCAAAAGAAATATAGGCAGAGGTGCGGTTGTAATCGATACCTCTGTCTTGCGTTGAGTGATTTAACTCCATAGTCACAGTAGCATTCTCAAATACCCCAAATGACCTTTTTGCACTGAAGTCAACTTCACCTTGAGCATTGATAACAGTTCCAGTTTTAATTATCGTTTTTCCTTGGAATCTGAAATCATTTGCAATCGTTGCCGTCTGATTAGTGTCGTAACTCATATCAGTTTCAATATCAAAATTTCTAAACTCTGGAGAGGCAACAGTTACTCCTGCTAGAAAGTAGCCATCAGCTTTGGCCAAGGCCCTTGCTGTCGACTTCCCTTGATGTTTTAAGTCTAGGTTGATTTGTTGGCTATCTGAAGAGATATCGGCATTGCCATCAATTGTAATATCATCACTGTAGCGATTAGAAAGATTAAGGTTTAATTGCTGCTTGTTTGGCTTGATATTAATTTCACCGTTTAGCGTTGTGTCTTCAGTTAGCTTACTGTTGAGGTTAACGTTTATTCTTTGCTTTTGGTCATTAATCTCGACCTTGCTTGTAAGTTTAGTTTCTTCTCCAAGCTTACTCTCTGTCTCCATCTCAATTAATGTTAATGAAGTAGGAACATAATAACTCTGCTCAAGTAGCAGTGCTTTATTAATCTTAACTTTTCCAATGAAGGTATCGTATTCTTGATCCTTAACTAGACTCATTTCAGAATCATAATTTGTCTCAAGAGTTACACCTTCAGGAATATTTCTTTCAACATCTGTAGGCTTTGTTGGATCAACAAAAGTGTCATGTGGGTAGTAGATTTGAAAGTATGGTTCTTGATCTTTTATAAAGACTACTTTGATAAAAATATCTTCGCCAACTTCGTCTTGAGATCGAAACCAAGTTATTCTAGTTAGTGTTCCTGAACGAGGAGCAATTGATAGGGAAGAGAATTCACTAAGAGCAATATCTGAAGTAAAAACTAGTTCGAAGTCATCAAAATCTCTTGTGTTATAGCGCTCTTTTCCGCTGTCAAAATCACTTTTAAGACAGCTAATTTCTCCAACCTTATCAACAGTTTCGATATAAGTTGCGATGGCCTTAAGTTTTAGTGCTTTTTGTTTGACCTTAATACTCGGTTCTTGAGAATTTTCATTGGCCTTGGCCACGATATCTGAAATATTAGAAGCGAGCTCGGCGATATCTCTACACTCGATACACAACTCTGAGGCCCCACTGTTATGCCTCGGAATATCGTCAGAAACAGCATCTTCATGCCTAACTGGAATATATTTAGGTGACTTTGATTTTGAAATTCTTACGATATCTTTGACAAGATCCTTGGCCTTGATTTGCTTGCCATTAACTTCTATCTCTTCCTTAAAAAAACTAGGCTCTATGGCCAAAGCATTGACTACGACAGAGAAAGTGAGAATAGAGATAGCAAATCTATATAAAAACACAAATTCTTATCGGTGGCAGTTTAGAAAAAGTTTACGAAAATGGTAAATTATTTTAAGTGTCTTAAAATTTCAGTACTTGCGCACCTTTGCCGACAGGAATAAAATAAGGTAGATCACATTTACAAAGGAAGTTTCATGAATCCAACAAATCTACAGCTCGTAGGGACGATTCTATTTGCATGTGCAATTTTGCACACATTCTTAGTTTCTAAAATTCAACATTTAGCTCACAAGTATCCAGAAGGATCAATGATGGAGAACCTTCTTCACTTCTTAGGTGAAGTAGAAGCGGTATTCGGAATGTGGGCAGCTGCATTTATTGTGTACTATAGTGCTACACAAGGATTTGCAGTTTATGATAGCGCACACCAAGTTGTTGGTGGAGCACTCAAATATCTTGAGAAAGATGTTAACTACACAGAGGCCGCATTCGTATTCGTTATTATGTGTATGGCGGGGACGAGACCAATTATTATGCTTGCAGAAAAAATCATTGGGATGATTGCAAAACTTATCCCAATGCCTGGTAAAATGGCATTCTACGTTTCAGCTCTTATTATCGGGCCGATTCTAGGATCTTTCATTACTGAACCTGCTGCAATGACAGTTACTGCTCTTATCCTTTTAGACTACTTCTTCTCAGACGAGAAAATGAGTTTAAAATTTAAGTATGCAACGATTGGTCTACTTTTTGTAAACGTTTCAATCGGTGGAACTCTTTCTCACTTTGCTGCACCTCCTGTTCTAATGGTTGCTTCAAAATGGCACTGGGGATTTGTTCACATGATTACAAACTTTGGTTACAAAGCAACAATTTCGATCATTATTGGAACTCTTATAATTGCTTTCATGTTTAAAGATGAACTACAAGGTAAACTTGAAATTAAACAAAAGCATGAGAATTGGATGGCACCAACTTGGTGGATGACTTTAATTCATATCATCTTCATGGGATTAGTTGTTTTCTCTGCTCACCATATGGTTTTCTTCCTAGGTTTATTCCTATTCTTCCTAGGTTTCACAACTGTTACAAAAGAGTACCAAGACGAAATCAAGTTAAAAGAATCACTTCTTGTAGGTTTCTTCTTAGCTGGTCTTGTTACACTTGGTGGACAACAAGGTTGGTGGCTACAACCAATTCTATCTAAACTTGGTGACTTTGTTCTTTTCGTAGGTGCAACTTCACTTACTGCTATTACTGATAACGCTGCTCTTACATATCTAGGAACACTTGTTGATCTAACTGATTCTGCAAAGTATAACCTAGTTGCAGGTGCTGTTGCCGGTGGTGGTTTAACTGTTATTGCTAACGCTCCAAACCCAGCTGGTTTTGGTATCCTTAAAGGTACTTTTGGAAAAGATGGGATTAACCCAGGTAAGCTTCTTCTTGGAGCACTTTTCCCAACAATCCTTGCAATGGTTATGTTTCAAATTCTTCCAAATTTAGCGAAGTAGAAATACAAAGGGCCTCATCTGAGGCCCTTTTTATAGATCAACTACCCAGTTAAATGGGTCTTCAATTGTTTTTTCTTGGATACCTAGAAGTGTTTCACGAAGCTCTTTTGACACTGGTCCAAACTCTTCTTGAATATTATAAAATTCACCAGACTCTTCATGTAAAGAGCAGATTGGGGTGATGATTGCGGCCGTTCCGCAAGAGAAGCACTCAGTACATTTCTTAGACTTAATATCTTCAATTAATTCATCAATGCTAATCTTTCTCTCGACAACTTTGTAACCCTTGTGACGTGCAATATCGATGAGTGAACGACGAGTAATTCCATCTAGAATTGTCTCAGTCAATTCTGGAGTGTGAATTTCACCATCAATTACAGCAAAGAAATTCATTCCACTTAATTCTTCAATCGATTTACGATCAGTTGCTGATAACCATAGTGTTTGGTGTAGTCCAAGTTTTAGTGTTCTTACACCTGCGTTAAGAGCACCGGCGTAGTTACCACCAGTCTTTGCCGTTCCCATTCCTCCTTGGCACGCACGAATCATATTTCTTTCAATTAAAAGTTTATAGCTTCCTCCTGAAAAGTAAGACTCAACAGGTGAGGCGATTACCATGAAAAGAAATTCTTCACTTGGCTTAATTCCTAGATTGTTTTCTGTGGCAATCATGAATGGCCTAATATAAAGAGATTCACCACCACGTTTCGGAATATAGTTTTCACCCATCTTTGTGACTGTATTTACAGCTGCAGTAAAGATATCTTTTGGTACTTCTGGCATGGCCATACGTCTTGCTGAGTGATTAAAGCGTTTGAAGTTTTCTAGTGGCCTAAAAAGGTTTGGGCCATTGCCCTTAAAATTATAGGCTTTCATTCCTTCAAAAATTTCTTGTCCATAGTGAAGAACTTTACAAGTTGGATCGAGTTCTAATTTACCATAAGGCTTGATCTCAAGCTCTCCCCATTCTCCACGTTTATACTCACAAGTCGCCATAATCGGTAGTAGGACCTTTCCAAATCCCACGTGATCAGGCATTGAAAAATTCTCAATTGCTTTCTTTGCGCTATCTAAAATAATCATTCGAATTCCTTACTCTTATTTGCAGTGGTAACCAAGTCCGTAAACTTTCCAAGTGTTTCCTTCGTTTACAGATTCTTTGATCCAGATAGTGTCTCCACCCTCATCAGCAACTAAGTTGACGGCATGGTTAACAGCAAGATCCTTGATACCATTTTCATTTTCACCAACGACATTTGTAAAAGGCTTACAGCTTTTATGACGTGGCTTTTGATATGTTACTTTTACTTTCTCTCCAGCTGGAGTTAGTTTTGTTTTTGAAACAGCACAACTAGATAGAATTAATATCATAATAATATTTTTCATTATTCCTCCATGATTTTTAGTTATACTAGCAAAATTGCAACGATGTTGCTTAGGTTTGTGCGTCAATTTTATCTTTTGACGAGTTTGGTGAATTAGAATATTATTTTTCTACTTTAAGACACTTGTAGGACTATAGCTCAGTTGGTTAGAGCGCTACCTTGACATGGTAGAGGTCTGCAGTTCGAATCTGCATAGTCCTACCATCTTTGATACTTTCAATTACATTGCTTGATGATTTAGTTTGCTGATACCGATATCAACTCAGCGCCAAAACATGCCTTTGGGCATCTTTTGATCGCAGGTTGTAAAGTTCGAATCTGCATAGTCCTACCATCTTTTTCTCAATCTATTTATTGATTCGCTTCTCTTAAAGGCCTTCTCTTAGGCTTAGACTCTGTTTTTTCAATTGTATCCTGATTGCTCGTTGATGCGTTAACGAATGTCATTGTAAACGTTGATCCAATACCATCAATATTATTAAAGGCCTTTATATTTCCTCCGTAGAATTTCATATATTTTTTTACAACTGGAAGGCCAAAACCTGACCCTTCTTCGCCATGAGTTCCTTCGCGGTGAGTTTCATTAGTGAATGAGAAGAGGCTTTTTATCATTGACTCTGGGATTCCTATTCCTTGGTCTGTTATATCCACACGGATAACTGAGTTTTGATGAGTTACCCTGACAACAACTTCAGATCCTTCTGGTGAAAACTTTGATGCATTAGTTAGAAGGTTACTAAAGACGCTGTGGCATAGTGACGAAGGCTCTGCCATGGCCTGGATACTGTGGTCATCAAATTCAACACGGATATGTTGACTCTTTTTTTCTAATCTTTTTCGGATAAGCTGAATTGAATTTTCAATAGATTCTTTTAATGGAACAGGCTCTAATTTTATATTTGATTTGCCTGACTCAATGGATTGTATTTTTCGAATATGTTGAATCAGTTCTGCCATATTTTCGATAACTCCGCTGACACGTCCTAGGTTTTGCAAGATACCGTCTTTGTCTTTCATGGCAAGTAGGGAAGAGTCGCTTAGTAGAGAAAGGAGAGTTGTTGAGTTCGATAGATCGTGAAATAAAACGGAGAGTAAATGTTGTTTTTCTTCGAGCCTTCGCGAAAGGTCGCGACCTTCAACTTCAAGCTGTTTAATCTTAATGGCCTGATGAGTAATAACCATAATAGAACAGAGAATTAATATCATCAGCAGACTTACGAGATAGATCACTTTCTTTCCTTAAAAAACGTTTTTCTTAAAACTTCGTATTTTATGAAACCAATTAATTTTGTAGGATTTTAGCTAGCTTTATTCTCATAACCAAGTTTGAGAAGGTAAATTTAACTTAAATTAAGAATGTTTTTTCACATTTCACTGGGCCTTCCTTTAAACAGAAACGTGACTGATGATTGGAATTCAAGTAGACTTGCTGGAATGAAAGACTATCTTAATAAAAAGTTAACATCGCTGGTAATGACGCAGTTTGTTCACTACTGGTACTACTATATTGGGGCATTCATTTGTCTCTATCTAACTCACAAGATTCAAAGTGAACTTCCTTTTATTGCAAAAGATTTAGCGGAGAAAATTTCAAAAGGAATTTCTATTCCAGTGGGACATCTTTTCTTATTGGCCTTAGGAATTATTGTTTTTAGAACATCTTCGCGACTTCTCTTTTTCTATCCGGCCCGTGTCTTACAAAAGATCTTACGCTTTGATCTCATGAAGAAATTAGAAAAAGTGAGTCCTTCTCGTTATAAAGAATACCCGAAAGGTCAAATCTTTCAAATTATTGGTGGAGATCTTGAGCACGTAAGAGCATTAATTGGTTTCGCTCTTTTACAAATTGCTAATATCATCATTGCTCTTTCGATCCTTGTTCCAAAGCTATTAAGTTTCAATAAAGAGCTGTTTATTGCGCTACTACCGATGCTTGTGGCGTTTGTTCTCTTCAGTGCAATTGTTTCAACGAACCGTAAATTCTATCGCCAAACACAAGACCTTCAGGGTGATGTTCAAAATATCATTATTGAAACTTACGCAGGTAAAAAGACAATTAAAAACTTCCATGCGGAAAAAGCATTTATTGATCTCTTTGCTAAGAAGTCAATGGAAGAGCTTGAGAATTTTTATGAGGCAGGCAAGCGTGTTGGCATCTCTATCCCACTTATGCCAACTGGAGTTGGTCTTTCATTAATTTGGGGTGCCTATATCATTTTTACGCAACAGCTTGGTGCATCTTCACTGATTTTATTCTCAGGTTTTGTTTATCTATTTTTAGAACCAATTATGTTCCTCGCTTGGATTGGAGTTGTCTTCACTCGCTCTGCTGGAGCGTGGGCAAGAGTAAGAGAGCTTGTTGCTGTACTTGATAAAGAGAGTGAACTTGAGACAATGCTTAAAAGAGAATTTTCTTTTAAAGAAAAAGAAGAGTCTTTTGAATTACAGCTTCCATTTTGGGACAACGATATCAATTTAAAAATTTGGAAAAATACAAAGAATGCAATTGTCGGAAAAACTGGATGTGGAAAGTCTGAGTTACTCGTTAAAATTTCTGAGGTTTTAAAGATCCAAGAAAAAAGTACGAGTTATGTCGCTCAAGATCCGTATCTTTATAATGGAACAATTCTAGAAAACTTATCCCTGGGTAGAGACTTCAATGAAGAACAACTAGCGAAAGCTTATGATCTACTGAAGATCTTTGGACTCGATTACTTAGCTTCAGATCGCAAGAGTTTGTTTAACCTTGTTGTTGGAGAAAACGGAAAGAGATTATCTGGTGGACAAATCAAGCGAGTCTCTTTGATTAAGTCATTACTTTTTGAAAGTGAGTTTATTATTTGGGATGACCCTTTCTCATCAGTTGATGTCGTGCTTGAAAGAGAAATTTTGAATCAGCTCAATGCTATGAATATTTTTGAAGGTCGCACGCTCATTATGTCGACACACAGGTACACGACAGCGGTTCAATGTGATCACTTAAGTTTAATCTGTGAAAGTGAAGGCTTAAGAGAAGAGTCAAGTGTTATCGATTTTACACAAAAACAAGAAGGAGGAATTTATGAGCACTTTAGAAAACAACTCATCTAAATTCCTAGTATATAAAGGAAGTGGTAAATATTTATTAAGCATGGTTGTATGTCTTATTATCTCAAGTGCTCTTGGTGCAGCACTACCACAATTAATCGCAAAACTTACTGCAAATTATGAAGTCGAAGAGGTTTATCGTCAGACTCTTGGAATTATGACATTTATCTTTTTGGCAACGGCCATAAACCGTGCTGTTTATAACCTGATTATTAATCGTTATGTTGTAGGCCTTGTTCAATTCGTCCGCACTCATTGCTATGGTAAGTGGCTTTCAAGTGTGGAGCTTCAAACATCGAAAGAAAACCGCAATGATCGCTACCCTCAAGGAGAGGTCTTAGCGCGTATTATGAGCGATACGGAAAGCTTAAGGGAGCTTGTTACTTCTGGAACTTTTGGAATTGTCATTGATATCTTCTTCGTAGTTGCTTCTCTGATCAGTTTTGTAAGCTTAAATGCAATTGCCGGAGTGTATCTTGCAGTAATCCAATTTGGAGCCTGCTTTATTTTAATTTGGTGTTCTAAGTATATGCGTGCAGTTTTCTTAAGCGTGAGAAATTCACGTGCAAAACTTTACCGCGTTGTTGCGGATCTTATTGGCGGTGTTCGTGAGAATTACTACAACCCTGCAGATCAGTATACATCGAAGAAATCCTTATTTGTCTTTGATGAATTTCTTAAAAAGATCCTATCTTCAAACGTTTGGGACGCATCATACTACTCATTTGCCGAGTCTCTTTTTCCAGTCTTCTTAGCTTGCGCAATCTTTATCATTCCAAATAGTGGTATTACTCAAGTCGCATTGATCTTTGCTCTAATTGATTTAATTCAGCGCTCGATTAATCCTATTAAAGATGTCTCTTCGAAAGTTGCAAATATTCAAAGAGCAGCAACAGGAGTAGGGCGTATTAATGAATTTCTTGTTGATTTAGACAAGGAGAAGTCTTCAGATATCAATACAAAAAGACGCCAGTATGATGTTGAAAAGATGCATATTGAAATCCAAAAATTTACGTATCCAGCTAAAGGTGAGAATTCAACACCCTTTACTTTAGAAGATATCTCTTTTGATTGTCGCCAAGGTGATCTTATTGGGATTGTCGGATTATCTGGAAGTGGAAAATCGACTCTCTTAAATATCATGGCCGCTAATATTATTCCTGATGAAGGGAAGGTATTTGTTGAAAATCATAGCGGAGTTAAGAAAGAGTATAATTTTGATTATATTGATGACTTCAACGAGTATCGTGAATTGATTGGGATTGTTTCGCAAGATTCGCATATCTTTTCAGAAACAGTTGAATTTAATATTACGATGGGGCAAGCAGGTTTTGGAAGTTTTGATGCTTTCTGGAGTGAAGTTTGTGAACAGATTTCTTATCTATCGAGATGGGGAATAAAGCCTGATACAGTCCTTGATCAAAATGAAATCTCACTTGGTCAAAAGCAGCTTATATCGGCGATTCGCTCTTGTTACTTAAAGAAGCCTATTGTTCTATTCGACGAAATTTCTTCTTCATTAGATAGTGATCTTGAAGAAGCTCTACGTAAAATGATTCTCTTTGTTCAAAAGCAGGCCGTTACAATTATCGTGGCCCATCGAGTTGAAACAATACTTGATGCCCAACAGATTCTTGTTATGGAAGGTGGAAAAATTATTGCAAAAGGTGTGCATGAAGAATTGAAAAATAGTTCGCCGCAATATGATCTCTTTGTGAAGCAATTATCGAATTGACAAAAAAATGACGTGAACACTAATGCATTATTTCTCTTTTTTACATATAATTAGTTTAAATTGATGTAAGGAGATCATTATGTTTAAAAAATCCAAGCTAGCACTTGGCCTAGTTGCTATTTCTGCAATTGGACTAGTTGCATGTACGAGCGAAGTAAATTCAAAACCAAATTTCTTATTTAAAAAGGCACCAAATGCCACTGCAGTGATTAAGTTCAATGGCAAAGAAGTTAGTCATGATGAGCTTTTTAAAGGCTCAGAAGCAGAGTTATATGAAGCCCAATTAAAAGTATATGAACTAAAACTAGGTAAAGTTAAGGCCTATCTTTTAGAGAATTTTAAAAATGAAGACCCTGCAAGAAGTTCAATGACAATGGAGCAATTCATTGATGTTGTTATTGCTAAGGACGTAAAAGTATCTGATAAAGAAATTAACGAGTTTGCAAAAGAAAGAAATATTCCTGATGTAAATCCTCAGTTAAAAGCTAGAATTGTAGACTTCTTAAGAAACTCGAAAAAGCGTGAAGCTATCGAAGCATACTTAACTAAGAAAACGAAGAATAGCCCAGTTGAAATTTACTTAGAAAGACCTAAAAGACCACGTTTTGAAATTCCTGTGACAGGAAAAGAGCCAATGTTTGGTGGAAAGGATGCGGCCGTAGTTATTACTGAATATTCGGATTTCCAGTGTCCTTACTGTGCTAAGGGTGTTGAGATCATGAATCAGATCAAGAAGACTTATGGTAATAAGGTTAAAATTGTATTCAAGAACTTCCCATTAAGCTTTCATAAAGATGCGGCCAAAGCTGCTGAAGCGGCACTATGTGCAAATGAGCAAGCTGGAGATAAATTTTGGAAACTACACGATTCAATGTTTGCAGATCAATCTGGACTTTCTGTTGCTGGACTTAAGTCTAAAGCAAAGACAGTTGGTTTAGATCAAAAGAAATTTGATGAGTGTCTTGATTCTGGACGTATGAAAGCAGAAGTTGATGCTACAGTTAAAGAAGGGATTGACGTTGGTGTACAATCAACTCCAACTTTTTATGTGAACGGTATGCTAATTAATGGTGCACAACCATTTGAAGTATTTAAAGAGCTTATTGATTCAGAATTAGGTAAATAATTCGCATAATACATTATAAAAATAGTCGGAAAAACAGATAATTAAGAGGCCGGGGCATTTATTCCCGGCCTTTTTATATTGTGCATAATTGATAGAATAGAGGGGGTATATAATATCTTATTGCATCTAAATCGGAAAAAATATGGACGTTAGAGATTATTCAAAGAGACTTTCACAACACCGCGAGAACTTTCAGCAGACAATTGATGAGCAGAGAAAGAATTATAAACGTGAAGTAGGTGAGTTAAAAGACACTCAAGAATATCGCTTAAATAAGCAGCGTCAAGCCTATGATAACTCACTTAATAAAGTTGAAGAAAGGCAAGATCGATTCAGAGAAACGGCCACGGAAGATACAAAAAGAAAAATTGAAGAACAACAAAAAAATTATCTAAGTAAGTTAGATGGAAATAAGCGTGAGTTCGAACGCGATCGTAAGGATATTAAGGATCAATTCGATACACGTTTTAAAAATATTCGCGAAGCCTATGAGTCAAAAACATTGGCAGAAAATTCGAATATGGATCATCGTCTCTCATCACAACAAAGAAGATTCGATTCAACTATGGGCAAGATGAATGACCACTTCAATGAGACAATTGATAAGGTTTACCGTGACGCTCGTGATACGGCACACGATCATGAGTTAGAAACAAAGCAAGATCGCCGTCAGTTGATATCAAATTATGAAAATGAAATCAGGGATCAATTAAAAGAAAGTGGTGAGAAACGCGCACGTCTTTATGAAAGATTTAATGATGATGTTGATAGCTTAAGAAAGAATCATAAGGGTCGAGAAGAGTCTCTTAAAGACTATCAAGAGCAGCGCATTTCAGATATGACTGCTCAAAAAGATAAGCAACTTGCTGAAAACCAAAAAAGTTTCAAGAGTTCTATTGAAGAGATCAATGATCGAAACTCAAGAAAAAGACAGGTGGAGCAAAGAGATTCTTCGCAAAATGCAAAGGATCTTGAGAATCGTCATGCGAAGGAATTATATCGAGCAAGACGAGAGATGAATCAGAAGTTATCTGGTGGAAGTCGTGAAGATGTCTTCAACGATAAGTTAGAGCAAACGGAAAGGGGATATGAGACACGTATTAAAAATATTCGTGATCAAATTGATACGGATCGCTTTAATGCTGATATCCAAGAAAGACGTCGCTCACAATCAACAAAAGAAGCACTTCGTTCTCAAAAACAAAAATCATCTGAGTATATTGCTGATCTTGAAAAAGATATGGCCAAGTTTAAGAGTGATACTCTAAGTGATATTAATATTGAGCTTAATAAAGATGTTGAAGAGCTACAAGGTAACTTCAAGCGCCAAGTAAAAGAAAAAGAGCTAGAAGCTTATAATGATAAAGAGCAATCAAAGAAAATTCTTGAAAGACAAAGAGCACAGTTTGGCGAGACAGTTCAAAAAATGAGTGATCGAAATACGGAAGCTGTTTCTCAGATGCAGGCAGACTTTGCGGATGAATCAAAGAAATTTATTCAAGATACTCATATGAAGCATTCTCAAGAGATGCAAGAAGCAAAAGAACACTTTATTGAAAGTAAGGATAAGCTTGCTAAGTCACTAACACAGAAGATCGAACAATTAGAAGAAACAAACGATAAGTTAATCTCTTCTTATGAATCAAAGTTAAACAGACTTAAGAAAGCAAATGCAAAAGAGATTGAAAGAATTCGATTAACTCAAAGTCTAGAGTCTAATCAACTAAAAGAAGAAACGAGAAATGCAATAGCATTGAAAGATCGTGAAAATCACAGTAACCTAGCTAACTTGAGAGGTGAGTTCGATAAGAGGCTATCTCAGGTTAAACAAAGAGCAGACATTCAAGTTAAAAGAATGGTAGAGTATTATGAAGATATGATTGCTCGAGAAAGAGATGAGTCACAGAGAAAGTATGTTTCCAAAGTTACTGAACTTGAGAATCAATACAATACTCTTTATGAGAACTCAAAACTTGAAAGATCAAATCTAATTAATCAGTATGAAAACCGTATGGAAGAAATTCGTGCGGCAAATGCTGAAGCTTTAGAAGAGAGATCGAGTGAAATTCGTGGCGGTATGTTTACGGATCAACAAGAGTCTCGTAAAGCTTAATTATTAAAAAAAGAAAAAGCTTATAAAAATTCAGGGAGAGATAATGGGAATGGGCAAAGTCCGTCGTGCTAAAATTGTTGCGACATTAGGGCCGTCATCAAATACTGTAGAAATGATTGAGAAATTAATCATTGCAGGAGTAAATGTAACAAGAGTAAATATGAGTCACGGTACTCATGAAGCTCATGCCCAGCTTATTTCAAATATTCGTCAGGCTTCAAAAAATATTGGAAGAGAAGTAGCTGTTCTTATTGACCTTCAAGGTCCAAAGATTCGTACAGATAAACTACCTAATGGATTACAACTTAAAAACGGTGAAACTTGGGTTATTGGACCATCTTCTAAACAAGCGGACTACCCTGAATATAAAGACTGCTATATCCCTACTATCTATGAAAAACTTGTTGATGATTGTCACGATGGTGCAAGAATTCTATTTGATGATGGAAAGCTAATTGCGAAAGCGATAACACGAGATCGTGATGTTTATAAAATTGAAGTTATCGTTGGGGGAGAGCTAAAGTCTAATAAAGGGATTAATCTTCCTGATTGTGAAGTATCTGCTCCTGCATTTACTGACAAAGATGAAGCAGACTTAATGTTTGCTCTAAAACATAATATTGATTATATCGCTCTATCTTTTGTACGTAAGAAAGAAGATATTATGACGGTAAAGGCCTTACTTCATAAATTAAAAGTTAGAGTGCCAATTATTTCTAAGATCGAAAAACCTCAAGCATTAGATAATATTGGAGAAATCCTAGATGTTACTGATGTTATTATGGTAGCTCGTGGAGATATGGGTGTTGAAGTTGGAAACCATTTAGTTCCTTCAATCCAAAAAGAGCTCATTCAAAAATGTAATGACCGCATGATTCCAGTTATTACTGCAACACAGATGCTTGAGAGTATGACTGATGCTCCAACTCCGACTAGAGCAGAGGCAAGTGATGTTGCAAACGCTATCTGGGATGGAACTGATGCTGTAATGCTATCTGGAGAATCTGCATCGGGGATGTATCCTGTTGAAGCCGTGCAGATGATGAATGATATTATTTTTGAAGCGGAGAAGACTCCTAAAGAGCGTCCGCTGTTAAGAAATATTGACTTGTCTTCAGTGAACTCATCTGTAATGGTTGCCGCTTCAATGATTGCAGAAAAAGTTGAAGCAAAGAGAATTCTGGCCGTAACAGAAGGTGGAAATTCTTGTCGTAAGGTTTCGATGTTTAGGCCGCAAACTCCTGTTGCTGGTGTAACTCATAACCTTCGTACAGCAAGACGTATTTGCTTATACTGGGGAGTTTACCCATATCTTGTTGATGAAGAGGTACAAGATACTGGCTCATACGTTAAGTATGTTGTTAACCAGGCAAAAGAGAGAATGGGTCTTTATAATGGTGACAAAGTTGTTGTGACGCTAGGTGATGGGAAGATCTTCTCGAAAGGATATTCTAACTCTGTTAAGGTTGAGATTATCAAAGAAGCTCCTCACGAAGATGCTAATAAAGATACTTTTGAAGTTGCAGAAGATAAAAAAAAAAGAATCCTGCTAGATCATAATATCTGCTCTACTTGTCAGAATTGTGTTTCAATTTGCCCTCATGAGATTTGGGTTGCAGATAAGAAGACAAAACTGACAAAGCTTAATAAGGATCAAATTGGACACTGTACGCTTGATTACGAATGTATTCGAGTCTGTCCAACTGGTGCAATTGAGATTATCGACAAGTCATGATCAAAAAAGACGACATTCAAAATATTTTAAGAACTCTAGATCTTGAAGTTTGGGGTGTCGTCACAGAATCTAAACCTAAATCATTAGAACGTTTCAAAGCTTGGATTAAAGATGGACTTCATGGCGCTCTTGGCTACCTCGCCGATGAACGCGCTATCAAAAGAGAAGATCTTAAAAATTATTATCCTGATATTAAGTCAACACTAGTTATCGCTTTTGATTATTCTCACATAGCTCGTAGTGCAAAGAAGTTTTATGAGAGTGGTGAGAGCAACGGGCTTAAAATAGCTAATTATGTAGTAGGCTTCAAGGGGCGCGATTATCACTATGAAGTGAGAGATAAGCTTCAAGCAATCGGAGAAGAACTGCAGAAGCTAGATCCTGAGCTAGATTTTAAGTTCTCTCTTGATACCCAACCAATTCTAGAGCGCGACTTTGCCTATCAGTCAGGGCTAGGTTGGTATGGAAAGAATTCCATGCTAATCAATCGCCACATTGGAAGCTACTTTATCATTGGCTCACTTCTTTTAAATAAGGAATTAGAAGCACCTAGTGAGAAGTTTGAAACAGATCACTGTGGCCAGTGCACGCGTTGTGGTGATGCATGCCCAACGGGTGCAATTGATATCGATAAAAGAACGATTATTGCTGATAAGTGTATTTCAACTTTCACTATTGAACATTTTAAAGAAGTCTTTCCTCCAAGTGGGATCGAAAATGCAAATGGTGAAATCTTCGGTTGTGATATTTGTCAGGATGTATGTCCATGGAATAGGCGACTGGAAAGAAAGCTTGAGGCCGACTCAACTGCCTTCAAAGAAAATGGGAAACAATTCATCGACTTCTTTTTAATGAGACCCCTAGAAGATATCTTCTGCGATCTGGAAGAAATGAGTAATCGTGAATACCGTCGTATCTTCAAAGGTACTCCACTTGAACGTACTGGAAGAGTGGGAATGCTTAAGAATCTAAGGCTTTATTTGAAGCTAAAGTAGCCCAATCCTCTTTGCATGCTTCTTGATAAAACTACCGGCCATATCTGGAAGGTGGTGGCCAAGCTTACCTGGCTTCTCCATTGTAACGATATTGCCAAGGTTCTCTAAAATCTTTGCAAAGTTTTCCATTCCTTCTTTTCCAACAACCACATCATCTTCCCCTGAGATCAGATGCACTTTGTGTCCTGTTAGAGTTAGGTGAAACTTTTGATCTTTGATCCAAGGAAACATAATTTCTGGTGCTAAGTGTTTTGAGACAAGTTCCGCTCGTGCTTTAACTGTCGCTTGGTAAAATGGCGTATCAAAAACGTGTGTGACACCTTCTGGTGTGACACCAAAGCCAACGCCACAGTGGTGTACATCAAAGCCTTCAAAATAGTTCTTTTGAACCGCAAGAATCGAAGTCAGGGCACCTAAAGAGTGACCTCCAACGAGAAGTTTATTTTGTTGAGAAGGGTAAGCTTCTTTTAATTTATTTAGTGCATGGATAAATAACATCAGCGCGTCATTTTTAAAGTCATCAAAAGATGCCACGTCATGAAATGAGCCAGTAAAATGACCTGGTTGGTCAAAGATTACTGTTGGGATTCCGTCATCACAAAGCTTTTGTGCCCATGAGAAAATACTGATCTTGTGAGATGTGTAACCATGAGTAAAAATGGCGTATCCCGTATCTTTTAGCTTCTCACTAGGAGGTCTAAAGAGTAGGGCATTAACCGTTGTTGATCCTTGAGTTAAAATAATTTTATCGATGCTTAAAAACTTTTCATTCATAGCAAACATAATAATTAAAGATATCTCAAATTAAAATTAAAAAACTTTTTAATTTTCTATTGACGAAAGAAACATAAACCATTAATTTAATGGAACCAAATCATTTATGCCCTGATAGCTCAGTTGGTAGAGCAAAGGACTGAAAATCCTTGTGTCCGTGGTTCGAATCCGCGTCGGGGCACCATAAAAAAGCTACTTCTTTGAAGTAGCTTTTTTTTTGCCTTTTTTCCACCTTATCGTACTAAAATAAGTTCATGCAAAAAGTTTTTACCGTTTTTGAGGAGCACGGCCTGGGCCTGGAAAGGGATAACAAAGTTCGTCTTGTTGATCATAATAATAAATGGCGTGATGTCTTCAAGTTTGAATCTAAACGAATTGCTGATTCATTAAATATTAATTCGTTAAAATTACACCACTGCGGAAGCACTGCAATTCCAAATATTGTCGCAAAACCAATAATCGATATCGTTGGTGAGACTTCTTGTTTAGAGGAGTTAGACAAAAAGAAAGAGTTACTTGAGAAGCTCGGTTACGAATATAAAGGTGAATATGGGATCGAAGGTAGGAGATATTCTGTTCTCTATAACTTCGAAAAGACAAAAGGCTTTTGTCATCTTCACATCTTTGAATCAGGTAGTAAGGAATTTAAAGACCATATTATTTTTAAAGATTATCTTATTTCCAATCCAAGTGCAGCATTGAGATATGAAGAGCTTAAAAAATCTTTGGATATACCAAGAAGTGAATACTCAAATGCAAAAACAGAGATTATCTCAGAGCTATTAGAAGAGGCATATAAAGAAAGGAGTTCACTTTATGAGGACAAAAGAATTATATAACCCATTGGTGGGTTTTCTTATTGGCGAGTGGGATAATATTAGCTTTGAAATTTCAAATGGAAAAGAAGTCAAAAGAGAAGTTTATCCTGAAACGATGGTTGGTAAGAGTGAGCATGTCATTACTATCACGGCGCATGGGTTTAGAGACGGAAAAGATTTAACTAAGGATATGTGCCTAGAAGTTAAAGGTGAAAAAGTTATCATGTCACAAGGACCTTTCAGAGCAGAGGGGATTGTTAAGGGGAATGTATATTATCTAGAGGGGAAGCATGAGGATATGATTTTTAAGTTTAGGCTTTATACTATGGGAGATAAGTATGTTTTTCATAGAGAAACATGGAAAAATGGAAATATTCAACAAATGGATATGTCTTATCTTGTAAGAAAGAAGTAGTATGAAATTTTATGAAGCACAAGACTATCAAGATAAAGTGAATGAAATTTTTAAAGACTTGGAGTCTGAGCTATCTCAACATCTTGTTAATGTTCGAATTATTCATATTGGAGCATCATCAATCCCTGGTGCTGTCTCTAAAGGAGACTTAGATGTTTTTGTTGGAGTGGATAAGAAAGACTTCGAATCAAGTTTAGTAACAATTAAGAACCTTGGCTACGTTGAGAAAGAGGGCACTTTAAGAACTCCTCAGCTTTGCATGCTGGTTACAGAAAAATATAATCATGATGTAGCAATACAGTTAGTGGAGAATGGAAGTGAATTTGAAGACTTTTTGAAATTTAAAAAATTATTGTCTACCAAACCTTCTCTCGTCGAAGAATATAATGAGCTCAAACGAAGTTCTTCTCATCTTAATGAAGATGAATATAGAAGCAAAAAATCGAAATGGGTTGAAAGTCTATTGAAAAGCCTCATGATGGAATAAAAAGAATCAAAGGCCCTATTTATAGAATATGCATTCCAGGTGTTCTTCCTTTACGTACGGCAAGTGAAAAGTACCTGGAACAAAAGATTAGGCCAATGTTATTTTAATCTTCTTCATTCGGCCTTCACCAATTGAGACTGTTTTAACTTCTTTATGCTTATCAAGGTGTTGATGAACAAGTCTGCGATCTGATGCGTTTAATGCTTTTAGTGTTACTGGCTCGCGAGAGTCTAGAACTTTAGCTGTCTCACGCTCAACCATCTTAATAAGACTGTCTTCCTGACTCTTTACACCCTTACACTTGAAATTTAGTCTAACTTCTCTAGGAACTTCAACACTGTTGTAAAGGTGAAGTCTTGTCAGGTGCTCAAGAGCTTGGAGTAGTTCATTATTATCTCTTGTTAACATTTTCTCATCTGCTCCAGAAAAGAAGATCTTAATATCCTTTCCATTAAATGAGAACTTTGCAAATAGCTTCAAGTTTGCCTTTTTAATAAGATTAATTAGAAATGGCATCACGATTTTTTTATACGTTGGCCTAAGGCTATAAGTGAACTTTGTAAGCCTCTTTCCAAATAAGAAGAACTTCTTGCGTCCCTGTGTCGATTCATCAAGGCTTAGTTGTGAATCATACTTTATCTTAAAGAATGCAAGAGCGGCTGCCTTCGCACTTTCTTGAGAGTCTGCTTGAATCGTAAACGTTGGTGTATTTGGTTTCTTTTCTATTTTCTTAATCGGTTTTGTTACTGGTGCATCAGTTCTTTGAACTGTCTTTTTAACTCTTTCTTGAGTTTTCTTTTGAGTTCTTTGGCGCTGAGGTTTCTTGCGCTGATCTTTTTGCTCTTGTGTTAATGGTTTGCCAGTTGTTCTATCGACAACTTTAAAAGTTTTGCGGTCAATGAATGGCTTCTTTGAAAGATTTTTCGATATATCTTCTGGGCCAACGTCTAACTTTGGAATTTTATCACCAATAAAATCTTGAATAGGGTCTAGGTATTCACAGTCATCAAATGAACAAAAGCTTATTGCTTCTCCTTCGCAGCCTGCACGACCAGTTCGACCAATTCGGTGAACATAATTTGCGGCATCTTGTGGAAGATCGTAATTGATAACAAGATTAACATCTTTTATGTCGAGACCTCTTGCTGCAACATCTGTACAAACAAGGATTGTCGTCTCTTTCGATTTAAAGTCTTTGATAAGCTTTGTTCTCTTAACTTGAGAAAGGCCACCTGAAATTGCCTTTGCTTTGAAATCCATTGCGATCAGCCATTCAGCAACTAAATGTGTTTGAAATTTAGTATTACAGAAGACTAGGGCGTATGCATCTTCATGATTTCGTATGAGGTTGACAAGAAGTCCCATCTTCTCATTTTCATTAATCATTGCTAGCTTATGATCGATGTGATCAACAACCATATTGTCTTCATTTAGCTTGATCTCAATTGGAGTTGAGTTGAACTTGTAGGCCGTATTTAGAACTGCCATATTAGTCGTGGCCGATACCATGATTAATTGTCTATCATCTGGCATTTGGCCAAGTGTGTATTCAATATCTCTTTGGAAGCCCATATCAAATAATCGATCAGCTTCATCAAATACGATTCCGTAAGTGCGATCAATGAGGACGGCTTTTTGCTTAAGTAGGTCTACTAAACGTCCTGGGGTTGCAATAATGATATGAGCACCCTTCTTTATTTGCTCTTTTTGCTTTTCGAGGCTTTCACCACCAATAACGCAAACTGTTTTAATTCCAGAGTCACTACCTAGATCTTTAAAGACCTTTGCAGTTTGTTGCGCTAGCTCTCTTGTCGGAGAAAGGACAACGTAATGAACCTCATCAACTTCCACGAGGTCATCATGAATGATATGTTCGATGATCGGGATTGCAAATGATGCAGTCTTTCCAGAGCCTGTTTCAGCAAGAGCAAGTATGTCTTTACCTTCTAAAATTGGATCTATTGTTAGTTCTTGGATGGCGCTTGCTGTTGTGAATCCACATTTTTTGATGGATTCAAGGAGGCCTGCGCTTAAATTAAAGTCTTCAAATGGTATATTATTTGTCATAGCAATCAATATACGTTAAACGACGCACTAATCTAAGTAATTTCTTTAATTTAATCATATTTACTGCGTTTAAGTGCATTTTTGCCTTTTTATAGCGAATTATATCTAACTATAATTAACTTATGAAAAAAATTCTCTTTTTAGGACTTGGACATTTAGGACAGCACTTTCTTTCCCAAAATAAAATACACGAAGTTATTGGAACAAGAAGAAAGTCAGATGAATTAGAAACTAATCTCATCGAATTCTCTTTAGGTGAGAGCTGGAAAGCTTCAAAGGACTTTGATGTTATTATCATTTCATTTCCACCTGTCGAAGAATACTCTCTTAAACTTCAAAAACTATTAGATGATTTAAGGCCTTTAAATAAAGTTATTTTTATTAGTTCGACTTCGGTTTTCGGCACAGGCCAGATAAATGAAGATAGTATGAAAGTTGGTCATACAAGAAATGCTAAAGAGCTTATTGAGTGCGAAAAATTGATATCACAGTTGGATGATTATGTAATTGTCAGGCCAGGTGGCCTTATTGATAGTAAACGCCATCCAAAATTCTTTTCTAAGAAAATGTCAAAGCTATCAAAGTCAAAAACTAATGTTAATCTAGTTCACACAAGTGATGTTGCTGCATTTTTACACTACGCAATTGGTCACAATATTAGTAATGAAGATTTTAATCTGGTTTGCGATGATCATCCTACTAAAGAGGAATTCTATCGTAGCTTTAATTCGACGATATCTTTTGATTCAGAAAATTCAGAACTTCGAATAATTGATAATTCTAAGAGTAAAAATACTGGTTTTACTTATCATTATAGTAATCTTTCTTGGTCTAAACTATAATAATTAAAATTTTTTAGATATAGTGAGGCCACAATGAATATTAGAACGCCTAGTCTGTCAGACGTAGATAAGTTATTTCAAATCGAATTAGAAAACTATGGTGAGCAAGAGGCGACTGAGAAAGAAACTTTTCAGGCCCTAGTTGAATTTCCAGAAGACTATATCGGCTATGACCTTAAGGTACTAGTAGATTCAGAGGTAATCGGATTTTATTGTACCGTGGAAGAGGACGGAAATATCGAGCTAGTTGATATTGCAGTCTCAAAAGATTTTCAAGGAAGGGGTCATGGCTCAACGTTACTTGAAGAATGTTTAAAAAATCATGCTCAAATGCCTTTGTCTTTGACTGTTAGAGAAGATAATTATTCGGCAATTGCTTTATATAAGAAATTTGGTTTTAAACAAACTGAAATCGAGAAAGATTACTACGATGATTGTAATGGCCTGCGATTTGAGAAAACAGATTTATAAATAGGAATAATATGAGTAAGAAAGTAAAAATTTTTGTAGCTGAACAATATGATCCATATTTTAATCTCGCGACAGAGAATTGGATTTTTAACGATATGGACACGGATTCTCATGTTCTCTTTCTTTGGCAAAATGATGAAACTGTTGTCATTGGAAAGCACCAAAACCCGTGGACAGAGTGTATTACAAGTAAGATGGAAGAAGACGGGGTGAAACTTGCTAGACGCCAAAGTGGTGGCGGGGCGGTTTTTCATGATCTTGGAAATACTAATTTCACTTTCATGTCATCTAAAGAGTCATACGATAAGGACGCCAATAATAAGATCATTACAAATGCTTTAAAAACGTTTGGGGTTGAAGCCTTTGCTAATGGAAGAAATGATATTGAAGTGAAAATTGCACAAGAAGAAGGATCAAGAAAAATTTCTGGTTCGGCCTTTAAGGTAAAGAGAGATCGAAGCTTTCATCATGGAACACTTCTAATTAATGCTGATCTAAGTAAACTTGCTAACTACTTAAACCCTAATAAGAAAAAACTAGAGTCAAAGGGGATCAAGTCAGCACGTGCACGTGTGTTGAACCTTTCAGAACTTAACTCTGAAATCAATCATGAGAGTCTTTCAAAGGCCATTGTTGAAGAGTTTTGTCGTTTCTACGATGCCCAAACACAGATAGAGGTTTTAAACTACGACTTCTTAAAGTCTGTTCCTAAAGTTAATGAATACTATGAGGAATTAAAGGATTGGAATTGGCTTTACGGGAAAACGCCGAAGTTTAATCATCAATTTGATGAACGCTTTGACTGGGGTGGTGTTGAAGTTCATATAAATTCAAATAAAGGAATAATGGAAGAAGTGACAATCTTTAGTGACTGCTTACACCCACCTTTAATTGAGTCTTTTGCTGAAAAACTAAAAGGCATTGCTTATGATGTTAATGCTGTTCAAGATACCTTGAATAAACTTAAAGAGGACTTTCAAGATCATCATAGTGAAGTGGATGATTTTTCCAACTGGCTTGTCACAAATATCAAATAAATTGGTATGGAGTATTAATAATTGAAAGACATATATATTTTAAAAGATAATTTAAAGACATGCTTTAGGGTAAGTGGAGCAGAATCTGGGAAACCTGTCCTTTATATAAATGGTGCAGGGATGAGTGGAAGTTTAAATTTCTATCAAGAAGACCTTTTGGATAATAATATCAAGCTTTATTCGATTGATAGGCCAGGCTTTGGTCTGTCGGACTTCAATGAAGATAAGTCTTTTTCTAGTATCACTGAATCAGTAGAATTGTTATTAAGAGAGCTTAAGTTAGATCAGATTGACGCTATCGCATTCTCTCAAGGTGCGCCTTTTTTGTACCATATGTGCTTGCATGGGATTGTTAAAAAGGCCGTCATAGTTTCTGGTCAAGATGATCTACATTATAAAAGTACTTATGAGTTACTTGATGAGAATACGAAAGGTTTTGTTAACTCTGTAAGTAGTGGCCAATTAACATGCGATGAATTTCAAAAAACTTTCAATCTGGATGGTTTTATAGAGTTCGTTATTGGAACATCTTCTGAAGTCGATAAGAAGGTCTATACGCAAGATTCATATAAGAAGATGTATGGCGAATGTCTTCAAGAAGGGATTGGAAGTTCATTTGAGTCTTATTATCAAGACCTATTTATGTGCTTATCTCCTTGGGGCTTCAATCTTGAAGAAGTTACAACAGACGTATTCCATCTATATGGGAAACATGATTATAGCCCAGTTCATTCACCAGATTTTGGAGAGACTCTTACTCAAAGAAATTCTAATTTTACAGCTGAAGTAATTGATAGTGTTGGTGGAGCCTTGATTTGGACTCATGGCAGTTATATTTTGAAAGGGTTATGCTACAATTAGGTCATGAAATATCTCATTACTTTAGCGACACTTATTCTTAGTCTAAGTTGCCAATCGAATTCTGAAGAATACTACGATCAGTACATAAAAAAGTGCAATGGTAATAGTTGCTGCGAAAGCTCTGTACGAAATGCCAAGTCATCTGAATCTATCATTCTTGAAGATGGTAAAAGTTGTCCCGATGGATATCGTGTTGAGATGCAAAAGTGTATTGGTAGCAAACGTTGGTGTGTCGTAAAAAAATGAAGAATAAAAAGGGCCAACTTAATTGGCCCTATATATTCTTAGTAAGCAAGAATTAGTGATTCAACAGGATCAATACATGACTCGAGAATAGTCATATATAGATATTCTTGTTTGTCATTATCGTATTCAGCAAGAGTTTCATTATTAAGTCCGTACATAGTACATGAGATATTTACAAATGCTCTGCCTTGTCTAACTAGTTGGAAATTTTCAAATTTAAGCGATGAGTTTAAATGACGATAATCTTTAGTCTTTCCATCTAGTGCTTTCAGAAGATCTGCATCAAATGAATCAGCTGAATCTTTCCAAGTATAGGCCTCGTATGAAATTGTACACTGATCACCGCTGCAGTTCATCCCTTGTGTATACCAATTTATATCGCCACCACAGTATGTATCCATACAAATATCACCCATGTAGTCATTGATATCTTTTGCTTCTGATTTGGATAGAAAATCAGACTGAGCTGAGACAGCTGTTGATAGTGAAATTAAAACTAGAAAAGATAGAAGACCTTTCATTTATTACTCCCTGCGAAATTTTTGTTTTTTGTTTAAATAGCGAAAGTGACATGATGTGCAAAGATACTAGATAATATTTACTTACAAGGGCCTAGAGGGTTTTGATTGTAAAGTATTGAAATTTAACAATCTAAATGTGTACGTTTTAAAATTTTATGATATATTCTGCGTCCTTATGAATCATTATGAGTATAAAGAATATTCGCAAATCTCTGATGAGGTCTTCGAAATCGTTTCCCAGACGAATTCACAGATCTTTAGTACGCCGTATTGTGTCGACAGAATGTACTCAAAAACAAAAGACTGCACTAAGTTTCTTGCACAATTTTACTTTGATGGCAGCCAGCCAATCGCCTTTAAAGTTGGCTATGATTGTGGTGATTATTTCTACAGCTGGGTAGGTGGTGTTGTGCCATTTTATCGTGGTCAAAAATTAGCGACAAAATTGATGGAGAGGCAACATGAGTGGGCCAAAGAGCAAGGCTTCACAAAGGTTCGTACTCACACTGATGCTCGCTATCCAGAAATGATTGAACTCAATGAAAAGTTTGGTTTTAGATTAGTTGATACGAGAATCAAGGAAAATCAAATAGAGCAGTTAATTCTTGAAAAAAATCTTTAATAGAATGGGTCTTTGATATAAGTTTCTAAGACTCTTTTCTTTCTAAGTTTTGTTGCATCACTATCTGGTAAATACTCTAATAGACTAAGAATATTTGTAATTCCTGTAAGCGTTTTTGTGACACCATTCATAACTCTATCTCTGCCAGTAGAGACACCATACCTTTGACGATAAAAGAAATAGCGATCTTTTAAGAGTTGCGACTGACCAAGTTCAGTGGCTGATGTTGTTAGGTTGAATTTAAAGACAGCATTAAATTTTGTTAGCTTTTGAAGTTTCAAATCTTTTTGATCTATATTCTTTAGTGATTTTCTTAGCACTTTAGCAATATAGGCCCTCAAGAATCTCGAACCAACTGAAATTTTAGTTCGCTTCTCCTCATATTGTGCGTTCTTATCCAGATAGAATGTGACTTGAAAATGTCCTTGGGCCTCAATTTCAACGAGTTCTTCTGGGTAGGTTAAGTTTTGTTCAATTTTTGAAAATATTTGATTTGCTTTTGCTATTCCAATATTCGAGTTCGTTGAAATCTTGGCATCGTCTATGTTTAGGTGTTTTGGATTAATGGAGAAGTCTGAAAGCTTTAATCCCTTTGCTCTATAGTTTTTTGAGAAATTCTTTTGTATAGAGCTCTTTTTTTGTTTTAAGGATTTTACTTTCATTTTGATTGGTTCTCTTTGTGTAATTTTTTTGATTTGATCATTCTTTGAATATGAAAAGAGCAAGAGAGTATGAAGTAAGAAAGAGATGATTAAGCTTAATTTAAATTTTTTCATTACATCTATTGTATTTTTCAAATGAAAATTCTGTGGTTAGTACCTTGTCAATTTTGTGTGAATTTTAATTATTTGGTGACCACTTATTTTTCTTGTATAATTTAAATAGTAATAAAAGAAAGGATACTTATGCATTTGGATTTTGAGCCGAGCGCGCCGGCGCTTACTGATATAGATTTTAGTAAATTTTTAGAAGTTGATATGAGAATAGGGGAGATTCTTGAGATTGAAGATTTTCCAGAAGCAAGAAAGCCTAGCTATAAACTCAAAATTGATTTTGGCCCAGGTGTAGGTGTTAAAAAATCAAGTGCTCAAATTACTGTCCACTATAAGAAGGAAGAGCTGATTGGAAAGAAGGTCTTGGCCGTTGTTAATTTTCCTCCAAGGCAAATTGGAAAGTTCATGTCGGAAGTTCTTGTTATGGGATTCTCAGATTCAAATAACGATATCGTCCTATTTAACCTGGATAAAGATGTGCCAAATGGAGCACGTCTACATTAGTCCAAGGGAGAGTTTAAATGAGTAATTTACATAAAGGTTCATGCTTATGTGGCACCATTGAATTTGAAGCGGAAGGGGCTTTTGATAATTTCTTTCTATGCCATTGTAAGTACTGTCAAAAAGATACGGGATCTGCACATGCTGCAAATCTTTTTGCAGGTAATTTGAAGTTTAACTGGCTTAGTGGGGAAGATAATATTCAATCTTACCAATTACCTGAGACGAGACACTCTAAATCTTTTTGTAAGACTTGTGGCTCGGCCGTTCCAGGAGTTTTTAGCGAAGGGAAGCTTGTGGTCATTCCGGCCGGATGCCTAGATACTCTTGTTGATATTAAACCTAGAGCACATCTTTTTATTAAAAGTAAGGCAAATTGGGATGATAACTTAGAGAGCATTTTAAAATTAGAAGGTCTACCTAGTTAGGCAGACCTTCAGTATATTTATTTTTTCAATTCAAATCGATCAAGATTCATCACTTTATTCCAGGCCGTAACAAAGTCATTTACAAATTTTTCTTTTGAATCATTTTGAGCGTATACTTCTGAAATTGCTCTAAGCTCTGAGTTAGAACCAAAGATTAAGTCAGCACGAGTTGCTGTCCAAGTTGATTTTCCAGAAGAAAGTTCGATAGCTTCAAAAATTTCATTATTACTATCTTTTGCTTTCCATTCATACTTCATATCAAGAAGATTTGTGAAGAAGTCATTAGAAAGGACACCAACTTTATTAGTGAATACACCATGCTTTGAATTGTCATGGTTTGCTCCAAGTACACGAAGCCCACCAATTAGAACTGTCATTTCTGGAGCAGTTAAAGTTAATAGTTGCGCCTTATCAAGTAGAAGCTCTTCTGTTGCTACTGTGAACTTTGTTTTTAAGTAGTTTCTAAAACCATCTGCTTCTGGTTCAAGAACTGCAAATGATTCAACATCAGTATTTTCTTGTGTTGTATCCATACGTCCTGGTGTAAATGGAACTTCCATTTTTACTCCTGCGGCAGCTGCAGCTTTTTCAACACCTGCACAACCTGCTAGAACGATAACATCTGCAAGGGAAACGGTTTTATCAAAATCTTTTTGAATTTTTTCTAGTGTTGCTAGAACTTCACTTAACTCGCTTGGCATATTTACTGCCCAATCTTTTTGAGGAGCAAGGCGAATACGTGCACCGTTGGCACCACCACGCATATCTGAACCTCTAAAGCTTGAAGCTGATGCCCAAGCCGTTCTTACCATTTGAGAGATCGTAAGAGGTGAGTTTAGAATTTGATTTTTTAATTCAGCGATATCAATCTCATTAATAAGCTCATGGTTAACAGCTGGAATTGGGTCTTGCCAAATCAGGCTTTCACTTGGTACTTCTGGCCCAAGGTAGCGAGCTTTAGGTCCCATATCTCTGTGTGTAAGCTTAAACCATGCTTTTGCAAAATTTTCTCTAAACTCTTCAGGGTTTTCCATATAGCGTCTAGCAATTTTTTCGTAAGCAGGATCAAATCGTAAAGAAAGATCAGCTGTTGTCATCATTGGTCTGTGTTTTTTTGAAGGATCATGTGCATCTACTACCATATCTTCATCAGCAACATCTTTTGCAAGCCACTGCCATGCACCTGCAGGGGACTTAACTTTTTCCCATTCGTATTTGAATAGAGTTGTCAGATAGCCATGATCCCATTTTGTCGGATTTGGCTTCCATGCACCTTCGATACCACTTGTAATCGTGTCACCACCTTTTCCTGTACCAAAGTTATTTTTCCATCCAAGTCCCATTTGCTCTATTGGAGCGGCTTCTGGTTCTCGTCCAAGGTTTGAGTCTGGAGCTGCCCCGTGACACTTTCCAAAAGTGTGCCCGCCAGCAACAAGTGCAACTGTTTCTTCATCATTCATCGCCATACGAGCAAATGTTTCACGTACATCAATTCCTGATGCAACAGGATCTGGGTTGGCGTTTGGTCCCTCTGGATTTACATAAATAAGGCCCATTTGAACTGCTGCGAGAGGCTTTTCAAGTTCACGCTCCCCTGTGTATCTCTTGTCACCAAGCCACTGTGCTTCTGTTCCCCAGTAAACATCTTCTTCTGGTTGATAGATATCCTCGCGTCCTCCAGCAAAGCCGTATGTTTTAAATCCCATTGACTCTAGAGCGCAGTTACCTGCAAGTACAAATAGATCTGCCCATGAAATTTTATTTCCGTACTTTTGTTTCACTGGCCATAGAAGTCTTCTGGCCTTATCTAGATTTCCATTGTCTGGCCAACTATTTAGTGGTGCAAATCGTTGGTTACCTGTATTGGCCCCTCCACGTCCGTCAGATGTTCTATATGTACCGGCAGCGTGCCAGGCCATGCGGATGAATAGAGGACCGTAGTGTCCGTAATCTGCAGGCCACCATGGTTGTGAGTCTGTCATTAATGCAAAGATATCTTTTTTAAGTGCACTCAGATCAAGTGAGCTAAATTCTTTTGTGTAATCAAAATCTTTTCCCATTGGATTTGCGAGTTCAGAATGTTGTCTTAAAATGTTAAGTCTTAGGCGCTCTGGCCACCAATCGTTATTATTAGTTCCCCACATAATTAATGCTCCTTTGATGAGTAAATAATTTTTTCTTAAATTATATATGAAAAATGCTTATTAATGTCTTTAATTTTTATTTATGTTTTTGAATTTGATTTTTGCCAGAACGTCTTTGAAGTTCTTATAATTAAACTTCAATTACAAAAGGTTTTTATATGCGATGCGTATTAATGCTATTAGCAATTTTCTTGATGAATTTATCCTACGCTTCGGCCAACTCTAATAAAAGGTTAGATGGACTTCTTTGTGCTGTTGAATCAGCAACATATTATAAGAGAGTTCTTGAGTCACAAAACTTAGAAGTAGATAAGTATAGACACTGTAGTGTTTCATGTATTGTTGGTATCGAATGTGGTGTTAGCTCTTCTGCTGTCATTGGTGTTGCAAAAGAGATTTATGATCTCTTTGGTGGTGGCCATGCTGAATGGGCAGATCTTTTGGCCAATATACATGGGCTTCACTTAAGTCAACGAGCTGATATTCAAAATTTTGAAGATTGCTCTGCCTCTTGTAAACGCATTTACTAAAAGGATAAGAAAGGTGGGTAGGAAATTAATTTCTCTAAAGTGTGAGTGTGGCTCAGTTGAAGGTGAGTTAACAATAAATAAAAGCTTAAATAATCATGTCGTTTGCTGTTGTGATGACTGCCAGACGTATGCACAGTATTTAGGTCGAAAAGATCTTCTTGATAAGTTTAATGGTACGGAACTTTTTCAAACTGCGCCTCGCTATATAAAAATCACGAAAGGCCAAGAACATCTTTCGTGTTTAAGGTTATCTCCAAAAGGCCTCTACCGCTGGTATGCAGGATGTTGTAATTTTCCAATGGTTAATACTCTAGGTGCAAAAATTCCATTTAATGGACTTGTTTGTGCATTTGTTACAGGCGATAAGTCAGCGTTAGGGGATATCCAGTCTTATAATATGATGAAGTTTTCTTCTTTTAAATCTAGTGAGTGGCCAAAAAATGGCTTCGAAAAATTTTCAAAACTTGCGGGACTTTTTATTTTAAAACTTCTTTCTTTGGGCACAATTCTTAGATTAACAAAGCCTAATTCTTTCTTTGATCTTGATTCTGGTCTGCCAAAAGTAGAACCACAGATACTATCAAAAGAAGAAAGAGATTATACAAGAAGTAAAATTCTACACATTGATAAGTAATGAAGCTGAAACAAAAGTTAATCTTACTTATTTTGATATTAAGTTTTCAAAAAACTTACGCCAATGAATGCGGCAGCTTTCTTTCTGATTTTACGGCACCTATTTGTACGGATGCTAAGTACATCTTTTGGACCGGGACAGGGATTACACTCGGACTTCGTTTGCTAAAAGAATATAAAGGAATTGATGAGATTCAAGAACGTGCTGCTCAGAAAAACCACCTTAAAGATCTTGGTCAATTTGGTGGAGATATTGGTTATGGTGTTCTAAATGGTGCCTATATTATTGGACAATATTTTTGGGGCGGAAGGCTTGGTAAAGAGCGTGCTTCACATATGTTACAAGCGACTGCCTACACAGTTGGAACAACAGTTGCTTTAAAGACTGCCGTTCATGAAACAAGACCTGGATATCCCGACGAAAATGACTCGTTTCCTTCTGGTCATGCTTCTGCTTCATTTGCATTTGCTTCTGTTGTAACTGCACAACATGGCTGGGGCTGGGGTTCTGCAGCACACTTGGCCGCTATTTTTATTTCTTTTAGTCGCTTAAATGATAGTTGGCACTATCTACATGATGTTACTGCTGGAATGACTATAGGCTTAAGTTATGGATGGGGAATTTATTTTAATCATGTGGAGTATAATAAGCCTTACTGGTTAACTGTGCTTCCTACAGCGAAGCTCGATGGCCTTGCATTTAGTTTTTCACAAAGTTTTTAAAAATAAAAAAGGGCACTTAATAAGTGCCCTTGTATTTTATCTATGTAAATTAATTCTAGAAGTCAGTAATTCTTGAAACTAAATCTGGAGCGTCGATAAAAGGATTTCTATTTCCTTGAATGTCTTCAATTCTATCATTTCTTACACGCTCATCTTCATCAACAGGATCTAGCTCATGCCATTGGCGAAGAGTTTCTTCCATTTCCGTGCTGATTTTACGGTCGTAACGAATAGAAAAGTAGAACATTGCTCTTGCAACATTACCTTTGTGGTAAGTTGGTGGCTCGTATGTATTTCCATCAAATTTAGATGCTGGACAGTAGTCTAGTCTTGAGTTCTTTGCGTCTACTTTTCCAAAGTTATAATTACCACGCGTACTATTTGCTCTGTTTTGAGAAGGGTATAGGTGGTGAAGATCACCTACTTGATATTTTGCCAGAGCACCACGATCAAATTTAGATTGTGGCCAAGTGTGCTCACAATTTACTACCTCGTGGTTAGGGATTGTGCCCTTAGCGATTTTTCCAATTCTTGGAGTTGAGTTTGTATATACTTCGTCACAGTATACATCGCGAATATATAAGCTATTTCCATTGTCTCTTTCTAGGTGAAGATTTCCAAAAAGGTGCTTTCTTGCAACTTTATAAGAGTTCTTCGTGTGACCTTTTGTCGTTAGTCTTTCAAGTTCATAGCGAATACCATCAGAAGATCCTGAGCTTGCTAGGATTTCTTTGGCCTTTTCGAGGTTGCTTGATGAGTATGCGCATAAGCAAAGTGCGGATACAATTAAAAGTTTAAACATTCAATTCTCCAAGTGTTCATTATTGTGTGTGTATAAATGTTATAAGGTAGTAGTATTAAGTTGTCTAATATTTAAAATTAGTCATATCTAATAGGTTTTTTGTTTTTATGTAATATCCAGTGGTTTGCGAAGCATCATGAAAAACTCTTATTCCAGCAATCGAATCTATTCATTTTTTTTATTAAATTGAATTAACTAAAGTCTTCTTACTCAAAATGATTTGGGGTTGGATTAAGGAGAGTATTATGAAAAAGTTAATTTTAGGTCTTGCAGTTGTTCTGTGTTTTTCTAAAGCTGTTTACGCAGAGGTTGTTGTTATTCCACAAAGTTCGATAAATTTATATGTTGGTTCTTTCTCTAATATGGAAGCTGAATTGAAGGATAAGATTTTTGAAGCGGCCATTGAGAAATGTGGAGACTTAGAAAACGCACGTATTGGTAAAACTGAAATTCAATTAACATTAGGTAATGTTTTCAAATTTCCAGTTCAGTCAAAAGCTTTAGAGGGCTTAATTGAGGGCTCATACCCACAAGTAAGTGCTGTTACGAATATATCTTGTCGTAGGTAAAGTTTGGTTAAAAATAATGGCGTATATCAGGTCATAATCTTAAGTTAAGTTCGCAGTAAACATAGACGATTTGTTTACTGTGAAACTTGGCCTGTCAAAAATCTCATTAACAATTCTTGTCTTAGGAATCTCTTTCCTTGCGCTCTTATATCATCAAAGAGAAGTACTTCTTCGTGACAAGTATCAAGAAGAGTTTACTAGTGGTGCTCAAAAAATTATTTCAAGTATACAGGCCAATCGAATTGTTCGTGGTGAAGCCTTGGTTGGGATCTCACATTTCTTTGCTTCGTCATTAAATGTAAATAAGTGGGAGTTCAATAACTTCACAAAATCAACTTTAAATAAATTAAAAATCTCGGCCATTTGTTATAGCGGTGAAAATGGAACAACTTACGAAACTTTGCAGTCTAAGGGAAAGACTTGTGGCAAGTTTGGCAAGAATAATAAGGTGATTTTTGATACTGCAACATCCGATATTATCTTACAAGAATTTGTAAGCTCTGTTGATGGAACTAAGGGGAGGGCCTATATGATCTTTTCGTTCTCCTCTTTATTACCTTCAAATGTCAATCGAGGAGACTTGTCAAATTATCGAGTGAATCTAGATGTCGGTTATGGTGAAGGTGATAAGAATTACAATTTTTATCGTCAAGAGGAGCCATTTGCTACAGATGGTAATACAAATTATTACTTAACTGTATCTAGTCCAAAAACTTTATCAACACTTACGGTTTCATTTGATTACATTATTAACCTTGTTCTCTTTTTATTCATCATTATCCTAACTGTTTACATTATTGAAACAGGAAGAAAGCGAGAGTATCTGATTTCAAAAAAAGTAAAGAGACAAGAAGAAGCAATAAAAAAGCAGTATGAAGAATTAGGAAGACAAAAGAAGTTGGCAAGCCAAAATGAAAGGTTGGCCTCGATTGGAATTCTTGCAGCAGGAATTGGGCATGAAATAAATAATCCATTAACAATTATCTTAGGTCATTTAAAGTCTTTGAAAAAAAGAGTTACAAATAGTCATAAAGAAGAAATTATTGAAAAGATTGAAAAGTCAGAGTCAGCTGCACTTCGAATAGAAAAAATTGTATCAGGCTTAAGAAAGTTTTCACGGCAGACTCAAGATGATGAGCCAACAGATTTTAGTGTGCATAATGTTTTTAAAGATACTGTCTCAATGCTTAAAGACTTCTATGATAAAGATAATGTACATCTAAATCTCTATATGCATGTGAGTGATGAAGCATTGATAAAGGGTGAGAGAGGAAAATTTCAACAAGTTTTAATCAATTTAATTTCAAATGCTCGAGATGCAGTTGAAGGGAAGGAAAATGGAAAGATCAATGTCATTGTAAAAGAAAATAATGATCGAATTATTTTTAAAGTCGAAGATAATGGCCATGGAATTAGTGAAGAAGAACGTGAGAGAGTATTTGATCTGTTTTATACCACCAAGGATGTTGGTAAAGGTACAGGAATGGGACTTTCCATTGCTCATGGATTTATTAAAGATGATTTTAACGGAAAGATTGCATTGAAAAGTGTTGTTGGTATTGGAACAGTATTTAAAGTTTCACTCCCGATACATTATGGAAGAGAAGAACTACCATCACAGGAGAATAAAGTGGTTAGTTTAAGTGATTTTAAGATGAAGTTTCGTGCAATTGTAGTTGATGATGAAGAAGGTATTAGAGATCTACTTCAGGAGATTCTACAGGATGCAGGAATTACTGTATCGCTAGCAGAAAATGGTAAGGTTGCTTATGAAATGTACCTCCAAAGGCCAGAGGACTATGACCTAATTATAACTGATATGAAAATGCCTGTTATGAGTGGCCCAAAATTAATTAAAAGTATCAGAAACAATAAACAATTAAAGCAGCCGAGAATTTTAATTTCAACAGGCTGTGTGAGTATAAACTTTGAAGGCGAAGATCGCGAAGTTGCTGAAATGGTTGACGGATTTTTGTATAAGCCGTTCTCCGAAGAAGATATAGTTCAAGAAATCACAAAGGCAATGAATGTTGCTGTTGAAAAGAAGATCGCTTAACAATTAAGAATGTAATAGTAAATTGTTTGGTTTTTGTTAAGTATGTTAAGTTTTGAATAAGTAATTGCCGGGCCCTTTCGCCCGTCGTAGAAGTGCATTAGAATAGAATGGTAGCAACGTTTAGGCGTTGGTTCAGTTTAAGAAAATTAGGAGTGTAAGATGAAGCGTTTATTTATTCTTGCTATTTTCTTAACTTCGCCACTTTCTTTTGCAGCTAATGAGAGAAAAATTAACAGCTCTGAAACTTACAATGCGCCAAAGAGTAAAGTGAATGAATTAAGCAATTATGCAAATGGAAAAAAGAGAAGTCATCAAAGAAAGAACTACAAGAGAAGTTATGATGACATCCAGGATTACCGCGAGGTACTCCAATCAGAAACAAGAGAACGTTAAAAAAAAAGGCTACATAAAGTAGCCTTTTTTATTATAGTAGTGATAGTTCAAAGCTTACGACATCGCATCTCTCGTCAATTACCGTCTCAAGCTTATATGCACCTGAGTAAGTATTGAAGTAAGCCGAATAAAGATCTAGTCCTTCTTCGTTTAGTCCGTCAAAAGAGATATTAGTTTGATATTCGTTATAAACTTCGTCGTAAGAAACTGCTAGCTCTTGAGCTAGGATATCCATTGACTGAAGTTCAGCTTCTAAGCGACATGAAGCGTATGTGCTTGATAATGCAATAATAGAAACAAGTACTAGTTGAATAAATAATTTCATAAGGGCTCCTCATATTGATTTAAAGAGCTTATATGAATTTTGTTTTGATAGGTCAATTAGCATTGAGTATATATGAAAAAATTAATCTAATCTTATTATAAATTACGGATTCCCCATAATATCTTTTACCTGAGATTGGATATTCTTAAATTGCTTGGAGTTAAAATCAATATTTTGGGCAGCACTATCTACTGTTAGCTCTGTGTTTGTATTTGTCGTTTGCTGTGAGGCAAGCTTTCTTCCTAATTCACTTAGTTGGTTCCATTCTTGATCTGGCATTGCTACCAGTTTTGACTTTGCTTGCTCAGCTTCATCTTTACCAATGATTCCTCTGGCAACCATTTGGTCAATCATTGAGACTGTTGCATTGCGATCTATTTGCTGAGCATAGACAAATGTCGATAGTTTAAGTGATAAAATAAGTATCAATGGCCTTAAATAATTCATATTTGTCTCTCTCTATTCATATACCAAATTCATGCAGAGATTATAAATGAGAAACAGATTTGACCAAAAACTAACGAAATTTTAGTACTTTATATAGATAAGTCTTGGTAAAGTAGACCAATATTTGACAACTAATTTTGGAGGTTAAAATGAAGTTTCTCCACACAATGGTTAGAGTAACTAGCCTAGACGAAAGTATGGACTTCTATTGTAATAAACTTGGACTTAAAGAGGTTCACCGTATCGAGAGTGAAGCGGGTCGATTTTCACTTGTCTATTTAAGTGCACCTGAAGATGAAGAAAAAGCATTAAAGGAGCAAGCTCCACTAATCGAGCTTACTTATAATTGGCCTGATGAAAATGGTAATACTGAAAAGCTACCTACGAGTAGTCGAAATTGGGGCCATTTAGCGTTTCGTGTTGATGACATTTATGAAACTTGTCAGAAACTAATGGATCAAGGGGTGACAATTAATCGTCCACCTAGAGATGGATATATGGCATTCTTAAAATCGCCAGATGATATCTCAATAGAGTTACTTCAAAAAGGTGAGCCATTGGCCCCATCTGCACCATGGAAAGATATGGAGAATATCGGATCTTGGTAAAATTCATATTAATGGACGCTGCTGTGTTTCTAACCTAGAATAGAAATATGGCAGCAGACATTGGTAATGATACCCGAAATATAAAATACTACTTTTCTTTTATCGCTCTTGGCGTCCTGACTGGAATTGCTTCGTCTGTCTTTTTACACCTTTTAAAAATCGTTACATCTTTAAGGTTTCGTTATAGCTACCTTATTTATTTTCTTCCAATTGCAATGGTTGCTGTAAATTTCTGTTATAAGAAATTTTCTCCAATAAGTGAGAAGGGAAATAATCTTATTATTGATGAAATTCACAATCCAAAAAGGGATATTCCCCTTATCATGATTCCCCTGATTTTATTTTCGACGCTACTCTCTCATTTATTTGGTGCAAGTGTTGGCCGAGAGGGAAGTGCTGTTCAGATGGGGGGAGCAATTGGCAATTATCTGGCTAAATTATTCAATCATTCAAAAAGAAAGAGGGCGGTTCTTCTTATGGCCGGATGTGGGGCCGGGTTTGGCTCTGCTATTGGTGCTCCCTTTGCTGGAGCAATCTTTGGCATTGAGGCCATTTACTTAAATGCAAGAATTAAGTTATCGACTTTTCTTGAGTGCTTAATTGCTTCTTATATTGGCTTTTACACAACACATCTATTATATGCGCCACACTCAAATTATATTCGATTCAAATTTTTAGGTTTTTCATGGAATCTAATCTTCTATGCACTTATTGCTGGAGCTGCCTTTGGTCTAGTTGCAAGGATATTTGTTTTAACTGTTGAGAAATCAAAATTGAAAATTAAAACTTTGGGAAAACCTTTGCTAATTACATTTACGGGAAGTGTTGTTTTATTACTTTTCTACTTTGTACTTAATGACTTCTACAAGCAGCGCTACACTGGACTAGGTATCGAAGTTATTCAGCAGGCATTAATAGAAGTTGTTTCAATAAAAGATTTTATTTTAAAATTCATACTCACGGCAATTTCTCTTGTTTCAGGAATTAAAGGAGGAGAGTTTACACCTCTTGTTTATATTGGAACGACAATGGGCTCTTGGATGTCATCGATTGTTGCGATCAATCCAAACTTTCTCGCTGCTCTTGGGTTCTGTGTTGTTTTTGGAAGTGCTTCAAATACACCTCTTGCTTGTATTGCTATGGGAGCTGAGATCTTTGGTTATGAATTATTGCCATATCTCTTTGTTGCGATGACCGTAGGACAATTTGTCTCGGGTAAGAAGACAATTTACACATCTCAAATCGTTAAGAAGTTTAGATAGTTGACCAAAATACTTTCTAATTAAATCTGGCAAGTTAAATTTTTTTCTTCACAGACTGTTTTTTTAATTTCTATAATAACTTGTTTATATTTATTTATGTGCTTTCAGGGAGGAAAGAGATGAGAAAATCAACGCTATTGATTGCTCTTTTTGCTGCAATCTTTTCAATTCAATCTTATTCATGTGATATTCATGGAAAAACAGGAATCATGCCAGAGAACGATCTATACCGTGGTGTTGACGCACTAACAGGTAATGGAATGACTGAAGAGTTATTCAATATCATCATTGATCGTGCAAACGAAGTTTACGCTCCAGTTGTTGAAACTGAAGGTGCAACTCTAAAGTTTCACCGTAAATGGGAAGATGGAACAGTAAATGCTTACGCTAACCAAGGTGGCGGAGTATGGAATGTTCACATGTTTGGTGGTCTTGCTCGTCACGAGCTAGTATCTCCAGATGGATTTGCTCTTGTAGTATGTCACGAACTAGGTCACCACCTAGCTGGTGCTCCAAAAATCAAAAGATTTTGGGTTTCTTCATGGGCATCAAACGAAGGTCAGTCTGATTACTGGGCTTCACTTAAGTGTTTCAGAAGAATCTTCCAAGATGATGACAATGCTCGTATCGTATCAAAAATGGATATCGATCCAGAAGTTGAGTCAAAGTGTAATGCTGTTTGGTCTGATTCAAATGAAAATGCTCTATGTAAGAGAATGGCACAAGCTTCAAAAGGTCTAGCGACTCTTCTGAACTCTGGTCGTTCAGTATCTTTCACAACACCAGATATGTCTGTTGTTAGAAAAACTGATGACAAGCACCCAGCTGGTCAGTGTCGTCTAGATACTTACTTCCAAGGTGCTCTTTGTGACAAAGACCTAAATGATGACGTATCTAAAACAGATGCTCTTGCTGGTACTTGTAACAGAGTAGATAACTACGAAACAGGTATTAGACCACTATGTTGGTATAAGCCAAAAAATATGTAATTAAATTTTAAATTATATATAAAAAGAAAGGCAGGTTTTAAACCTGCCTTTTTTATTTCTATTGATTGATGACTTCTTGGATCGCTTCAATTTTACCATCAATTTGATAATGGTTATCAAGGCCTAGAAGCCTTAAGACAAGAGGGAAGATGTGAATATTCTCTTTTGAGTCTGCAATGTAATTCTTTTTAAAATCTGGCCCTTGAGCGTAGAAAATTCCATGCATCTGCTGATTTGTAAACTGATCCCAGCCATGTGAGCCCGCCGGTGTATCAAAGTCTGTTGCGGCAATCCACCAACCAGCATTAGCAATACAGGCAAATGTTCCAATACGAACATTATTTTTGAAATTGTATCGTGATGGAATTGAATCTTTATCATAGCACTTAAAGTTCTTTGCTTTTGCGTTTATTTGTTTAAGTGTTGCTTGAATATCTAAGACGATCTTTTGTTCTGTTTCTTTTTTATAGAATTGAACAATTGGTCCCTCTCCAAAAATTCGATAATCATCTTTTAACAGAGCTAGCGTTTCATCTTTTAAGATAATTTCCTTCTTGTTCTGATCAATATCTTCCATTCCATGATCTGAAACAATTATGATATTTAGATTTGGAACAAGTTTTGTTGCTGCTGTGATTAATTTCTCAAGAGAGGTGTCTACATTCTCAATGGCCTCTTTTACTTCTTTTGATTTTGTTCCGTAATGGTGGCCGGCAGAGTCCACATCTGGGAAGTAGAGAGTCATGAAGTATGGCCTTTCTTTAGTCGGTAGTTTTAGCCATTCTAGGATCTGTTTGATGCGATTTTCATGTGGCATTTTATGAATATAGTCATACCAATACGAAGGTCTTATTCCTGAAATATCAGCTTCAGATCCTGGCCAAAATAGAGTAGCAGTCTTTAGTCCTTGCTCTTCTGCAGCTGTCCAAATCGTAGGTGAAAGATAGAAGTTCTTATTTCTTACCGCTTTTCGATCTTTTAGAGAGTAGTTTAACTTTAGATCTGGAGCATAGAAATGATTTGCCACAATTCCATGATTCATCGGGTAGCTACCTGTTGCAATCGAGAGATGATTTGGAAATGTTTTCGTCGGATAAGAAGGAATGAGACTTTTTAATTGAGTTCCTTCATTTGAAAATTTTGTTAAAAACTTTGGTTTATAGTTCTTTGTATAATCGTATCGATAACCATCAAGAGAAATAAGAAGTACAGGGTTTATATTTTGTAATTCTTCTTCAGAGGCCACATTCTGGCTTGATCTCTCAATATGATAACTATTCTTGTAAGTGGAGTCGTTCTTCGTACATGAGCTATACGAGAATAAGCTTATTATTGCTAACGGAGCTAGTAACTTCTTCATTGGTTAATCCCTTGTAAATCAATATTTACTTAGATTGTAAGGGATTAACCGTATTCTTGTATATTAGGAATTAATAACAGTTATAATCGTCATAATCGATGTCAGAGAACCTGAACTTCAATGTACGAATATGGTCTAGAGGGATATCGTATTCTTGACGAAATAATCCATCTATATCCTTTGTGAAAATAATTCCATCTACTACTCTGTATTCAACTGCTTCAATTGTCATAAACTCTATCTCCTTCTTCATGAAGAAATTTTAAGACAAGTGATTAAAGGTGAACAAGTAAAGATTTTCTTAAGAAATGCTCTAAAGCCCCGTTTCTTAAGGTTATCTTAAGGTTCGTTAACGCTTAAAAAGAGGGTGAGTTCCTACACCCGTGTATTCACTAGTGATGTAGATACATGCAACAATAAAAGATGTTACGATTATTGTTGATAGTAGGAGTGTAACATTTTCTGACATTCCTTTCTCTTCTAAATAATTAACTAGCTTGGCCTGTCCCCAGATACCAAAAACGATGGTTACAATAAATAGAATACCTGTTGAAACAAGTGTCAGGAGGATATTTGAAATTTCAGTATAGTCACTATCAGGAGCGACATTTGCTGTCGTGTTCTTTGTGATTTTTCCACTTGGAAGGATGAGAGGCCCTCCGGATGTCTGAGCATCCAGAGAGACTTCACGTTTTACTGATTCTGTTGGAAGGTAAAAGCGAGAAAAAGCCGGCTTATCATTTGATTGATAGGCTTCGATCGTAAAGTTGATGATAACTTCTTCACCAACAACAAGTCCGCCGTCAAAGTTTTTACTCCAGTTGATACCAAAGTCAAAACGATTGATCTTAAAGCTTCCTTCAAAGTAGATCCCTTCTTTATTAGTCCAAGGATCAGTACGCTTACCAAGATATTTTAAGCTAACAGGAATAGTCTTCGTTTTTTCTTTTACTGTTATCGCTAGCTTTGCATCGGCCTTTTTGTCTTTTAAAACAATGGCCTGAGCACTTTTAAATTTGATAATTGGAAAACTCTCAGCATTGAAGAATTCATTTTTCTTTAAGTGCTGATCTCTTTTCTTATCAAAAGTATTGATACTCTTAACGATGATCTCACCTTGAAGATCAGAGATCGTATTATCGTCTTTCTTAAAGTAAATTGTGTAATCGTCAAATTGACCTTCAACATCAGTCAAGGCCATGTACTTAACACTGAACTTTAATTTTGAATGTTCTTTATTAACAATATAAGATGATCCAAGAGTATTAAGGGAAATTAGTAGGGCAAAAAAAAGGTGCCCAATAAGGCACCCTTTGTAATTATTTAACAAATTTTTCATTATAGTCCTCTACGCCGAGGTTGATAACTTTCATTGCTGTTTCAGCATTGTATGTTTCTGTAATTTCTACTTTAGCTTCACCATCTTTTACAGGGATTTCCTTGTAAGTTAGGAAGTAGTGCTTAAGTTCTGCAAGTACAGCTGCAGGAACTTGATCGATATCAGTGATGTGACCAAACATTGCATCGTCTTTTAATACAGCGATGATTTTATCATCAATTTCACCACCATCTAGCATTCTAAAACCACCAACAGGAATACAGTTAACTAGGATATCACCTTGAACAATATTCTTTTCCGCAAGTACACAAATATCGATTGGATCATGATCTCCAACAATTCCTGTGCGTTCTGTTTCTGCTTCAGCAAAGCTTGCTGATTTTGAGTCAGAGTAAGTGCGTGGGATTAATCCATATAATTGTGGAATAATATTTGAGAACTTCTGTGGACGATCTACCATTAGGTATCCACTTTCTTTATGAACTTCATATTTCACGCGGTCATTAGGAGTAATTTCGATATAAGCATTAAGAACTTTCTTATCTTCATTGTCCCAAGTCTTGATACCATGCCATGGATTTGGCCTAAACATTTTTCCATATTTCTCTAAGAAATCATTTAGCTCTGAGTTAGTCATTATTAATCCTTTTTGTGAATATTTTGGCATTAACTTAGCACAAAGAGGATAGTCTAGGAAGTTTTATCAGGCCCAATAAAAAGGGATTCGTCGCTACTTCGAAAAGAAGCGAATGATCTCTGCAAATGCACTTTTTGGTCCATTTACTGTATTCTTTAGATTGTTTTTATTGAGCTCACTTATAGCATGAGCGCTATGGGTAGTAGCGTTAAGAATACCAATCTTCGCCTCAATATCATCGAGGATTTTCTTAAGAAATGCTTCTTCTTTTGGGTCGAGCTCATCAGAGCGAAAGACAATATTTGCTAGGTGATGGAGTTGGCTTAAGTGAGCAGGGTAGTTTACTTTATGAATGAATTCATCTGGGCGATGTCTTTGAATCAGGTCTTCTTTTAGCTGAAGTCTATCTTTATCTTCAAGCTTGGCATTGTTGATAAAGTCTTGAATTAGAGTTTTTTCTTGTTCTGAAACAATATTATCGAGATGAGTCAGAGAAACTAGTGTTCTCCACATATTTAGGAAACTATCGTACTTCTTATCATCACTTAAACTATTCATTGAAATATCTTAGCACAACTGAAAAATCAGCTATTTAGGCATGACACTCTTTGCCTAGTGAACGCGAGACTATAAAGAAGGTATAATTTTTAGGACGGGCGGTAGTGTAAATTTATGAAAGTCGAAGATTACTCTAAGAAAATTACTCAAATGAATCAGGAGCAGCGAAAGCAGCTCAATCATATTCGTGAAGGCTATCAGTCCAATCTTCAAAATATTCAAGATAAGAATTCTCATAAAATCGATAATATTAAGCATGAGCACGCAAAGAAGCAGCAGGCCCTTATTGAGGATAATCAGCAAAAACTTGATGAAGCTGCAAAGAAGGCCAAGCTTGCTATGGCCAAGTCAAAAGAATTCTTTCGCGAAAGAAATGAGCAAATTAGAGAAGACTTTCATAAGACTTCCACTGATCAAAAGTCTAAATTCGACGAAAAGCTTGCTAGCTTAAAACAAGCTTATGCAGATACTATTGAACAAAGAGATACTACATACGAAAGTAGTTTAGAGTCACAAAATAAAAGATCACAAGAGCGAATTGCACTTAATCAAGACCGTTTCCAAGATACGATTAAGCAATTAAATGAGCACACGAGTGAATCAAATCAAAAGCTTAATGCTGACTTCGCTGCCCGTGAAAAAGCACAAGTAAGAAGAAATCGTGACCAATTAAATGAGCTTAAGTCACAATTTTCTCTAGAGAATCGTGACCTTAAAAATGCCGCTGACAAAAATCTTAGAAAAGTTGTCGATGAAGGCAAGAGACGTGAAGACTTCTTAGTTGCTTCTAAGAAAAATGCATTGGAAGAAGCAAACCAATCTTATCTTCGTCAAATTAATGAAAAGCAAGCAGGTGTTGATCAAATTGCTCGCGATCTTCATATGAAAACGCAAAAGTCTCTACAAGACCAAAGACTCAGTCACGAAAAAGAGGTCTCTGAGTTAATCAGAGATCAGGTTAGTAAAAGAGAAGATATCAAAGGTGATCATGATCTCGATATTGCTCGTTTCAAAAATTCTCAGTCGATGAGCCAAATGGAGCAAAAAGGTGTTGAAGATAAATTTCAACAAAAGATAGATCGCTTAAAAGAGCTTAACTCTCAAGTCATTAAAGATTTTGAGGATAAGTTAGTTGAAAAAGACAATGCGGTAACAAAAAGAGTTAAGGATCAGTCTCGTGAGCAACAGGCCCGTATGGCCGATTTTCAAAGTGAGACCAGAGCGAATGCTGATGAGATACAAGCTCGCTCTCAAAGACAGCATGAAATTAAAAAGGCCCAATATAATAGAAATATTTCTTATGAAAAAAAGGTTGCTGAAGACAATATTGTTCAAAAAGAAAATCAATTTCGTGAGTTGATGGATGGCCAGAGAAATCACTTTAGAAATAATCTTATTCGTACAGAAGAGAAGAATCTCGAAACAGTTAAGTCTTTGCAAGATTCATTTAGAGAAGAAAAAGAAGAGATCAATGCTCGTAATCACGAGATGTATGCAGATACACTAAAATCTCATCGCCAAGAAATGGATAAGAAAATCTCTGATATCCAGGCATCATATGAAAGTAAATTTCAAGTTCAAGAAGAGCACTTAAAGAAGTCAATTGCTGATGCTGAAGAAAAGCTATATATGCTGAGAACAACTTCAAAGAGAAAGCAGCAGTCTGAAAGTGAATTCTTTCAAGAACAGTCTCGTATGCAAAGAAGCGAAATGAAGGAAAATTTGGATCATATTAAGGATCAGTATGAGAAACAATTCCAAGCGCTTCGTGACGACTTTAACACTCGCCTTAAAATGGTAAAAAGAGAAAATGAAGTAAAAACATCTCGTATGACCCATAATCATAATCTTGAAAAACAGAAGATGACAGCAGATCACAATACAGATATGAGAAGAAAACTTAATCTTGCTCAGAAAAAGCTAGAGAGACAAATGAGCGACTCGCAAAGACTTAGAGATCAGCTTGTTTCAAGTTACGAAGAGAAGATTAAGAACCTTAAAAAACAATATGAATTAAAACAAATTGAAGAGTATAAGCAAGTTTAATGAAAGTAGTTATTCAACGAGTCTCTAGTTCTAATGTAAAAGTAAATAATAAAGTCGTGGCCCAGATATCTAAGGGCCTTCACTTACTAGTCTGTATTGAACATGACGACAACCGACAAACAATCCAAAAGGCCTGTGAGAAGATCCTTGCTTTAAGAATATTTGCAGACGAGCAAGGAAGAATGAATCGTTCTGTTGTGGATATTGAAGGAAGTATTCTTGCGGTTTCACAATTCACTCTTTCTTGGAATGGTAAGAAAGGTAATCGACCAAGCTTTGATGGAAGCGCCAAGCCTGAAGTTGCAAATAAATTATTTGATGAGTTTGTTGAGATACTAAAAAGCACTGTCCCTGTAGAGAAGGGAGTCTTTGGAGAAAGCATGGCCGTCGAAATACATAACGACGGGCCAGTAACTTTTCATATTGAATTTTAATTAAGCAGTAACTTTAGATTTAGATCCTTCTTTTTCTCTTTTCTCCATTCTAACTGCTGTTTTCCAAATTCCAGCAAAGATGAAGGCAAAGATCACAAAGAAAGTCATAACGTGAAGAACTTCAATCGTCAGAGAAGATGCAATATATGCTGTATCTCTAACTGGCTCTAGCATTTCACCTTTAGGAACAATAGACGTCTCGTAAACTTTAGTGTTTTCCATGGGGTCTCCGTTTAAGTAGTCGATATTGCGTCAATATTAAACAATTTAAGAAAATTGTCCAGTATTAACTTACTACAAATATGAAATAGAAAACATGTTCTTTATCAGTTTTTTGTTTAGATTCGAAATAAGTATAAATTTCATGGCACTTATGCAAGTATGGACAATCCATTTTTTGTATTTTAAATACAATTTATTTTTATTTTCATCATATGGAGGGGATATGAGATTTTTTACATTTGCCTTATTACTAGGGCTATTAGTTGGTTGTAAGACTGAATTTAAAGGTACTCTAGCAGTTGACTCTGCTGTAGAGCTTAAGTCTAAAGATGATAGTATTTCACTTGCTCAAGGTGAGTACAAAGCTAAGCTGAAGTTTATCGGTAAGAGAAAGCTTAAGATTCAAGTTGCTGGTGAAAAGCTAACTGTTAAATTCGATGAGAAGTTTAAGCTTCCAAGTAATGGAGAGTTTACACTTGATAAGGCCGACACAACTCTAAATTATGATCTTCATGGAACGATCACAACTGATATCGAGCGTGGACCAATTCGCCACCGTGATGAATTCTGTGAAATTACTATTCCTGAAGTTGTTTGTAGCAGTAGAAGAAGACAGTGTACGACAGTATATCGTCGCTACCCAGGTCGTCGTTTTGTTGAGTACCGTGATGACATTATTTCTAAAGTATTTAGAATTGATGTTGCAGATGCTGGTCAAACTTACTCGACTTTTGATGCAACTTCTAGAGACTACGACCGTGTTTACCTTTATCAAGGACGTTGTGGTTTTTAATTAAATCAAAATTAACTAAATGAAAAGGCCCTCTGTGTGAGGGCCTTTTTTATGCTATACCTTTGTTGATATCGTCGATTTGCTCATTAAGTGTCCAAAAGTCATAAAGAACGCCAAAGAGGAAGAAGCCACCCGTTAGAAGATAGAGTATCCCCATAAGAATCTTTCCTTGATAAAACTTATGAAATCCAAAGACACCTAGAAATGTTAGAAGAATCCAAGCGATATTATAATCAAGGACGCCCTCATAATAGCGATTATCACATTCTTCATCCATAGAAGGAATTAGAAAGATATCTACTAGCCAGCCAAGCCCTAAAAGGCCTAGTGTTAGCATCCAGATCGTTCCTGAGATAGGCTTACCATAGTAGAAGCGATGAGCTCCCATAAATCCAAAAAGCCACAATAGATATCCCATGACTTTACTGTGAGAGTTATTAGGGAGAATTCCTTGTTGTTGATTCATTATTTATACTCCTTTAGACCCCATGGAGGTGCTTTGCGCTCACTTAAAAGAAGCTCAAAGGCATCTTCTATTTTTTCAAAAATTTCCTTGGCCTCAAAGAAATCCTCTAGCTCTTCCATTTGCTCTTCTTCATCAAGAGACAGGGGGATACCAGTGATAAAATAGTTAAGCTCTTGACCTTCATACTTAGCATTTATCGTTAATGTATGAAATTTCATTTCATTATTTTGGTACTTCGTAAGCTTTGTACCAGATAGAAATAAATGGTATTTATCATTTGTGTCTGGGCCGATTTCAGTAGTGAAAAAATACTCAATATCGTTAAATTCGCAAGAGAACTTCATATTTTGCTCGTTGGTTTATTAGATTTAAATTTAAGTTACACTAATATTATACTAGACTTGGAGATATATGTGAAAGTTGATTATTTAATGAACTCAAATGGAGATAACGTGAGCGAAGAAAATAAGTCGAAAGACAGGAAAGAGCCTCGTCGCATTCTAGTTTCAAGTGATAAAAAAACTCTTAACCTTGCTGATAAAGATATCTTAATTGTGGCCTCAAAACTTAAGAAATATATTAAGGATAAGCATGGCCTAAATACTTCTGCAAATGTCATGGAAATCTTGTCTGATATCATTAGAGTAAAATGCGATTCTGCGGCCGAGCGTGCAAAGCAAAGCGGAAGAAAGACACTTCAAGAAAAAGATTTTTAAGTAATGTCCAAATTAGATGAAATAGCCAATAGTGTAGAGCTTTATTCTTCTGAGACGAAGTCGACAGTTACATTGTTTGGAGGAAGTTTTCATCCATTTCATCAAGGGCATCTTGAGTGTCTAAATCAATGTAGTGAGTTTGAAGACAATATTATCATTGTCTTAGACTACAGCCCTTGGAAGTCCAATGAACAAGAGGATCCGTACGGAGAGTATCTAAAGATCAAAGATGCCACAGGAGCTCGATTTCCTATCTATACGGGCTTTTGGGCCCAGAAGCTTAGAAGACCCACATATGAGTGGCTGCAAGAGGTTAAATACCCAAATATTAATTGGTTGATGGGTGATGATACATTTGGCTCATTTTTAAAATGGTATGAAGTTGAAAAAGTATGTCAGCTGCTTTCAAAAATCTATGTTGTGCCTCGTGATGAGAAAATGGATGAGTATAGGGAAGTGGAAGCTAAGATAAAAGAGTTTAATCCAAAGCTTGAGGTGATCTATCTTAAGCCTCATGAGTATCAAGAGCTAAGTTCGACAAGAATTAGATCCCAAAAATAAGAAAGGCTCCATAAATGGAGCCTTTTATTTTCAAGCCTAATGTAATTAGGTTCTACTTTACTTTCCAGTAGTACTCAATAACTAGCTGAGAGTTGAATTCAAATGGTACATCTGATTCAAGAGGAGCAGCAACCATAGTTGCTTTCTTCTTATCTGTACCTTCAACATTGTAACAAGCTGGAACTGCTGCGAAACGTGGAGTTTCTTGAGTTTGCTTGTAAAGTTGGTTGTTATAACCTTTCTCAGTTAGAGAGATAACATCACCTTGGCCAACGATGAAAGATGAACGGTCAACTTTCTTTCCGTTAACTAGGATTTGTCCGTGAGAAACCATTTGAGAAGCTGCCATCATTGATGGTGCAAATCCAAGTCTGAAAACTACGTTGTTCAGTCTTGACTCAAGGTTAGATAGAAGTACTTCCATCCATGGCTTACCTGCAGTGTTCTTCTTAGCTTGCTTAACGTAAGTAACAAGTTGCTTTTCTCTTAGACCGTAGTGGAATACTAGTTTTTGTTTTTCTTTTAGACGAACGGCGTAGTCAGAAATTTTCTTTCTTTTGTTACCGTGTACACCTGGTCCGTATGGACGACGTGCTAATGCACCAGCTTTACCAAGACCTGGAAGTTCAACACCTAGTGCTCTTTGGATTTTAAAGCGTGATCTCGCTGTAGTACTCTTTGCCATTGTTGGCTCCTTTTGAATAAAAAAGACTTTAGGGACAAGGAAAAGTTACATCACATCTCAAAGGCTAACGCCTTAGGCCCATCAATCTTACTTAATATTTTCGGATGTAACTGAAGCTTTATAGCGAACAATGGCCACTATTGTCAATGGGAAAGGATGTAAATATTAGATATTATATAAGTTTCAGAGTTCAGACTTAAAGATATCAAGCACTTGTATAGTTTTACTTCCAGGTTTTCCATTTCCGATCGTTGTATCGTCAACTTTTACAATTGGAACAAGGTATTTTGTTGATGATGTAAGAAAGCATTCGTCAGCTTCTTTAAGCTCACTTCCCGTGAAGTTTACCTCTTCAAATGGGATGCCTTGTTCGCCAAGAATACGAATAACATTTTCTCTGGTAATACCTTTAAGAAGTCCAGCTGCAATAGGGGGCGTTTTAAAAATACCATCTTTTACTATCCAGATATTACTCGTTGTACATTCTGTGACATTGCCATCTTGGTTAAGCATGATGGCATCAAAGTAGCCTGCTTCTTTGGCCTCGTTATATGCAAGGATATTATTAAGATAGTTTCCAGATTTGATATTTGGGTCCATCGACTTGACTGGATTTCTAAGAGTTGAAGCGATAATTACCTCAACACCATCTTCATACCAAGTGCTAGGATTTTCAGGAAGCTCTTTACCGATGATAATGACATTTTGATTACTGGCCGCTTGCGGGTCAAGAGTAATTTCTCCCTCTCCTCGTGTGACAATTAATCGTATATAGCATCTGTCATGACCTGCTTCGTGCAGCTTCTTTGCAACGTCTACAATGCGCTTTTCATATTCAGTAAAGTTGAGTTGAAGATGCATGTGCATCTTTAAAGCAGAGTTTTGTAAGCGTTCAAGGTGCTCTTTTAGAAAACCAATTTTACCATTTCTAACTTCCGTTACTTCGTAGACAGAGTCACCGTAGAGGAAGCCGCGATCAAGTACAGATATTTTTGCATCTTCTTCTCGCTCTAGAATTTGGCCATTGATACTTATTACTTTCATGGGAGAATTGCTTTGTATCCTTCTGGGATGATATTCCAGGCGTCATTCTCGAAGCGAATTTCTTTTGTTTCCTTACCCATTAGATAAATCTTCTGGCCACATTGTAGCCACTCGAGGATTCCACCAAATAAATTTGTAAACTTTGTATTAGGATTAGTTTTAGAGAGCTCGAGTATTGCCTTCGTTGAACGAGTTCCAATTGTAGAGTAGACGACAACTTCTTTGCCTTGAAGTTGAGGATAGACTTCATGAAGCTTCGATAAAGGAATTGCGCGTTCAATGTGAGAAACTTCAAATTGATAAATATCTCGTGCATCTACAATTACGAGGCGATTATCTTTTAAACGTAAGCGTCTTTTTAGGTAGTCACAGTCGATATTTTCAACGCTTGGGTACTTCTTAGAAAGGGCGGTTGCCATACTGCCAATAACTTTTCTCTGATCCTTGATTCCATCAGTTCCGATACAAGAAGTTAGCAGAAGTATTGAGAGAACAATATATTTCATAATTTGATCCAAACCTTTGTCATTTAAACAACTTAACTATTTTGATTATCATGCCAAATCTTTAATTATTTGACCATGAATAAAACTTAACCCATAATTTTACTATGCAGAAATTATTTAAAATCTTCATTTTTCTTTACCTTACAATCACTAGTGCTTACGGTGCGTCTCTGAGTCTGGATGACAAAACTGAGCCAATCTTCTACTTGAGAAATTCTACAGGTGAGAACTTAAATGAGCTTTTTTATAATTTGGGTGGAGATGGTTCCACTCCTGAAGCCGCAATTACTCTTTATGTTCCCCTAAGCCTTGGGACGGGAACTCAAGATTTTGCTTATTATACTGCAGACTCTGGGGGGCTAAGCCCAAACTTGGCAGATGAAACATCTGAGTTAGGTGGTCTCTACTTACAGGATGTTGACTCACTTGCTTACACTAATGAAGAGCTTTACGTTGCATTAAAAGATAACGACAATTCAAATCCTGCTTTTCGAATTGTTACTCAAATACCAAGCTCTCAAGTTGAAGCTCCCTTTGTAAGTTTTGCAGATATCTGTTCAACGAGTGAGCTAAATTGTGCTGGTATTACAGACTCTATCGCTTCTATTAAAGACAGTGTTGAATTAGTGTTATTCTTTATGCCTAATGATACTGATTACAGCTCAAATGAAGAAGTAGAGATTCCGGATGCTGTTGGTAGAGCAATCTACTTTAAGCTTGTTATTAGTGCAGCAGCTACTGATATTAGAACTCGTGCAACACTTAACATTATTGGTACATATGCAGGGGATCAGACTGCTGTTATTGAGTACACCGGTGATCATGGTGGTAATGGTGCCTATATTTCTCGAATGGCCCTTTACGTGCAAAGTGGCGGTGGAGTTGTAACGAGAAATATTAATGATATTAGAATTGTTGAAGATCAATCAAATGAAGGTAATGTAAAGGTAACTAACCTTACTAATAATACTACCTACAGTTCAGCAATTTCATATCTTGATCATTTTGGCTATGTCGGTCCAGGGAGTGTGAGTAATGCTGATTTGGCCACGCAAACTGGAAATTATCAACCGAAGCCAATTGAAAAGCTTTTGTCGCAAAATCAGTGCTATCTCGTGACTGCAGGCTTTCAAAGAGATCATTATGTCTTGAATTACTTTCGTGTCATTCGCGATGAGTACTTGATGAAGACGACGCTAGGGGCAGCATTTGTTGATTTTTACTATAGCAGTGCGCCATTTTTTGTTGAAACGATCTTAAATAACAAGGCCTTGGCCTCGATGGTTAAGAGATATAGTTTCTCAATGTATTTTATTTTACAAAATATCCTGTTTATAATAGGATGCATGACTATAATTACGTTGTTAACGTTTAGAAGAGAATTAACATATGCCGTACAAAGTTTTAATCGTCGATGACGAACCAGATATTCTAGAACTATTGGCCGAAGAGCTTGAGTTTGAAGGTTATGAGACAGAGTGCGCCAACTCTGGAAATAGCGCTGTAAAGCTTATCAATAGTGGAAAAACATTTGATGCCATAATTTCTGACTATAAAATGCCAGATGGTAATGGAAAGGTTGTCCTTGATTGCACAAATAGCAACGATAGCCAAAAAGAAAAAGTTTTCTACTTTGTTTCAGGTCAAGCTGATATTTCTTTGAAAGAAGCTATGAAGGAAGGGGTGACTCGTTTCTTTTATAAGCCTTTTGATTTAGATGAATTACTAACAAGCTTAAAAAGAGATTTACAATAAAAAAAGGGACCGTTTGCGGTCCCTTTTTTATTTGGCTAGTTTAGAATTGTCGAATGCGTACCACGTACGTATCGATTTTTTCCGATGTGATCTTCTTTGCTTTCTTCAAGCAGTAGATCCCAAAAACCATCCATCTCATTATATTTGGCCAGTAGCTCATAAGTACGGCCAAGCCCCTGTCTCGAAAAGGCACTTCGTTGAAATTCTACATTTGTACGAAGTGACTCAAATTCACCCTTTAATTGATTTACTGTCTCTTGTGAAAGATCGCTGAACTCTTCTTGCATTAGCTCTAGAATTCTTCCTGCAAGTCTCTTTGGACCAAAGTATGAGGAAATGAATTTCACAAAAACGCTGGCATTAATCTTTCTAAGAATAGGATTTGCTTTGTCATAAAAAGCAGCAAGGAAACACTCATCAATTTGCTGATGTCTTACTTCATCAAGCATATGATAGTAGTGGCATTGCCAAAAGTTCCAGTCCACTTCACCGGCCTTAAGGGCCTTATTGTATTTTTTAGAAATATCTAATGTTCTCTCTTCAAAGAATAGGGCAATCCAAATCCACCATAGAAAGATATTTGGAAATGTCGTAACAACCTTCATGATAAAGTTTTGAACTGGTCCAAGTTTAAAAATACGAAGAGGACTCTCTTTCGAATAATTTTCTGGCTCTGCCTTCATGAGCATTCTAAGAAAGATTTCACCGTGCTTATCTTCTTCTTCCATAAAGTGATCAATGGCCTCTGTCATTTGAGGATTAAGCTTATAGATTCTTTTACAGCTTTTAAGTGCCGGATTTAGAAGTACATTTTCAAACCAAATAAATTGCTCACAAATAGAGAGTCCAATTAATTGATTGAATCTAAGTTTTTGTGCTTCAGTAAGCAGATCATAACTAGGTAAGTAAGAGATAGTGACCATTTCTTCTGGTGTCCACTTGAGATTCTTATCGATTGGTTTAGACCAATCAAGTGCATCAACAGTGAAAGCACGCTCTACAGATTGCTTATTAAGTTTTTCTAATTTGCTAATAAGTCTTGTTTCCATCTTAGCTCCAATTATGAAAGTACTTGTCTCAGTTCTTCGTTATGATTTTTTTCTAAGTAATTAATTAGGTCTTGAGTTGTTTGACACTGTAAAAAAATTGTTACAGGTAGTTCTTCAAAATCTTCCTTAAGACGTCCAATAAATGACATGGCATCATAAGAATCAAGCCCAAGAGTGATAAAGCTAGTCTCTAAAGTCAGTGTGATCTCTTTTTCATCACTAACTTCAGCAATTGCTTCATTCAAATATTTTAAAATTTGCTCTTTCATCTATTTATCCCAATTTCTCTTTAATTAAGAAATTAAACTTAAATTTATTTTTTATGTAACGAGATAATATAAGATTAAATCGATAGTTTTTCTCGATTTTTGTAATTTCTCCGGCCATGTATCTTTTTTGGGCATTTTGGCGTTTTACTTTCCCACTAGTTGTCTTTTTAAGAGTTAGCTCTGGCACTATTGAAATATTGTCTTCTGTGAGTGCTAATTTTGATTTTAGAGCATTTGCCACGTCTTCTTTGACTTTTTTACGGGCCTCTTTTGACTTCTCATTTAGCTCAATGATGAGGTGAGGTTTCTCGCTCTTATCTGTTTGAATTGAAAAAGCAACCATACGCCCAAGCTTTACCGCAGGTACTTTTGCGGCCATAAACTCGATATCATTTGCAAAGATATTAACACCATTGCAGATTAAGAGATCTTTACTTCGTCCTGTTACGTAGAGCCTACCTTCTTCATCTAAGAAGCCTAGGTCTCCTGTGTTTAGCCATCCATCTTCGAGATGAGTTTCTCTACCATAATAGTTAGTCGATACTGATGGCCCTTTTATATAGATTTCACCAACACCTTGGTGTTGATTTCTAATCTCAAGCTGAGTCGGTGCTAGAACTTTACCACAAGAAATAAACTCTTCATCTTTAATCGTGACAGTCTCAAACTGTGTACCAACCTCATGAAAAGTTACTGCAAGAGTCGCTTCTGCTAGTCCATAAACTGGCATAATGGCATTAGTATTGAAGCCATATTTTTCAAAACGATTGCTAAAGGCCTTTAAAACATTGGCCTTAATTGGCTCAGCTCCACATTGAGCAAAGCGTATATGAGAAAGATCAAGACCTTCTAACTTCTTTTCTGGGATTTTAGTTGCACAAACATAATATGCTGAATTTGGGATACAAAGAGCACTACACTTTGTCTCTGAAACAAGGTGAAGCCATTTATGAGGCGCAATGACATAGTCTTGAGTACGAATAATATGACATTCAAGATTCTTTAAAAGAGCAGTGAGCAGACTTCCTATCAGCCCCATATCATGGTGAAGAGGTAGCCATGTACAAATAGAATCAGAATCACTCAATTTGATCCCTTGATTAATTTGATCATTATTTGCAAGTAGATTGCTATGGCTTATCACAACTCCTTTTGGTTCAGAAGTTGATCCTGAAGAAAATTGAATAAAACAAGTTTCACTGCTTTCAGGATTTGCAAATTGTGTTGCCATCTCAGCGTCATTAAATTTTGCTATATTGGTAAAGCCCTCTGGAGAGTTCTTTGCTGCGATATATTTTGTTTGTGCCGCAGATGCGAATTGGAATAGTAATTCTTGGTAATCATCTTTTAGCATTAAGGCACTTGATGCCATTGGTACAGGTACGTTACCTGATAGGATGATACCAAAGAAGTAAGTCACAAAGTTTTCTTCATTTTCAAATGAAAGAATTATATTTTTTTTAGTAATATCATTTGCCTTAATTTTAGAAGCAATGACACGGGCCTTCTCCATAAGCTCATTTATAGAAAGTGAGCTAGCAAGCTTAAAGTTCTTGTAAAAGAAGAGAACCTTCTTTTCTTGATCTTTATTTGAAAGTAGCTTGTCGATGAGATTACGCATTCAGCTGACCTTCTAGGTATGAGATGATCTCAAGTGTTTTATTGAAGATATGTGGCATGAACTCATATTCATTTACACTGTGGCCTACATAGTAGAATAGGACTCGGTTAAGTAGATATTCATTTGCACAAGATAACATATTTTCTAGTTTTTCTTGCTTAGATAGTTCAAGCCCATCTTTTGAGAAGTAATAATTTATATCATTCGCAATTTCACCACTTGGTGTTGTAAAGCTCATGAATTCCACAAGGTCTCTATATGGAGAGTTGTAGCGAGATAGTTCCCAGTCATAGAAGCATGGGCGACCATTTTTAAAACAAATATTTCTTGGATTAAAGTCGTTGTGAGTAAGTGTCTTTGGACCTTCGTTGATGATCTTTGACCATTGTTCAAAAGTATTTAGAACTTCTTCTAACTTTTCCTCTGTCTTTGCACTGATGTAGTTTTGTGCACGAATATAAGTGATAATTGATTTCGTTAAGTCTTTATCAATATTTACTTTTCCAAGGTTAAGAGACGACTCAGAAACTTCTTGTGAATTTGCAAAGTTCTGATGAATCTTAGATATAGCATCAAAAATTAATTCACGAGTTGAGCTTATCCATAATTCTAAACATCCTTGAGTGTTCATTAACTCAATTTGAGAAAAGTTTAAATTTTCTAGAAGAAGAAGGTATGCTTCTTTCTGAGCATTTATATATGTTCCATGAAGCTCTGGCATATAGCGAGAGAAATCCTTTGAAACCATACGGTATGCCTCAATTTCTCTAATATGACATTTCGTAAATTCATTATTGTGAATTGTTTTAATGAATTTTCTTCTGATATCACTATCCGCAAAACCTGCAATGGCCGCAAAACCTGCAATTACGTCAGTATCAAGGGGTTTTGACTTCAGAATTATTTTATCTTCTTTGTTGATCTCTAGTGATGTAAAGCCAAGAGATTTGTTTACCACTCTTGAAGTAGCTTCTGTGATAATTCCATTTTCAATATTAATCTTGTGGTCGTGTTCAATTGACTCACTTTCTTTCACTAGAGTTGACTGATCAGTGAAGTTTTCATTGATAAACTCTTTTGTGATATCTTTCGTTTTAAGCTGATCTTTCGGATTATTTCTACCAAGCTTGTCGTGTGCATAAGCAAACTGTCCACCACAGATGGCCGACATTGTTGAAAGCTCAAGAGATAGCGCCGCTCCAGCTATAATTTTTGCAAACCTTTCGACCTTTCCTGCTCCTGCACAACCGATCGACTTTAAGCAGTCTTTATAGTGACCAAGTCCTGTTCCACCTCCAACAGTTCCAATAACTAGTGAAGGTAGAGTTAAGCTTACGTATAAACCTTTTTCGTGTTTTTCAAAATTTAGAACAGCTGTTGATGACTCATGAATACAAGCAAGATCTTGTCCTGTTGAAGCAAAAATGGCCGCAACAGCGTTGGCAACGTTTACGTTATATCCTGTCATTCCTTCAAGGCGAGTAATAGGTAGTGATCTTAAGTAGAGATTGATGAGATCAGTACTTGATGTTTTCAGAATACGCTTTAATACTTTTTCTGGCACTACACATTCTGCAGTTACATATGTTCCACGAGTCTGCATTGCAGAACCAACAGAAACTTTCTTATCACTTGAACCATTTCCTTCTAAGAAGAATTCAACGAGTTTAATTTTTGAAGTTAAAAGCTCTTCTTTGATCCAAAGACATGATTGCCACGTACAAACAGTTGTCATGTTTTGTCCGGAAGCGTCGGCACACTCATAGATAAATTTCGCGTGAACATTGCGACCGATAAGAACTGGCTTGATCTTTTTTAGATCTGCAAAGTTTGAATACTTTTTAGTAATACTTTTGATCGTATCGAAGTTATCTTCTAGCCATGAGATAAATTCATCAGCATGGTCAATATCATCAAATGTGAAAACTGGAGCACGGTACATACGCTTTCTTAAAACCTTGGCCTTGAAGCCACCACTTAAAGAAACAGCAAGTGCACCACGAGTGATCGAAGAAACTAGAGCGCCCTCTGAGGTTGCAATTGGAATATATAAATCTTCCTTTTCACCTTTCTCATTAATTTTTAATGGCCCACAAATTCCCATTGGAATTGAAATACTTCCAGCATAAGACTCAATATTACCCTTGAGGTTTAATCCATCTAGGTCTGTTATTTGAATTGAGTCGAGATTTTCCCCACACTGGGCCTCTAAAATCGCAATACGATTTAGCCTTGCCGCTTCAGAGTAGTCAAAACGAGATGGGGCCGAAAGCTTCTGCTTTACGACTTTTGCTTCCTGCTCAGAAGCTGAATTTGTGCTAATTTCATTGATCTTCATAGTTCAAATATAGCTTATAAAGATGAACGAGAACGTTTGATTGAAAATTGTACTATGGCCGTCTACACAGTAGACGGCAGTTTTATACTAGTAAAATCAATAGTTTAGATAGTGAATAGGTGATAGTAGCGAGTTTTCTGCGAAATATCTTTCGCAAATAGTGAGGGAAGGTTCCCGTCTCGCATCAAGCATAGATAAGCTTGCTCATAATGAGATCTTACTTGGGGGATAATTTCCTTAAGTAGGTAAATGAAGCTTAGCCCCATGTAACGATGATCTGGATGGACTCCCATAGTCTTAATTAAGAGCCTCTTTATATTTGTTGCTGTGGGATCCACAAAATTTAGGATGATCCCAATAATTGAATTGTCTGCTTTTGAAATTAGAGCACGTGAGGTATGAGGACAAATAAGGCCAGCCGCTTGTTGGCCATACTTAAGTTTGAATGTTTCAAATGAAATTGGTGAGTAGGCGATATTCTCTCCAAAAACTTGATCAGCACTTTGGTAAAATCGTTCAAGGTTATCAAGCCAAAATTGTCCATCAATTACTTTTAGGTCATAATTTTCAGTCATTGGTGAATCATCAATTTCATCAAATTGCTCAGACCATTTTAAGAGCTTATCAAAATCATTAATTTCATAAGTTACATAACTCTCAAAGATCTCACCATGAGACTTCAATAATTCGTACAACTCTTTGTCGTAAGAGGGCTCCATTAAGTGATGAGGTAGATCTTCATTCTGTTTTAAGCGGTAGCTATTATATGTAGAAAGATTTAATGGCCCAACCATCTTTTCGCTTCCATACTTTTCACGATAATCTTTGGCGGCCTCAATAAAGCTTTGTGATAGCTTCCCATTACAAAAACCAAAGTACGCTTGCTTATCAATAAGAAAGAAAATTGCTGAAGCATCGCCATCAACAAATTGTTCAATACTTGAGATTGCTTCGTTATCTTTAAAAAGAAGGAACTCTTGTTTTTGCTCTTGGGTAAGTCGGTCTAAATTAATTTGCATAAACACCTACAATAAGAGCGATATAAAGTAGGAGAGCGAAGAGTCCGAATGACTTTTCATTCTTCTTACGTCCTTCAAGACTTGGTTTTTTTAAATATTTAAAAAGTGTCGATTGAGCAGCTGCAAAACCTGCGATACCCATTGCTGCTAGAATTGATCGTAGATTCGGCATTAGTGGGATGAGATAAAGAAAACATCCAAGAGTTATCATATTCATTAATGTGATAATGAGAACGCTTCCACCTGTGCCATAAATCTTTGTATATGAGTCAAGTGTTTCAGTCTCTTCTTCAGGGCCACGAGTCTTTCTTGTAAATTCATATGAGAAACCTGATGCAAAAGACATGGCAAGAATAAGATAAACATAGAATTCAAATGTAGGAACCTGCCATTTTGCCGACATAATCCAAATAATAATAAGAGGAGAAACGAGCATGTGGCTAATTGAATAAAGCGTTAAGCGCTTTTCTAGCCATGTACCAATAAAGAACTCCTTGGCCATAAGTATGGACCACAGATAAACAGCGCCGTAGCAAATAAGCGTTAAATAATTATTTGAAATTAAAGCAGAATAAATTAATCCAATAATAGTAAAAACTGCAGCAATAATATCTAGGTGCCAAAGTTTAATGAGGCCTCTTTGGAGCGCACGCTCTGGGTGATTAATACAGTCAACTTTGAAATCTTTATGTTCATCAAATACTCTTAAGACAAAGTAGTGTCCGACTACAGCAACTGCCCCTAGGATATCTAATGGTGTAAAATCTAATGCTTTATCTTGTAAGAATAGAGCAAGGCGACTCATGACAAAGAAAGTTATTAGACCGGAGATGACATTGGCCATTGGGAAGCGCTCGTTTGACCAAGCTAAATATCTCTTAATAAATGAATCTTCTATTGTAATATGACTTATATCTTTGCTCATACATCCTCATCTGAATTTATTTTCTTTGTACCATTATATAATGAAAACAACTATAATTGTGACATGGCAAAATATTTTACTGACAAATTAAATTACTCACTAGCAAATGAAGATATTGAGATGGAGTCAAAAGTTTGTGAAAAACTTTCTCCTAAAAAAATTGGCTCTATTTGTGGTGCAGGACCAAGAGGGTTATACCTTATTACAAATACTGACTCAAAGTTAGACCTCTTTGATGTATCGGGCCTTCAGATTGAATGGGCAAGAGCGTATGAGAAGGCGATTCTTGCACTTGAAGAAGTGGATTATTTAAGAGCATACCATGATGATTCCGCGATTTTAAAAACAGTTGGTGCTAATGTTGGACTTAATGATTATTTTGAGGCCAATGAAATTGCGGCACTTGCCGGATCATGGGAAAAAACATTTATTACCTTTTCAAAGCTTTGTCGTAAAATTTTAGGACATCGTATTATTGAGGCCCTTAGAAATTGTAAAACAATTCAAGAGCAATTAAATATAATGGATACAGTAAGCTTTAAGGTTAAGTGGACAGTTGTCTTATCAATTGTAGGAAATAAGGCCTTAATGAACTCTCTCTTGTATCGAGGTGACTTCATTAGAAAGAATATCCCAGAAAGTTATGTGAAATTTTATCGAAACCGATTTGCTCGTCTATTTAAGAATAATCTGATTAAAGATAATTTTTTCTTAAGCCTGTGCTTTTTTGGTGAAGTTACTTTGACAAATACACCCCTTCGTTGTCGAAATTATTCTGAGCTTAAAGAGTGCATAGAGACAACGCAAGTTAATTATCATATTGGTGATGTGGTTGCGGAGCTTGAAAGTGGTAAGTATCAATTTGATTACTTTTCTTACTCAGATGTTCCTAGTTACTTTGATGATAAACTAGGTAAGGATTTTATTAAGAAGGCAAGGCCATCAATTGCTATTGGTGGAGTTATTTGTGTCCGTTATTATCTACGTGTCCATACGCCGGAACTAGAAGGCTTTGAAGATATCACAGCTGAATTTAAAGATCTTATAAAGAAAGAAAAGGTCGGAGTTTACGACATAAAATTTTATAAAAGAGTTTCATAAAGAAAAGGCCTCTTATGAGGCCTTTATTTATTCTTGATTTTCTTGTAATAAGTTGATTAGACCTTTTTCACAGTCCATTTCAATATCTTGTCCATTTTCTACAATTTTTGTAATTCCTGGAACTCCGACGATTGTAGGAATCTTAAGTTCTCTAGCAATAACTGCTGAGTGGGAAAGTGTCGATCCCTTTTCTACAAGTAGTCCTTTGATTGACGGAAATAATGGTGCCCATCCTGGATCAGTTCTTACTGTACATAGAATCTTGTCATTAACATCAATTCCATCATCCGGCTTAAAGAGTAGGGCAACCTCTCCTGTGATGTGACCTGGGTAACATCCTATACCTTTTAATGCACCATCATGATCAAGATTTGTATTGCCTTCATAGATAAATTTATTTCCTGCGTGAACGAAGCCAAATGTCTTAAAGTGATGACCAGGTTCCTCATCTTCATATGAATCGTACTCAGACTTTCTTAAGCTTATTAGTTCTTTTAGATTTGTCTGAACAATACGCCCATCTTTTAGTTCTTCAATTTCACTAAGAGTTAAAAAGAAAATATCATCTGGTGTACTAATTAGATTGAAGTTTGCTAATTGATTTCCCATTTCACGGTAAATTTGACGTGAGATACCAAAAGACTTTGTTCTAAGAAGTCTTGTGTTTTCACGATAACGAATGGCCTTTCTAAGTTTTGCCAGATCTTTATAAAAACGTTTTCTTCCAAAAATTGAAAGCTTTTTCTTAACTATTGGCTCAATCTTTTCTTCTTCAGACTCTCTAAGTTCAAGCTCATTTGCAATGAAGCTTTCATAACTTAGGCTTTCTTTAATCACGTAATTTTTTAGAATATTGATGAGAAAGTCTGGGCTTTCTCTCAGTGATAAGCTTTCAAGCTTAAGCTCACCAATTGTGCGATCACCATAGTTTTCGATATAATCTTGGCATAAATCAAAAATGGCTTTATTGTTGATATAGAAGAAGTCCATAACTTTTGAATTTTCTAGTTTTAGGAATTGATCCTTAAGATTTTGATCGCATTTCTTAATTTCATCACTTATTTTTAAAAGTTCTTTAGTCGGTTGAGTACTGGCAATATCATGTTCTCCTGATAATAAATTTCCAAGAGTGATATCTGCATTTTCAACACCAAGCTTATCCATCCAGCGATACATCTTACCATTCATCATCATAACGTAGAAGTCATTTATAAGTGGAGCGTGCCATTTACTCGTGATCTTCTGATCGAGCTCTTCAGTTAGATCATAGAGTTGAGTAAGATTAAGTCTATTGAGTTTGGTGAAATCAATGTCATTATAAACTTTATAAAAATCAGACATAAAGTCGGCAACAACTTTATCTATTTTTGAGAAATACCAAAGAAGACTACCAAAGGTTTTTATCAGACCTGGTAACATTCTTAATCTCTCACATAAAGGTAGGTCTTTATCTTCAATAAAGTCGACAGGGTCTGTAATCCCCATCATTTTCTCCATATCTCCTTTAGATTGTTTAAAGGACGGAAGCAAAAGGAGCCCCTTATACCAAGATTGAATATTGTAGAATACTCGACCTTCAATAAGAGCGATCATATTCTTATGTCTTTTTTCGTGCTTTTTTAACTCTTCTTCACTTAGCCCAGTTAAGCCTAGTAGTTGATGATAGACCTTGTAGTACATCTTTGAGGCATAAGAGAAAGTTAGGGGTGTTGTAACTCCATTGAATGATTCTTGGATATTTGAGTTATCAAAAACATTGGCGAAGTCTTCACGCTTATCCATTGGAAGAGATGTGATATCTCGTGTCTGGACAATATAGATATTTCCATTTTGAAAACAAAATTCTATATCTTGAGGCTTCTTCTTTAATGCAAGAATATTTAGGGCAAGCTTATTTAACTCAATGATTTCTGCGTGAGTTAAGACACTTGAATTGATATCATTTCCTGTAACTTCAACTTTCTTTGTTGTTTTGTTTTCGTAGTCAGCAATAATCTTATAGTCTTTTTCCCTAATTTCATCTCTAATGATACCAAGGTCATTGATTGTGTATTCATCAGTATTGCATTCACCACTTACAACACCTTCTCCTTGACCGTAGTTTGCTGAAATAAGCATCTCGTCTCTGTATCCATTAATTGGATTGGCCGTAAAGAGAACACCTGACTTCTCAGGATCAATCATCTCTTGGATGATAACCGCCATCTTTGGTGTCGATTGATGGATTTGATTTTTAAAGCGATATGTAAGGGCCGTTAGAGAGAAGTTGCTTTTAAAACAATTTCTAATGGCATCTTCTATTTTATCTTTTCCTTGAACATAGAGAAAAGACTCTAATTGTCCAGCGAAAGAGAAGTGACTACCATCCTCATCAGCAGCTGAGCTTCTAATAGCATAGTGAATATTAGGATTAATTCTCTCCATAACTTCATCAATAATGGAAATTTCACACTTATCAATTTCAGCATGAATTTTTGCAATTAGTTCTTTTAAATCATCAATAAATTGAAGTTGTGTGTAGCTTACGATGAGTCGCTTTAATACCTCATTTTGGTCAACTAATGTTTGAAAGTAATCACTAGTGATACAAAACCAATCTGGTGTATTAACACGACACTTTTCAAGCTTAGCAAGGTTATAGGCCTTACCACCAACTTGTGTTTTTGTTGTAAGAAGAGAATCAAATTTACTTAATAGATACATTTACTACCTAACATTACAAATTATATTATTTTCATTTAATATTATCATATGAAAAAAATTGAAGATATAAGGCAAGAACTGGATTACGAAGGTATACCGATAAATGGATGTCACTACCTGGATTCTCACTTTCGAAATAATTTAGAAAAGCGATGCTTGATCTATCAAAATAAAGATCAGAACTATGGCGAGTTTATGTCTCAGGTTGGGGCATGGATAAAGACATTATCTGATGCTGGAATAAAGAAAGGGGATCGAGTTATCGTACTCATTCCATTGCGACTGGAGCTTTATCAGATAATGGTGGCATTGTTCTATATGGGATCAGTTGTCGTCTCAATTGATTCTACTATGCCAAAGGATAAACTTAAGCAGGCCATTGAAGATGCAAATGCTCAAGGGATCATCTCTGTTAAAGAGCTTTTAAAATGGACGCCTTTAATTCCTGCTCTGTGGAAGATGAAGCGCTTTACGTTTGATCAAAATTGTCTTTTTACTAAAACTTTAACAAGTATTAGAGCGCAAGATAATCTTAATTTCTCGCAAACACCAATTGAGCAAGATGCTCAGACACTTATTTCTTTTACAACTGGCTCCACTGGAAGACCTAAGGCGGCAAATCGAAGTCTTGATATCTTTTTATCACAAAAGATTGTCTCAGAATATTTTTGGCTACATAAAGAAGATGAAGTTGATATGCCATTTTTCCCAACTCTTGTTCTACAAAACTTGGGCCTTGGAATCACCACAATTTTCCCAGATATCGACTATCGTAAATTAGCTGAGTTTGATGCTTCGAGGGTTATTGCGCAAATGAATCAATATGGTGTCACGCGATTTAGTGCTAATCCAATGATTATCAAAAGACTTGCTGACTACCTTGCATCAAATGATGTCAAAATTCCATCGTTAAGAAGTATTATCATTGGTGGTGCTGAAATATCGACAAAGCATGCAAGTTTTGTGAAGGAACAATTCGATAGGGCCTGTTCGTTGGTTGAGATTCATATTATCTATGGCTCTACTGAAGTTGAGCCCATTAGTTTTGTTCCAATTGAAGAGTATATTTCAAATAAGAAAGTTGGACTTAAGTTGGGGCATATCATTGAAGTTTTAGATACTAAGATTGATAAGGTCGCTAATGGTTTTGATTTTCAGGAAGGAGTCGTTTGGGGAGAAATCTGTCTAAGTGGACCTCATGTTATTAAAGAGTATATTGATAATCATCCAGCCAATAAAACGACTAAGAGATGGGATGAACAGGGAAGACTTTGGCACCTCACTGGTGATGTTGGATATGTGAGTGGGGGACAGATTTATCTTCTTGGGCGACTCAAAGATTGTTTAAAGGTTAATGGCAAGCTCGTTCCAACATTTCACTATGAGAATGAATTGGCCCGAATTGATGGTGTTCAAAGAGCAGCTCTCGTTCAAGTCAATGATACGATATTGTGTCTGATTGAGGGTGAAGTTAAGATAAAAGAACATATTAGTGAAATCTTAAATGATTGGAATCTTGGTGAAGCGCTAGTTGAATTTGGCCGTGTTCCTGTTGATTCAAGGCATTTTTCTCGAGTTGACCGAAATGCCATAAGAGAAAGTATCCAGCACAAGTAGATTGTGCTGGATTGATATCTAAACTCTTATACTAGTTATCGTAATTTCGACAAAGAATTGAGATCTTCTTTGTCAGCTCTTTAGGTAGTGTTGAAAATAGGCTTGATCCGCTATTTACTTCGTGTCCATAACATCTTTGCCAGTGAGGAGTATAAAGTTGTCCTTTATCTCTTAAAAGGTACTCTTCCATATAATTTTGAAGATGCTTATCTAAAAGCTCTTTCGAGTCAGATCTTTCTAAAACTTTTCTCTGATAAAGAGTATCTGCGATTTCAAATGGTGTAACAAAACTTGCTTGACCTTTGTAGAGTTCATTTGATTCATCAAAGTTGTAGGCAGCACGTATAAAAGTATGAAACTTAATTCCTGGATAAGTCTGTTTGATACCATTATAGAAAGAGTTATCGTGTTCTCCGTTATCACCAACTAGGATAACTGTATCAGGTCTATTCTCAGCGATTAGCTCTTGAAGTCTTTGCGCTTTAAATACCTTGCTCGATACTTTAAAAGGTCTAATTTCCAAGCTTCCCTCTGGGAAGTTTCCGTTTTTAAGGAGTTCATTGTGCGACCATGCCATCACTTCCTCTGGCGCATTTGTTAGATAAAAAACATCTGCATCGAGGCGATTTTTTATGATGTGATAAAGGTCGGCCATGCCAAGGAAAATATTATTTGTACGGTAGGCGTTTGAAACGGCATCGACCTTTGATCTGATATGGCCAACTTTAATTGTGTCGTCGATATCTGAAATTAGAATCGTCTTCCCACTATCTTTAGTAAAAGCTAGTGTTGCCGAAGCTAAGAGGTTTAACATTAATACTAGGATTACTGATTTCATCTTTCTTGTTTTCATGAAGAAATCATATTGAATGAATTCACTAATTTCACCATGTATCGCGTTAGTATGAACATTATACAGAGATTTCGTTAAAGTTTTCCATCCAAGTACTGAATTGTTGGCATTTTTGGACTTCTTTGGCCTTTAATAAGTAGAGATTCTTATGAGATCTGAATGTGAGAATACTACCATTCACTTTTAGCTCTTTTAGCTTTTCAATCTCCTTATAGTGCTCAATATTTCGATAATCACAAGTGCTGATTGTTTCGGCTTCAATTTTTTCTTTTTGAGTCACTTCTTCGTGTAGTTCATTTAAGAGATTTAATTGTTCTTGGGAGAGTTCGTGCTTAATCTGTGCTAATCTTTCTAGATAATCTTTTGATTCGTTAAGACTTCTGGCCGCAAGATGGCCCAGTCCTTTCTTTGAAAAGTTATTAAACTCTTCAATTTTTACTTGAGAGCGAAAGAGGTAGTCATTGGCCTTAGGTCCAACTGCATGAACCGTATTTGAAAGCCAGTAGACTCCGATTAATATAAAGATAAAGTATCTTATTTTCATATGTATTTTATAGAGCAAGAAAAGTGCCAAGAAATAGGGCAGTTTTATACGAGCTTTCAGTAACTTGGAGTGTTTAGTATATGGACAGTGTCTAAAAATATCGTTATTTAAGGTACTTACTGTTTAAAACATGGTATAAGGCAAATTATGTACTATTTTGATCACGCTGCCTCAACTAAGCTCTATCCTGAAGTTATTGAAGTTTTATCGCAAAGCTTCGAACTGGACTATCCAAATCCTGCTGCTAAGCATTTAGCAGGAAAGGAATGTGCTAAGAAAATTGAGGATGCTAGAAGTAATATCTTAAAACTTATTCAGGCCAAAAACTATGGCCTAATCTTCACTTCTTCTGCAACTGAAGCAAATAATCAGGTGATTCGCTCGATTGAGGAGGGGATTATTTTTTTAAGTGGAGATCATCCTTCTGTCACTAAAGTCATTGATAATGGACAAGGTTATAAAAGCATCGATGAAATTGTCGATGGCGTAACAAGTGAAACACAACTTGTATGTATCAGCCTTGTTAACTCACAATCTGGACAATACTTTGAAGTTGAAAAAATAGCGCAAGCTGTGAAGGCCAAGAATAGAAAGTGTCTCGTTCATGTGGATGCGACACAAGGCTTTGGTAAGGTTCCTTTCACACTCAAAGACTCTGAAATTGATTATGTCACTTTTGGTGCTCATAAAATGGGAGGTCCAAGAGGAATTGGCGGTCTTATTTTTAAAGAAAGTAAGGTTCAATTTCTTAAACGCTACCTAAGAGGTGGTGCACATGAAAAAGGCCTAAGAGCATCGACACCTCCTACTTCTCTTGTTGTAGCTCTTGAGAGAGCATGTGAATTGGCCTTTAAGGATTTAGAGAGTTCATTTGAGAAAGCAGAAGTTCTTAAAGAAGTAATTAAAAAAGGGCTAAGTGCTCTACATAAAAATATAAGTTATCCATTTGAGGATCGAAATACTTCACCATTTATTCTATGTGTTCTCTTTGAGGGAATTGCTAGTGATATCATCATGAGACACCTTGAAACCAAGGGAATCATGATCTCTTCATCTACAGCTTGTTCATCAAAGATTAAGGGATTAAACCCTCTCTTTGCAGGACTTGGGATTGAAGAGAAGTTTCATAAAAATATTCTTAGGATATCGATTGGTAAGTCAACAACACAAGAAGAGGTGGAAGGCCTTTTAAAAGGTTTTGGCGAAGTTATTGAAGAAATTGGTTTTTTAATTAAATAGGAATAATAAAGATGTATAAAAGTTTAATTTTAACAGTTGATGAATTATGGCTTAAGGGTAAGAACAGAAAGAGCTACTATAAGAAACTTCAGACAAATCTAAGTCGAATATTTAGTAAGTATCATCATACATCTTGGAAGCTAAAAAATAATCAACAGCGACTAGTGGCCGAAAGTGAAGAAGAGTTTAGTGAAGAACTAATCCATAGATTAACTTCTGTTGCTGGCCTAAGCTCTGTTACTCCGATGCGAGCGTGTCCATTAGATCTTGATTATGTTTGTGATCTTGCCGTAAAAGAATTAAGTCAATTATCAAATATTAAGACTTTTAAAGTTCAAACAAAAAGAGCTCTTAAACAATTTCCAAAAAATAGTGATGAAATTAACCGCTATATTGCAACTGCAATCTTAAAAAATACGGAACTTAAAGTTGATGTAAAAAATCCTGATCTCATGGTTGATGTAAAAGTCATGAATGAAGAGATCTATCTATCTTGGGAAAAGATTCCATGTATTGGTGGTCTCCCTGTAGGGACAAGCGGACATGCTATTACTCTTTTATCTGGTGGGATTGATTCACCTGTTGCTAGTTATTTAATGGCAAGAAGAGGCGTGAGACAATCTTTTGCTTTCTTCTATGCCTATCCATATGTTGGAGAGGAAGTAAAAGAGAAGATTTTAGAGCTTGGAAAAATTCTTTCTAAATTTCAGGATAGCTTTAAATTATATGTTCTTCCTTATGGAGATATTCAAAACTATATTGCAAAAAATTGCAAGGAAGATTACAGAACATTATTTTTTAGAAAATATATGATGGATACTTCTGCGTATCTTGCAAGAAGAGCAAAGGCGAGTGCCCTAATTATGGGAGATGCCCTTTCACAAGTTTCAAGTCAGACTCTTCAGAATATGAGTGTACTTGATCGTTCTTGTCCGATGCTTGTGATGAGGCCACTTATTGGGATGAATAAGCTGGACATCATTACAGAGGCCAAAAAAATTGATACATTTGAAACATCTATTATTCCACATGATGACGCTTGTTCAATGTTTGCACCGAAACATCCAGTAATTAAGGCAGAAATAAAGTACTTTATGGAGTTTTGCGAAGAGCATGATTTATCAGAGTTAATTAAAGAATGCGTTAATAATGCTGAAGTATATCAGTATGATATTCAAGGTAACTTTGAAAAAAAATGAGCGGAATGAGATTTTATTGTGCATTGCAAGTAATTTCTTCCTGAATAATTAATCTTTGATTAATACTGAAGAGGCTTTAAAATATAATTTAGGAACTACCTAATATTATTAGAATTGGAGCTTCAATGCACAAGAAATTTCGAAAGTCGTTGGGACTATTTTTAGGTCTCATTCTTTTATCAACGCCATTTGTTTTAAGAGCGGAAAATGGTTTATTTAGTATTAATAAAGATCAAGTTTTAGGGAACTTATTAATCGATGTTCTCGAAAAACTTCATTATAAAAAATTAAAAGTTAATGATGATCTTTCTAAAAATGCTTTCAAAGAATTTGTTCAAAAAGTCGATTACTCAAAGCAATTTCTATATGATTCGGATGTTAAAGAACTTAAGAAGTATGAGTCTTTAATGGATGATGAGATGAGATCAGGAAACTACAAGCTTGTTCTTGATGCCATGAAAATTAAAAAGCAAAGAATTGAAGAAGCAGATGCTTTAAGAAAGAAAATGTTTAAAGGTAAGTTTAACTTTCATGGAAATGAAGTTGTTGAGCTAGACCCAGAAAAAAGACATTTTGCAAAAGATAAGAGTGAGTTTGAAAAGAACTGGCGCCTTACTTATAAGCAATCAGTAATGGCCCGTTATATCTCGATTAAAGAAGACCAAGAAGACCTCAAGAATCCTAAGAAGAATGCTAAAAAGACTGCTAAGAATAAAAAGAATGGAAAGAAGAAGCTTGAGTCTGAAAAAATTCTAACTGAAAAAGAAATCGTAGCTAAGGCCCACGAAGCTATCGACAAGAAATATCGCCTTTATTTCGAAAGACTTTTAAAAGACACAAGAGATGACTATATGGAGCTTTTCTATAACTCTGTTGGTGCTGTATTTGATCCGCACACAGCGTACCTTGCTCCAAAGAGAAAAGAAGATTTTGATATCGATATGTCAGGGCAACTTGAAGGTATCGGTGCTGTCTTATCTGAAGATGAAGGTTATATCAAAGTTGTTGAAATCGTTCCAGGTGGAGCTGCATGGAGACAAAAGGAACTTGAAGTTGATGATTTAATTCTTGCTGTAAGCGAAGGTGACTCAGAGAAGGAGCCGGTTGATCTTGTTGGGATGAGAGTTGATGATGCCGTTAGATACATTCGTGGTAAGAAAGGAACAGTTGTTAAGCTTCATGTTAAGAAGGCCGATGGCTCACGTAAGTCAATTGGTATCACAAGAGATGTTGTTAAGATGGGGGCCTCTTTTGCTAAGTCTTCAGTTCTTGAACTTAAAGGTGTGAAAGGTAAGTTTGGATATATTAATGTTCCGAAATTCTACCGTGAATTTAATGGAACGATTAATTGTACTGATGATGTAAGAGCTGAACTAAAAAGATTAAAGAAACAAAAAGTTAATGGTGTCATCCTTGACCTTAGAAATAATGGTGGTGGGGCCCTGACAGATGCACAACTTATGTCAGGTCTATTTATTAAGGAAGGGCCAATTGTTCAAACTAGAAACTATATGAATCAAGTTGAAACTCTTGCAGATGAAGATCCAAGTATTGAATATGGTGGCCCACTAATTGTTATGGTTAACCGTTACTCAGCTTCTGCATCAGAGATTCTAGCGGCAGCAATGCAAGACTATAAGAGAGCTGTAATTGTTGGTGGTGCAGTTACTCACGGTAAAGGGACTGTTCAGGTTGTCTATAGCCTTGATCAAGGTCTAAATAAAATGATTGGTGAAGAGTTTGGAGCATTAAAACTTACGATCCAAAAATTCTACAGAATAAATGGAGTATCAACACAGTATAAAGGTGTAACACCTGATATTGTAATTCCAGATCCAATGTCATATGCTGAAAACCGTGAAAAGGATTTAACTTACTCACTTAAGTGGGATGAAATTAAGCCAAAGAAATATCAGAAGTGGGCAGGTATGTCTTATGATATGAAAAAGCTTATTAGTGAGTCTCAAAAACGTGTTCAAAAAGATGAGCGCATGCAAAAGATTGAAGAGAGCGTTGCTTACCTTAAGAAGAGACGTAAAGAGACTGAGCTTAAGCTTAATATTGACTCTTGGATGAAAGAAGAAGAGGCAAATAAGAAGAAGCTAGAAAGTCTAAAACTAGATCTAGAAAATAAAGATTTAGTTGTTACTCACTTCGAAGAATCACTAAAGTCACATGAGACTGTAAAAGAAGGTGATGAAAAGCAGTGGAAAGAAGACTTTAAACAACGTAAGGAAGAATGGGTATCATCTCTACGTAAGGATGCAGGGCTTGAGGAAGCAATCTATATTATGCGTGATATGATTGCTCAAGAAGCAAAGAAATAATAAGGATAAGAAATGGATTTTAATAAATTAATTGATAATTCAGATATTGATCATGTGATGGCAGTTCTTGAGGAAATGGATGATGAGCAATTATCAGTTGAGCTACTTAGAAAATTTAATGATAGCACTAAGGCCTTAGGAGAGTTGTTAATGAATCACGATCCTAGTTTAGATCATGCACATTGGAAGACTCAATGTGATGATGCAAAAAAGCTGGTTGATAAAGTCGTAAAAGAGATTCTTTCACATCAAAAATAATTTTTTAAGGTAAAAAAGAGTAAAAGTTTTAGATTATTTTTATATTTTAAATTAACAAAGGCCAAGTCATAAGTACTTGGCCTTTTACTTTTTATTTGCTGAAATTTCTTCCTCTTAATAAAAAGGGAAAAATGGCGAATAATAAATACCATGTAAGTCTTTTCTTACTATCCTCACATCAAGTTAGTCTAATTCGCGTTAGACGGATTGGCCCTGGCCCCCACCAGGGCCTTTTCTATTCTTGAGGTAGCGTTCTTGTTTACTACTTTGTCAGCATCAGTTTTCTCATGAAGTCACTTGCGCTTCGCACTTCCTTAGCAGCATCTTCCTCACTAATATAATTACCTTCAAGAAGATTAAGGATTGCCTGATCAAAACTCTGGCAAGGGATGTCTGCTGAATTTGTTCCACCATTTTCAATAATTGGAATGATGCGATCAAGAGGCTCATCTCCACGAATACATTCTTTAACACCTGGGCCAGTGACCATAATTTCTTGGGCAACTCGTACACCATTAGCAGATTTTTTTGAACGTATCATTCGTTGTGAGATTGTGGCATAAAGGGAGTCGGCCAAACGTTTTCGTGCATCGGCCTGTTCTTCACCTGGAAACATTGAAATGATTCGACTAATTGTCGATATCGCATCTGTCGTATGAATCGTTGCTAGTACCAAATGACCAGTTTCAGATGCCTTTAGAGCAATTTCGATTGACTTTTGATCCCTGAGCTCTCCAAGTAAGATAATATCTGGGTCCTGTCTTAGAGCATATTTTAGAGCATCTTCAAAATTATCGGTATCCACTCCAATTTCTCTTTGGGTGACACGTGATTTTTTTTGTTCATGGATATATTCAATTGGATCTTCGATTGTAATAATATGTTTTGCACGACGCTCATTAATATAGTTGATCATACTTGCAAGAGTCGTCGACTTACCAGAGCCTGTCGCTCCTGTAACAAGAATTAGTCCACGTTTAGCACGGATAATTTGTTTTAGTGAATCACTTAAGCCTAAGGCCTTATAGCTTGGAATTTCTTTTTTAATGACACGAAAAACAAGGCCATTCTTATTGTTGAATTTAAAGTAATTAAATCTTAGACGACACTTATCTTCAAAGTCAAAAGAGCCATCGAGATCCTTGATTGCCTCAAGCTCTTGCTGTTCCTTATCTCCAACGAGTAGGCGAAGGATATCGTAGATGCTTTCTTGGGTTAGTAATTTATTTGATTTAACGGCGACCATGTCACCACTTATTCTAAAGCAAGGGGTTTCGTCTGCCCTTATATGTATGTCACTCGCATTGTTGTCAATAGCGACATTGATTAGTGACTTGAAATGAGAGTACTCAAATGTCATTAATTACGTCCTTCATCGTATAGCTTCTATAAATCATAGATAGATAGAGACTTGTCGGAAGACCGCGCAAAAAAGTTTAGTATTATGTAATATTAATATCTTACTTCGCGTATTTCTTTCGCATTTCCCATAGAAGATTACTAATATAAGGCCTTCTCGACTCCTTAGTCGTAAGCATTAGAAGCTTTGTGATCTTAAGGTTCTTTGGGTCTGAGTAGAGTAGAATCAGCATCTCTCGAATGAAATTTGTCGAAAGGGTAATGTAATTATCTGTTCCAACCCCAAGCTTAACGCCTTTCTTTTCCCACCATGAAAATGGATGGTCTTTAAAGTCTGGGAAAACTCCTGTGAGCTTAAGGTTTGATGATGGAAGCGCAACAAGTGAAACACTCTTTTGAATAATACGGTTTAGAATATCGTGTTGATAGTGTTCAACTTCACGTGCATTATGAAATTTAGTCTTTAATAGTAAAGTCACTTCATCTGCTTCAAGTGGCTCACCTTTAAAGAGTTTCTTTTTTACTCCAATAGAATAAGATTCCCACTCCATCTCTTCGAGCTCATGTCCTTCTGTTGATTTCTTATCAATCGGTTGATGTTTTGCATTTGCTTCAACTATTCTTTGAAAGAGACGGTGGTAGTAATAGTTAGGATTAATTCCAAGGCTTAGCCCATGTTCAAGTGTATCAATATGCCAAATATTCATAGCATTATCGACAGATTGAATTCCTTTTTTTAAAGTCAACCAAGTCTCTCCATGGTGAGAGCGAATCTTTAATCCACGGTACTGAAGCTTACGTAGTCCACTTTTAAGCTCTTTAAAGTGCGCCTTACGATAAAGGGCCTTCTCATCTCCAACTGTGTCAACTTCTACTAGGTTCTCTTTTAAGTACGGATACTTTTCCAAGATATCTAGTAGGGCATCCACTTGATGCTCAAAGTGTTCTTTCTTAGTCTCAAAGTTAATGTCATCAAAGAAGTTCAATTCTTTTCTAAAAGACGGAGATAGAATAAATTTGAAACTTGGTACTTCTTTTTGAAATTTCTTGAAACCTTCATAAAGTCCTAGAACAACATCTTCTTCAGTAACTTCTCCGATACCAGGGATTTGTTCTGCATCCATATTTGAAGCACGAGATAATGTAAACTTTAGACGAATACTTCCGACGTTATAATTTTCGTACAATTCTTTTGCCATATGATAGGCAGCATCTTGATGGGCCTTTTTAGATGTAAGGATAAGCTTTGCTAAAAAGAGTATTCGAAGGTAAGTTGCAAATTGTTCGCCTTCTTTAAGTCGAATAAGGTTATCGACATCTTCTATACTATTAATTGGGAGAGCATCATCTCCATAAACTTCTGCAATTCTCTTTTCGTAAACTTTTTTATTCTTACCACTTAGAAGTTTCTTTAAACGTGGATAGATAAATTCTGCATTTAAAGATCCTGTTAGGTGGATATGTTCTTCGTAGTATGGAATTGGAAATTTTTGAAAAAAGTTAAAAACTGCATCTGATACAGGGTGATTGAGAAGAGTTTCAATATCAACTTCATCAATTTGAAAAGATGAGAGTAGCTTCATAAATTCAAGAACTGGCTTCTCTAATAATTGATTGTCGCGAATACTAGGTGAGTGCACAAGTAGCTCTAGGGTATCATTTAAAGAGATACCATTTGTTTCGCTTACAATCTTAATTAGCTCACATTCAATATTATTGATAATTTGTTCTTTTCTCTTTTGCATCTTTTACTTCTCTCTATATCAATTACTTATTTTTATTATAAATATTTTGAATCTTATTAAAGTTTTCATTTAAACGATCATCAATGATCTTTGATTTTAATTCTGCCTGCCACTTATCTGGATGATAGGTTTGCACTAATTTCTTATATTTCTTTTTTCGGTCACTTTCTTCTTTTAGTGAACTAAATTCATCACTTAATTTATTTTCATCAATTGGAAAAAGTGCAAAAATCTCATCATATGAAGAGTTCATCTTCTTTGTCAGCGAAGTAAATAAAGAGTCTTTCTTAATCGGTAAGGTTATTTCTTCGCTTCTTATAAAGCCTTCAAGAATTGCTACTCTATCACTTTTTATTGTGGATAAAGCTATAAGTAGCTTTAGTGTTAGTTTATTAAAGCGTTTATGTTCAATTCTTTCTATGTTTTGAAAGAAAAATGCCGTTGTTGCAGCTGACAGAAAGGATTCTTTTGAAAGACTTGATTTGTTTAGCTTTGCTACTTTCAATAGCTCTTCCTTGCAAAAGAAACTTTTTATAAAAGGATTTATTAGGGGAGATAGCTCTTCTTTATCAAATTTAAAATCTTTACGTAATAGATTTAATATCTCTTCACCTTCTTTAAAATCTCCCCACTGAAGAGACGACTGAAGACCTATAAAGAAATTTAAATCTTCATTACTTGCAAACATTTTCTTTTCTTCAAAATAAGAGAGAAAGGTTCTTTGAGATCCTTTCGTTGTTTTGGCCCCCGTTGCTTGAGTTGAGTTTGAATTACCTGTAGCAGACATTCTTTCAATCTTTCTTCGAACCATCTCATCAAACTCTTCTTTTGAATGAGACTTGTTTGATTTCTTATGAGGATTAAAGATTCCATCAAAGAACTCTTTAAACAGAGGCGCAAGCATGTAGGCCAAAACGATGGCAATAAATGCTAGTGTGATATTTGAAATTATTTTTGGTAACATATTTTAGTCTTTTTAATAATTATTTTAACGCTTTAAGGCATAATATGGAATGGGCAATAGATACACGACTAGTTAACTTAAATAAACCATGGAAGATTTCAGGGGCCGAGGTTTTGGCCAAAGAGATTATCTACGTGACTCTTAAAAATGGTGAATACAAGGGAGTTGGGGAAATTAGCTATGGTTCAAAAGAGAATATCTGCGTCGAAGATTTAAAACAAGAACTTGAGCGTTTTGCATCAGATTATGAAAATGCAGGTATTGTTCAATATAATGAGTTAACACAATATCTAGACCAATATGATTTTTATGTTCCTCGTCTAAGACTAGGGGTGGAAACAGCTTTCTTAGATTATCTTGTGAAGGCCACTGAACTTAGTCCATGGAAAATTTTAGGTACTAATACAGTTAAAAGCGTAGACTCATTAGACTCATTTCCAGTTTTTGAAACAATAGAAGAAGGAAGAAAGCTGCTTGATGATGCAGATACTAATGGGGTTATCAAATTAAAGATTACACATGAAACATTTCCTGTTCAGGTACAACTTATAAATGAATCAAAGCGTGTATTCGTTTTAGATGCTAACGAGTCATATGGGAGTAATCTCGAATTATTACTTGAGCATTTAGCTATGATAGAAGATGAGAATGTACTTTTTATCGAACAACCGCTTTATCGAAATGAGTTCGACCTTTATAAAGAATTAAAAGAAAAGTCACCAATCGATGTTTTTCTTGATGAAGGCATTGAAGATCATCGATTTCTTGATCCTTTTAAAGACCTTTGTCATGGCGTTGTTCTTAAAACTTCAAAGGCAAATGGCCTGATGAAGACTTTCTCACAACTTCAACAAGCAAAGAAGCTAGGACTTAAGACAATGCTTGGCTGCATGGTTGAATCAACAGTGGGAATTGCGTCACTTTTCAATATTGCTTATGGTTTTGATTATTTTGATTTTGATGGTTTTACAAAATTGAAAGACGATTCAGGGCCTCATGTTATTTGGGAAAAAGGAAAAGTGATTTTGTCTAATATGAATTAAATTCCCCCCCTCGAAAAATTGTGGTGTTCATTTAAAATAGTAAGATATGTAAATTGGTAAAATTACAGAAAAACCTGTATTGAAGCTTTTTGGGAGCCCAATGAAAAAAATCAATATCTTATTACCTTTATTTATTCTTGTATCATGTGCAAACGTTCAGCCAACATATGTTAGTGAAACACCGGCACAAAATCCAAAAGTAATTGTAAAGGAAGTCGTAAAGTATAAATCTAAAGATGTAGGTAGTGTAAAGGCTTACACCATCAACAATATGGATAAACTTGAACTTCACTATCACCAGAAACATTTCGATTTTTGGGTTAAGTATTTTACAGAAAAAGAAAGAGATTTATTTCTTAGATATGTTAATAATGGTGCACGCTATCGTAATGTAATCGAAAAGATTATGCGCTCACACGGTATACCGGAAGATTTATTTTTTGTAGGCTTAATCGAGTCTGGTTACAATACTTTTATCAAATCAAAGGCCGCTGCAGTAGGTCCTTGGCAGTTCATTAAGGCAACAGGTATTAGATATAAGTTAAGAGTTGATAGCTACGTTGATGAGAGAACTCATATCATTAAATCAACTGAAGCAGCAGCTCAGTATTTTAAAGATCTTTATAATATCTTTGGCTCATGGGAGCTTGCTCTTGTTGCCTATAATAAAGGTGAGTACGGTATCATTAGAGCGATTAGAAAAGGTAAGACACGTGATTATATGAAACTTGTTTCACGTAAGTTAATTCCTACAGAAACAATCTATTACGTGCCAAAGGTCGCTGCAGTACGTGAGATCTATAATAATCCAGGTAAATACGGAATGAAGATTACAGAATCAAAAGATAGTCCTTTTGAGAAAGTAAAGCAACTCAACGTAAAAGGTTCATTTGATCTTTACAAATTAGCACGCGCTCAGGGTGTTGATTTAAAAACACTTAAAGTTTTAAATCCAGATTTAAAAAGAAAGTGGGTAAAGGTACAAAGAAGACATACTCAAAGCATCTTCCTACCTTCAAGTGAGTTTACTGATTATGATTCATTAGCAGAGTATGAAACACGTAAGTATATCAATATTGCTTCCAACTCTTCAGATAAAAAATCTTCTGGATTTTATAAAGTAAGACGTGGAGATAACCTTTCAATTATTGCAAATCGTCTAGGTGTTAGAGTAACTGATCTAAAGCGAATTAATGGAATTAGAGGTTCTAAGATTCTTGTTGGACAAAGGCTTAAGTATCAGACTAAAGGCGATATCGTTACTCATAAAGTTGCTAGAGGTGATAACTTAATTGATATTGCACGTAAGTACGGTGTAACAGTTTCAAATATTAAGACATTGAATAATCTTAAAGGAAACAGAATCTTCATTGGACAGAGACTAAAGGTTTCTACAACAAGAGTTCCATCAAGTGTTGCATATAAGAAATACCGCGTACGTCGTGGTGATAACTTAACTGCCATTGCACGTAAGTTTAATACATCGATTGGAACAATCAAGAAAGTAAATGATATTTCAGGTTCTGCTTTATATGCAGGACAAGTGATAAAAGTTCCAAGTGAGGGATAGGCAAATAGTGGCCTTTCCCTTATACTAATCAAATGAAAATTGGATTTGATGCAAAGAGAGCATTTCATAACTTCAGAGGTCTAGGGAATTATTCTAGGGACCTCATTGCAAGTTTAAGTCGCTATCACTCACAGAACTCATATTATCTTTTTACACCAGAATTTGATGACCCAAGGGCCATTCACTGGCTAGATCAATATGATAATTTGAATGTAGTTAAACCTTCTGACTTTTGGTCTAAAAAATTTCCAGCAGCATGGCGATCTTTTAAAGTTGCAGATGAAGCAAAGAGGCTAGAGATTGATATTTTTCATGGTTTATCTCATGAACTACCTCACGGTATTGAGAAGACGGGAATCAAGTCAGTTGTAACAATTCACGATCTCTTATTCTTACGTTTTCCTGAAAACTTCAAATGGATCGATCGACAAGTTTATCTTAGAAAAATAAAGTACGCGACAGAAGTTGCAGATGTTATTTTAGCAATATGTGAGCAAACGAAGAGTGATTTAATTCATTATCTTGGCTGTGATCCAAATAAGATCAAGGTTGTATATCAAACTTGTAATCCTCGTTTCTATTCTCCAATTCCTATTGAGAAACAGGTTTCTACAGTTGAACGCTATGGTGTGAACGAGAAGTTTATTCTTTATGTTGGTGCAATTGAGCCTAATAAGAACGTTCTAACTCTTGTTAAGGCCTATGCAGATATTAAGAAGTCGATTAATCATAAGCTTGTTATTATCGGAAATGGTGGAAGTTTCAAGAAAGAGGTTGAAAGTTATATTCACTCTAAAGGACTTGAAGATCGTATCATGATTCTTTCAAATGTGACTAATGATGACCTTCCAGCTTTTTACCAACGAAGTGATTTATTTGTTTTTCCATCATTCTTTGAAGGATTTGGTATTCCAATTATTGAGGCGTTATTTTCGAAGACACCTGTGATTACTTCTAAAGGATCCGTATTTCCTGAAGCGGGTGGCCCTAATACGATTTATATTGATCCAAGTAATAAACACGAAATGAGTGAGCAAATTGTCAACGTACTTACGAATCCTGATCTTGCCTTTGAGATGGTAGAAGCGGGCCGTAACTTCGTTGAAAAATTTCATCGTCGTAAGACGGCCCAGAATTTAATTGATTTGTATTCGAGTATGTAATTACTTTTCAGTGATTAGTGAGAGGTTAGTTAGGCTGTATTTCTTTAACACATCTAAAATACGCACTAGCCTCGAGTACTGAACTTCTTGATCAACTCTTAGATCAATTGGTTTATTCTTATCTTGAATAGATGCTAACTCAGTATCTAATTCATCAATAGTGTATTTCTTACCAGCAATTGCAACTTCTTCTTTTGATAATTCAATTGTTAAAACTTTAGAATCTGCAGAAGCCTTTTCACCAGACTCTGTCTTTGGAAGATTTAAAAGTAGCGCAAGCTCAGACTTCTTAAATACAGTTGAAGTCATGAAGAAGATCAAAAGTAAAAAGACAACATCAATCAATGGAGTGATGTCAGCATTTGCTTCTTGTCTTGTTCTTTTTGTGCGTGAACTCATAGAACTTTTTCCATGATTTCTTTTTCTAGTTTTGTCTCTAGTTTATCAACTGAACCAAGTAGGTAGTTGTGACCAACAAAGTGTGGAATCGCTACGATCATTCCACCAACTGTCGTGATCAGTGCCATTGAAATCCCTTGTGCAAATGAAGCCGGATTTGAAAGACCTGTTTCTGACATTACGTGGAAGGCCGTAAGAACACCAACTACTGTACCAAGAAGACCTAGAAGAGGTGAGATCGTTGCAATAATTTTTACAGTGTTTAGACCCTTTTCAACATTCATGATGTGGCCAGCAAGGTACTGCTTTGCAATTTCAATAGTTGATGAGGTGTCCATGTGCTCACCATTATCTTTTATCCTCTTTTGAATATCGCTTGAAGTTTGAGAAGTCATTTTCATTTCAACTGAAAGAAAATAAGCTTTTGATAACATGATTGCCCATCCTACTACATTGATAAATAGTAGAATATACATAATTAAGCCACCCTGTTGGATGTATTCATATAAGCGCATTGCGTCTCCTTTATTATAAAACATTTTAATTTTATTATAAAAATGGGGCCATGAGAACACTAAAATATTTTGATCAGATATGCTCAAATCAAACAATTTATTACTTTTAGAGAAATTTACAAAAATCTAACATAGCTCAGATAATTAATTGTGCTGGCCTGATATTATATATTCATAGAGGAACACAGGAAAAAATTGGAGGTCCTATGAACTATGAATTAAGCTTTCACAACGTTGATCACTCACCAGCTTTTGAGGATTACGTAGCTAAAAAGTTGAAAGGAATTTCAAACGACTTTAGAAATGTGGGTCATATTCAGTTCGTGGCCGATAAGAAAGGTCCAGAATATGTATTCTCGGCCAATGTGAACGGTCACAAACATCAGTTCCACAAAAAAGCCAAAGGAGATAATGTTTATCAAGCAGCTGCTGGTGTCTTAGTTGCTTTTAAAAGCTGGTATCGCGATCAGAAGATTGCTAGCTAATTAAAATAAGATACCAAAACAGTCGGCTTACGGCTCTCAATTCTAACTAGACAAGTGCCCAAAGTTTTTTACTTACACGTATAAACTTTGGGCATTTTTTTCCGATAAATTTTAAGTAGTAGACCCTTTCATGGTGGAAAGGGCCGAAAATTTAAAGGGTAGTCTTCAGGGATGAGAGTAGGGACTAATGTCACATCACAGCTGGCGCAAAGAATGCTAGGTGAAGTGAACGATCACCAGACGAGTGAGGTTCGCAAACTAGCAGGTGCAAAGCGCATTTATCAGGCCGCAATTGATCCGGCCGGCGCAGCTATATCCCTAAAGATGTCTGCACAGAATCGCTCTAATCTTCAGGCCCAACGAAACTCAAACGATAGTTTTTCAATGCTCGAGGTTGCTGATGCAACAATGGGGAGTATGCAAGATATTGCAATTCGCTTAAAAGAGCTCTCTATCCAAATGGCAACTGATACTTATAACGATAGTGATCGCGCCAATACAAACCGTGAATTCAAGCAGCTTGCACGTGAAATCATACGTATTCAAGAAAATGCTGAATATAATGGCACAAAACTTTTAAATGGTGGCCGTGATCTTGAAATGCAAATTGGTATTCGTAACTCAGAGAAGAATGATCGTATCAAGTACAATATCAGTGATGTAATGACTTCAAATCGTAAGCTTCTTAATCAAAACGTTCTGACAAAAGAAGGGGCGAGGTCTGCAATGGGAGCTGCAGATGCTTTAATTGATAAGATCTCACATTCTAGGGCCAAGGTTGGTTCAACGATGAAAAGAGTAGAAAGTACTAGTGCTAATCTTCAGCATAATTATGAAAACTCTGAAGCGGCGAGATCAAAAATAGAAGATACAGATATTGCAAAAGCGACGGCAGCAAAGGCCCTCGATTCGATTAAAATGGAGTCTGCAACAGCATTCCTAGCGCAAGCTAATACTGCGCCAGGAGCAATTGCAAAGCTTCTTGGTTAGTTTACTCCAAGAGCTTTTTTTACTTTTCCAAGAGTGATTGTTTCACCTAGCTTAATTAACTCACCATTCTCATTGATCACAAAGTAAGCAGGAACACCAACCATTCCCTGAGACTCTAGCCATTTTCCGATGGCCTCATCTTTACGAGTCCAGTCTCCAAGAAGTAGATCGATCTTATTCTCAGCAACCATATCTTTGAATGAGTCAGTATTGATAACAAGCTTTTCATTTACCTTACAAGTGATACACCAGCGAGCAGTGAAATCGATAAATGTAAGCTTCTTCTCATCAATGCGCTTATTCATTTCTTCTTGTGTCCATTTAGTCCAGTTAAGGCCTTCTCTTTTTTTGTCTTCGATAAGAGAGTTTCCGTTACCACCAGTATTAAGTGGAGTTGTTATTGCAGAATAGCCTAAGTAGAAGACAGGAAGAACAATGATTAAGGTTGCTAGAGCTTTCTTTGTCATATTCTTTCTCATATAGAAAAGGAAGAATGTGAAGACAAGGGCCGAATTGATATACATCATCGCAACAGGTGATCCCACCAGTGCTGAGTAGACATCAAGTAACCAGACAACTGTTAGAATTAAAGTTAATCCTAAAAGTTTCTTCACGTGATCCATCCACATACCTGGCTTAGGAAGGAAGCGAATTAGTGCAGGGAAAATTCCTGTTAGAATAAAAGGTGCACTTAAACCAAGTCCAATTGCTAGAAAGATCATGACAATATTTGTACTTGATTCTGAAAATGCAAAAGTAAGAGCTGTTCCAAGAAATGGAGCCGAGCATGGAGTTGAAAGTACTGTCGCTAAAACACCACTAATAAAGTCACCGTAGAAGGTATTTCTAACTTCAACATTTCCAAGTTTTGTTCCACCAGGAGTTTTAAATTCAAAGAGACCAAAGAGGTTTAGCGCCATCGTGAAGATGACAAAGACCATGATCGCTACAAACATTGGTGATTGAAGCTGAAAACCCCAACCAATTTGTTCACCAGATGCTTTAAGGCCAACAATAGTAAAGGCAAGTGCCGCAAATGTAGCAAGGACACCTAGTGAGTAGAACATATTATGTTTTAATACTTTTGAACGACTCTCATTCGAATGCTTAATTAGCCCAAATAGCTTAAGAGAGATAACAGGTAGAACACATGGCATGATATTTAGAATTAATCCACCAATAAAGGCCATAAAAAGAAAGTAAGGTAGGGAAGAAGAGCCTTCCTCATTGCTTACAATATTCTTATCTTGAACAGGCCTATCATTATCAACTTTTGTTAGTCTCGCGTAGAATGTTTTAAATGACTCTTCATTTGTTCCAAATGAATTAATGTCAAAATCAACTCGATATGTTTCACCGATAACTGGGTCATTAAAAACAAACTTAAATGCAAGTGGTTCAACAAAACGCCCATCTGTCGGAAGAGGGTATTCTGGCTCTAAGTATTCTCCATCCCAATCTAACTGGTAGAGTCCGTAGTGATTTCCTTTTGTGTCTTTATAGAGTGCTTCTCTTTTAAAACTGATTGGACTCGTTGTATAAGGTGTCAGGACATTTTGTCCCGCCGTAAGCTTTTGGTTTTCACCAGTAATATTATAGACAAGAGCAAGTCCGCCTTCATACTTTGTTAATTGAAGATTTAGGTATGTTGGAGTTTCTCTAAGAGTAGGAAGGTTATTAAATCTTTTTTCAATTTCAGAATTTGCTACTTGGATTTGATTATCTTTAGATTTGAAAACACCACCATCAAAGTCACCCTTAATTATCTTTTCCTGTGGAATACAAATGTCATGACAAATTAAGTATTTTAAATGAACTTCAAAATTCTTCGCATTATCAAATGAATTTCCTAGGTAGTAGAAATACGAGTAATCATCTTTGTGACCGAATGTCTGAATATCACCCTTCTCAATAAACTTATGTGGTATTGGCCATTCCACTAGATCCAGTACAATTTTATCGCCATCTTGTTTAAACTCAACTTCTGTCGCTAAACCTGAATCCCCTGGGTTTTGCCAGTATGTATGCCAACCATCTTTATTTCTCAAGTTAATGGCCAAGTACTTATTGTTGTTCTTAGCAAACGTTGTTACCTGGGCCTTCACTAGGTCTGAGTAATCTTTTTTATCGGCGTAGGCAAAGAGGGTGATGGCTAGGGCCAGTAGGATTTTGTACATTATTTTTTCCTTAAAATATCTTAATTAATTTCATACCTTAGCGGTATTATACGCTAAAGCATGACGCTAAATCTAGGAATTGACAAAGATTTGACGATAAAAGCTTCTCTCTTAACATTGTGAATGAATATTAACATTCTACCTTGTAACTCCTTAAAAATACGTAGTCGCAAATTTTGCTAAATATTTTAGTCCATTATCCGAAAAGAAGAGCGAAGAGGTACTAATAACGAGGAAAAAAAAGTGAAAACCGTTAATTCTTTATTCTTTGGACTTGCATTGATGTCGCTAACATCGTGTAGCTATGTGGAGCATTTTGAAAAACGCGCCCAGGCCATTAACGAGTTAGAGGACAAGATTCTAGTTTTATCAAAAGAAAATCAAGAGATGAACAATAAGCTTATGCAAGCTAATTACAAAATCAAAACTCTTGAAAGTAAGAATTATTATCTCGAAACACAATTAAAAGATAAAGCTCCAAAAAAGGAGAGTTATACAAAGAGAACAATTGCAAGTGTCGCACGCGTCGATAGTAACGACCTCGTTAAGTACGATGTGTATAAGTGGGATGCAAAAGAGATGGTCTCAATTGCACAAAAAGAATTTGATTCTAAGAATTATGAAAAGAGTGCGCAGTTTTTTAATGCATACACAAAGAACTTTCCAAACTCAAAAGAGCTTGATGCTGACTTCTTATTTCAAGCAGGTGTAGCAAGTTATGAGTCAGGAAAACACTATGATTGGAGTGAGAAATATTTCACTTATCTTACTAAGAAGTATCCAACATCAAAATACTACCTAGGTGCAAAATTATGGCTAGGTATGAGTTATTTAAAACAAAATCGTAAAGACGAATTCTTTGCAGTCGTTGAAGAATTTAGAAAGAAATATAGAAACACTCCTGAATGGAATATCCTAAGTGGGCACTATGAGAAAATCGTACAGAAATATAAAAAGAACTAGTCTGCTAATCTTAGCATTCATCTCGACTTTTTTTACAGTTGCTCTTGGTGCCGAAACGGCAAAATCTCCAAGGGCCGTTGTTGCAAGAGTGCAGGGGAATGTTTTTGTAACTAGTAATCAACAAACAAAGAAGTTAGATGCAGGAAGCTACATCTATGACTTTGACGATATTTTTACTGAAGTAGGCGCTGAACTTGTTTTTAGAGATTACTTTGATCACGAGTATCATGTTTCAGGTTCAAGTTATGTCTCAATGCTTAATAAAATAGTTGAGCTTAAGTCTGGATATATCTGGGTAAAGTCTATTGAAAATACTGATGATAAGTTTCAACTTCAAACTGTTAATGCGACAATTTCGTACGATAGTGGAGAGTATATTGCTTCTTATGATCCAGAAAATGGAAAGACTCAAATTTTAAGTATTACAGGTACTCATACAATTAATAATAATGTTTATGAGTTTATGAAAGAACAGGTTGGCCCTGGCCGCTTTTCTTTTGTGAAAGAAGATTATGAAAATGGTGCTCCAAGAGTTCCGACACCTATTTCTTCTAGCGCTTATGAAGCTGTGACTTCTTTATTTCCTGCAGTTAAACCGATGAATGAACGCACTCTTGTTGCTAGAGCACCAAGGCATAAAGACAATAAGATCTCGCAAGAGCTATATACAAAGACTCCTAAAAGATCGACAGCTTCTGTTACTCTTAGAGAAGATATGAGGGTTTCTAATAAGCCTGGTGAAATTGTTGTCAGACAATCTCAAACAGTTAAGTCTCGTCGAGAGATTGCTTCTGTTGGAGTAGAAGGTGGGGCAAGAGCAACTCGACTTGAGCAATTCTATGAAGAAAAACTTAAGGAAATGGCTAAAGAGTCACCTAAGAAGAAAGCTTTTAAGAAGTTTAAGCCAGACTACACAACTAAATCTGATGTAGAAGTTAATGTATACGGGCCAAATACTAGGGTTCCTGCTTCTGAAGAAAAGGCTCCTACTCAAATGAAAAAAGAGCGTGAGTATGAGAGGGAAGCTCCACAAGAAGGAGTACGTCCAGAGCGTAAGTTTAGGCCAGAGAAGCCTCAGTCTTTAAGAAATCCTGCATCTGTACCTTCACCTGTTGATGAAGAATTTAAAAATGATGTATTTGAGACATCTTTGAGAAAAGAGTATTTAGGTCAACAAAAGCATAGCGATGCTGTAAACAGTCTAATTAATGATCTTGAGAGTTATAGTCAGGATTACAAAGAAGCCTACTAAGAAAAATTTCCGGTATTATAAAAAAATGATCTCAGTTAAAATATAAGCAACTATTTGCTTATATTTTAACTATTTAGATGGGATCAGTCTTATGTCTATTGCACAAATTCCTCAGGCCCTTACTTATGATGATGTCTTAATTAAACCAGGATATTCAGAAGTATTGCCTGGAGATGTTTCTTTAAAAACAAAGTTTTCTCGTAATATTGCTTTAAATATTCCAATCGTTTCGGCGGCCATGGACACTGTAACAGAGTCTAAGACTGCAATTGTTATGGCCCAACAGGGTGGTATTGGTGTTATTCACAAGAATATGTCACCTGAAGATCAAGCGTGGGAAGTTGAGAAGGTAAAGAAGTTCGAGTCAGGTGTTGTTCTAAATCCAATTACAGTTAATCCTGAAATGCATTTAGAAGAAGTCATAAGGCTGACGAGTAAAAATAAGATTACAGGGGTTTTAGTTGTTGATTCTGAAAACTATCTTGTAGGAATTCTTACTAGTCGTGATATTCGTTTCGAACATAATCTGAATCAAAAAGTTAAAGATATCATGACTCCAAAAGATAAGCTTGTTGCAGCTCTGGAGGGGATTGATCTCGATGAGGCCCAGAAAATTCTTCATAAGAATAGAATTGAGAAGCTTCCAATTATTTGTAAGGATGGAAAGCTTAAAGGTCTAATTACAATCAAAGATATTTTAAAGCGTATCAACTTTCCTAACTCGAACAAGGATGCATTAGGACGTCTTAGAGTTGCCGCTGCTATTGGCGTAGGTGATAAAGAGGTTGAGCGTGCAAAGCATCTTATTGCTGCTGGTGTTGATTGTATCATTATTGATACAGCACATGGTCACTCAAAAGGTGTCATCGGTATGGTTAAAACAGTAAGAGGGCTTATTTCTAAAGATCAAAGTGTTGATATTATCGCAGGAAATATTGCAACACCTGAAGCATGTCTCGCTCTAATCGATGCTGGTGTTGATGGTGTAAAAGTAGGAATTGGTCCAGGATCAATTTGTACAACTCGTGTTGTTGCAGGAATTGGAGTTCCTCAACTTTCTGCAGTTATGGATTGTGCTGATGTTTGTTTTAAGGCAGGGATCCCATTTATTGCAGACGGTGGAATTAAATACTCTGGTGATATTGTTAAAGCACTTGCTGCAGGGGCCAGTTGTGTCATGCTTGGTTCAATGTTTGCAGGGTGTGATGAAACACCTGGAGAGATGGTTTTATATCAAGGTCGTACTTATAAAGTTTACCGTGGTATGGGCTCACTTGGAGCAATGAAGCTTGGTTCAAAAGATCGCTACGGACAAGGTGATGTAGATGATCAAAAATTAGTTCCAGAAGGTATTGAAGGGCAAGTTCCATATAGAGGAAGCCTTGCTTCAAATATCTACCAATTAAATGGTGGTATTAGAAGTGGTATGGGCTATATCGGTGCTTCAACAATTGTCGAAATGCAAGAGAAGGCCCAATTCGTAAAGATTACGGCAGCTTCACTTAAAGAGAGTCATCCACATGACATCATGATTACGAAAGAAGCGCCAAACTATCAAATTGAAAAATAAAAAATAGGAATAATAAAATATGAGTGCAAGACAAATATGGATCGTGGACTTTGGTTCACAGTACACACAATTAATTACAAGAAAGTCGCGTGAGCTCGGTTACTCTAGTGAGATCATCACTGTAAAAAAAGCGCGTGAATTATTTAGCGAAGGAAAGAAGCCTAACGCTCTTGTTCTTTCTGGTGGCCCACAATCAGTTTTTGAAGATGAAACAAATTATGATTTTGTTTTTGAAAATGAGAAACTTCCTATCCTAGGTGTGTGCTACGGAATGCAGCTAATGGGGAAGTACTTTGGTGGTGTTGTTGAGAAGGGAACAATCGGTGAATACGGTCATGCTAAGATTCATTTAATAAATGGATTCAAAATGGATGGAGTTCCTGAAGAAGTAAATGTTTGGATGTCTCACTCTGATCATATCTCAAAACTTCCTGAAAATTTTAATCTTGTCATGGAATCAGGAAACGGTCTTGTTTCTGCAATTGAGCATACAACACGTCCAATGATGGGATTACAATTTCACCCTGAAGTTGAACATAGTGAACATGGAAAGGATATTTTAAATCATTTCTTTAAAGATATCGCAAAACTTGAAAAAGATTGGGATGCGACTGAAATGCTTGAAGAGGCAAAAGAGCTTGTGCGTGGAATTGAAAAATCAAAAGTTCTATGTGCTTTCTCTGGTGGTGTAGACTCACTTGTTGCAGCTCAACTTTCACACGAAGTAATTGGAGATAATCTGTACTGCTTCTTTGTTGACCACGGACTTCTTCGTCCACAAGATTACCAGCATATTGAAACATTAAAAGAGAAAACTCAGCTAAATATTGAAGTGATCGACGTTAAGGCCGAGTTTATGGCAAACTTAGAAGGTAAGTCTGATCCGGAAGATAAGCGTAAGGCCATTGGAAAAACTTTCATTGATATCTTTGAAATGAAAGTAAAAGAATACCAAGAAAATCACGGCATTAATTTTGAATACCTTCTACAAGGTACTTTATATCCAGATGTCATTGAATCAATCTCTCCCCATGAAGAAGATGGAAAGTCAGTAACGATTAAGTCTCACCACAATGTTGGAGGACTTCCTGAGAGAATGAATTTAAAACTTCTTGAGCCTCTTCGTTACCTATTTAAAGACGAAGTGAGAAAGATGGGAGAAGAGCTTGGTCTTGAACATAGTTGGGTTCACCGTCATCCATTCCCTGGGCCAGGAATCGGAATTCGCGTTCTTGGTGAATTAACTGAAACTCGTATTGCCCAGGTACAACAAAGTGATCAAATTCTTTTTGAAGAATTACATAAGCACAATCTCTATGAATCAACTTGGCAGGCACTGACTGTTTTACTTCCTGTAAAAACAGTTGGAGTAAAAGGTGATGGCCGTGCCTACGAAGAAGTTATTTGTCTTCGCATGGTTAACTCAAGTGATGGGATGACTGCGACGTGGACAGATATGCCACACGCTTTCTTATCTCGTGTTTCAAATCGCATCACTAATGAGGTTAAGGGTATCACTCGTGTGGTTTATGACATCACGTCTAAACCTCCTGGCACTATTGAATGGGAATAGCCGCGGTCATCTTGGCAAAGCCAAGATTTGACGCGGCTATAGCGCCCCACCATTTGGAATGAATCAATACTTCAACAGGCCGACGTTTATGTCGGCCTTGTTGCCTCAGGCGCAATGGGAAAGCCTTTGCAATAAAGCCCCCTCAACCTGCGATAATGTTAAAATACTAGATCCTTGAAAATCTTTATAGAAACTATCATATGAATCACTTTGTAATTTAAATATCTTATTCACCGTTTATTCATTTATTATGAATATACTGATATCTTTCAATAGACGGTCACTGATTCCGATAAGCTGTTCATGTTTAAGACGAAATACACTCCTAAATATACTTATCTATATGTAACACTAATTGTCTTACATATTTTATTATTTGATCAATTTACAAAGTTTATCGTAGCTAAAGATGCATCTTCTTTTAGAACAGTCATTAATTATAATTTTTTTGGAGGCCTAGACTTTTCAATTCCTCAGCCATTTAGAGTCACTATATTTTCCTGTCTAGTAGTTATCTTGTTTTTAGTATGCTCTTTTGTAACTAATAGAATAGAGAGACATAAAGTTACTTTTCTATTCTATATCTGGGGTCTCTTTGGTTCAATCTTAAGTAACGTGTTTGATTTAGTTATCTTTGGATATGTCAGAGACTTTATTAATCTAGTTGGAGATTTCTATTTTAATGTTGCAGATATCTATATAACTATTTGCACGATCGGTTTACTATTCTACATTAACATATATAAGGATGAAATTTGGTATGTTTTAAATAAACGAAAGAATCACTTATTGAAGTTTAAAGAAACAAGAAAAATTTTATTTAAAATGTTAGTTATCAATGTCTCTATTTCTTTATTGTTTATCATTTATGCGATTTCATTTTTTAATTATTTCAATCTTAATGACTTCATCACTACATTTGTTTTAGGAATAGTAATCGTTTTATTAATTTTTAATATTGTAACAACTTATATTTGTCTACTGACTATAAATACCTTTGTCGGACCAGTTTATAGTATCAATAGGCTTTTGAAAAAATATGAAGACTTTAATGAAAAAGAGTTCAAATTGAGGGATAATGATGAATTTAAAGAGATTGAAAATTATGCAAGAAGGATTGAATCTTTATTGTCAAAAGCTAAAAAGAGATAGAAAGCCCTTACTAATTTCTCTTACTATTATTGGTTTGTTCTTGAGCTATAACAATTGTACCGGGAGCAATAGCACTAATGCGACAGATCCTGGAACTGAGACTGGTAAGACATTTCAAAGTATTGAGAACAAATGTCGCTTTATTGATGGAAATTTTCGACTTTTTTGTAACTTAATGAAAGGCATTGTTAACAGAGGTGACCAAGTCTCTATTTCTGGATATGAGTGTTCAAATTTTTTACCAGAAGGAGATGATCGATTTTATTGTGACTTTCCCGAAGAATCTTTATTAATGAACAAGCTTCATGAAGTTGTTGTGACTAAAAATAATGGCATAAAAATTATTGCCGATAGTATGTTCTCCGCTAGTGTTCCATGCCCAAATGAATATCTTAAGTATCAAGTAACTAATAGTAATTTTGAAGTGAACTTTTCTAGTTTAGAGAGTTTTCATCTTCCTTATGCATGCGGTAATCTTCCTGTTAATTATAGTATTATTAGTGGTGAAGGTAGAATTGAGATGATTAATAATCAACTTTTTTATAAACCTTCAGATCTTGATATGGGTCGTGAGGTTGTAATTCATTATGTTGATTTTGAAAATAATGAAAAAGAGATTCTAGTTACTTATTCTGGTTCAAGTCACGGCTGGGAGAACAACGGTAACACAGGAACAGGCGATGGTGGCTGGGACTGGGGCAGCGGCGGCAATGATGATGATGATGACAACGACAATAATGAGCAAACCGATAGTGGTGATGGTTATGGAGACGGTAACGAAGAAGGAACAGCTGATGGCGATGGCCAGA